>JBDLTG010000101.1:0-43912 GCA_039805885.1 Bacteroidota bacterium
CATCTATTGTTTTTAAGACTCCTGGAATCACATTTTCTACAACCAAAGACGAAATGGTCGCAGCATTTTTTTCCTCTATTAACCAATTGGTTGCTTTTGTTGCAAAATCAAATTCGTCCAATTTAATTTCTAACTTTTCCTTAATTAAAAACTCATCCGAAACAAAAGTGCCTAAATTTTGACCGATAGCATCTTTATTATTAGGAATTAAAGCAGTATGTGGAATTGGAATTCCCAGAGGATGTTTGAATAAAGCCACTACAGCGAACCAATCGGCAATTCCACCCACCATAGCAGCTTCGCTAAATGCTTTGAGCCATCCTATTTTATAATGAAATCCTACGAAAAAACAAATCACCGCTACCCCTAAAACACTAAGAGCAACACTTTTCATTTTAGTTAAATCGGCTTTTTTAATTTGGCTATTATCCATGTTCTTCTTGATTTTTTACAATCACCAATTTAGTGATTTGTTTCTAGACCTACTTCCCTTTCGAACCAATTATCATATCTCTGAGCAACAAAACCACTAAAGTTCGCTATTTTTAACAATACTCGCGAGAATAATTTGGTTAGCGCACAGCTTTCAAAAATAGCTTTGGAAAACCTTTTTTTAATTTTAAATCCGGAGCTTTTTAAAATAATGGCTAATCCGGATTAAATAATTTATAAAATTGTACTTTTGCCAACTGAAAATACGAAATATGATTATAGTAAAATCACGTGAAGAAATAGAATTAATGCGCGAAAGTGCCTTAATCGTATCCAAAACATTAGGAATGTTGGCTTCCGAAGTAAAAGAAGGGGTAACTACTTTACACCTTGATAAATTAGCAGAAACATTTATTAGAGACCATGGAGCTGAACCTAGTTTCCTTGGTTTATATGGTTTTCCAAATTCCCTTTGCATGAGTCCAAACGCTCAGGTAGTACACGGAATTCCAAATAACACTCCTCTTGTTAGCGGTGATATTATCTCTATTGATTGTGGCGCTTTTAAAAATGGATTTCATGGCGATCACGCTTATACTTTTGAAGTTGGCGAAGTTGCTCCAGAAACAAAAAAACTATTGCAAGTTACCAAAGAATCATTATATGTAGGAATCCGCGAATTTAAAGCAGGAAACCGTGTAGAAGATGTAGGGAACGCTATTCAAAAATATACTGAATCTCATGGTTATGGTGTCGTTCGTGAATTAGTTGGCCATGGTTTAGGACAAAAAATGCACGAAGATCCTGAAATGCCTAATTACGGTAAAAAAGGTCGCGGAAAACTTTTTGTTGACGGAATGGTTATCGCATTAGAACCGATGATTAATCAAGGAACCCGTAACATCAAACAATTGAAAGATGGCTGGACAATTCTTACTGCCGATGGAAAACCATCTGCACATTTCGAGCATGATATTGCCTTAGTGGACGGAAAACCTGAGTTGCTTTCCACATTTGCTTATATCTATAAAGCTTTGGGAATTGAAAGTAACGAAGAAGATGAATTTAGAAAAGTGCCTTTAGTGATATAATTTCACACAAATTTCACGGATTAACACGAATGAAAAATGTATAAAAATTTCACCAATAATAATTAATATGGATATCATTTATTTAAAAGAAGAATCATATAAAATTATTGGAATCTGTATGGAAGTACATAAGATTCTTGGAAAAGGACATAGCGAAGTAGTTTATAAAGATGCTTTAGAATACGAATTTAAAATAAATTCAATTCCTTTTGAAAGGGAGAAAATTTATGAAATTAAGTATAAAGACATTATTTTACCTCGAAAATACATTGCTGATTTTGTTGTTTATAATGAAATAATATTTGAAGTAAAAGCAATTTCACAATTAACAAATAGTGACATCAAGCAGACATTAAATTATTTAGCATCATCCAAAAATAAGCTTGGTTTATTAGCTAATTTTGGAGAAGATAGTCTAAAATACAAACGAATTATTTTATAATCTCAAATTAGTGAAATTCATATTAAGCATAAATAATTTGTGCTAATTCGTGAAATTCGTGTTCAAATTTTTATCAAATGAAATCTGTGTTCAAACTCGTCCTAAACACCATCCCACGTCCATTATTAATTCGTTTGAGTTATGTGGCGCGTCCCATTATTGCTTTTTCATTAAAAGGAACTAATTTCACTGATCCTATCGATGGAAAAAGCTTCAAATCGATGTTGCCATACGGATACGAAAAACAAAGAAACAATGTGCTTTCACCAAGTACGCTTTCATTAGAAAGACATCGTTTGTTATGGTTATATTTAAACGAACAAACTGATTTTTTTCAATCTGAACTCGTTTCAGATTCTTCTGTTACAAATACTAAAAGAATAAAATTAAGAGATGCTGAAACAAATTCAGCATTAAAAGTTTTACACTTTGCTCCGGAACAAGCTTTTTACAAATTGTTCCGAAAACAAAAAAATTTGGATTATACCACAACTGATTTGTTTTCACCTTTGGCAGATGTAAAAGCTGATATTTGTAATCTTCCGTTTGAAGACAATCAATACGATGTTATTCTTTGTAATCACGTTTTAGAACACATTCCTGATGATACTAAAGCTATGCAGGAATTGTATCGCATATTAAAACCTGGAGGAATGGCTATTTTACAAATTCCTCAAGACTTGAATCGAGACGTTACTTTCGCTGACGATAGTATTACCGACCAAAAAGAACGCGCTAAAATTTTCGGACAATACGATCACGTACGCATTTACGGTCGTGATTATTTTGATAAATTAAGAGGTATCGGTTTTAATGTAGTCGAAGAAGATTACACTAACAAAATCAGTCCTGAATTAGTAGACAAATATTGTTTAGCCAAAGGAGAAATTATCCCTGTTTGTTTTAAATAATTTTAGATCATAAAAAAACCTGCTAAAGTTTAGCAGGTTTTTTACTTTAATTGATGTCTATTTTTTTCTCTGGCATCAACATTCCAATTACTTTATCTTTTGTGAGGTATTTTTTGGCAACATTCTGAATATCTTTAGCAGTTATTGCATTTACAGCATCTTCGAATTTTAAGACTTCTTCTGCGCTATTCCCTTTAGTATAAGAACTAGTAAAATTAGACAACCAATACCTGTTTTCTTTGCTGTCTTTTCTGAAATCGGCTAATTCTCCTTCTTTAAATTTAGCCACATCTTTTTCATCTGGTCCGTTATTTATAATTTTTTGAAGTTCTTCTAAAGCAGATTCGGTCAATTTCTCAGCATTTTCTGGTCCACAAGGAAATCCGATAGAAAAATTATAAGAACCATACGGCACTTTACTCATACTTCCTCTAGCAGAAACTCCATAAACGCCACTTTCATTTTCACGCAATTGTTCGATTAATTTTATTGTCAAAATTTCGCCTAAAGCCTGCATACTCGTGGCTTCTTTATTCGAATATTTCGCATCTCCATAATACAATATCATTACATTACTTTTAGGATCAGCCCCTTTATTTATCACTTTTTTCAAATCTCCTTTTAGCATTCTATACCCTAAATCAGTTGCTTTTTCTTTTTTATTAGAAGAAGGTAAAGAAGCTAAATATTTAACGGCGTATTCTTCTATTACTTTATCATCAATATTTCCGACGAAATAAAATTCGAAATCGGCTGCATTAGCAAAACGCTCTTTGTATTTATTGTATGCCAAAGTATAATCTGTTTCTTTCCAGGTTTTATCATTTGGAACTAAACCATTGAATCTGGGATTGCCTTGATAGAGATAAGAAGAAAGTTCTTGCTGAAAATAAAAATTAGGTTGTAAAGCCAGATTATTATAATAAGTGGATTGCTTTTGTTTGTATGCTTCAAAAACAACCGGATCTAAGTTCAAATCGGTAAAATAAGCATAGGTCATTTGAAATAAATATTCCAAATCTTTAGGAGTAGCATTACCGCTCAATCCTTCGGTTACACTACTAATATAAGGTCTTACGCTTGCTTTTTTACCAGTCATGAATTTATTAATATCATTCAGTTTAAGACCTGAAAAACCGGCTTCTTTCAAGGCTCCATTTGCAAATTCCACTTTTTTCATATCGGCATCAGAATACAAATTAGTACCGCCAAAACTAACTGCTTCAAAAAGAATCTCGTCATTTTTAAAATCGGTATTCTTGTAAATTACTTTTGCTCCGTTAGACAATACTAATGTTTTGGTTCCAATTTTTGGATTACTTTCACGCTTAACAATTTTACCTGGCTTAATCTCATTTCGAATCAAACTAGTTGCCACAGCTGCATCTTGATAGGGCTCAATAGCGTCAATATTGATTTTTAAAGCATCTAAAACCTCTTGTTCATCCACTTTTTTAAGCCCTTCTTTTTCTGGACCTGTTAAGATAACCACACGATTGTCTTCTTTCAAATAATTTTTAATTAAAGCATTTACATCATTCAAATCAATAATGGGCAATACTTCTTTTACGGTTTGATACGTCCATTCTAAACCTGGTACTGGATGATTATTTAAGAAATTTTCCTGATATTCACCCACAAAATTTGCCGAATTGGTTTTATCTCTGTTATTGTATGCTTTTTCAATTGAAGCTAGAAATTCCGCCTTAGAGCGATCTAATTCACCTTGGGTAAAACCAAATTTCTTCACTCTTTCATTTTCTGTAACCAATACTTTCAAAGCGCTCAATTGTTTGTCTTCCTGAGACATCGCTACCGATTGAAATGCTTTTTTATTTCGGGCAAAAGTACCGCCGTAATAAGAATAGCCATAAGTAAACGGCGGCGCTGGAGAGTTGACAAGTTCTCCTAATCTTGTATTCAAAATAGTTGAAAATAATCCTTCAACTACCTGATCCTTAAAATCTCCACCATTTACAACTGGTTTTGGAGCTTCATAGTCTTTGTACAATAATTGAATTTGAGCCGATGTTGCTTCTTTATCGGTTTCAACAGCCACAAAAGTTTCTTTGTGATTCGGGATTTCAAAGATTTTTCTAGGCTTTTCATTCGTTGGGTTTTTATACGTCGAAAAATGAGAGATAATTTTTTGCTCCATTTCGTTAACATCAATATCTCCCACGACAATTACACTCATCAAATTCGGACGATACCAATCAGTATAAAAACGATTTAAAGTTTCGTATTTGAATTTTTCTAAAATTTCTTTTTTCCCAATAGGCATTCTTTCTGCATAATGAGAATTGTACATTAATTTAGAAATATAACGACTCAACATTCGTTTTTGAGCGCCTAAGCCCAAACGGTATTCTTCTAAAACTACACCTCTTTCTTTGTCAATTTCTTCAGGACTCAAAACGGTATTAAACGCCCAATCTTCAAGAATTTGAAAACCTTTCTCTAATTTCTCGGGACTGTCTGATGGAATAGGCAAGAAATAAACCGTTTCATCAAAGCTGGTATAGGCATTCAAATGTTGCCCAAACTTTACTCCGATACTTTGTAAATAATCTACTAACTGATTTTTAGGAAAACGCTTTGTACCATTAAAACACATGTGTTCCATAAAATGAGCCAATCCTTGTTGGTCATCATCCTCAAGAATGGAACCTACATTTACCACCAACCTAAGATCTACTTTTTTCTCTGGTTTGGTATTTTTCTTGATATAATAGGTTAAACCATTTTCAAGTTTCCCTGTTTTTACAGTTGGATCAAAAGGAATCTTTTTTGAAAAATCGATTTGCTGTGCAAAAACAGCCAATGGAAATACCATCATTCCGAATACTAAATTGTTGATTTTTTTCATAGAGCTAAATACAGTTACAATAAGATAATTCTTAACAGCTAACGAATATACATTTTTATTTAACAGAAAATACACACGAAAAATATTTTTAGAAATTAATTTAATAAATAAAAACAAGTAGTATTCGTTATATTTACAAAATCTTAAGTACTCCAAAATGGCAAAATCTTTTTTCAAAATAATCCTGTTTTTTCTTTTCGTACTTTCAACAAATCCTTCTTTGGCACAAATAGAAAAAGAAGTGGTTCCTCCATATCATATAAAAACGGTTTCCTTTATTCAAAACAACCAAAATGCAGTTCCAATTTTTGAATTAGGAAGTGGCTTTCAGTTTCAATTTGATGATCTTTTTGGGAATGAAGCCAATTATTATTACGAAATCATCCATTGTGATTACAATTGGGCTCCTTCTAATATTCCAAAAAACGAATATTTACAAGGATTTGATAATCAAAGAATTCAGGATTATTCAAATTCTTTCAACACACTACAAATTTATTCCCATTATAATTTGAGTATTCCCAACCAATTCACACAGCAATTGCGTCTTAGTGGTAACTATATCCTCAAAATATTAAACAACGACAAAGAAGTAGTCTTTTCCAGAAAATTCATTCTTTACGAAGATGTTGCTACTGTCCCTTTACAAATTAAAAGAGCCCGAAATGTTAGCGTCATTGAATACAAACACAATCTGGACTTTTCAGTAAAATCAAGCACGATTACTTTTCAAAACCCTATAAAAAACATAAAAGTAAGTCTAATCCAAAATGGAGATTTCAATACCGAAATAAAAAACATCAAACCACAATACACCATTGGCAATGATTTAATTTATAAATATGATACCGAAACTCAATTTTGGGCTGGCAACGAATATCTTTATTTCGAAAACAAAGACGTTAGAGTAGCAACCAACAACATAGCCCATGTAGATTCAAGTACTGATATTTACAGCTGTTATTTATATACCAGTAATGCCCGAGGGAATTTTCCATATACCCAATTCGAAGACATCAATGGTAATTATCTTGTAAAGAATACAAATGCAACTAATAATGAAATTGAAGCCGATTATGCCTGGGTTTATTTTAGTCTTTCAGCACCAACCTACAGACAAGATAAAGGCATTTACGTTAGCGGAATGTTCAACAACTACAGTTTAACTCCAGAATACAAGATGGATTACAATGAAAAAAAAGGTATATATGAAAAAGCAATCTTAATCAAACAAGGTTTTACTAATTTCAAATATGTCATCGCTGACAGCAAAGGAAACATTGATAATGAAAACGCTATAGACGGAAATTTCTATCAAACAGAAAACCAATATACCGTTTTAGTTTATTACAGAGAAAACACTGGACGCTATGACAGAATCATCGGAAAAGGCGCCGCTAATTCCCTAAATATCATTAATTAAAAAAAGATTTAAAAATAAACAAAAGCAAATGAAAATTTTGTAATTTTGGCTCTATTAAACACAGTATTTAATACTTTAATATGGTTTCTCAGATAACAAGAGGCATAAAAATTACCGTTTTGACTAGTTTTGAAGGTACCTACTTCAAAAACTACAAGATTCACTTTGCCTTTAGTTACCATATCACAATTGAAAATCACAGTAAAGATTCTGTACAGCTTACTTCTCGTCACTGGGAAATATTCGATTCTTTAAACAACGTTGAAGTTGTAGATGGCGAAGGAATTATTGGTAAAAAACCGGTTCTAAAACCTGGAGAAAATCACACTTACAGTTCAGGATGCCTACTTTCGTCTCCTTATGGAGCAATGAAAGGTCATTTCAATATGATTAACTTTACCAATACTAAAAACTTTAAAGTTATCGTTCCTACCTTCAGACTGTGTGCCCCATTTGCTTTAAATTAATATCCCTATTAAATATTTAAAACTATTATAACTTCTTTATAAAAGTTTTAAATTCTCCTTTTGTACTTTTGTTAGTATACCATTATTCTCTATTTCGAATAAAGATTTTCTAACCTTATCTAATAGCACTAGATAAAAAAACAAGATACAATGCTAAAAGGATTTTTTAAAGTACCCAAAGCTATAAATGAGCCTGTAAAAAGTTATGCTCCTAATTCACCCGAAAAAGAAGCCGTTCTTGCCACTTACAAAAAAATGTGGAATGCTAAAATTGAGATTCCCTTATACATCGGTAGCGAAGAAATTAAAACTGGAAATACCAGAAACATAACTCCTCCACACGACCATAAACACATAGTAGGAAGCTATCATCTTGCCAAAAAAAAGCATATAGAAAACGCTATCGCTAATGCATTAGAATCAAGAACAGCTTGGGCTAATATGGCTTGGGAACAACGTGCCGCTATTTTCTTAAAAGCTGCCGAGTTAATTGCAGGACCATACAGAGCCCGAATCAACGCTGCAACCATGATTGGTCAATCTAAAAACATTCACCAGGCTGAGATTGACGCATCTTGTGAGTTAATTGACTTTTTACGTTTCAACGTAGAATTCATGACGCAAATTTATGCTGACCAACCTACATCTGAATCTACTATTTGGAACAGACTGGAATACCGACCACTGGAAGGTTTTGTATACGCCATTACTCCGTTTAACTTTACTGCTATTGCGGCCAATCTTCCTGCAAGTGCTGCCATGATGGGAAATGTGGTAGTTTGGAAACCCAGCGACAGCCAGGTTTTTTCGGCAAAAATTATTATCGAAATTTTCAAAGAAGCAGGACTTCCTGATGGTGTTATCAATGTTGTTTTTGGAGATGCAGCTATGATTACTGATACCATTTTAGCGAGCCGTGATTTTGCCGGATTGCATTATACCGGTTCAACACAGGTGTTTAAAGATCTTTGGGTAAAAATTGGGACTAACATCCATCATTACAAAACCTATCCTAGAATTGTAGGCGAAACAGGTGGAAAAGATTTTGTTATGGTGCATCCAAGTGCCAATGTAAAACAAGCCGTTACAGGAATTGTACGTGGCGCATTCGAATTTCAAGGTCAAAAATGCTCGGCTGCATCAAGAGTATATATTCCAAAAAGTTTATGGCCAGCTATCAAAGAACAACTAACAATTGATATCCAATCCATGAAAATGGGTTCTCCGGAAGATTTTGGCAACTTTATTACTGCTGTTATCCACGAAGGGGCTTTCGATAAATTAGCGGGTTATATTGACCGAGCTAAAAAAGATAGCGATGCCGAAATCATCATTGGAGGAAATTACGATAAATCGGTTGGTTATTTTATTGAACCTACAGTTATCCTGACTACAAATCCAAAGTACGTTACGATGGAAACCGAATTATTCGGTCCTATTCTAACGATTTATGTTTACGAAGACAACAAATGGAATGAAACTCTGGAACTGATAGACCAAACTTCAGAATATGCACTTACCGGAGCTATTTTCAGTCAGGATCGTTATGCCATTGAAGAAGCAACTGTGAAACTACAAAATGCATCTGGAAACTTATACATTAACGATAAACCAACGGGAGCAGTTGTAGGACAACAACCTTTTGGTGGTGCCAGAGCTTCCGGAACCAATGACAAAGCGGGTTCGGCAATGAACTTGTTGCGTTGGGTTTCACCAAGAACTATAAAGGAAGTTTTTGTTTCTCCAGAAAATTACAGATATCCGTTTTTGGGATAGCCCCCTAACCCCCAAAGGGGGAATACAAGAGTAATCCAAAATAAAAACCCCACAAAAGTTCAAATTACTTGAGTTCTTGTGGGCTTTATGTTTTTCTAAAATGGATTACACCACAAATTTCAACGGTAAATGAACCACTTTCTTAGTTTCAAAGAATTCATCTTTGAAGAAATCAGCCAAATCATATTGAGTTGCTTTCGGAAAATCAGCTAATTCTTCGGTTAGGTCTCCTCCTTTTAAATACAGAATTCCGTTTTTTAGTTCATGTTTGTGTTGTTTCTTGATTTTAGTTTTCACCCAGGAAACAAAATCAGGCATATTAGTCACCGCGCGGCTTACAATAAAATCGAAATCGCCTTTTACATTTTCGGCACGAATTTGCTCTGCTTTAACATTTTTCAATCCTAAAGCATCAGCAACGCCTTGAACTACTTTTATTTTTTTCGCAATTACATCAATCAAATAAAAACGGGTTTCAGGAAAAAGAATCGCCAATGGAATCCCAGGGAATCCACCGCCTGTCCCCACATCCAGTACATAACTTCCGGGTTCGAATTTCATGATTTTAGCAATCCCTAAAGAATGCAAAACATGTTTAGTATACAAAGAATCAATATCTTTTCTAGAAATAACATTTATTTTTTCGTTCCAATCGTGGTATAAAAAATCTAGTTTTTGGAATTGTTCTTTTTGAATATCGGTTAAATCCGGAAAATAGCTCAATATTTCGTCCATCGTTTTATTTTTTTAACAAAAGTACTATTTTTAAGTTTGAAATATTTAACTCAATTTTGCAGAGTTAAAATTTATAAATAATTATCTTTGAACGCTATTTTCGAATTATATGAATACTACCGCACCTACATTTGCTAAGCAAGACAAACTAAAGTTTTTTAGAACGCTTAACTCGCGGGTAAACAATTACTTCAAAGAAAATAATATTTCGAAAGCAGGTAATTGGAAACTCCATTTGAAAGCGATCATACTTTTTACTGTTTTTCTGGTTCCTTACTTTTTAATCCTTACACTTGATATGCCTTTTTGGGCTCACCTACTTTTAACTATCGTTATGGGAATTGGTATGGCTGGACTAGGAATGAATGTCATGCATGATGGGAATCACGGTTCGTATTCGAATAAAAGTTGGGTCAATAAAATAATGGGAGGCACTATTTATGTCTTAGCTGGAAATGTGTACAACTGGCAAGTACAACATAATGTTTTGCATCATACTTATACTAATATTCCTGGTCACGATGAAGATTTAGATGCGGGAAGAATTATTCGTTTTACTAAAAGCGCTGAATGGCATAGTTTTCATCGTTTTCAACATTATTACTCTGTTTTTCTTTACGGATTATTGACTTTCAATTGGGCAATTACAACTGATTTTAAGCAAATGAGAAGTTACCTTAAAAGAAAATTATCTTATGGTGAACCTAAAAGTCCTAAAATTCTATGGACCACTTTAATTATCACTAAAATAATTTATGTTTCCATTTGGATTGTATTACCTATCGTAATTGGAATCACCTGGTGGAAAGTATTAATTGGTTTCTTTATCATGCATTATACTGCCGGATTAATTTTAAGTATTGTATTCCAATTGGCTCACGTAGTAGAAGAAACCGAGAATCCTTCTCCAAATGAATTAGGAGAAATGGAAAACACCTGGGCGATTCATCAATTGTTTACCACAACTAATTTTGCTCCAAAAAACTGGTTAGTTAATTGGTATACTGGAGGTTTGAACCACCAAATTGAACATCATATTTTTCCAAATATCAGTCACATTCATTATAGCAAAATTGCAAAGATTGTTCGCGAAACTGCACAAGAATGCAACCTGCCTTATTATGAATACAAAACCATGGGAAGTGCCATAATTGCACATTTCAAACATTTAAAAGAATTAGGTGCAAACCCAGAAATGGCGTAAAATAAAGAGACACTTCGGTGTTTTTCAACAATAATTAATTAAAATAAATAATTAACCTCCCTTAATTCAAAAAAAGGATTTTAGGGCTTTCAACACTTTATTAATGAGTAATCCACTTTCAGACAGAATTAACAATCTTGCTACATCACAAACATTAGCAATGGCAGCTTTGGCTAGAGAATTAAAAGCGCAAGGTAAAGACATTATCAGTTTAAGTTTAGGAGAACCTGACTTCAACACGCCTGATTTCATCAAAGAAGCCGCTAAAAAAGCGATTGACGAAAACTACAGCACTTATTCTCCAGTTGATGGATATGCTGAATTGAAAGATGCTATCTGCAGAAAATTTAAAAGAGACAACGATTTAGATTACAAACCATCTCAAATTGTAGTTTCAACAGGAGCAAAACAATCTTTATACAACATTGCACAGGTAATGTTAAACGACGGTGACGAAGTAATCTTACCAGCACCTTACTGGGTTTCTTATTTCGAAATCGTAAAATTATCAGGTGGAGTTCCTGTAGAAGTTCCAACTTCTGTAGAAACTGATTTCAAAATCACACCAGAGCAATTAGAAGCTGCAATCACACCAAAAACAAAAATGATGTGGTTTTCTTCTCCTTGTAATCCATCAGGATCTGTATACAACAGAGAAGAACTAACAGCTTTAGCTAAAGTTTTAGAAAAATATCCAAACATTTACGTTGTTGCTGACGAAATCTACGAGCACATTAATTTCTCAGGAACTTTTTGCAGTATCGCTTCTGTACCGGGAATGTTCGAAAGAACCATTACTGTAAACGGAGTTGCAAAAGCTTTCGCTATGACAGGATACAGAATTGGATACATTGGAGCACCTGAATTTATTGCAAAAGCATGTACTAAAATCCAAGGACAAGTAACTTCAGGAGCTAATTCTCCAGCACAACGTGCTACAATTACTGCTTTAGATGCTGATCCATCTGTATTGAACCACATGGTACAAGCTTTCCATTCTCGTAGAGATTTAGTTGTTGGATTGTTGAAAGAAATTCCAGGAGTAAAAATCAACGTTCCGGAAGGAGCTTTCTACGTATTCCCAGACGTTTCTTCTTTCTTCGGAAAAACATTAAAAGGAACTGAAATTAAAGATGCTAATGACGTTTCTATGTATCTTTTGGCTGAAGCTTGTGTAGCAACCGTAACTGGTGACGCTTTTGGTAACCCTGACTGTATCCGTTTCTCTTATGCTACTAGCGATGAGCAATTGAAAAAAGCTTTAAAAAGAATTAAAGATGCTTTGGCTGGATAGTCAAAACGCTTTTTCTATACAATTAGCCTCAAGGAAACTTGGGGCTTTTTTTGGCGCATACCTTTTTTACAAACAATAATAAAACTGATGGTTTGTAATGCTTTTTTTATATTTTTATACAAATAAAACAATATCATTATGAATAGATTTATTTTGTTTTTTCTACTATGCGTTTATTCTTTTACCACAATTGCGCAACAGCAAGTACCTAATAAACCTCGAATTCTTATCAGTAGTGATATTGGCGGCACTGATCCGGACGACAATCAGTCTATCACTCATTTATTGATGTATAGTGAATTATTTAACATCGAAGGACTTGTTTCCTCACCTTCTTTTGGTAATGGAAACAAAGAAGAAATTTTACGGATGATTGGTCTGTATGAAAAAGATTTACCCAAATTAAAAGAACATCAAAAAGGATTACTATCCCCCGATTATTTACGTTCCATTACTAAACAAGGCCGTCATGGTGCAGCTCCTTATATTGGTTACACCGCTGCAACTGAAGGTTCAAACTGGATTATAAAATGCGCCAAAAAAGAAAGTCCACAACCACTTTGGGTATTGGTTTGGGGAGGACTGGAAGATTTAGCTCAGGCTTTACACGATGCTCCAGAAATCCAGAATAAAATACGAATTGTGTGGATTGGTGGACCAAACAAAAAATGGAGTTCCAATAGCTATGCTTATATTGCAGAGCATTTTCCAAATCTTTGGCTTATTGAAAACAACTCTTCTTATTACGGACTCTTCTCCAACAATGACGAACCTGACAGCGTAAAAACCACTGATTACTATGACAAATACATTCAAGGAGCTGGAAATCTGGGCAAAGATTTTAAAAATTACTACAATGGAAACATAAAAATGGGAGACACTCCCACCCTCCTCTATATGATGGATGGAAACCCAAACAATCCAATGCGTGAAAGTTGGGGTGGCAGTTTCGAAAAAACCAACCACAGTCCCAGAGTGGTATACAATCGTGTGACAACCGAAAAAGATACAGTAGCCTACTGCACAATTGTAGAATTCCATTTAAAAGGACCGATTATAAATATACCCTCAGACTCAGCCTGTTTCTGGATGGAAACTGCCTATAACAACAATGTACAAAAATGGCCTGGATACTACCTTGGCAATGGAGAATATGCTATAAAGTATGCTCCAAAAAAAGCAGAAATATTAAGCTATAAATTCACCTCTGACATTCCAAATTTCCCCGTACAGGAAGGGAAATTAGTTGTCGAAAACTTATGGCCAGGCAAAAAACACAGCACTGATTATAAATTAGGCGATAATTGGTACACCGATAAAGCCGATCCAAATTTATATGACGGAAAAATACAAGGAGGAAAAACAATTTTAAAATGGAGAAATGATATATTATCCGATTGGGCAAAACGTTGGAATTGGTTATTAGATAAATAATGTAGTCAAATAAAACTTATTCCTTTTAGTACAACTATATTAGCTATATACTGTTTTTAATATATTTGAAATAAAATATTACATACTATTGCCAAACATCTAAACGAATTGGCATAAATATTTAGGAAAATGAAATTAAACCTTTTAAATAAAATTTTTTCTGTTTTAATTTTTCTTGTGAATTTATACTTTGTGCCTTTTACAATTATTCAAATCGTAAACACAGGAGGCCCGATGGGTTTTGGATTATTAGCAATTCCTATCACGGTTATTATAAATTTATTACTAATTCCTGCTTATTTTGCATTTAAAAGTAAATATGAAAACAAACTCTTATTACTTATAATAAATTCATTAGGTTTTACTATTTCATTCATATTATTTCTTTTATTAATATCAACACCAAAAATTGATTAATGAAAAATATTTTTAAACCAGACCGCACTTACAAAGTTACAAACTCAAAAAAACACTAGATCAATCAACAAAAAAACTCGTCAATATTTCCAAAACAAAAATTCATCACGCACAATTATTATAACCATTCGGCATCGGTCGATAGGCATAATACTGCAATACCTCTTCAATGGCAAAAACCAGCGCTTGGTTTATGGGCAGGATTAGGTTTCCTAATTTAAAATCTATTTGAGAAAGATTCATGTAATAATCGGTAAAAATGGGAATGGCTAGACTGTCATTAATAGCTTTTGTAGTCTTTTCAAAAGCCTCTTTTTGGTTGTCTTTGATTATTTTGCAAGTAGATATTCGGTATTGTCCGTACTTGTCTTTATTGGCACCAAAACCAAACAATCGGCAAATCAAACCTCGGTATTGGTAATCACTGCAATTTCCTTTATTACTATCTAATAACGAAAGTGGATTGTAAATATAGCAACTGCTTTTACTGCTGCTTTTTAAAACTGCTAGAACATTTTCAGCATTTCCGTTTAAGAAAAGATGAAACGCCCAAGGCAAAAATTCGAGTGGAGAAGCATCAATTTCAGGAGTGGCACAGCATTTTCCGCAACCCGCCACACAGCTTAAAGTCGAGCTTTCCTGAAAGACGGCAATTTCTAGTTCTAATTTGGCAAACAAGGCTTCAACAAGAATGACACGATGGGCTATAGACATGGATTTTTACACAAGGTAGCCTTTATAATCCCGTTTGCGGCCGGATTGGAAAGTTTAACTAAAAACTAAATATTCCGATACATTTTTCGGTATTTAGAAGGCGACATTTTTACAAACTTATTGAACTGCCGATTAAAAAAACTTAAATTATTATAACCAACCTGGTATCCAATTTCTGAAGCCGTTAAATCAGTATTGATAAGCATTTTGGTTGCCATACTAATTTTGTATTCATTTATAAATTCAAAAAAAGACTTGCGGAAAGTTTTCTTAAAAAAACGACAAAAGGATTCCTTGTTCATCGCTATTTTTTGAGCAACATCTTCTAAGGTAATCTGTTGGCTGTAACATTCTTTGACATAATTGTAAATCAAATTGACGCGCTCACTTTCTTTAATAGTCAAATTGGTAGTAAATCCTTCGCCAGCCAAAAAGTGATGATTGGCATTCACAGCCAATTCCTGTAATATTTGCAAAAAAGACAAAAGGCGATCAAAAGGGGGTAAATCAATCAAGCTTAACAATTTATTCTCGACTTTCAAAGCAGTTTCAAAATCAAACCGAATCCCTCTGGAAGCCAAAGCAAAAAGTTGTTTAATATGCTGGAATTCTTTTTTCTCTAACCAATCTTCGAGCATTTCTTCGTCCCATTGCACAATAATACAGCGTACTTCTTCTTTTTGTTCGCCAATGGTTTTCCAGCAATGCGGCAAATTCGAACCCACCAAAACCAAGTCGCCGTATTCAAAATTCCCCATATTATCACCCACATACCTGATCCCGCTACTTCCCAGAATATAGGTCAATTCATATTGAGGATGAAAGTGCCAGGAAGCAATAAATTCTTTGCCTTCAAAAAGAGTCGTATTAAAAGAACTACCCGGCGACGGACTGATACTTCGATATTCTGCTTTCATTTCTACACTACAATGATTTAACAAGCTTTAAAAATACACTATTCTTTATCAATATAGTGTTTAAAAATCTATTTATTGTGTAAATAGTGTTGCTTTTAGAGTTGTAATATTGTAATTCTAAAACAACATAGCATGAATACAGATACAGCCATCAGAGACGTCAAATTATACAAGGCTTCCACAACGCTAAAAAAACCAATTTCGGATGCCACGCATACGCTAACCGAAATTGCCTTTATCGTAATGCGAATCCAACTGGAAAACGGAGTTATTGGCGAATCCTATTTATTGTCTTTCCAATATTCTCCCAATGCGATTGTTGGTGCATTAAAAGATATCATTCCCGTTATCAAAGGCTATAAGGCCAATGAAACTGCGGCTGTTTATCAAAAACTAGATGAATTAGCCGAATATTTTGGAAACCAAGGCGTATTGCGTTGGGCACAAGCCGCCATCAATATTGCCATGTGGGACGCCTGGGGAAAAACTTTGGGACAACCCATCCATAAAATCCTAGGCACACACAAAGAAAAAGTATCCATTTACGGAAGTGGTGGCTGGATTTCCTATTCGATTGACGAATTGATTGAAGAAGTGACCAATTATGCTGATAGAGGTTTCAAAGCGGTAAAAATAAAAGTAGGTTCGCCAAAAGTCAGCACCGATGTAGAGCGTTTGCGTTTAGTACGTGAAGCCGTGGGCGATAAAGTCGATATTATGATGGATGCCAATCAGGGAATGGATTTGCCATCGGCAATGAAATTAGCCCGAGAAGCCCGCGATTTAAACATCAACTGGTTTGAAGAACCTATCCATCACCAGAATTTCCAGGGTTACGAAATCCTGAAAAACCAAACTGGAATTTCACTCGCCATGGGAGAAAGAGAATTTGATACTTTGCCGCTTAGAGAATTAGCTACTAGAAACGCTTTAGACATTTGGCAACCCGATATTTTAAGAATTGGTGGTGTCGAAGCCTGGCGCGAAAGTGCGGCATTGGCTAAAAGTTTCCACCTGCCTGTGCTCCCGCATTATTACAAAGATTACGATGTTCCGTTGTTGTGTACCATTTCAAATGGCGTGGGCGTAGAATCTTTTGACTGGGTCGATCCATTGATTGACAATCCTATGGTTATTCAGGATGGTTTTGCAAAACCTCACAATTTACCGGGTTGGGGATTTAGTTTTATCGAGGATCGAATGACTGAAATTAAGTTGTAAAGCATCTTAAATCTCAGTTAATAAGTTGTTGTCACACTGAGCTTGTCGAAGTGCTTATACTCACTAAACGAGGTCTTCGACAGGCTCAGACTGACAGCAAAAAAAGTTCTGACTAAAAAATAGTTTAAAGTTTTAAGTGCCAATACTCCAAATTTTAAACTATTTTTTATTTATGGGGTTCCCTTCGGTCGGGCTATCCATTTCAATCTTTTATTTTTAAAGAAAAAATAAAAGGATTTCCACTGCTATCCCTAACCCACAATCCTGTTATCACAATAGCATCTGGATTTACCTCAACACAATACCCAAATAAAAAACTACAAATTCAGTTAGAAACCTTAAAAAATAAATGATTGGGAATAAATTTCACAACAAACTATTTTGTAAGATATTTTAATATATTTGAGGAATAAATAAGTCTGATATTAATCAGACCTATATACAAGTTATAAGCAATTTAATCAACAAAACTATTTAAATGATTGACGAAATAAAAACCAATTTTTCTAATATCCATAACGAATTAAAGAATAAATTAAAATTACCGATAATTATTACTTATTCTGTCGTTTTAATAATATTTAATTGGGATATACTTTTTTACTTGGCATTTGAAAACAATAGTGCTTTAAAAAAGATTATATATGTTAAATCAAATTTTTTTACAGAAAATTTTGAAAGAATTTGGAAACCCATTTTATACTCAATTTCATATTCGATTTTGTTTCCATTTTTACAAGTTTTACTTAATCAAATAATTCAATATTTTAAACGCTATAATAATAAAATTACAAGAAAAGAAGAAATTGATAATGCAGTTCATAATTTTGAGGTTCAACAACAACTTACAGGTCAACAAAGCTTACAACAATTACAAAACAGAATTGATCAATTAATATTAGAGAAAGACAAGTTGATTAATTCTAATAATAGTTTAATTAGTCAACTTAAAAGTGATTCAAATGATTTACTTGACAGTAATTCTATTTTAAATTCAGAATATGATAAAACTGCAAAAGAACTTTTTAATGAGATAAACGAATTCAACAACGAAGAAAAATCCACATTTCTTGAATTAATTAGTTTTTTAAGTAATTACAATAATTCCTTTTACTTAAAAACATTATCAACCAAAACAAGTTATCCACAACACACCGATAAGACACTACAAATTTTGACAAACTATAAAATAATTGAAAATAGCAGTAATGGTACTTTTAAAGTAAGTATGTTTGGTTTAAAATTTATTGAGTTTTTTAAATCTAAATACGTCAAGTAAATTGACTATAACATCTGCTACAACGAATTTAGGAAATTGACTTAATGCAAAAAAATGGTTTTGTCTTTTGAATGATTTGGCAATCCAAAGAATGAACTTAATTTAGCACCAAACCTACTTTATACCTAATTACCAATAAAACACAAAACCAAGCGTTTGTAATGCGACTCATTATACTTAAAATTACTAGTAACCAAAACCTTATAAATTATTTTTCGGAAATTAGGATGATAGACAGGAAACGTTTCAGACAAAAAATAGTTTCACTTTAAGGCAACTTTTTCATATATTTGCAAATGGATAGACAAAAGCTACGCACCATTGTTTTTTACAAAGATTACTTTGAAGAATTCTTTATAAAGCAGCGTGATAAAGTTAAGGACAAAATTATCTGGACATTAGAGTTAATTCAGGAATTAGAAAGAGTACCGGAAACTTACCTCAAACACATTGAAAATACTGATGGACTTTATGAAATTAGAGTTCAACAAGGAAGCGACATTTTTAGAATATTTTGTTTTTTCGATCAGGGCAAATTAATAGTAATAGCAAACGGATTTCAGAAGAAAACGCAAAAGGCACCGAAAAAAGAAATTGAAAAAGCTATTAAAATCAAAAATGAATATGAAAGCGAAAAATAATATCAAAACACTGGATCAATTCAAAGACAAACATTTTGGAAAAACCGGAACAGCAAAACGTGATGAACTGGAAGCTGGTTATGAGAACTTCAAAATCGGAGCCATGATTCATGATGCGCGACTTGAAAAAGGTTTGACGCAAGAACAACTAGCCGAGAAAGCAGGAACAACAAAATCTTATATTTCTAAAATCGAAAACAATGTAAAAGAAGTAAGATTTTCAACATTACAAAAAATTGTTGAACTTGGTTTAGGGGGACATTTAGAATTGTCAATTAAATTATAAAACCCCTCCTATTCCTAAAAAATAGTTTAAAATTTGAAGTAGCAACACTCCAAATTTTAAACTATTTTTGTTTTTCAATATTCATTAGTAACTCTCGTAGTGAGATTGCTTCGTTCCTCGCAATAAAAACATAAAATGGCAAAAATCCTTCTCCTCGGCTCAGGCGAACTCGGTAAAGAATTTGTAATCGCTGCGCAACGCATCGGGCAAACAGTGATAGCAGTTGATAGTTATGAAAACGCTCCTGCTATGCAAGTCGCTCACGATTTTGAAGTGATTAATATGTTAGATGGCGACGCTTTAGATAAAATTGTAGCCAAACACAATCCCGATTTCATCGTTCCTGAAATAGAAGCCATTAGAACCGAACGTTTTTACGATTACGAAAAACAAGGAATTACTGTTGTTCCTTCAGCAAAAGCAGCCAACTTTACGATGAATCGCAAAGCCATTCGTGATTTAGCTTCTAAAGAATTAGGATTAAAAACGGCCGAATACCGTTATGCCACAACCGCCGAAGAACTGCGAAAAGGCGTTCTGGAAGTAGGAATCCCTTGTGTGGTAAAACCACTAATGTCTTCATCAGGAAAAGGACAATCAACCATAAAAGGCGACACTTCGGCAGAGCTCAGTGCAAGTATCGAAAAAGCCTGGGAATATGCTGTGGCTGGTTCGCGTGGTGATGTTATTGAAGTGATTGTAGAAGCATTTGTGAAATTCAATTCCGAGATTACTTTATTGACCGTAACCCAAAACAACCGCCGTACTTTATTCTGTGCTCCTATTGGACATAGACAAGAACGTGGCGATTATCAGGAAAGCTGGCAACCCGCTCGCATTTCCGACAAAGATTTATACGAAGCTCAAGACATGGCGGAAAAAGTTACGGAAGCCTTAGGTGGCGCAGGACTTTTTGGTGTTGAATTTTTCCTTGCCGATGATGGCGTTTATTTTTCTGAACTCTCTCCTCGCCCACATGATACTGGAATGGTAACCTTAGCAGGAACTCAAAATTTTAACGAGTTCGAATTGCATCTACGTGCTATTTTGAGTTTACCTATTGCCGAAATCACCCTAGAAAAAACGGGAGCAAGTGCAGTTATTTTAGCTTCTGAAAACAGTAACAATCCCACTTTTACCGGAATTGAAAAAATTGCTGCCTTACCAAAAACTGATTTCAGAATCTTTGGCAAACCATCTTCAAGACCTTACCGAAGAATGGGAGTTGCATTGGTTAATGATGCCTTAGAAACCCCAATAGAAGAAATAGTAGAAAATGCTAAAAAAGCGGCGAGTTTAGTAACTGTAAACTAATTTTTCTTTTTTAGCTCACTTAACTTTTATTATAAGTGGTGTTCGCTGAATCTTCGATTTGTCTTGATCAAAAAAAAACAAAAAAATATTCATGCGTTCTTATTGCTTTTTGGTATTCATGAATCTTCGATTTCAAGTCTTACGCTTCCTCGTCGGTCAAATTAGTTTTCGAATGCTAAAAGAAAATAACTCGCTACGCTCAAACAAATTTTCTTTTTACGCATCCTTCAAACATTTGACACTCGACTGCGAAAGCTAAGGACAGTTAGAACTTGGAAAAAATCACGTTTTAATTTATAGTCGAATATAAAAACGTCATTATATATTAGTTTTTTTTTAGAATAAATTACCCCTCAAACTGACGTTTTGATATTACCTAAGGTTTAATCTTTTTTCAATAATCGGAAAGCGGTGGGCGTTACAGTAGTGTGTTTTTTAAACAAACGCGTAAAATAAGAGTAATCGTCATAGCCTAATTCGGTAGCAATTTCGTTTACTGTCCAGTTTTTATCGAGCAACATTCGTTTGGCTTCCAGCATCACCCTATCCACAATCACTTCGGTGGTTGTTTTTTTTAAGATTTCATTGCAAATTCGGTTCAAATGCTTCAAACTAACATTCAATGCCGAAGCATAAAATGCCGCCGATTTTTCTGCTTTAAATTTCTTCTCTAAAAGCTGCTCCAGACTTTTAATTTTCACATTGTACGAATGCGCTTCATGCACATAGATTTCGTTGTACTTTCGAGCCAACTCAATGTGAATACTGTCCAATAGATTCATTATTTTATCTCGCTTCAATAATTGATTGCTTTGGCTTTCGGCAATTAAATTTTCGAAATAAGGCAAAAGGATTTTTATTTCGGCTGCATTCAAAATAATTTCTGGACTGTTTTGTATCGAAAAATAAAACGGATAATCATCTATTTTTTTGTTTCCAAAGTATAAATTATACATTTCGGCAGTATAAAAAACAACAAAACCTTCTATATCTTCAGATAAAACCCAATGGTGCATTTGTCCTGGTTGTAATACAAAAACACTTCCGGGACGAATATCAAAACGGTCAAAATCGACCTCATGAATTCCAGAACCATTGGTAAAAAAAACCAACAGATAGAAATTATGGCGATGTGGTTTTTCTATAAAACTATGATTAATCAAGTGATTTTTAAACGTATTCACATACAAATCACTCGTTACCGAATTGCAATTAAACTGTTCAATACTATAAACGGGATATTTTTTCATTGCAAAATGTCTTTTTTGTCCTATAATAAGCGAATATAGAAAATAGCTAGCAGATTGATAATAAATACCTTTGAAAAAAATAAGCAAAATGTCAAATACACTCACTCACATCCTGAATAATGATTGTCCTCATTGTCAACAAGGGAAAGTTTTTAAAGAGAAAAGTATCTTCTTTAAATTCAGCCTTCCTAAAATGAATGAACACTGTCCGCATTGTCATTATAAATTCCAAAAGGAACCAGGATATTTTTTTGGTGCTATGTATGTTAACTACGGTTTAACTGTAGCACAAGGTATTGCTACTTATGTCATAGCCCATTTCTTTTTTAAAGAAACATTCGACTTAAGAATTATCCCTATTATCATGGCTGTAATAATTGCTTTGACACCCTTCAACTTACGATTTTCAAGGCTATTATGGATTTATATGTTTAAAAATTATTCGAGTTAAGAAAAACTGCTCAGAATTCGATTATTGTTTTGTAAAAAGTCAATAGGAATAACAAATAATCCACCCCGCCTTTCAGGCACCCCTCCAAAGGAGGGGAATAAAAAAGACCGCTTACCTATCTATTCGACAAGCAAGCGGTCTTTACAACTAACCAAACTAACACAAACTTAAATACTAATTTTTATTTATAAGCCTCATTCTGAGTAATCACACCCGGATTTTGATTAATTACCAAAAACGGAATAGGCAATAATAATTTCGCCTCAGTAGTAGTGATGTTTTTACCACTAGCTTTAATTACTGGAATTGCTCTTCCTGTTCTGATTAAATCAAACCAACGATGGAACTCACAGGCAAATTCTACTTGTGCTTCATGTTCTAAAGCTAACTCAATCGTATTGTACTGAGATGGATAACCTATCGCTCCATAAGCCGGTAAGCTAACACGAGCACGAACTTCGTTTAGGTATTTTGGATCAGAAGTTGCTTCTGTCAACATTAAAAGAACATCTGCATAACGAAGAACAATAAAGTTATTATCCGAAGCTTCTCTTAAACCAGCAACAGGAGCAGTTTTATCTTTCCATTTAATTGGAAATTTTACGTTTACAAATGAGCTATTAGCCGTTGTGTACCCATTTTGAATAGAAATATCTCTCCTTGGATCCCCCGTTTCATAGGCATTCCATAAATCATTGGTAATCTGATTAAATCCTCCACCCCAAGCTGTAACCACACGATTGTCAACCGGTGAGAACATGGCCCAATACAAACTGTATGGATTAGACACACCGCCTTTATATTGAATCTCAAAAATAGACGACGCACCATTTTTCTTAGTTAAACTCCATAAATCAGCATAAGGCACCAGACTAAACTTGCCATAAACTTTCAACAAGGTTTCAGCAGCTTTTGTTTTATTACCCATAGTTAAATAAACCTTTCCAAGTAAAGTATTGGCTGCTTCCTGGCTGGCAGCACCTACAAAACGTTGACTTGTTTTTACCGGTAATTTAGCTGCCGCAAAATCAAGATCGGCAACAATTTGAGCATAAACTTGCGCCTTTGGCGTGCGCCCTTGTGCGTAAGCATCAGCAATACTCAATGGAGTGGTAACCAATGGCACATCGCCCCAGGCACGAACCATATCAAAATAGTATAATGCACGTAAAAACTTAGCTTCTCCAATTAAAGCATCTCGACTAGCAAATTCCAATTTCTCGGCACTGGAAATAATATTATTTACAGCGTAGATTGCCTTATAGTAATTATTCCAGAAATTGAATACTAACTCATTATCGATAGTCATCGTGTGCAATTCAAAACTTTCATAGTCTTGTATTCTTCCTGCAGCATTATCACTGAATGCATTATCAGACATTAACTCGCCATAGAACGATGGCAAACTTTCAGGGCCGTACAAGCTATAAAGCGAATTGTAAGCAGACCACATCCCTGTTTCAATATCCTTTTGGGATTTATAGAAATTCTCTTCATTAGCATTTGAAATAGGCGCTTTATCTAAAAAATCTGAACTACATCCCAATAGAAATAAGTTGCAAAAAAGTATGATATATATTATTTTTTTCATTTTCTTAAGTTTTAAATGATTGGTCTAGATTTTTTTTAAAAACTAACATTTATTCCGGCAGTAGCAGTAAAAGGATTTGGATAAGCTCCGTAATCAAAGCCTACCAATACACCCGATTGATACGTACTACCTTCCGGATCAAAACCTAAATAATCAGAGAACACATGTACATTTTCCATATTTAGATATAACTTGATGTTACTTATCTTCATTTTTTCAACTAGCTTTTTTGGTAAATTATATCCTAGACGTATGTTTTGAATACGAACAAATGATCCATCTTCAACCCAATAACTGGATCCAAAATCGCGAACAGTAGTTGGCAACATACGAGGTTTAGGAATCATTCCGTTTCCAGGATCAGCATCAGATTTCCAGTAATTATTTACAACAGCATACATGTTACGGTTCCCTCCACCTACACCTGATTTCAAATATCGGGCATTATGGTTAAGAATTTCTCCCCCTTGTGAACCGCGCAACAAAACAGAAAGTTCAAATCCTGAGTAAGAAAAATTATTCGTCAAGCCCCATTGAAAATCAGGCTGATAGTTACCCAAATAGGTACGATCGTTAGAATCAATTTTACCATCATTATTAACATCCTTTACCTTTGGATCACCCGCTTCACTGCCTGGCCATACTGGATAAGCTTTGCTATCTAACTCCGCTTTTGACATAATTACACCGTCAACAACATAACCATAATACATACCTATTGGTTCTCCTACAGCTGTGCGTGATGTCATACTACTCACATTAATATCTATTGGAGCATCATTAACACCTAGTTTCAATACTTTATTTCGGTTGGCAGAAATATTAAAATCAGTGCTCCACTTGAATTTACCATCAATATTTTGTGTACTAAGATTGAGTTCAAATCCTCTGTTTTCTAACTCCCCAATGTTCGTCAAAGTAGAAGAGAAACCGGAAAGAATTGGAATAGGCACATTAAGCAACAAATCTTTCGTTTTTGAATAATAGATATCACCGGTAAATTTCACACGTCCATTAAAAACACTGAAATCAACCCCAAAGTTGGTCTGACCTGTTTTTTCCCATTTCAAATTTTTATCAGCAAAATTTGATGTATAAATACCTTGGTTCACGGTACCTGAACTTACATATGGGCTATACCCCAATACCCCAATCGATCCGTAGTTAGGAATCGAATTATTACCCGTTGCTCCGTAGCTCAACCTCATTTTCAGATTAGTTAACCAAGAAACATCCTTTAGAAAAGATTCTTCAGACATACGCCATGCAAGCGATCCTGAAGGGAAATACCCCCATCTGTTATTGGCTCCAAAACGGGAAGAACCATCTGCACGAATTGCAGCAGACGCCAGATATTTACCTTTATAAGAATAATTGGCACGAGCCAAATAAGAAACTAATGACCACTCTTCTGAAAAAGTGTTTCCTGCATTCACAACACCTGCATTCAAGGTATGTACTAAATCATTCGGGAAACTACCCGCTGTCATACTACTCAAATCGGTACGTTGCTCTTGAGCAGAATAGCCAGCCAATAAATTTAAATTGTGATTTTGATTAAATGTCTTATTGTAATTCAGTGTAGTTTCTGAAATCCAGTTATTAGATTGCAGTGTTTTGAAATCAGCTTGCGCTGGCACATATCCTGAATATCCCCAGTTCTGGCCTGCATTCCAATAGAAATTATGAACTGTATTCTCTATATTAGAACTCGCAGAAGTTTTAAGAGTTAAATCTTTAATAACATCCCATTCAAGATAAGAAGTAACTGTAGATATATTCGTTATTTTTTTAGCAATTGCTTCTCTGGTTAATGCATAAGGATGCCAAAGCTGGAAACCATATTTAGAAAATGTATTCCAAATTGAAGCAGGATCTTTAAAACCAAGACTTCCAGTTTCAACATAAAGGGGGAAAAACGGATCACTTTGCAAAGCCAAACTCACCACGTCACTTTTTCCACCTGTTCCGTATGGCGCTTCTTTTGCACGGCTAAGACCAATGTTCATTCCCATACGAACTTTATCACTGAACTTATGCTTGATATTAGATCTTAAATTAATTCGTTCGTAAGTGTTACTATCAACAACACCTTCTGAATTTAAATACCCCATTGACACCATGAATTGTGTTTTCTCGTTACCACCAGAGGCTGACAATTGAACATTTCTGTTATGTGCAGTTCTAAATGCAACATCCTGCCAATCCGTTCCATTTCCGATACGGGCAATCCATGCCGGATCAGAGAATTCCACAGGAACAGTTACATTAATTCCTCTTGTAGCCGATGGATTTGCAGCAACAATTGTCGCCCATGAATTATTTCTTGCAGCCGTATTGAAGGCAATAAATTCTGAAGCATTCATCATATCCGTCTTACGATTAACATGAGAAAACCCCGATTCAAAAGTCGCATCAATTTTAGTTTTACCTGCTTTTCCTTGCTTGGTGGTAATAATAACAACACCATTTGCTCCTCTGGAACCATAAATGGCTGCTGAAGATGCATCTTTCAATATATCAATCGACTCAATATCATTAGGATTAATAAAATTCAGTGGATTTCGATTAAAACTTAAATTACTCCCTGTAGTAATCCCTGTATCTGTTGAATTTGTTGAACTATCTTCTAACGGAATACCATCTATAACATAAAGCGGGGTAGTACCTGCATTTATCGAAGAAGCACCACGTACTTTTACTGTAGGAGCAAGACCAGGAGCTCCTTGAGACTGTGTAATTTGCACCCCCGATGCTTGTCCTGCAAGCGATTGAAGCACATTAGAATTCGACCTGCCTTCCAATTTATCGGCACCAATAGAAACCACTGATCCGGTCAAGTCTTTTTTCTTAACGGAACCGTACCCCACAACAACTACTTCATCTAGCTTCGCTGAGTCTTCTTCTAATTTAATAGTAAGATTACTTTGTCCGTTTACTGAAATTTCTTTTGTTTTAAAACCAATATAAGAAACTACCAATATTGCTTTTTCGCTTTTTAGCTTTAATGAAAAGTGACCATCAAAGTCACTTTGAACTCCATTTGCAGATCCTTTTTCAACAACATTTACTCCTGGAATAGGCTGTCCTGAACCATCAGTAATTTTTCCACTTATCGCTTTCTGCTGCACTTCATTACGCACCACTACAGCCTTTTCTTTAATTAAGATTGTATTATCTGCTGTTACCTCAAAATCGAGATTATTACTTGCAAGACATTGTCCTAATAATTTAGATACTGTAATTGTTCCTTTTTTTAATTCGACATCCGGAATGTCTTTAAAAACTTTTCTGGGGTAAACAAAATTTAAATCAGTCTGCTGTTTTATAATTTTAAACACCTGATAAATTGTTGCCGATTGGTTTTTTTCAATAGTTACATTCACTTGCGCAAATGTGCTGCCTATATTGAGGCAAAAAACATTTGTACACCATAAAAAAACAAATGCTCTCATAACAGTTTTAGTTAGCCTTTCTCTTAACGGAACAAAGACATTAAGTACTTTAATTTTCATAATTTTTTGGATTGGTTGGTTGGTTATACAATAGGTTAATAGTAAAATAGTTGGAATGAAGTCAGCTTTACAGAGTAGTTCTATACTTCCTTCCCGGTTTTTTATTCTAGAATTACTTCTTTATCTTTTATTTCATACTTTTTTATAATTTTAAAATTTTTAATACTTCTCAAAATTTCATCTAGGCTTTGGTTTTTTCTTAAAACACCGTCAAAAATTTCGTTTTCAATTGCTTTATTTTTGAATACAAAATCAACATCATACCAGCGAGAGAGTACTTTCATCATCTCTTTTAGTGTGATATTTTCGAAACTAAAGACCCCTTCTTTCCATGATATCTCATTATAAACATCTACATTTTTCACAAACGCATTACTTGTCTTGGTATTTAAATTGAATTGTTGATTTGGCATTAATCGTTGTTTACTTTTTTCAATACTTACATCGACCTTGCCCTCAACTAAGGTGGTATAGATGTTAGCTTCATCTTTATAAGCTTTGATATTAAATTTGGTACCAATAACATCTACTTGCTGTTTATCAGTCAAAACTTTGAAATGCGCTCCTTTATGCTTTGTACTTGGTGAAACATCAAAATAAGCCTCTCCATAAACTAATTCGACTTGTCTGGTTTGTCCTTCGATAAAAGCTACCGGGAATTTTAATTTAGTTTCAGAATTTAACCACACCTGAGTACCATCGGACAACTTAATAAAGAATTTACCTCCTCGAGGAATTGTCAAATAATTATAGGCTACCTCAGCGGTATTTCTTTCTTTAGCTTCATAAATAATTTCCTCACCATTACTTTTGGCATTTTGGGTTTTCAATGAAGCCCCGTTTACTAAAGCTACTTGAGATCCGTTTGCTAGGGTAAGTATCGCTTTATTAGTACCTGGTTCAAGGATGTTTTTATCTTGTTTTACAATTGCTGGAGTAACTTGAACCGGCTTATTAAAAATATCATCCTTAAAGAAATAAGCTGAAGCTAAAACGCCCACAAAAATGGCGGCAGCTGCATATTTTATAAAATGAGATTTCTTTTTTAACGATGTCTTTTGTTGTTTTTGAGGAATCGCCAGTATTTTGTCCTTAATGCGAATAGCATCAAGCTCATTCATCATTGGTTTTTCATCTAAAATTGCCAACACCTCTTCTACTGTTGGTATTCCGCTTGAGTCTGTTAACCCTTGAATATACTGCACAACTTCATCAACCTCCTCTTGAGAACATTGATTCAGAATGAATTTTTTTAATAAATTTTGGATATATGTATCGTGTTGCATAATATACGTTCTTATATATAATACAGATGAGAAAACGAAAAGTACTATCGAGTATTATTATTTTTTTCGAAAAATAGAAAAATAATAACAAAACAGAGATAAATAGAAAGAAATAGAAAATATAAAAGAAAGAAAAGATAATAATTAACGAATCATTATTCCAGCCAACGGGATGAAATAAGGCTTATAAGGAGTGCAACATCTCCATGAGTTTCCAAAAAATTTCTAATTTCTGCTAAAGCTTTGCTCATTTGACCTTTTACGGTACTTACAGAAATATTCAATTCCTTGCTTATTTCCTCGTAACTCATTTCTTCATTACGAGACATTTCAAAAATAATTCTGCGCTTGGGAGGCAATTGTTCAATAGCCTTATTCTTTATAGCATTATAATCAGCTTCTGCAATGCCATCTTCAATCGGGCTATATGATTTTTGACTTGCATAAAACACTTCTTCTTTAAGCTTATGACTATTAGCTACTTTACTAATAAGATTAAATGTCAAGTTACGTGTAATAGTAAACACATAGGACTTGAATGATAAATCAGGATTCAGTCTTTCTCTATGCAACCAGATATTTAAGAATACCTCTTGGACTATTTCTTCTGCAAGGACTTCATTTTTAAGCATGCTTAAGCTGTAGGCATAAACATCATTATAAAACATATTGAAAAGCTCACTAAAGGCTTTTTCATTACCCTCCATAAGTTTTATAACCAATAGTTTATTAATTGCTTTTATTTCAGACATTGTGAATAGCTTCTATATACATGTAGGTTACAATATTAATTAAATTAAACGTATAAAAAACACCTAATACTAGAACTAACATAAAATTCTTCTTCATATTCAAAACTCTATTAATATTCCGGATTACATCATTGTACAAAAAAGCAAAATTTAGAATATTTAAGTTTTTTTACAAATAGACACTTAAACCCACTTTTCCTTATGATTTGTTTCGAAAAAATTACTAATGTCTTTTCTATTGTTGATGAATTATTCGAATTAAACAAAAAACAAACACCAGAAAATGGCTATATTGCAGGGTCAATCTTTTAAAAAAGAACAATGTCTCTGATTATAAATAACATAGAAAAACACGTTCAACTTACTGCTGAAGAAAAAGAACTTTTCTTAAGTAAAACTGAAATTCATCATTATAAAGCCAAAAGCATTTTACTGAACTCGGGGCAAATTTGCAAGTACTCATATTTTGTAAACTCCGGCATTTTAAGAAGTTTCAACATCAATGACAATATTGTCGAATACGTTTTAAGCTTTGCCTGCGAAGGATGGTGGATGGGCGATATGTACAGTTTAATTTCGCAAAAACCCGGCAATCTTTTTATCGAAGTTCTAGAAGATGCGGAACTGGTGCTGCTTTCTAAAGAAAATCAGGAACAACTGTATACTGAAATTCCTAAGCTGGAACGCTTTTTTAGAATCCTAACCGAAAATTCATTAGTGGCCAACCAAGAGCGACTGATGGATAATTTAAGTTTATCGGCCGAAGAACGCTTTGATAAATTCAACAAGAGATATGGTAATCTTTCTCATAAAATTCCTCAAAAACAAATTGCTTCTTATATAGGTGTAACGCCTGAGTTTTTTAGCAAAATGAAAAGCAGATTGCTAAAAAGTAAACAGTAGTCAGTTAATTAGTGGTCAGTCTTTACTAATGTTTTTTTTACTCTGAATACTAAAAAACTGAACACTGAACACTTCTTAATCTAGGTTAAGTGCAAAACGCTTATCACGGCTGTACATTTGTAATGTAATAATCAACAAACAAAAAATATTATGAAAAATACAGTTTTACACAAAGCAGATACAAGAGGACACGCAGATCACGGATGGTTAAATGCTTACCACAGTTTTAGTTTCGCAAGCTGGTACAATCCGGATAGAGTACAATTTGGAGCACTTCGTGTATTGAATGATGACACCGTTGCTGCCGGAATGGGTTTTGGAACACATCCTCACGATAATATGGAAATCATCACTATTCCATTGGAAGGCGATTTAGCGCACAAAGACAGCATGGGAAATGAGTCTACCATCAAAAATGGAGATGTACAAGTAATGAGTGCCGGAACCGGAATTAGACATAGTGAGTTTAATCCAAATGCTGATCAAAGAACAAAATTATTTCAAATTTGGGTTTTTCCAAAACAAAGAGATGTAGCGCCTAGATACCAACAAATTACTTTGGACAAATCATTAGAAAAAAATGATTTTGCTCAAATTTTATCTCCAAATCCTGATGATGCCGGTGTTTGGATTCATCAAGATGCCTGGTTTTATTTAAGCAATTTTGACCAGGATTTTTCTAAAAAATTGGCCCTACAAAAAGAAGGAAACGGTTTTTACATCATGAACATCGAAGGAGAAATTGAAGTGAATGGTAAAAAATTAGAAACAAGAGATGGATTAGGCATCTGGGAAACTTCTGAAATTGAAATTAAAGCAACTACTGCTGCTAAATTTTTAGTAATGGAAGTTCCTATGAAACATTAATAATAAATTCTATGAACGAAATTATAGGACTGGAATTCAACGAAAAAAAAGGTTATTTTTACGTGAAGGTAGATGATAAAATTGAAGCAAGAATGACCTTTGTTTTCGCTGGACCACATAAAATAATCATTGATCATACTGAAGTAAATCCGGGACATAACGGAAAAAATTTTGGAAAGAAAATGGTTGAAAAAGCAGTTTTATTTGCCAGAGAAACAAATTTAAAAATTATTCCTTTGTGTCCTTTTGCAAAAAAAGTTTTTGATAAGACTCCTGAGTACTGTGATGTTTTGTAACTATTCTTGAGGATTCATTTATAAAATTAAAGTATGAAAAACATAGTAGAAAAAGATATCACAGGACATATTGGTTCTCAAAAATATCTATGCACTATTTCGTGGCGCAACGGTCAACTCATTATGGATGAACCGGAAAGCAATGGAGGGAAAGACTTAGGACCAGATCCTTATTCGGCACTTTTGGCTTCGTTAGCAAGTTGTACACTGGCTACTTTGCGAATGTATATTGACCGAAAAGGCTGGGACATTCCCGAAATCAACATTGCAATAAATGCAGCACAAGAATTAGATGGCGAATTTGAAACCGTTTTCTCAAGACGCATTACTTTTTCTACTGATATTACTACAGAACAAAAAGAGCGATTAATCCAAATTGCTAATAAATGTCCTGTTTCTAAAATTTTAAAAGGGAAAATAACGATTAATACCCAACTATAATTATGGATCCAAAAGATATCACAAAAGAATATACTAATGGTGAAGTTACCATAGTATGGCAATCAGCTAAGTGCATTCATTCGGCTAATTGTGTTCGTCATAATCCGGATGTTTTTCACCCGAAAGAGAAGCCTTGGATTATAGCCGAAGCCTCAACAACAGAAAAAATAATAGATACAATAAACAAATGTCCTTCGGGAGCTTTAACCTACTTCTTAAACAAATAAAATGACTAAAAAAATTATCGCTTTTGGTGCTTCATCAAGTACAAACTCTATCAATAAACAATTAGCCACTTATGCTGCATCTCAATTTGAAAACACCGATGTAGAAGTGCTGGATTTAAACGATTACGAAATGCCTATTTTTTCTTTAGACAAAGAAGCAAAAAATGGTATTCCTGAATTAGCAAACAATTTCTACAACAAACTGGGAACTGCTGATTTAGTTGTTGTTTCTCTTGCCGAACACAATGGAGCATATTCAACGGCTTTCAAGAATATTTTTGACTGGACTTCCAGAATTAACCCTAAGTTCTTTCAAGAAAAGCAAACGCTAATCTTAGCTACTTCTCCAGGACCTAGAGGAGGACTTACAGTCTTAGAAATTGCAAAAAACCGTTTTCCATTTCAAGGCGCTGATGTTAAAGGAAGTTTTTCTTTACCAAGTTTTGGTCAGAATTTCAATAGCGAAGAAGGTATTACAGATGAAAAACTAAAAAGCGAATTCTTTGAAATCATAAAATCAATAGAGCTTTAAAAAATAATTCAAACCCTATTTTAAGGCGTCGCTTTTAGTGACGCTTTTTTTATTGAATTGATTTTTCATCACCTATTCACACAAGAAATAAAATCCTCGTTTCTTGCCATCATCGGCAAGAAACGAAAGTTATTTTTATCTTTTTTGCCGTATATTTGCCGATAACGGCATTTATAAAATAAATTATGAACTATATTTCAGTAAGTGAATTTTCGAAAAAATGGAATATCCCCGAAAGGACTATCCGAAATTACTGCGCAACAGCAAGGATTAAAGGAGCTTTTCTAACGGGTAAAACTTGGAATATTCCTGAAGATGCAACAATCCCTGAGAAAGGAAATAAAAAGAAATTTAGTAATAATCCTTTACTCAACCATCTCAAAGAGCAAAAAGAGATGAAACACAATGGTGGAATTTACCATCGTACACAAATTGACCTTACTTATAATTCGAATCGTATTGAAGGGAGTAAGTTAACCCACGACCAAACCCGATACATTTTCGAAACCAATACCATTGGAGCATCCAAAGAAAATGTCAATGTAGATGATATCATAGAAACAACAAACCACTTTCGTTGCATTGATTTAATTATTGATAAAGCCAAAGCGAAATTAACTGAATCTTTCATTAAAGAATTGCACTTTTTATTAAAATCAGGAACGTCTGATAGTGGAAAAGATTGGTTTAATGTTGGTGACTACAAAAAACTCCCAAACGAAGTTGGAGGCAATGCAACTTGCCCACCTAAAGAAATTACAACAAAAATGGCAGCATTGCTTTCTGAATATCATAGCATTGAAAAGAAAACTTTGGAAGACATTATAGACTTTCATTATCAATTTGAAATTATCCATCCTTTCCAAGATGGTAATGGTCGTGTTGGTCGATTGATTATCTTTAAAGAGTGTCTTGCCAACAATATTGTCCCTTTTATTATAGACGAAGAATTAAAGTTTTTTTATTACAGAGGTTTACAGCAATGGTCTCATATAAAAGAATATCTATTAGACACTTGCCTTAGTGCTCAGGATAATTATAAAACTATTCTTAAATATTTTGAAATAGAATTCGAATGATGGAGTCAAAGTTTGGAATTACTTATACTATTTCCTTTTACAAATTAGTTTCATTATTTATAAAAAAGGAAATAAAAACGAGAAGAAAAGCACCTTATTCACAAAATGAAAATATAAACCCAAATTTTGCAAAATTTTAAGAAGACAATATTTATTTTTGAAGAAGAATTAAAAAATCATTTATGAAACTACTCATCGTTGAAGACGAACCCAATCTTTTATCCATTATTCGAAAAGGTCTCTCTGAAAAAAACAACGAGGTAAGCGTTGCCCTTGATGGAACTACTGCGCTAGAAATGATTTTGAACTACAATTTTGATGTGGTTATTTTAGACATCATGCTTCCGGATATTAACGGAATCGAGATTTGCAGACGATTAAGAGCTGCTAAAAACTTTGTTCCAATTCTGCTTTTAACTGCCTTAGGTACTACCGAAAACATTGTTACCGGACTCAATTCAGGTGCCGATGATTATTTGGTAAAACCTTTTAAATTTTCGGAACTGGAAGCACGAATAGCCGCTTTGGCCAGAAGAGCGAATCAGGAACACAAGCCTAATGACTTAATACAAATTGACGATTTAGAAATTGATACCAGAGCAAAATCAGTCAAAAGAAACGGAGAAACAATTCAATTAACAGCTAAGGAATTCAAATTATTATACTATTTGGCAAAAAATGCCGAAACTATTTTATCGAGAGAAAAGATATTAGACAATGTTTGGGATATCAATTTTGACATGAATACGAACGTCGTTGATGTCTATATCAACTATCTGAGAAACAAAATAGACAAACCCTACCAAAACAAATTAATCCATACTATCAAAGGCTTGGGCTACATTATAAAATCATAATTTATGCAAATCAGAAAAAAAATCACCATTACTTATATTGCGCTATCGTGCTTTAGCACCTTACTTTTGTGCGTGGTTGTTTTTTTTCTCTTCAAGCAAAACAATGAATATTATTTTATAAAAAGACTTCAAGACAGAGCTAAGATTGCTTCATCGGCTTATTTCCAAAAAAACCTGGAGAAGAAAGATTATTTTCAAAAATTCAAAAAAGGCGGATTAGAAGAACTTATCGAAGAAAAAGATTATGAATTAAAAGTAAACAGCAGCAATTCTTTTGAATACAATACCGATTTACATCTCCCTCATGAATTTTACGACGATGTAATGAAAAAAGGATCTGGCTGGATCGAAGAAGATTACCGCTATTATTATGGGCAACTTTTTAATGAAGCCAGTCAAAAACACATTGTAATTGTCACGGCCAAAGACCGTCGAGGCAATACCAGTACCATTTATATTTTGCAAATTTTAATCTTTGGCGGTATTGGTTTTATCATTCTGGCTTACTTTTTTGGTCAGTTTTTAGCCCGAAGAGTAATTGACCCAATTGCCCGAATAACCAAAGAAGTGCATCGCATTAGTGCTTCTAATCTTCATAATCGATTAGCAGATGCTGACGGAAAAGATGAGATTACTGATCTTACCAAAACCTTCAACGACATGCTGGACCGATTAGAAACTTCATTCGAAATCCAGGCTAATTTTATCAACAACGCATCGCATGAATTAAAAACGCCAATTACAACCATTATTGCCGAAACAGAAATCATGCTCTTAAAAGATAGAGAACAGCAAGAGTATATTCATTCGTTAGAAAACATCAACAGGCAGGCTTCAAAATTAGGAAACCTAACCGAAAGCCTTTTAAAATTGACTCAAACCGGCTATGATGGAACCAAACAAGTCTTAGACATTGCCCGAATTGACGAAATTCTTTTAGAAGTAAAAGCTTCGATAGATACGCTTTTCCCTAATAATAGGGTGAATATTAAATTGAATGCAATTCCGGAAGACGAATCGCTGCTAACCATTCCTTGCAACCGACCTTTATTAGAATTGGCTTTGAATAACATTATTTCAAATGGTGTAAAATATTCGGATAACGACGAAGTATTTGTGACACTTACCGCAGATAAGTCTAAAATTAAAATTGCCATTACTGATATTGGCATCGGAATTCCACCTGAAGATATTCCGTATTTATACGAACCTTTCTTTAGAGGGAAAATTGCTTCAAAATACAATGGTTATGGACTTGGATTGCCATTGGCCATGAAAATCATTAGAATGCACAGCGGAGAACTTCAAATTCAATCGGAAACAGGAAAGGGAACTGTTGTGAATATCACCTTCGAAAAAAACCAACATTAGAAATTCTAATGTTAAATCTTAGGAAATTCTAATTTTAATCCAAGAGCGTTCTAATCTTCAGTCCCTTATTTTGTATGTATAATTAAAACAATACATATGAAAAACTTATTAATACCTTCAACATTAGAATCCGATACTATAAACGCTATCAAAGTAGCCGTTCAACAATCGAACGGGAAAAACTGCACTATCTTTTTAGCATTAGTAAACGACATTCCAGACACCTATTCTTCGGCTACATTTTTAAGAAGCATGAAAAGCGACATGACAGCTTCGCAAAAAAATGTATTAGAATATTGCAGAGAATTAATCACCATTTCTCAAAACTGCAGTCTAAAAATCCATTATCAGTATGGAATTTCGACACCATTAATGCGAAATTTAATGGAACATCTTGAAATCGAATTAACGATTCTTACACCTTCGTATAAAAACGCCGAAAAAAGAATTCACAATCAATTTGTCCAGATTCTTGGTAATTGCAAATGCCCTATTTTACATCTAAGTCCAAATTGCGAAGAGTACGATTTGACCAAAGCAATGTATTTGGAACAAACAAAGTCCAAACTTCAAATCGAAGATTTACAAGAATTAATTCCAGATCATTTTAATTTTAGAATCGTGAGTCAGGCTAAAATTTTTAGTGATCAAAATCCTGAAGACCTCGAATCTTTGTTAAACGAAGCCATTGTAAAAAACAAAATTGATCTTTTAATCGAAACCCGAAAACCGAAAAAGATTAAACTTAAAAACAAAAATACCAATACCAACGAAAGTTTTGGCTTACCCATTTTATCCTTGTACGAAGAAATTGCATAAAGGAAAAAGAAATAATTATTAATTATAAAAAAGGACAGCATGCTATTAAAAAAGAAAATCCCGATGAAATATGTTTTAGGGAAAATTAAAGTTGAGCTTTTTCTGGTAATCTTATATGCCATTACTTTTGAAGCATTCAATTATTACTATGACAATGAAGCTATAAATATCCCCATTGCAATCCCTACAATTGTAGGAACTATTATCTCGTTATTACTTGCTTTTAAATCAAACCAGGCTTATGATCGCTGGTGGGAAGCCCGCATTGTTTGGGGAGCAATTGTAAATGATTCGAGAACATTGATGAGACAAATTATTACTTTCTACAAAGACCCTGATTTTTCAGTAGAAGCCAATGATTTCAAAGAAAATTTTGCCAAAAGGCAAATCGCTTGGTGTTATAGTTTGAATCAATCGCTGAGAGAAAAAGACCCTTATAAATCAATTAAAAGAATTGTAACTGACGAAGATTTTCAATATGTGAAAAAACACAAACATGTGCCCAATGCAATACTGATGCTACATTCAAAGGATTTGAAAAAAGCCTATGAAAACGGAAAAATAAACACTTATCAACAAGTTGAAATAGACAATACAATAACGCGATTGTGTGATTATATGGGAAAATGCGAAAGAATCAAAAACACCATATTCCCTACAACCTACAGTATGTATATTAGATTCACACTGTGTCTTTTTATTATTCTTTTGCCATTTGCATTAACCGAATTATTAGGTTGGTTACAAATTCCATTGGTAACAACAATTGGTGCGGCATTTTTCCTTATCGAAAAAATGGCAATCCATTTGCAAGATCCGTTTGAAAACAAACCAACAGATACTCCAATGACCGCTATTTGTGGTACTATTGAAAAGAATTTGATTCAAATGATTAACGAATTCCGTGATGAATTTGAGTTTCAACCTAAAAAGACTGAAGCTGAATCTCTAGAGGTTTACACTGAGAAGAATCCGTATTTTCTTTTGTAGCAATCACATTTTACTCAAACCACTTAAAACCAGATAATAAATTCTTATTGTCTGGTTTTTTATTTCTTAATCTAGGTTAAGTGATGCGCCTGTATTGCTGCCGTAAATTTGTCGTATCAAAATGAAATCGCGACTAACAATAAGTTTGCGAAAGCAAACACCAATAAAAAAAGGCGATTATATATATGACAACTAACAAATGAATTTCACATATATAAAATAACAATTTAAAAAATAAAATTATGGCAACTACAAAATGGGCAATTGACTCGACACACTCAGAAATTGGATTTAAAGTAAAACACATGATGTTTACAAATGTTTCCGGAAAATTTGAATCTTACGACGCTACAATCACAGCCGAAGATGATAACTTCGAAAATGCAAATATCGAATTCTCTGCAAATATCGATTCGATCAATACCAATAATACTGACAGAGACAATCATTTAAAAAGTGGAGACTTTTTTGACGCTGAAAACTTTCCTAAACTCACTTTTAAAGCTACTTCTTTCACTAAAAATGGTGATGATTATGAACTAACAGGCGATTTGAGTTTAAGAGGGGTAACAAAAACGGTTACGCTTCCTACCGAATTCAGCGGATTAATGAAAGATCCTTGGGGAAACACCAAAGCAGGATTGAATATTTCTGGTAAAATAAACCGTAAAGAGTGGGGATTGAACTGGAACTCTGCTCTTGAAACCGGTGGTGTTTTAGTAGGTGAAGATGTTCGTTTAAATATCGAATTACAATTAATCAAGCTATAAAGAATCTCACAAAACTGATTTTTATTTCCATACAAACCTCCCTATTGCATTAGCAAATAGGGAGGTTTTGTTTTATGCATTTTTATCTTTTCATATAAATCCTAAAAAAATACTACTTTTGCATCCCGATTGAAAGTCATTTTTCAATCGTTCAACTATTTCAATCATAAAATTAAAAAATATGAAAGCATACGTATTTCCAGGTCAGGGCGCACAGTTTACAGGAATGGGCAAAGACTTATATGATAACTCTCCATTAGCAAAAGAATTGTTTGAAAAAGCAAACGAAATATTAGGTTTCCGCATTACAGACATCATGTTTGAAGGAACTGCAGAAGAATTGAAAGAAACTAAAGTTACTCAACCGGCAGTATTTTTACACTCGGTAATCTTAGCTAAAACTTTAGAAAATTTCAAACCGGAAATGGTAGCGGGACATTCTTTAGGAGAATTTTCAGCTTTGGTTGCTAATGGTGCTTTGTCTTTTGAAGACGGATTAAAATTAGTATCCCAAAGAGCTTTGGCTATGCAAAAAGCCTGCGAAATCACTCCTTCAACTATGGCTGCTGTTTTAGGATTAGCTGACAATGTTGTAGAAGAAGTTTGTGCTTCTATAGATGGAGTTGTAGTAGCTGCTAATTACAACTGCCCAGGACAATTAGTAATTTCGGGAGAATTCAAAGCAGTTGAATTAGCTTGCGAAAAAATGAAAGAAGCAGGTGCTAAACGTGCTTTATTATTACCTGTTGGTGGTGCATTTCACTCGCCAATGATGGAACCGGCAAGAGAAGAACTAGCTGCCGCTATTGAAGCAACTACTTTCTCATCTCCTATTTGCCCAGTATATCAAAACGTAACTGCAAGCGCAGTTTCGGATGCAAACGAGATTAAGAAAAACCTAATCATTCAGTTAACTGCTCCTGTAAAATGGACACAATCGGTTCAACAAATGATTACTGACGGTGCTACTTTGTTTACCGAAGTAGGTCCTGGAAAAGTTTTGGCTGGATTAATTGGAAAAATCAACAAAGAAGCTGCTACTGCAAATGCTTAATTAGTATTCCCTTTAAAATTATCATAAATACATCCTTGTAAGCGAAAGTTTACGAGGATTTTTTTTATATTTGAAAGACAACATTTTAAATATCAATCATTAAATACAGTACAAATGAGAAAAACAATTTTAGCAGTAGCTTTTATGGCGGTTGCGATGGTTTCCTGCCAAGACAAAACAAAAGACAAACTGGAAGATGCCAAAGAAGCCGTTGGCACTGAAGTAGAACAAAAAATGGATACTGTAACTAAAAAAGTTGAAACAGCCATTGATTCAACCCAATCAAAAACAGGGAAAATTCTTGAAAAAGGAGCAGAAAAACTCGATAATGCTGCTGATAAATTAAAAGAAGCTGCTAAGAAGTAACTAAACAAAAAATCCCAAACTATCTCTTTTGATAATTTGGGATTTTTTTATAAATCCTTCGCTTCTTCACAATGATTGTTTAAAATAGAAGTAATCAGATATTGATTATGCTGTTTTTCGAAAAAGACAAACCAAGTTGTTCTTTTATTGGAGTTATAAAAAATGTAATTAGAACCTAAGTATTTTAATTTTGTGGGAGTTAATTTATGTGTGCTTAATTTTATATTTTCATCAATAGCATCATAAATTTTATCACATAAGCTTCTGCAGATTCTATAAATCCAAAGTATTCTTCTTTATATAAAACTCGAACTAAATCATCCAGATAACCAATAACTTTTGGAGTAATAATTACTTTTACTTTCCCCACCATTGTCTAATACGTCTTATTGATTCTGCTTTTGCTTGTTCTGGAGTGTACCCATTTGCAAATTCAGTATCAAAATCAAATGTAGCATGGTCAATACCTTGTTGTTTCGGTTTAGAAACATCGTAATTAACAGCTGGTTCTTCTGCTTTATCTATTTTTGTTTTTTCCCCTTTAGCGCTCATGACCTTTCTTTTTCTTCTAACGAATTTACAACTAATACTTTAAAACAAAAAATCCCAAACTATCTATTTCGACAATTTGGGATTTTTACTTTTTATAGCTTCTTTTACTGAGGTAATTTAAAAGCTTGTCGGGCTATAATTACCCACTTGCCTTTTTGTTTTTGCCAAACCAGTACGTTTCCAATTTTTATGTCTTTTTCAACACCACTATCTTTAGTATGTGCCGCTAGATTATGTCTTACTATAGCAACATCTCCAGTAACTTGAATACTTTGATTTTGAAATTCTATCGTCACAAAATCAGATTCTCCGTTAAGCAATTTTTCGATAAAAACTTTTTGATCTTGAAGTACGCCGCTAGAATGTCCGTAACTTAAATCTTTTGACGTTAATTCTTTTAGTTTACTAGCATCTGCATCAATCAAAGCCTGACGAAAGGATTCCACACGATTCGCAACGACTGTTTCTTCTTTCGAAATTGGTTTTGTTTGAGCCCAATTTGAAAATGAAATCAAAACCAAGGCAAAACATACTAAATATTTTTTCATTCCTATTTATTTAAAAATTCTAAAACACTATCAGTAATAAATTTTATTTGCTCATCCTCTAATTCGGTGTGCATAGGAAGTGAAATCACCTCTTTAACCAATTGATTGGTTACTGGAAAATCTTCTTCTTTATACCTTACATCAACATAAGCTTTTTGCGAATGCAACGGAATTGGGTAATAAATAGCACAAGGAATTCCTTTATCTAACAAATGTTGCATCAATCCGTTTCTGTCAGCATCAATAATTCTCAAGGTATATTGGTGAAAAACATGATCGTTTTTATCCCCATCAAATGAAGGTGTAACAATATTAGCATGAGCAGATAAAGCAGCATTATACTTAGCTGCAGCTCCACGACGCGCTGTATTGTAATCGTTCAACAAAGGTAATTTTGCATTCAACACCGCAGCCTGAACACTGTCTAATCTTGAATTCACTCCTACTACATCATGATGGTAACGTTCGTACATTCCGTGATTTACAATTCCACGAATGATATGTGCCAAAGCATCATCATTGGTAAAAATAGCTCCACCATCGCCATAACAACCTAAATTTTTAGAAGGGAAAAACGAAGTTGCCCCAACATGACCAATAGTTCCTACTTTAGACTTCGCCCCTGAAATCGAAATAAAATCGGCTCCAATAGCTTGTGCATTATCTTCAATAACATACAAGTTATGCTCTTTGGCCAAAGCCATAATTGCATCCATATTAGCCGCACGACCAAACAAATGTACCGGAACAATTGCCTTAGTTTTTGGAGTAATAGCCGCTTTGATTCTTTCTAATGAGATATTCATATTGTCCAAATCAACATCAACTAAAACAGGAGTCAATTGCAACAAAGCAATTACCTCAACTGTAGCTGCAAAAGTAAAATCGGCAGTGATTACCTCATCACCTGGCTTTAAATCCAATCCCATCATCGCAATTTGCAAAGCATCGGTTCCGTTTGCACAAGGAATTACATGTTTTACTCCCAAATAATCTTCTAATGATTTTTGGAATTGATGCACTTGAGGTCCATTGATATAAGTATTGGTATCCAAAACGTCCTGAATAGAAGCGTTTACTGTAGTAGCAATTTTATCATATTGACTTTTTAAGTCAACCATTTGAATTTTCTTCATTTCAACTTTATTAATAGTTAGAAAGCTGTTGTTTTTACACTTCTTATACAACAACAAAACTTTCATAAAACGGAAACAAAAATAGGTATTATTGATTTCAAACCAATGAATTTAAGCCAAAGAAAATGTATTTTAGCCCCAAAAAATATACGAATGCTTTTTCTGTACAATATCACCATTACATTAGCCGATTTTTTATTGAAAATTATCGCGCTATTCAACCCAAAAATGAAACTGTTTGTTGCTGGAAGAAAAACGGTTTTTGATACGCTTTCGCAAAAAATAAGCGCTAACGATAAAACCATTTGGTTTCATGCTGCTTCTTTAGGCGAATACGAGCAAGGACTTCCTGTAATTGAAAAGATAAAAGAGAAATATCCTTCGCATAAAATTGTTTTGACTTTCTTTTCTCCTTCAGGATACGAAGTTCGAAAAAACAATATCGTAGCAGATGCAACGGTGTATTTGCCAATGGACACAAAAAAGAATGCGCAAAAATTCCTAAAACTTGTTCATCCTGAGATGGTGTTCTTTATTAAATATGAATATTGGCCTAACTATCTAAACGAACTAAAAAAATCAAACACGCCTACCTATTTGATTTCGGGTATTTTTAGAGAAAATCAAATGTTTTTTAAATGGTACGGCCAATTTTACCGAAACGCACTGAATACTTTTACCTATTTCTTTGTTCAAAATGAAGTTTCAAAAAAATTATTACTCCAATTAGGAAAGAACAATGTCTCAGTTTCGGGAGACACGCGCTTTGATCGGGTTGCCGCTATTTTAGAAAAAGACAACTCTTTAGATTTTATTTCCCAATTCAAAAACGACAGCTTAACTATTGTCATTGGAAGTTCCTGGCCAAAAGACGAGAGTTTATTGATTAATTATATCAATTCAACCAATCATAAATTAAAATTCATCATTGCACCACACAATATAAAACCCGAACAAATACAACAATTAAAAAACAGCATCACAAAGAAAACGGTTCTTTTTTCTGAAAAAGCGGACAAAAATCTTGCAGATTTTGATGTTTTTATAATAGACACTATTGGTATTTTAACTAAAATATACAGCTATGCCGATATTGCTTATGTGGGTGGCGGTTTTGGAAATCCAGGTGTGCACAACATATTAGAACCGGCTACTTTTGGAGTGCCAATAGTTATCGGATCTAATTTTTCGCATTTTGCAGAAGCAATAGCATTAGTCAATTTAGAAGGCTGTATAAGCATCTCTAATAACGAGGAACTAAGCCAAACTTTAGACCTTTTAGTTGCAGATGATGAAATACGACATAAAAAAGGAATTATTTGCAGCAATTTTGTAAACACAAATAAGGGAGCCACAAGTATAATAATTGAAAATATCTAGAAAAGAAACGAC
>JBDLTG010000102.1:0-25089 GCA_039805885.1 Bacteroidota bacterium
CAATCACCAACACAGACTTTAACTGCAACTGCTACTGTACCTGTAGGATTCTCTGTCGTATGGTATGATGCTGCTACAAACGGAAATGTAGTAACCAATCCAACTTTAAATACTGTTGGTACAATTACCTATTATGCCGCAGCAAAAAACAATACTACATTATGTTTCAGCACATCAAGAACAGCCGTAACATTAACCATAAATTCATGTTTAGTTTCTTTAGTGAAACAATCTGAATTAATCAATACTGGGAATTGTACAAGCGTAGGTGATAAAATTAAATATACTTTTACTCTAACTAATCTAGGGACTACTCCTATTACAAATATTACAATTACAGATCCTTTATTTAGTGCTCCTAACCCTATTGTTCCAATAGTATTTGTAAGCGGTGATACAAACAGTAATCTAAGTTTAGATACAAATGAAACCTGGGTATACAATGCTAATTATGCAGTAACTCAAAAAGATATAGATACAGGAAGTGTTACTAATCAGGCAACTGTAAATGGTTTGGTTTTAGGTAGTGATGCTATTAGTGACTTATCTGGTACAAATTCAACTAATAATAATCCAACTATAACACCATTATGTCAAAATCCTAAAATAGCTATCGTTAAAACCAATAACATTACAATTGGAGAAAATGGATGTGCTGCTTTAAAAGTAGGCGATATAGTAACTTATACTTTTACAGTAACTAATCCAGGAAATGTGAGCCTACATAATGTAAGCGTTTCTGACCCACATGCTGGATTATCAGCTATTGCTCTTCAAAGTGGTGGGGATGCTAATACTAACAATATATTAGAAGTGAACGAAACCTGGATGTATAAAGCAACTTACACCGTAACACAAACAGATATTGATGCTGGTAAAATCACCAACCAAGCTTCCGTGAGTGGTTTGGCTCCTGATAATTCACAAGTAAATGACTTGTCCGGTAATGGACCAACTACTAATGAAGCCAATGTAATCCCTATTTGTGCTACACCTAAAATAGCTATCGTTAAAACCAATAACATTACAATTGGAGAAAACGGATGTGCTGCTTTAAAAGTAGGTGATGTGGTAACTTACACCTTTACAGTAACTAATCCAGGAAATGTGAGCCTACATAATGTAAACGCTTCTGACCCTCATACAGGATTATCTGCTATTGCTCTTCAAAGCGGCGGTGATGCTAATACTAACAATATCCTAGAAGTAAACGAAACTTGGATTTTCAAAGCCAGTTACACCGTAACGCAAGCAGATATTGATGCCGGTAGAATTACCAATCGAGCTTCTGTGAGTGGTTTGGCTCCTGATAATTCACCTGTAAATGATTCATCTGGTAATACACCAACTACTAATGAAGACAATGTGATTCCTATTTGTACTACACCGAAAATAGCTATTGTGAAAACCAATAACATCACTGTTGGAGAAAACGGATGTGCTTCTTTAAAAGTAGGTGATGTGGTAACTTACACCTTTACAGTAACTAATCCAGGAAATGTGAGCTTACATAATATAAACGTTTCTGATCCACATACAGGATTATCTGCTATTGTTCTTCAAAGTGGTGATGACAATACTAACAATATCCTAGAAGTAAACGAAACCTGGATTTTCAAAGCCAGTTACACCGTAACGCAAGCAGATATTGATGCCGGTAAAATTACCAATCGAGCTTCTGTAAGTGGTTTGGCTCCAGATAATTCACCAGTAAATGACTTATCCGGTAGTACACCAACTACTAATGAAGACAATGTAATTACTATTTGTACTACTCCTAAAATAACTATTACTAAAGAAGGTATTTTTGAAGATACTAATGGAAATGGTGTTACTAATGTTGGAGATAAAGTTAAATACACTTTTGTAGTAACTAATACTGGAAATACAACTTTAACCAATGTAACAGTTATAGACGAGAAAATACCTAATTTAAGTATCACTGGTGGCTCTACAACATTGGCTATTGGTAGTAGTACAACATTCACTGCTAGCTATACAATAACCCAAGCCGATATTGATGCAGGTTTCGTATATAATTTAGCTAGAGTTACTGGCACTCCTCCTATTGGTCCAAATATAACAGCAACTTCAACGGATCCTACACCATGTACCAATTGTCCAATTAAAGAAGATTGCCCTGCTTGTACTATAACAGTATTAACACAAAAACCGGGTATAGCCTTAGTAAAAACCAGTACATTCATCGATACCAATAACGACGGTTTTGCTCAAGTGGGTGAAAAAATTAATTATGTGTTTGCAGTGACCAATATTGGAAATGTAACAATAACTAACATTGTAATCACAGATAACCAATTGCCAGGCTTAACCATCGCTAACAGCCCTATCGCCTCTTTGGCTGTAGGTGCAATTAACAATTCTGTGACTGGCACTTACACTATTACACAAGCTGATATCGATGCTGGAAAAGTAACTAATACAGCTTTAGCTATTGGTAAGGATCCTAAAGGAGCTGATGTAAGAGATGTCTCTGGTACAACTGTGAATAATGATACTCCTACAGATACAGCACTTCCTCAAAAACCAGGTATAGCTTTAGTAAAAACTGGCACATTCATAGATACCAATAATGACGGTTTTGCTCAAGTGGGTGAAAAAATTAATTATATATTCACAGTGACTAATACTGGAAATGTAACGGTAACCAATATTGCAATCACAGACTATCAATTGCCTGGCTTAACCATCTCTAACAGTCCTATCATTTCCTTATCTGTAGGAGCAACTAATAGTTCGGTAATCGGAGTTTACACTATTACACAAGCTGATATCGATGCTGGTAGAGTAACCAATACGGCTTTAGCTATTGGTAAGGATCCTAAAGGGGCTGATATCAAAGATGTCTCTGGTACAACTGTTCAAAACGATATACCAACAGTTACAACTCTTCCTCAAAGTCCAGGATTAAATGTTGACAAAACAGCTGTTGTTACTAGTCGTGGCAGTGACAGTGATGTTTATAGCTTTGTTGGTGATGTAATCACTTATACTATAAATGTAACTAACACTGGTAATATTATCCTTCATAACATTGTGGTTAAAGACCCTTTAACAGGATTAGATACGACAAATGAACCTTTTAGTCTTGCTCCTGGGGAACACAAAGAAATAGTTCAAACTCATGCAATAACAGTAGATGATTTAAAAGGAAATAGTATCACCAATATTGCTACCGCCAATGGATTAACTCCAAATAACACTCCTATTACAGCTGAAGATACCGTAATTGTTGAAAAAGCTCAAGTTTTAGGATGTGGAACTATTTTTGTTCATAATGCTTTCTCTCCAAATGGTGATGAATTCAACGACAAATTTAAAATTGATAATATTGAGGATACACTTTGTTATCCTGAAAACTCAGTTGAAATTTACAACCGTTGGGGAATATTAGTTTATGAAACCAAAGGTTATGATAACGCAAATAACGTATTCAAAGGTTATTCTGAAGGAAGAGTTACCGTTGATAAAAGCGCTGGATTACCTACTGGAACCTATTTTTATATATTAAAATATACCGCTGTTGGTTTGCAAGGTGAAACTATAGCAAAACAAGAACAAGGATACCTATACCTTTCTAGATAAAACAACTCAAATCTAATACCAGAGGTTTTATCAAAAGTCTCTGGTATTTAAAACTAAGTAAAATGAAAACAAAACTACTACTAATCGGTTTGATGTTTACTGTAATGGCAAGTTATGCGCAACAAGATGCACAATTTACACAATACATGTACAACACTATAAATGTAAATCCTGCCTACGCTGGTTCGAGAGGAGCAATGAGTATTTTTGCCTTACACCGTACCCAGTGGGTTGGATTAGACGGAGCACCAACAACTAATGCTGTTTCTATAAATACTCCTTTTAATAATAGCAGATTAGGTTTAGGAATATCAGTCATCAATGATAAAATTGGGCCAACTCATGAAAACACTATTTCTGGAGACTTATCTTATACCATTCCTACTTCTGAAAACGTAAAACTTTCATTTGGTATAAAAGCTACAGCTAACTTATTTGATTTAGATGTTAGTAGATTAACTCCTGAACAACAAGGAGACCCGAAACTACAAGGATTTGATAATAAATTTAGTCCTAACATCGGAGCTGGTATTTATCTTCATTCTAATAAAGCTTATGTTGGTTTTTCAGTACCTAACTTTATAGAATCAAATAGATATGATGATAATGATGTAGCTATTTTCAAAGAAAAAATAAATTATTATTTAATTGCGGGTTATGTGATGGATTTAAATTACAATCTTAAATTCAAACCTGCTTTATTAACTAAAATGGTGCAAGGTGCTCCTTTGCAAGTGGATGTGTCTGGTAATTTTATGTTATATGACAAATTAACTGTAGGGATTGCCTACCGCTGGAGCGCTTCTATAAGTGCAATGGTTGGTTTTCAAATTTCAGATGCAATGTATATCGGTTATGGATACGATTTAGAAACTACCAAATTAGAAAATTACAATTCGGGTTCACATGAAATTTTCTTGAGATACGAAATTTTCAAAAACAATAACAAAATTACAACCCCAAGATTCTTCTAAATTCAATTATCATGAAAAAAAAAACATACTCATTTGCATAGCGATAGTAAGTATTTTTTCATGTACTATTTATTCGCAAAAAACAAAATTGACTGTAGCTGAAATGAAAATCAAAGGTACTCAAATAACAGCTCCACCAAGGCCTGAAATAATACCTGATCTTGAAAAAATTGTAATATCTTATAAAGTAGTAGAAAAGATTAATATGCCTTTTGGAGGTCACACCACCACCTATGTTGTTTCAGACTTAAGCTTGGTTAACACAAATTATTTAGGGCCAAACAATACCAGAGTTATAACTCTTATTTATGAAAAAAAAAAGATTCTTAAAAATAAAAAAGTAAATCCAATTGACTCGTTAAAACCAACTCAAAATAGTTATAATTCGAACATAAATGTAAATTTAAATATAATTGAAAAGTCAGATGTAATTGAGAATTGGGATGAAAGTATTGGTGTTGAATACATTGATATCGTAAAAACCTATGAAAGGGTATACAAAAGAGGATACAAATCTATTGAAATGCTAAAAAGATTAGGTAATGCATATTACTTCAAAGGGAAACTAGAAAAATCGGCTCAGTTTTATGAAGAATTGTTCGACATGACCACTGATTTAGACTCTGAATATTATTTCAGATTTGCCCGCTCTTTAAATTTTATCAATAAAAAAGATAAGGCTAATAAAATGATGGAAAAATACAATCAGAAAACAGAGGCTGAACAAACAATAAAAAATTAAAACGCGATGAACTAAAAACCAATTATTTATGAAAAGCTACAAACTTGTTTACATGATAATAATAAGTGTTTTTTCATGTACTATTTATTCGCAAAAGGAAAAAGTAATTACACCTAAAAAAAACTATACAAATTATTCCTCAGTAGATCCCTTAAAAACTTATGAAAGGGTCATCGAAAAAGGTTATAAATCAGCTGATATGTTAAAAAAAATAGGAAATGCATATTACTTTAATGAGGAACTGGATAAGGCTGCTAAATGGTATGGAGAGTTATTTACCATGACTACTATTATTGATTTAGAACCCGAATATTATTTTAGATATGCCCGATCTTTAAAATCTATTAATAAAAATGATGAAGCCGATGAAATGATGAAAATATTCAATCAAAAAACAGAGGTTACTACAGTGAAAAAAAATTAAAACTCTACGATACTCCTAAAAACTAATATTATGAAAAAAAATATACTCCTTTGCATAGCTATAGTAAGTGTTTTTTCATTCAACATTTATTCGCAAAAAGCTAATTTGGCATCAGCTGATAAAAAGTATGACAGCTATGCCTATATCAATGCTATAAAAACCTATGAAAGAGTTGTTGAAAAAGGATATAAATCGGCAACTATATTTCAAAAACTAGGGAATGCTTATTATTTCAACGCCCAATTAGATAAAGCGGCTAAATGGTATGGTGAATTATTTGCAATGACAACTGATTTAGAGCCTGAATATTATTATCGTTATTCGCAATCCTTACGTTCAATCGGTGAAAATGATAAAGCCAATGAAATGATGAATAAATTCAATCAATTATCAAGCAATGATAATAGAGGACAATTATTCAAAAAAAACGAGAATTATCTTGACGCAATAAAAGAAAATTCAGGAAGGTACAAAATTGAAAATGCCGGTATCAATTCCAAATATTCTGATTATGGAACTACCGTATACAATAACAAAATCTATTTTGCCACAGCTAGAGATACTGGAAGTCTAGGACATAGAAAACATTCATGGACCGACCAATTTTTCACCAATTTGTATACCGCAGATTTAGGTGATGAAATGACACCAGGTGCTCCTAAGAAATTTGATCGATCTATTAATAGTAAATTTCACGAATCTACACCTGTTTTTACAAAAGATGGTAATACTATGTACTTTACAAGAAACAATTATCTTGAAGGTAAAAAAGGAAAAGATGGAAACAATGTGAATTTAGTAAAAATTTACAAATCTACTTTAGTAGATGGAAAATGGACTAATACAAGCGCATTACCATTTGATAGCGATAGCTACAGTACTGCTCACCCTACTTTAAGTCCGGATGAAAAAACAATGTATTTTGCTTCGGATATGCCGGGAACATTAGGACAATCGGATCTATTTAAAGTTAAAATAAATGAAGATGGAAGTTTTGGAAATCCTGAAAATTTAGGAAATGTAATAAATACTGCCGGACGCGAAACTTTCCCATATGTAAATGATGAAAAAGAACTTTATTTTGCGTCTGATGGACATCCAGGACTTGGCGGATTGGACATATTTGTTTCTAAAATGAATGCCAGCGGTACTTTCAATGAAGTTCAAAATGTGGGAGCTGATGCCAATTCTTCAAAAGATGATTTTGCCTATATGATTGACACCAAATCCAGAAGAGGTTTCTTAAGTTCCAATAGAGATGGTGGTTTGGGATATGATGATATTTATAAATTTTTAGAAACCAAAAGACTTATTTGTGAACAGCTATTGTATGGTGAAATAACAGACATCGAAACTAAAATTCTATTGCCTGACACAAAATTAAGCTTATACGACAGTCAATATAATATCGTTAACACCACTACTTCTGATGAAAAAGGAAATTATTCTTTTGCAGTAGAATGCGGGAAAAAATATAGTGTAAGAGCTGAAAAAACAGATTATACAACTATTGAAGAAAAAGTAACAATTGCCAAAGAGAATGGAAAAACCTATTTTCCTTTAGCATTAGAAAAAGCAAAATGTAAAGTGACTGTAGGTGATGATTTAGGTAAATGTTTTGGTATCAAAAGGATTTATTTTGACTTTGACAAATCTGATATTCGAGTTGAAGCCGCTATAGACCTCGAAAAAATATTAGATGTTATGAACGAATATCCAAAAATGAAACTCGATATCCGCTCACATACTGATAGCCGTGGTTCTTTCAAATACAATGAATCTTTATCTGATAGAAGAGCCAAAGCTACTATAGGATGGTTAATTAAAAACGGTGTAAATCCAAATCGATTAATTGGTAAAGGATATGGTGAAAACCAACTTATTAACCAATGTTCTGATGGAGTAAAATGTACAGAAGAAGAACACCAAATGAATCGAAGAAGTGAATTTATTATTACAGCTCTTTAAAAATAACTTTTAAAATTTAGAAGAGTAACCTAAAAAAAGAGACAATTATCTGGTAATAAACGCATTACAAATTTCGATTGTTTTAATAAAAATTCTGTTAATTCTACAAAAAAAACACTGATTTTATATTACATATAAAATTTTCTATTAAATTTATCACTTAATGTTTATATAGAATTTTCTGGAGTCTTTAATCTTTATATAAAAAACAATAAAAGTATGACAAAAAAGTTATTTAAAATTATTCTATGAAAGTACCTCAAATCTTTTTTTTAATGTTAGTATCTCTATTATCATATAATGGATATACTCAAAATCCTAAGGTATACATTACCGATAGGGTTGGTGAGAATTATGCTTACGTAAATGTTACAAAAACTTACGAAAGAGTGGCGGAAAAAGGATATAAATCTGTTGATTTATTTCAGAAACTAGGAAATGCTTTTTATACTGATCTAAATATGGCGAAGGCTGCTAAGTGGTATGGCGAATTATTTGCAATGACTACTGATTTAGATCCTGTCTATTATAATCAATATGCAAAATCATTATGTGCTATTGGTGAAGATGAAAAAGCAGATTATATTATGGAAAAACTAAAACAAAAATCAAATGCAATTATTAACAAACAATAAGTTTTGATTTTTCTAACTAACCAAGACCAATTAAAAAACTAAACAGCTGCAAAAATATTGTAACTGTTTTTTTTATTATTTAGTTTCAAGTGATCCTTATTCTACAAAAGTTACAAATTCACTATAGCGAGCAATGAAAAATAGAAGTTAAGCTAACGATCTTAAAGCTCTCTATTTTTTAAAATATTATTTCTCTTAGATATGATTATTGATTTTCATATCATAATAGCTGAACTATCAAATTCAAGATTTCCCCCTATTTAATTGTTAAAAAACAAAGAGGCTGTCTCAAAATTAAAACAGCCTCTTTGAAGTAAAACGAAAAAAATAATTAAATTTTAGCAAAAATATTAGTATAATATTTTTCTCCTGTCACCGAATCCTTTTTTATAGCTATACCAAAATGGGTGAAATCACCAACAATATTTATTTTATGTTTGGGACTATTTAACCATGCATTTAAAGCCGATTTAGGAGAATCATAATTTAGAGCTATATTTTCAGCTACTATTTTTGCTCCTAATACTTTCATTATATTTTCAGAACGAGAAACAAAATCATCATGATTAAAAACCTTATGGTCAATCATGTAAATATCATGTTCCTCAGATTTATAAGAAATATGATTTATTCGTTCTAAACGATTCAGACCTATACTGGCCCGATAATCATTAATTAAATTCAAAGTTTCTAATTCAGAAACGTTATAAGTGTAATTTACAATAAGTCCTGGTTTAGCTTCAGAACTTAAATTTTCGGCATCAACACTATCAGAAGAACATGAGTTTAACATAAATAAAGCCATAAGTGGCATTATTTTAAGCGATAAATTTAATTTCATACAATTTTAGTTGGTTTTTTTTTGTGGTATTATTTTTTTTGGTCGCGCCAAACATACAAGTTTAATCGATTACACACAAAAAAAATTAAAAATCAAATGTTATTTTAACACTAATTAAATGTTATTAATTATTTTTCTTACGGGATTAAAACAAGCTGAATAATAACAGCTTACATTAAAATTTATTATAAAAAAGAGAAAATCCTAAAAAAGAAAAAGAGGCTGTAATTGGGGATTTACAGCCTCTTTTATTCTTTAAAACTAAGAGAATACGATTTGGGGAAATATTCTCTTTAGTATTAAATAAAAAACCAAAAAAATTAATTAAATTTTCGCAAAAATATTAGTGTAATATTTTTTACCTGTTGTTGTATTTTCTCTGATAGAAATTCCAAAATGTGTATAATTACCTTCAATGTTTTGCTTGTGAGCAGGACTATTCAACCAAGCTGCTAAAGCTGCCTGAGGGCTTTTATAATTGTATGCAATATTTTCACCTACTGTTTTAGCTCCTAAGACTTTCATGATATTTTCTGATCTTGAAACAAAACCATCATGACTCACTACATTGTTATCAATCATATAAAAATCATGTTCTTCTGATTTATAAGAAATATGATTTATTTTCTCTAATGGATTTAAACCAATACTTACACGATAATCATTGATTAATTTCATCGCTTGTAACTCTTCATCACTATAAGTATAATTTTCTACAATTACTGCACTTGTGTTATCTGCTGTTACTTCTGAAGAATCTGAAGAACAAGAATTCATTGTAAATATCACTGTCATTAGTAACATTAACTTGAGTAAATTTACTTTCATAAGCTAGTAGTTTAAGTTTAAAGTTGATTGGGGGCAAACACCTTTAATATTATTTATATGTTCTTTGTTTCTATATCAAATATACAAATACTATCGTTAAACTACACAAAAAAATCGACAAACTACATCTTTTTATTTTTATTAAAATACTTTTCTTACGTTATGGCGATAATCTTTCCGCTTTCCATGAATAATCTTTTTGAATTGTATATCGAATTCTATCATGTAAACGATTAGCTCTTCCTTGCCAAAATTCAACTTCAAATGGAACCACTAAATATCCACCCCAATGTTTGGGTCTTGGAATTACCATACTTTCAAATTCACTTTCTAATTGTTTCAGATTTTCTTCCAAATAATCACGAGAAGGAATAACCTCGCTTTGATTTGAAACAATAGCTCCTAATTTGCTTCCATCAGGTCTGGAGTCAAAATAATTATCCGAAATACTTTCAGATGTCTTTTCGGCAATTCCTTTGATGATAACTTGACGTTCTGCTCCATGCCAAAAAAAGGAAAGACAGATTTTAGGATTTTGCTCAATTGCTTTGCCTTTTTCCGAATTATAATTGGTGTAAAAAATAAATCCTTCTTCATTGTATTTTTTCAATAACACAACTCTTGCCTTTGGATACCCATCTAAACCAATTGTCGATACCGTCATTGCATTAACTTCTTCATCTCCGCCAAAGTCTTCTACTTCGTGAAACCAGCGATGAAAGAGATTAATAGGATCTTCAGGAATATTAGATTCTAATAATTCACTTTTTTCATACGATTTTCTATAATGACTTAAATCTTCCATTGTATATTTTAATTATAAAAATTAGTATTGATAACTATAAATCAAAGCTAATACCATCATCAGCTAATAAAACATTAGGAAAAACAGTTTCAGCCTCTTCTTTAAACCTATTGATAGTATCGTATCGTGTCGAATAATGTCCTAAAATGAGTTTTTTTACTTGGGCTTTATTAGCAATAGTTGCGGCTTCTATAGCTGTAGAATGCATTGTTTTTGAGGCTAGTTTTTCTTCTGATTTTAGGAAAGTCGATTCGTGATACAAAACGTCTACTTTTTCTATTAGGGGTATAATAGCTTCATTGTAGGCTGTATCAGAACAAAAAGCATAACTTCTAGGGATTTCCGGATCAAATGTCAATTGTTCATTAGGAACAAGAGTTCCATCATCTAAAAGAATATCTTTTCCGTTTTTTATATTCTGAAAATAACATTTCTCGATTTGATACTTCTGAACGGCTTCAACGTTCAATTTTCTTTTATCGATTTTTTCTTCGAATAAAAAACCATTTGTATACACACGATGTTTTAATGGTATAGTCTTAACCGTCACTTTTTCGTCTTCATAAATCAACTCACTTTGATTTGAGGTTAATTCATGAAAATGCAAACCGAAATTAGGCCAGGAATTAGATAATCGCAATTGTAATAATATGATTTCTTTTATCCCTTTTGGACCATAAATAGCTAAATCATTATTTCGATTCAATAAAGAAAAAGTAGAAATCAAACCGATTAAACCATAAAAATGATCTCCATGTAAATGAGAAATGAAAACCTGGTTAATCTTAGAAAATTTGATTTTGTTTTTTCGCAGCTGTACCTGTGTTCCTTCGCCACAATCAATAAGAAAAAGGCGGTTTTTTATTTCGAGTAGCTGCGATGTAGGATTGGTTAAAGTACGAGGAGTTGCTGCATAACAGCCCAGAATAGTTAATTTCATTTTAGATTGTTAATTTTAGATTTTAGATTGAACAGTCGTATTTAAGATTTATTCAAAATCTAAAATCTGAACTTTAAAATCTAAAATCCTAAGTCTCTTTCTATTTCTTCCATCTCAATAATATCATGAGCTTCTAATAAAGAGGGAACTACAGTAAATTTTTCAGGTAGCGCATTATAATCAAAATCAGCTACTACTATAACAAATGACTTCTTTGTTTTTTTATGTTTCTTAGACATTGGCAAAAACAATTTCAAATCATTTACAGGCAATTCTTCTTTATATCCTAAAAGGTCAATAATGATATTAAGCTTTTCATAACTTTTATATTGATGTGTAACCTTCATCAAAAAAGAAGTAAAATCACCTTGAGTATCTTTAATTATAACAGTATGTTCTTTTTGATCTACTTTCATAAATTTAATTATTAAGATTACTAAAATCTAAAGTTACTAAGATTTTTTAACTTACTGAATTTTTGAAGCTAAAAGATAAATAACAGCCATTCGAATAGCTACTCCATTTTCAACCTGGTTCAAAATAACCGATTGCCCGGAATCAGCTACTTCAGATGTAATTTCCACTCCTCTATTGATTGGTCCAGGGTGCATAATTACAATTTCTTTATTTAAAGATTCTAATAATGCTTTGTCTACACCATATTGTTGTGCATATTCTCTTGTAGAAGGAAAATAATTTACGTCCATTCTTTCGTTTTGAACGCGCAACATATTGGCCACATCACACCATTCTAAAGCTTTTCGTAAATTAGGTTCTACTTTTACACCAAGTGATTCAATATGTTTTGGAATCAATGTTTTAGGCCCGCAAACTTTTACTTCGGCACCTTGCATTTGCAAAGCATAAATATTAGACAAGGCTACTCTTGAGTGTAAAACATCTCCCACAATCACCACTTTTTTTCCAGCTACATCTCCTAATTTTTCTCTTATCGAATAACTGTCTAATAAAGCCTGAGTAGGATGTTCATGAGCGCCATCTCCAGCATTAACGATACTTGCTTTTACATTTTTAGACAAAAAGTAAGCTGCTCCGGGATTAGCATGACGCATAACCACCATATCCACTTTCATCGAAAGAATATTATTTACGGTATCAATAAGGGTTTCGCCTTTTTTAACCGAAGATTGTGCTGCCGAAAAACTAATAACATCAGCTGATAATCGTTTTTGAGCTAATTCAAATGAAAGTTTGGTTCTTGTACTATTTTCGAAAAAAATATTGGCAATGGTAATATCTCGTAACGAAGGCACTTTCTTAATAGGACGATTAATGACTTCTTTAAAATGATCCGCTGTTTCAAAAATAAGGTCTATATCATTTTTGTTAATATATTTGATCCCTAATAAATGATTTACGCTTAACTCTTTCATTCTTTTACGATTATTATTTTATTATAGATGATTTCAGATGATTGATTGTGCTTTTAATTCGTAACTAAATACACGGCATCTTCTCCATCATTTTCTTTCCAACTTACTTTTACTTTCTCATTATTAATAGCATCTACTTGTCTCCCTCTGTAATCAGGTTGTATAGGCAAATTGCGACTAAAACGTCTGTCTATCAAAACCAGTAACTCTATTTCAGAAGGTCTACCAAAAGATTGAACCGCAGTTAATGCCGCTCTAATACTCCTTCCAGTGTACAACACATCATCAATAAAAATGACTTTCTTATTTTCTACAATAAAGTTTATGTTGGTTTTATTGGCTTCCAATGGTTTTTCGGTTCTTCGAAAATCATCTCTAAAGAAAGTGATGTCTAGATAACCTAATTGTATTTCTGGAGTATCATATTCTTTTTCCAACACTTCTTTTAGTCGTTCTGCTAAAAAAGTTCCTCTAGGTTGAATCCCTATTAAAATGGTGTCTTTAAAATCGAGGTGTTTTTCAATTAGCTGACAAGCCAAACGATGAAGAATGATATTGACTTCTTTTGAATTAAGTAAAACTTTTTGAGTCATAGTAAAGTGTTATCTTGGGTAATGCAAATATACAAAATCAGACTTATAACCTTAAACAATATCTAAATTTAAAATTTTAGTTAAAAACGACTTCAATAGTTTGAATAATACAATAAAACCATAAAATTCTATAATACTGAATATTAACTTATCGACTAATTTTAAATCCAGATAATTAACTAATTTAAAATATAGAAACCATGCAAAAAATAACACAAAGAATACTTTTACTCCTAGTTGTAATGTTTACATTTTCAAGTTGCGAACTAATTGGCGATATTTTTAAAGCAGGAATGGGCGTTGGAGTATTTATCGCAATTGCAGTTTTAGCTGTTATAATTTTTCTAATCAGTAAAATGTTTGGAAAAAAATAAATTCAAAAAAAAACTCCAGTACTTTAATTACTGGAGTTTTGTGTTTTGTTAATCAATTATAGATTATACATTTTCGCTCTTAATTCTTGAACGCCTTCGTTTTCCAAATATTCATCGAAAGTCATATAGCGATCTATAGCACCATTTGGCGTTAGCTCCACTACTCTATTCCCCACTGTTTGAGCAAATTCGTGGTCATGAGTGGTAAAAATAACAGAACCTTTATAGTTTTTCAATGAATTATTGAAAGCGGTAATCGATTCCAAATCCAAGTGGTTCGTAGGTTCGTCTAACATTAAGATATTAGCACGCTCCATCATCATTCGAGATAACATACAACGTACTTTTTCTCCTCCTGATAACACACGACATGTTTTCAACGCTTCTTCCCCAGAGAAAATCATTTTCCCTAAGAAACTACGAATATTAACTTCATCACGTTCTTCCTCTGTTTTTACCCATTGACGCAACCAATCTACTAAAGAATAATCACTTTCAAAAAAAGAATGATTATCTCCTGGTAAATAAGCTTGATTAGTAGTAACTCCCCAATCAAAAGTACCTGAATCGGCTTTTTGATTTCCGTTCAACACTTCATAAAAAGCAGTTGTAGCACGAGAATCTTTAGAGAAAAGAACTATTTTGTCTCCTTTTGCCATATTCAAATCCACTCCTTTAAACAAAAGCTCTCCATCTACCGAAGCACTTAAATTTTGAACATTCAAAATCTGATCTCCCGCTTCACGCTCTTGGTCAAAAATAATCGCTGGATAACGACGGCTTGAAGGTTTAATTTCAGAAATATTCAATTTAGAAATCATTTTTTTACGGGAAGTCGCTTGTTTAGACTTCGCCACATTCGCAGAAAAACGACGGATAAACTCTTCTAATTCCTGTTTCTTTTCTTCAGCTTTCTTATTTTGTTGTGCACGTTGTTTTGCCGCTAATTGACTAGACTCGTACCAGAAAGTATAGTTTCCAGAATAGTGGTTTATTTTATTATAATCAATATCCGAAATATGAGTACAAACCGCATCTAAGAAGTGACGGTCGTGAGATACTACAATTACCGTATTTTCATAGTTTGCTAAGAAATTTTCCAACCAAGCGATGGTTTCAAAATCCAAATCGTTGGTAGGCTCATCCATAATAAGTAAATCTGGATTTCCAAAAAGCGCTTGCGCCAAAAGGACACGAACTTTAATTTTTCCTTCCAAATCACCCATTAAAGTATAATGATGTTCTTCGTTAATTCCTAAATTCGACAACATTGATGCAGCATCCGAATCGGCATTCCATCCGTTCATTTCTTCAAATTGAACCTGAAGTTCTCCAATTCTATCGGCATTAGCATCATTATAATCCAAATACAAAGCATCCATTTCGGTTTTTACTTTATACAAAATTTTATTTCCCATCAAAACGGTTTCCAAAACAGTATGCTCATCAAACATGTTATGATTTTGGTTTAAAACCGACATACGTTTTCCTACTTCTAAATGAACATGTCCTGAAGTTGGATCCATTTCACCAGAAATTATTTTAAGAAAAGTTGATTTTCCAGCACCGTTAGCACCAATGACACCATAGATATTACCGTGAGTAAAAGTGGTATTTACTTCGTCGAATAAAATTCGCTTGCCAAACTGAACTGATAAATTATTTACTGTTAACATGAATATTTTTTATAAAATTTGCTGCAAAAGTACAAAAAAATACCTATTTATAAGAATGGATTCTAAAGTTAGTATTTATCTTTATTTGTAGGAATATTTTAATATATTTGAGAATTGTAAAATTTAATTGATGTTGAATCAATCTACCCATCTATGGATAGGCAAAACTCAATAAATGAATTATACAACATTATAAAAAACTGCTTTTTATGAAACATTTGATTAAAATTCAACTTTTACTTTTACTATTGGCTTTTTCAAGTTGTGCACAAAAAAAACCATCTGAAAGTGGAAAAGTTGACACTTATAAAAGTGTGAAAAATCAACTAAAAGGAAATGAAGTTGAAAAACTAAATCCAAAAGCTAACATTGAAGAATTAGAAATGGAAGTTAATAATGGAGGTTTTAACCAATACTTTATAAATTCTGGTCAAAATTGTTATGAAACTCTAAAGACGTTAAAGAAAATGGAAAAAGTCGAAACTGCCAAACTTCTTGAAAGCGCAATTAACCTAATCAATCCGAATCATATATCCGAAAATGATTTTATAGAAAAGTTAAGAAAAAGAGAAGTTAAAGAATTATATGACGACAAAATAAGTGACGAACTAAATAAACTTGACACCGAATTTTATAAAAACAAAGACGGAAGTTTAACTGAAGAATAATATTGTATAACAGATGCTACAACCTTATGAGCTATTTCAAAAAAAGATATGGAAAAACGACATTTCCCACCAATTGAAGGCGGAATTCTTGAAGGAATTAGCCGAATTTTAGGAGACACAAACTCAGGATTAACTGGCGGAGAAATTGGAAAATTTCTCCCAGAGGTTGGGATTATTGATACTGATCCAGGAATTACAAAATGGAAAAGAATTTATAATGCATTTGTAAACTATCAGAATAAATCAAATATTTCAAATAACATTTTGAAGTTCATTAATAAATCAATGAATCCAGCAAGATATATTGGAAACAATGAAAAATTTGAAGATTTAAGATTTGAACTCAACAAAAGATTATCATTTATTGGATTAGAATTTCAAGCAAATGGAAAATTTAAACCAACAACTTCTACTACTACTATTTCGCAAGCCGAACAAAAAGCAAATAGGCTAAAAAGTAAGCTTGAGCAAAGAAATGCTCACAAGAAAATTTTTGAATATTGTAAAAGCGAATTACTATCTGAAAACTATTTCCACTCAGTTTTTGAAGCAGTGAAAAGTATAGCTGAGACAATCAGGCAAAAAACAGGACTTACACATGATGGTGGCGAATTGATTGACATTGCGTTTTCAATTAAAAACCCGCTTATTAGAATTAACAAATTGAGTAACGAAACGATGGAAAGCGAACAAAAAGGATTTGCTAATTTAATTAAAGGTGTATTTGGAATGTTCCGGAACACAACCGCGCACGCTCCTAAAATTATTTGGGAAATTAATGAAGATGATGCTCTAGATATATTGTCAACTATATCATTAATTCATAGAAAACTTGAAAATTCCCGATAGTGAAGAAATACTTTCCGTGTCCGCAACAGTAAGTCACTTTATCGAGTTACTTGATGAGATTCCTCCTTCGTCGGAATTCCGACGAAGGAGGAATCTCATCAAACTGAGAAAAAAAAACTCGTTCATCCTGAATCAGATAAACGAGTTTTTTATTTCAAAATACCGCTTTTATAATTCAACCAATTTCTTCAAACTATCAAAAACAGCCAGTTCCACATCGGCTGAATTTCTAGTGTTTATTTGTTCTAATAATCCATTCAACTCTGTTTTATTAATGCTTTGTTTTTGCTCCAATGCTGATAAAATTTGTTTGGAAACGAGACTTAAATTTTTAGACAATGGCAAAATTGGCTGAATTAAAGGCGCATTGGCACTTAGCAGAATTAAATCTAAATCCATGGCTATCCATTTTTTCAAATAATCAGTAACCAACTTTTGATTAGCCAAACTCTTATTTTCTAAGTACAAATTTACCGCTTTATTAAATTCATACCCATCCGAAGCATCGGCAGTGCAGGCATCAGCAAATAATGTCAATGGGGAAAACATAAAATATTTTTTCCCTCCACCATTGCGTTTGTACAGCTTATAAGGTTCGCAAATATTAGTAAAATCATTCAGTGCTTTTGTTTCCTGATAATTACTAATATTTCTCAAAATCACTTCTTTGTTTCTAATATGTGTCAAGCCTATTTCTTCTAATCGAAAGGAAATTTGCTTTAATCTTTTGTGCATGCTTTCCAAATTGGTCACCGTATCATTCGACCATAATCTTTCGGCAATCGCTGCGGTTCTTGGCCAAATTCTAGAATCTATCGTCAGCGGCGTTACTAATTCACTCCACATAGTTGCTTCACCACCTAGAACTCTTGATTTTTCTTCTGCTGTAAATTCAACATTTTTTGGCATCGGATCATTCAAATAATGACCATCCACAGGCAACATTAAATCAATATAATAGCCATTAGACAAAACAGCTTTGTAACCATTTTTAGCAGCTTTCACCAAGGCGCTGGCCGCTTCCATACCCTCATTAATTCCTTTCCACGCATGAATAATGGCTTCTTTAGACATAGCTGGAGTCATGATTTCCTCCCAGCCCATCAATTGCTTGCCATGCTTTTTCAACATGGGAACTAATTTCATATTGAAATAGGTTTGCAAATCATGATTGGTAGCCAAATTATTTTTCTTTTTAAACTCCTGAATTTTAGGATTGGCATCCCATTCTTTTCCGTTGTTTTCGTCTCCTCCAATATGAAAATAAGCACTCGGGAACAACGGACAAACTTCATCAAAAATGTCTGCTAAAATTTGATAGGTTTTAGGATTGGTTGGATCTAAAGTTGCATCATGAACTCCCGATTTTCTTGATACAGTATAAGGTATTTCAGCATCTGTTTTACTGCCAATTTCTGGAAAAGCAGTCAATAATGCCGAAGCATGACCCGGAACATCAATTTCAGGTACTACCATAATTCCCCTTTCATCAGCATATTTTACAATAGTTGCAATTTCTTCCTGTGTATAGAAATCGCCATCTGAAGCTAATTCCGTTAGTTTTGGATATTTTTTTATTTCGATTCTCCAGCCTTGATTATCGGCTAAATGCCAATGAAAAACATTCATTTTCATCGCAGCCATTCCGTCTAGATTTCGTTTAATAACATCAACGGGCTGAAAATGTCTTGCGGCATCAATCATCAATCCTCTCCAGACAAACCTTGGTTCATCAGTAATCTCCACCGCAGGAAAATAAAATTCAGTTCCATTATTTTGAAGCAATTGCGATAAAGTTTTCAAAGCGTGTAGAGCCCCTAAATCGGTTGTAGCATTTATGGTAATGGCATTCGATAAAACTGATAATTGATAGGTTTCATCTTCCTGTAATCCTACTCTGCCGTTGCGCTGACAATTAATTTGTAATAGAGCTTCAGGAAATTCATTGAGTTTTGTTGCAAACCCCTGATTAAAAAACAAACCAGTTCTTTCATCTAATCGTCTTAAAAACCGGGTCGCTCCTTTTAAAATTCTCAAATCGGGATTTCCTGTACAATTTATTTTAAAATCTTTATTCAGCATAAAAACAGCAGAAGACAATACTACTTTTTGAGGCCAAGGCATCAGATTTAATTGTTCGTTTTTCACTTGGGCATGAGAAACAAAAACAATCAATAATATAAAAAACAAATTTCTCATAACATCTTCAATTATTTGATAAGACGACAAAGCTCAATTCCTGCTTAATTTTTATAAAGATAAAAATTTAAAAACAGCTTTTGAAATTAATAAAGAAAGAAAAAACTTAATTATTTTCAAAAAAATATATGGATAAATCAACCAAAACAGTTACATTTCATACAGTTTATATCGTTATAGTTAAAATTACAACAAGATCACCCCCTTTTTGTTTTTTTTTCAAATCTATAAGAAATACTTTTACCATTATACTATAAAAAACACATAACCGAAAAATTTATTAAAAAAATTATGAATTCAGAAAATTTACAAACAAAATGGGGACAATTTCTTTCTCTGGTAACTGTATTCTTCTTCTGGGGATTTGTTGGTTCTGCCAATGATATTTTAATTCCAGTTTTTAAAAAGGTATTTACCCTATCACAGGTGCAATCACAATTAGTGGCCTGGGCATTTTATGCAGCCTATTTTGTAGGTTCGATAATTTTCTTTTTAATCTCTTTAAAATCAGATGTATTACAAAAATTTGGTTATAAAAAAACATTGGCTACCGGATTGATCGTTTCTTCAATTGGTTCCTTTCTATTTGTTCCTGCCGCTACGATGGAAAGTTTTGCTTTCTTTTTGACAGCCTTATTTACAGTAGGTTTAGGATTTTCAATCCAACAAATTGTAGCCAATCCATTAGCTATTAAAATGGGAAGTCCTGCAACTGGCGCACATCGTTTAACATTGGCTGGTGGCGTAAACTCTTTCGGAACTACTATTGGAGCTATTTTATTAGGAATTGCACTTTTCGGAATGGGAGACAATAAAAGAACTGCACTTTCATTAGAAGACATCAAATTTCCTTTTATCATTTTAGGATTTGCTTTCATTATAGTTGCTCTTTTTATGCTTTTTTCTAAAATAGAAGACCCAGCAAAACAAGAAGAAGCCAAGATTGAACATGGACATAAAAATTTCAGCATCATGGATTATCCACAATTATATCTGGGGATGATTGCCATTTTTATTTATGTTGGAACCGAAGTAACTATCATAAGCAACCTTCCTGCTTTATTAAAAACAGCTGAATTTGGAAATATTTTAGAAGAAGCCATTCCGCCATTCATTGCTTTATACTGGGGAAGTTTAATGATTGGGCGTTGGAACGGAGGCGTAAATGTTTTCGATACTTCTAAAACCACTAACCTTTTATTAAAATTCATTGTTCCTGCATTGGCTTTTGGAGTAATTATAGGCACTAATATTTTTGCTCAACACAATGTTTCAGCTTTTTACATCTATCCAATCTGGATCTTGATTTTCATTATTGTCAGCTTTATAGGTGGTAAAAATGCTGGAAAAACATTGATGCTTTATGGAATTTCAGGTTTATTAATGATGTTTATAGGTCTTATATGTCCTGATAAAGAAATAGCTAAATTCTTTTTCATCTCGGGCGGTTTATTCTTATCAATCATGTGGCCATCTATATTTGATTTAGCGATTGCCGGTTTAGGTAAAAATACCGGAAAAGCTTCTTCATTCCTGATCATGATGATTCTTGGTGGTGGAGTAATTCCGTTAATTCAAGGAAGTATTTGTGATTTTGACTTGAGTAATCCCGAAGGAATAATGGGGATTTCATGGACTCATTTCTCTTATATCATTCCACTTATAGGATTTGCATATTTGGCTTTTTATGGTTTTTACTGTCCAAAAATCCTAAAACAACAAGGAATTTTTCACATTGAAACCGAAGGAGGATCCCATTAAAAACTCACTTTTTATATATCAAAAGCCATCAAATTTATTTTTGGTGGCTTTTTTTTTGGCATTAAAACTTAGCTTGCATTTAAAATCTAATAATTCTAAATAAATTAATTTTTTAAAAATATATTTGTTCAAAATTTTGAAAATGAAAAAACAACTACTCCTACTTTCTATACTTTTATTTATTACTTCATGTGGTGTAAAACAAACCCGAAACTTGTTGACTTTAGGAAATTATGATGAGGCAATTGACAATGCTGTAAATAATTTACGTTCGAATAAAGACAAAAAAGGAAATCAGGATTATGTTTATCTTCTTGAAGAAGCTTTTTTTAAAGCCAAAGAAAGAGATTTAAACAGTTTGAACTTATTAGAACAAGACAAAAATCCGTCTAATCTCGAGAAGATATACAATACTTATATCCAATTAGACCGTCGTCAGGAAAAAATAAAACCATTACTTCCTTTAAAACTAATTAAAGAAGGCAAGAATGCTAAATTAATTTTCGATAATTACAACAAACAAATTGTCGAAAGCAAAAATGCTCTGTCTAAATATTTATATGATTCTAGCAAAGCCTTGCTAAAATCAACAAACAAAATGGATATTAGAAAAGCTTATGACGATTTGGAATATTTAAACCAAATCAACCCTAATTACCAAAACACATTACAACTTCAAGAAGAAGCCTTGAACAAAGGAAGATACTATGTGAATGTAGCCTTACGCAATCAAACAAATTTGGTAATTCCTGTGGCTTTACAAAACGATTTATTGGATTTTAATACATTGGGAATGAATGACAAATGGACGGTTTACCACAATAGTATTCAAAAACAAATTAAATATGATTACCAAATAATTGTCAATTTCAAGGAAATCAATATTACACCTGAACAAATCAAAGAGAAGGAATTTGTAAAAGAAAAAATCATTAAAGACGGCTTAAAAGATCTTCTTGATAAAAACGGAAAACCAGTAAAAGACAGTCTTGGAAAGGTAATTAAGGTAGATAATTTAAAAACTATTGTGATTCGAATTAGAGAATTCAATCAGTTTAAAGCCTCTCAAATCACTGCTAATGTGGATTATATCGATTTCAAAAATAAACAACTTTTGCAGTCTTTTCCATTGACTTCTGAATCTGTTTTTAAGAATGATTACGCTACTTACAAAGGCGATAAAAGAGCTACTGAAGACGCTTACTATTCTTATTTTGATCGAAAATTAATTCCGTTTCCTAGCAACGAACAAATGATTTACAACACTGGCGAAGATTTGAAATCTAAATTGAAAGGAATCCTTGTGAAAAATAAATTCTAAACCAAACATAACTATATAGTTTTCAAATACTTGATAAAACATTTCAAATGTTAAAATAAATTATAAAAGCATGTTCAGTTTGAAAAATATGTGTACTTTTGCATCAATGAATTACAAAAGTGTACATATTACCTCATTGTCACGGATAGACAAGCCAGTTACTTCGCCCGAAGTACGGATACTTGTATAGTATCTAAAAAGCTTTTTGTTTATATATTCATTATTTTTTATCAGTACCAAAATTGAAATTACAAGCGTTATCCGTTGGATTAACATATCCTAAAAACAAATTTTTATACATTTTATATTCCTACATTTTTTCTTGTTGGGTTTATTATGTTAATTTTGCAATCGATTTCAAAATAGGTTCCGTATTAAAATATAATTATTTCACATTTTTTAACCCAAAATTCATCTTTTGAAATGAATATCTCTATTGTTATAGCTCAGGAAGAACATTTTAAGTATGCACAAATTATTTGTGATACTATAGAAACGTCTGCCCTATTGAGAGGAACCGGAATAGCAAAAAGAACTCCCGAATATGTCCAGAAAAAAATGGAAAATAGGGATGCGGTTATCGCATTGGATAAAAACGGAGATTTTGCAGGTTTCTGCTATATCGAAAGTTGGCAACACGGTAAATTTGTTGCTCATTCTGGATTAATTGTACATCCTGATTTTAGAAATCTGGGATTAGCCAAGCAAATTAAAACCTTTGTTTTTAATTATTCTTTGAAAAAATATCCGGGAGCCAAAGTTTTTGGTATCACTACCGGTTTGGCTGTAATGAAAATTAATTCCGATTTAGGATACAAACCAGTTCCTTTTTCTGAATTGACCAGCGATCCTACCTTTTGGTCTGGTTGTAAAACCTGTACTAATTTTGAAATCTTAAAAAGTAAAGATTATAAAATGTGTTTGTGTACAGGAATGTTGTATGATCCAGCTGAAAAACCAAAAGATCCACCCAAACATCCATTTAATGTTAGGATTTGGAACAGATTAAAAAAAATAAAACAAGCATTGTTTTTAGAATAAATAATCCCCTCCATCTTTCGCCACAGCGAAAATGGAGTTAAGTAAGAAATAAAAATAAATATTAATAAAATCCCCTTGCCAGTTTTGGCTCCCTCTCCTTTGGAGATGGCTGGGGTGAGGAAAATTAAAAAAGATGAAAAAAGTTGTATTAGCTTATAGTGGAGGTCTAGATACCTCATATTGCCTTAAATATTTAAAAAATGAACAAGGATATGAAGTTCACACCGTATTAATTAATACAGGAGGTTTTGATGATGCAGAACTAAAAGCTATCGAAGACAGAGCGTATGAGTTAGGAAGTGCTAAACATGCTAATCTTACTATCTTAGATAAATATTATGACAAAGCCATCAAGTATTTAATTTATGGGAATGTATTAAAAAACAATACTTACCCATTATCAGTAAGTGCTGAACGTGTTTTTCAGGCAATCGAAGCTATAAAATATGCTAAATCTGTTGGTGCAACTGCAATTGCTCACGGAAGTACCGGTGCTGGAAATGACCAAATTCGTTTTGATTTAATTTTCCAAACTATCGCTCCCGAAATTGAAATCATCACTCCTATCCGTGACTTGAAATTATCAAGACAAGAAGAAGTTGATTATCTTTCTAAAAATGGAGTACACTATTCTTGGGAAAAAGCACAATATTCTATCAACAAAGGACTTTGGGGAACTAGTGTAGGTGGAAAAGAAACTTTGACTTCTCACCAAGCTTTACCAAGTGAGGCCTACCCTTCTCAATTAACAAAAGAAGGTGAAGAAAAAGTAACTTTGGAATTCAAAAAAGGAGAATTAGTAGCTGTAAACGGCATAGCTGATAAACCTTCGAATAATATTGTAACTCTTGAAAAATTAGCTAGTGCTTACGCTATCGGTAGAGACACTCACGTGGGTGATACTATTATCGGAATCAAAGGAAGAGTTGGTTTTGAAGCGGCTGCGCCAATTATCATTATCAAAGCACACCATTTATTAGAGAAACACACTCTTGGAAAATGGCAACAATACTGGAAAGAACAACTAGGAAACTGGTACGGAATGTTATTTCACGAAGGTCAATTTTTAGATCCTGTAATGCGTAACATCGAATCTTTCCTTGAGGATACTCAAAAAACAGTAAACGGAAAAGTATTTGTTTCGTTAAAACCATATCATTTTTCATTAGACGGAATCGAATCTGATAATGATTTAATGAACACTGGTTTTGGTCAATATGGCGAAATGAACAATGCCTGGACTTCAGATGATGCTAAAGGATTCATTAAAATTTTAGGTAATGCTCAAAACATATTTTCATCTGTAAACAATGAAACTTACGAGTAAAAAGGTTTTACCACAAAGTTCGCTAAGAATTCACAAAGCACACTAAGCTTTGTGAACTTTATGAATTCTTAAAGTCATTCGTGGTTAATTTTATTTACTATTTAACACCCTGAGAAATTAAGT
>JBDLTG010000103.1:0-3442 GCA_039805885.1 Bacteroidota bacterium
AATTTGCAGATTATGCAGTATTTATCGTCTACTTTTTAGTAGTCTCAATCTACGGATATATTATCTATCGCAAGCGCGAAAAAAACGAACACGATGCCAAAGCGTATTTCTTGGCAGAAGGTACATTAACATGGTGGGCTATTGGAGCTTCGTTAATTGCTTCAAACATTTCAGCTGAGCAGTTTATTGGAATGAGTGGGGAAGGATTCTTCTTAGGAATTGCGGTTGCTGCTTACGAGTGGGTTGCTGCTATTGCTTTAATTATAGTGGCGGTTTGGTTTATTCCTGTTTATTTAAAAAACAAGATTTACACCATGCCTCAATTTTTGAAAACACGTTACAATGACTCAACGGCTTTGATTATGGCTGTTTTCTGGTTGTTTTTATATGTTTTTGTAAACTTAACTTCAATTTTATACTTAGGAGCTGTTGCTATTAATGGGTTAGCTGGAGGAGAATACCTTCATGTTATTATGTTAGGATTGGCAATATTTGCTTTAATTATCTCTCTTGGAGGTATGAAAGTGGTTGCTTATACTGATGTTATTCAGGTTGCAGTATTGATTATTGGAGGTTTAGTAACTTCTTACATCGCTTTAACTACTGTTGGACAATATTTCGGTGTTGGTCAGGATGCTATTGCTGGTTTCAAAGTTTTGATGGAAAAAGCTCCAGAGCATTTCAAAATGATTATCCCTAGACCAACAGCTACTTCTTCTCAATTAGAGATTGATAAATACCTTACTTTTCCTGGGATTCTTTCTTATTTAGCAGGTATCTGGATTATCAACTTAAACTATTGGGGATGTAACCAATACATCACTCAAAGAGCTTTGGGAGCTGATTTACAAACGGCTCGTACAGGTATTTTGTTTGCAGGTATGTTGAAATTATTAATGCCTGTAATTGTAATGTTACCTGGTATTGCTGCTTACGTTTTATATGAAGGAGGACATTTACCACAATTAGTTGGTGGAAAAGACGGAGCTTATTCAGCAATGTTGACTTTCTTGCCAACAGGATTAAAAGGATTGTCAGTTGCAGCTTTGACAGCAGCTATTGTAGCTTCGTTAGCAGGTAAAGTAAACAGTATTTCTACAATTTATACCTTAGACGTTCATAAAAAATACATTCAAAAAGAGGCTTCAGACAGACATCAAGTAAACATTGGTAGATATGCTGTTTTTGTTGCGATGGTTCTTGCGGTATTGTTTACTTGGAATGATTTACTTGGAATTGGTGGAGTAGGAGGATTTACTTATATCCAAAAATACACAGGATTTATTAGTCCGGGAGTATTTGCTATGTTCTTCTTAGGGATGTTCTGGAAAAGAACTACAGGAACAGCAGCTATTGTGGGTGTAATTGCAGGTTTCTTGTTATCGGTTTTATTCAACGAATTTGCACCGGCAATGTTTGGAAACGAAACATTCTTATACACTGCTTGGCCAAATGGTAAAGGTGGTTTCGAAATTCCGTTCCACATTTGTATGGGATTATCATTCTTGTTTACGATGCTACTTATGATTGGAATCAGTTTTGCTGGACCAAAAGTAAATCCTAAAGCATTTGAATTGGATACTGAAATGTTTAAGGTTAAACCACAAACTACAGTATTAATCATTCTTACATTATTAATTATCGCTGCTTTATACGTGAAGTTCTGGTAATATATTTTTAAAATTATATTTATAAAAAGTGCGATTTAATTTAATTATTTCGCACTTTTTTTATGCTCAAAAACGGTTTTTAAAAATAAAAATAGATGTTTGAAAAAAACGAGGAATTTATGAGATTAACTAATTTTATTATATCTTGTGCTGTTGAATCAAAATCAATCCAGCTAACATTAAATCGATAATTTTGAAGTATTTAGCATTATTACTAACACTAATTTTTTCTCCTTTTCTAGGTTTTTCGCAAGAGTACTCGGTGAAATTTCTGGATATTTCAGATGGATTATCAAATAATTCGATTACTACTATTTATCAGGATAAGGATGGTTATATGTGGTTTGGAACTTATGATGGTTTGAATCGATATGATGGATATACATTTAAGGTTTTTCGAAATGAAATCAATAACGAAAAATCATTATCTAATAATACTGTTTATTCGTTAGAAGGAGATTCAAAAAGACATATTTGGGTAGGAGGAAACAAAGGAGCAAGTGTTTATGATAAGTCAAAAGCCTTGTTTTATACTGTTCAGTATAAAGAAAAAGAAAATAGTACTGCTGTTGTTTTAAAAAATGTAGTACATCAAATAAAAGCAGTATCTAATGATTTGGTTTTATTGGCTACTCAAAATTCAGGATTAGTTGCTTTTGAGGGAGATTCGTTTGTGGGGCAAACGGTTCCGATAACTAAATTAAAGAAAGCATTTAGCTATGATGCTTTAGCAATTCAAAAGGATAAAAAAGGCAGTTCTTGCTGGGTATATGTTAGAGATTTAGGTATTTGTAATTACAATTATCTTTCGAAGAAAATGAAATTGATTACTCCTTTACTTATGGAAGTAAAGTGCATGGATAGTGATAGCAATGGAAATCTTTGGATAGGTACAGATGAAGGGCTTTTTCTATTTAATACTTCCACTTTTTCAATTTCAAAAAATTATTTTTCTAATAAATGTATTGTTACCAATATTCTTAGAGATAAGAAAAATCAACTTTGGTTAGCTACCGATGGTTGTGGTCTTTATACTTTGGATAAGATTACTAAAAAGACCATTCCTTATCGTCAGAATAATGCGCAGCAAATTATAAAAAGTAGTTCGGTTTGGAGTGTTTATGAAGATTATTTTGGAAATATTTGGTTTGGTACCCTTCGTGGCGGAATCAGTATGATTAGTTCTACTCCCAAGTATTTTAAAAATATTAAATACAATGCTAAAGATAATAATTTGGCTCAAAATTTTATTTTATCCAGTTGTGAGGATGAAAATCAAAATTTATGGATTGGAACTGACGGCGCAGGATTGCGTTATTGGAATAGAAAACAAGATACTTATACGGTTTATAATAACAATCCTAACTCGGCAAACTACATTAGCAGTAATTTTATAACTAATGTCATTCGTGACAGTAATAATGAAATATGGCTGTCAACATGGGCCGGAGGAGTAAATCGAATTAATCCTAAAACAAATGCGATAAGTCATTATTTGTGTTATAATCCGTTTACAAAACAAGTTGAAAAGAATATTTGGTTGGTTTTTGAGGATGCTCAAAAAAATATTTGGGCAAGTGCCACTAATGAGGGTTGTTTGTATCTTTTTGATCGTGTTAAAAATTCGTTTTTACTTTATGACAGAAGAATCAATAATTTGCAATGTTTAACTCAAACGAGTGATGGAAAGCTTTGGGGAGGAAATTATACTTCGATTGTATGGATAGATAAAGCGAAAAAAAAACTGGGTAAAGTCAATATTGGTTATCCGG
>JBDLTG010000104.1:0-119580 GCA_039805885.1 Bacteroidota bacterium
AAAATAATCAAACGCCGCCTGAATTCGAGCAGAAACATGAATTAAATCAACCGTTTCATTGGCAAAGATTCTATTCAATTGTATGATGAATTTTTTGGATGGATCCAAAAGCGATTCGATATTTTCCAATTGTTTCGCTGCCCAAACTGCATTTTTAGATTTAGCCGAATTTTCCGTTTTATCCGAATAACTGAATTTATGATTGCGCCATTCCTGAGCCAAATCATACCAATCAAAACTGTTAATCAAATAATTATGGATGAAATTTTTGGTTTCAAAATGCAAAGAATTTTTAAGCACTTCTTCCGTAGCTTTATTTTGCGCATACTCCATAACATCCTGGTCGTTAGAAATACCATTCATTCGCAATGGAGACAGCAAAACCAAGCCGTCTAACGAACGCAAACGCGACAAAGCCACATAAGCTTGTCCAGGCATAAAAACTTGCGAAACATCAATCGCTGCTTTATCAAATGTTAATCCCTGGCTTTTATGCACCGTAATTGCCCATGCTAATTTGATCGGATAATGCACAAAAGTACCCAAAACCTCCTCCTCGACTTCCTTTGTCAACGGATCAACTTTGTATCGAATGTTTTGCCATTCGTAGCGTTCCACTTCAATGGTTTTATGTTCTTCCGGAAAATGAACCAAGATTTCCTGACTAGAAAGCGATTTGATAATTCCCATTTTGCCATTGAAATAGTTTTTTTCGAAAGCCAAATCGTTTTTCACAAACATGATTTGGGCACCCACTTTCAATTGCAAATTATGTTCTACAGGATAAATTTTCTCTGGAAAATCTCCAATAATTTCTGGTTTATATGTAATTAATTCTCCTTTTAAATCTTCCAGAGCCTGAGCATTCATTGCATCCGCTTTGGCATTATGAGTCGTTAATGTGATATAACCTTTATTCGCCTTTAAATCAAAATTAGGTTTTACATATTGGTTCAAAACCTGAACATCTTCGGGAGTAATTTGGTTATTCCTCAAATTATTTAAAACCGAAATAAAACTAGTATCCGTCTGGCGGAAAATTTTAGACAATTCAATATACAAAGGCGGACTTTGCTGAATAACATGCGAATGGAAAAAGAATTTTCCTTTGTAATAATTGCGTAAAGTACGCCATTCCTCATCCCGGATTACCGGTGGTAACTGCAATAAATCGCCAATAAACAAAACCTGAACACCACCAAAAGGAGTCGATTTTTTGCGAACCGTTTGCATCATATAATCCATCGCATCTAGCAAATCGGCACGAAGCATACTCACTTCGTCAATAACCAGCAATTCCATATTCCGAATCACTGCTTTCTTCAAGCCATTCATTTTAAAATGCCTGCGTAAACTTTCCTTATTTTCAAACTTAACGGTTTCCGAAAATTGCGATTCGGCAGTGAAAGAAGGAATAAATCCGCTAAATGGGAGTTGGAACATTGAATGAATAGTGACACCACCTGCATTCAAAGCGGCAATTCCAGTAGGCGCCACGACCACCGTATTTTTATGTGTAGTCTCAATTATTTCACGCAAAAGTGTGGTCTTTCCTGTCCCCGCTTTTCCAGTCAAAAACACCGAACGTTGCGTTTGATTGATAAACTGTAATGTATATTGAGCTGCTTCGGATAAGGTTTGCATTTGGATAATAATTAAAACGCTAAATTAATGGAAATAAAATTATAATTATATAAGTTATTATTTACATTTTTCAGGTATTAAATCAAAAAAAATGCCTTCAATCTGAAACCAGATGAAGGCATTTCTAAATCATAGGATGAAGAATTATTTCTTTTCTTCAGCTTTAACTTCTGATTTTGCAGAAGCACTATATTTTTCATTCAAGGCTTTAATAATTTCTTTAGTGATATTATATTTATCCTCAGCATATAAAATAGAAGCAGCATCTCCAGTTCCGTAGATATAAGAATAACCTTTTTCTTTACCGTATTCTTTAATAAACTTTTTAACTCCAATAACAAGTGAATCCATTTCAGCACCACTTTGTTGTTGTAGTTGTTGTGCTAATGCTTGTTGAGCATAACCTAATTGTTGCTCTCTTTTTTGCAATTCAGCTCCTCTTTTTTGAGCCCATTCTTGTCCATTGGCTTGAGCCTGACTTTGGAAATTTGCGGCATCTTGTTTGAATCGTTTTATCTCAGCGTCTAATAGTCTTCCTTTTTCTTCTGATTGCGCTTTATACTTTGCTTCAAGATCTTTTGCTTCAGTATACTCTTTCATTAATTCCGAAGTATCTACGTAAGCTGTTTTAAATTCTTTAGCTTCTTTAACTTCTGCAGTTTTGTTACAAGCAACAACTGAAATAGAAATTGCGATAATTAATAATACTTTTTTACTCATATTATTAATATTTCTTTTTTGGTATTCTTGAATCTTTGATTTCATTTTTATTAAATTGTAATTGATGTGTTGATGTGTGGGAAGCAAAAATATAAAAAAATAGATAGTAACCTAAAAAACAGAGTGAAAATGGGAAAATTTTACGGTATTAGATTTTATTATAAATAAAACGAAAGCTATAATTTAAAACTATAAAAAATGAATTAAATAGATTGAAAATAAAGCAAAAACACAAAACAGTTAATAAAGTTTACCTTAAACGCTAAAAAAGCCTCTGAAAAGGCTTTAAAATGAGTTTTAGTTGTTTTTTAAGACATAAATTAACGAAGAATACTCCGAATTCTGTTTTGCTTTCCAATTCGACTGTAATCCGATAAAAAAGGCCTTTATGAAATTCATTTTTCCGTTTTTATATTTTTCTGAAAGCAAACTAACATAAAACGAATCAAACTTCATAGGAAGTACTTTTTCTAATTTCATATTTTCTTTTTGGAAAAGCATTTGAATTGCTTTTTTTGAAAAATGCCAAAAATGAATTGGCACATCAAAAGCAGCCCAAAAAACTCCATAATGTTTTGCATCAAAAGATTTAAAATTAGGAACAGCAATAATCAAAGTTCCTGTTGGCTTCAATAAGCGTTTTAATTCTTTGATCTGAAAATCCAAATCAGGAACATGTTCTAAAACATGCCACATTGTTATTACATCAAATGAAGAACTTTCTAACGCAGTTGTATTTTCTACAAATGAAATTCCTTTACTAATTGCAATTCCTTTGGCCCTTTCGCTAGGTTCAATTCCAACAGTTTTCCAACCATCATTTTTTGCAACTGTTAAAAAATCTCCAGTTCCTGCTCCTATGTCTAAAATTTGTCCTTTAGCAGTTTGTTGAGAATTGATTAAATTCAATTTATTTTTTAAAGCGATACCTTTTACAAAATGATATGCTTTTTCAAATAAAGAACGCTTATTATCAGTATGCGAAATATAATCTTCACTTTCATAATACTTCCCTAAATTTTCTAAACTCGGCTGAGGATGCGTAATTAACATATCCAAATCTTCATCATGATACAATTCGAAAGTTTCCTTAGAAACTGAATAATCTTTTACAGTAAGAAAATATTTTTTGTTTGAAATATCCATTTTTTAATTTTCAGTGGTCGGTTTAGAATGAGGGTAAAATTTTATACTAATTTTTAAAGGAGCAATAAATCGAAATCTATTACTCCTTTTATTTTATTTTTAAAACAGCTTCATCTCAGTAATAATAAGGCTTACGAGCGTAGTTTCACGTGGAACAATTCAAGTTAAATGTTAGAAGTTAGAGGTTAGAAGTACTAATTGCAAACCTCTAACTTCCTGCTTCAAACTTCTAACTTCCTATTATCTTCCCATATAAATCAGTAAAACTGAAATATCGCTAGGAGAAACTCCGCTAATCCTTGAAGCTTGTGAAATTGTTACAGGACGAATCTTGTTTAGTTTTTGCTTAGCTTCAATAGACATCGATTTAATTTTATTATAATCAAATTCAGCTGGGATTTTTACATCTTCAAGACGAGTCAATTTATCGGCATTGTTTCTTTCCTTTTCAATATAACCAGAATACTTCACTTGAATTTCGGCTTGTTCTAAAATTTCCTGATCCAAATCGTTTTCGGCAACATAAGTCTGAACTTTTTCAAATTTCATCATATCTTCCAAATCAATTTGCGGACGAGAAAATATTTTAAACATTTTATCTCCTTGAGAAATTGCTGCCGTTTCTTTAGATTCCAAAATAGGATTTGTTTCCGCAATAGTAACAGAAGTTTCTTTGAAAAAAGCAACCATCTTTTCAGACTCATTCAGTTTGCGTTCCATTCTTCTTAAACGTGCTCCTGAAGCTAAACCTATTTCATACGACATTGGTGTCAACCTAAAATCGGCATTATCCTGACGCAATAAAGTTCTATATTCAGCACGAGAAGTAAACATTCGATATGGCTCTTCTGTACCTTTTGTAATTAGATCATCAATTAAAACTCCAATATAAGCTTCATCTCTTTTTAAGATTAATGGCGCTTTTTCATGCACTTTTAAATGCGAATTAATTCCAGCCATTAATCCTTGAGAAGCTGCTTCTTCATAACCGGTAGTTCCATTAATTTGTCCTGCGAAATATAATCCTTCAACCAACTTTGTTTCCAAAGTATGCTTTAATTGCGTTGGTGGAAAATAATCATATTCAATTGCATAACCAGGTCTAAAGAATTTCACCTTTTCAAAACCAGCAACTGAACTCAATGCTTTAAATTGAATATCCTCAGGAAGCGAAGTAGAAAATCCATTTACATAAACCTCACAAGTATTCCATCCTTCAGGTTCTACAAAAAGTTGGTGTCTTTCTTTATCAGCAAAACGATTAATTTTATCTTCTATAGAAGGACAATATCTTGGACCCAAACTTTTAATTCGTCCGTTAAACATTGGAGAACGATCAAATCCTTCTCTTAAAATATTATGAACATCCAGAGACGTGTACGTCATGTAACAAGATCTTTGATTCGTTAATGGCGAAGTCAAATCAGAATATGAAAATTTAGATGGTTTTGCATCTCCTTTTTCTTCATTCATTTTTGAATAGTCTAATGAACGACCATCCACACGAGGAGGTGTACCCGTTTTCATTCTGCCCGCTTCAAAACCGGCTTGAATCAAATCTTCGGTAATTCCATAAGCAGCACTTTCACCTGCTCTACCTCCACCGAATTGTTTTTCTCCAATATGAATCAATCCATTCAAGAAAGTTCCATTGGTCAACACCACCGATTTGGAACGAATTTCAACTCCCAAAGAAGTTCTAATTCCCTTTATTTTTCCGTTTTCAATAATCAAACCTTTTACCATTTCTTGATAAAAATCAAGATTTGGAGTACCTTCTAACATCATTCTCCATTCTTCGGCAAAACGCATACGGTCACTTTGAACACGCGGAGACCACATTGCGGGTCCCTTTGATTTGTTCAACATCTTAAATTGAATCGCCGTTCTGTCAGAAACAATTCCTGAATAACCTCCCAGCGCATCAATCTCACGAACAATTTGACCTTTTGCAATTCCACCCATAGCAGGATTACAGGACATTTGGGCAATGTTTTGCAAACTCATAGTAACCAACAAAGTTTTGGAGCCCAAATTTGCAGCAGCGGCAGCAGCTTCACAACCTGCATGCCCAGCACCCACAACAATTACATCATACTCTTCTAGAAACATTTTTTTTATTTTTTCCTGAACACAGGACTTAAATTAAATCTTAAAACTCTAAATGTTCCACGTGAAACATTCATCTTCAAACCTGAAAAACAACTTTACTGTTCCACGTGGAACATCGCTATTTTTTCATCTTCTTTTGAACGCATCAAACGCTCATCCTCATCACCCTTATCCTTATAACCGCAATAATGCAAAACTCCATGAACTAAAACACGTTTCAACTCCTCTTTAAAAGAAACATTAAAATCATTGGCATTGTCCTGAACACGTTCAACAGAAACAAAGATATCTCCATTTAATTCATTCCCTACCGTGTAGTCAAAACTAATAATATCAGTAAGTGTATCGTGGTTTAGATATTCAAGATTGATTTTATGAAGATAATCATCATCACAAAAAATATAATTAATCTCCCCTTCCTTCTTTTTTTCAGATTCGATTACAGCCGACAACCAAGTAGAAATAGCTTCTTCGTTATCTAAATTAAAGTCGTTTTCGTAATTAAAATTTATCATTTTGTTTTAAAATATTCTTGAACCTTGCGGTTAAAATTGGAGCGCAAAGGTAATGATTGTCTGTTTAATATCTCTATGCTATTCATATATTCTAACAAAGAATTAGGTAAAACTCTTGAATGATTAAGAAATTCTTTATCATTAGTTTGGGATTGTCTTTTGTTTTCTTCGCCTTGTTGCTGAACCGCATTATTTAATTTCAGTAAATCTTGTTTTAAATTCAACACTTGTTGAAGTGTTTCGTTTTTAAAACCATTATTCAATAACTGCTTTTCTATTTGTTTCATCTGCTCTAAAGCATTTTGACCTTTAGCACCTAAACCTTGTTTTTTTAATTCACTATCTAAAGCTTCTCGCAGTTCTTTTTGCTGTTTATAAATTTCCATAATCGATTGAGCATCTCCTTCTCCACCTTCTCCGTTTTCATCACCTTTACCAGAATTAGGTTTTCCTTCTTTACCCTCTTTTCCTTCTCCTGGTTTTATACCTTTTTTAATTTTATCACCTAAGCCATCTTGTTTCGAAATGATATCAGGCAATTGCATTCCTTCACCTTGACCCGGTTTTGGCTTTCCTTGTCCCATAGCCGACAAAGACATTTGCATATTGCTAAGCATTTCGCTTAAAAAATCACCCAATTTATTTGCTGACGCAATAACATATTGCTGATGTGATACACCCTTTGGTATTTCAGAATCGGATAGTTTATCAATAGCTTTATCAATATTGTACTGAACATTCCCAACTTCTTTCGTAATATCTTCAGTGAATTTTGGGTTGCGTAAAGACATTGCAAACAAACTATCATCGACATGTTTGAACTGGATTCTTAAATCCTGTTGCAATTTTATATTCTTATTAAAAGCTGGTGAAGCCGAATTAAGTGATTTAAAACTCAACATCACCGATTCCTGAGAAAGAGAAAAAGCTAATAAATTATCTAAAATCTGACGCAACATTTTAACATCTTCATCTAGCTGTTCCATCTCGGCTCCATCCATTCCCTGATCCATTTTCATAGCCATTGATTTCATTTTCTTAGCAGCACTTTTCTGATTTGGTTTTGCTTTTGAAGCATTATTTTTTTGCAATTCATCTGAGGCTTTCTTTAAATCATCGTCAATACTTTTTTCGGTTTTATCATCGTTAGGAATATCTAAAGGAGATTTCAATTCCTTATTGTCTTTTTCTAAATCATTCAATTCTTCTTGAATTTTATCGAAATCCTTATTTATTTCTTGTTGTTTAGCATTAGTATTTTCCTTTTCATTCTCTGAAAGTTTATCTTGCTTGTCAGATAGTTTTTCTAATTTATCAGCAATTTGTTCTGCCTTTTTTTGAACGTAATACTTCTTAGTCAGTTCGACTAATTGTTGTAAATTCTTTACTTGATTTTTACTCTTTTGTTTAAACTGATCTAACTTTTCAAGTAAATCTTCATTCTTCATTTTATCATTTAGCGCTTTTAATTCGTCTAAAAGTTTTTTGTTTTTTTCTAATTCTTCATTATTATTCTCTATGCGTTTTTCCAGTTCTTTTTTGAAATTATCCTCAGGTTTAGATTTAGATTCATCTAAATTATTTTTCATTTTATCCATAAAGTTACGCATCATTTCATCCTGCTTCTTTTGCTGTTGGATAAAATCGTTTACTTTTTGTTGGTCGTTGAATTCAAAATTTTCTTTTTCTTTTCCTGATTTTTGAATTTTATCCAATTGAGAAAATTGCTTGTCCTGACTCTTTAATGATTTCTGTAAACCTTGAATATTATCATTTTGTTGTTGCAGAATTAAATCTTGCTTTTCTAGAGCAGTTACAATACGATTAGAAAAAACTGCCGATTTAGAACTTTTAAAATGATGTAAAACATCATTATCAAAAACTTCAAAATAATAATCATAGGTTACACCTTCAACAACAGGAAGATTAGCTGGAAACGAAAATACAAATTGATCGAAAACTCCAGCATTAACAGTAATTGTTCCACGTTTAGCAGTAGCAGGTTTATTCGATTCATAGTAGATCACCTGCAGTTTAGACAAACCATTATCATCCCCTATTTTTCCTAAAAGATAATTAGTAGCCAACTTCAAACTATCAGGAGCTTGATTAACAGTGATCGTTGGATACTGATCTTTAACAACTGTAAGCTGATAATTCAGTTTTTCGAAATTAGAAATGGAATTATTAGAAGTAATAATCTGATAATCTGTATTTTCTATCACTTTTTTGGATAAAACAAAGTTGTTTTCTGATTTTGCAAATGGAAAGATGGAATTAGCATTCGAAAACACCACTTTTTGAGTGGCTTGTGTACTCATTTTCCAAGTTACCAATGTACCTTCAGGAATAATAGCATTACCTGTGCCTTTGATAATTTCGCCTTTTCTTTTAAGATGCGAAGGAAAATTCAATTGCATTTCGAAATTTAAAATAGACGGAACAGCCACAACTTTTAATTGATAATCTCCAGATGAAACTGAATTTCCTTTAATATAAAACGAAATATTCTGAGTGGGTTTTTCAATCTTAAATTCAAATTCCCCAGGTTTAGAATTCTCCATGAAATAACTTTCATCATTAATGAAAATCATAGCATTTTCAGGAATGACTTTACCCACCGTTTTTACTTTAACAATGAAATCTTTGTTTTGCTCTGTTTGCAAACTAGAATTCAAAAGCACAAATTCAAATGGAGCCGGTGGTAAAAAACTAGCATTAAAATGCACCACCCTATTCAAACTTTGAGTCAGTATCGATTTATTTCCTGAAATATAAAAAGAAGCAAACAGCAAAACAGGAATTAAAGCAAGAGGTAAATATTTTCTATTCGAATTAAAATTAATAGCATTAGAAAAAGGAATGGGTTGCAAAGCATTTGCTTTTTGTTCAATCGAAGCCAAAAGCAATTCAGATTTTGCAGTGTTATTTTCAGGATTTGAAAGCTGAATAAAATTAAGCAACTTATCTTTTACATCTGAAAAATGATTTCCAATGATAGCCGATGCATCGTTGTAATCTATTCCTTTTTGAAATTTAAAAAGTTTAAAAGTTGGAAATAATATATAACGAAAAAGTAAAACGACTTCTACTCCAACAAATGTCCAAAACAAAATAGTTCTTCCTATGGGTTTCAACCAAAGAAAATATTCAATGAAAAGCGTAAAAAGAAAATACAACAAACCCAAACCAATGAAGAAAACTACGCCTCTAATCAGTTCGTTTAAATAATACTTTCTAATAAAAGCTTCTAATTTTTGATATATAAAATTGGAACTATTCAAAGTGTTTTTGCTTTATAATAACCCATAAAAGTAATAATTATAATCATACGAAATTCCAAATAGGAAATTCCAAATTCCAAATACAAAGATTACAATTGGAATTTGGAATTTTAAAAATTGAGGTTTAACTAAAATTGTATCTTTGTGGCAAAATTTATAAAAAATGTCAAACCCAATTCGTGTGCGTTTTGCACCAAGTCCAACGGGACCTTTACATATTGGCGGAGTTCGTACTGCCTTATTTAATTATTTGTTTGCAAAGAAAAACGGAGGAACTTTCTTTCTAAGAATTGAAGATACTGACCAAAACAGATTTGTTCCCGGTGCCGAACAATACATCATGGAAGCCTTAGAATGGTTAGGAATTGCTCCTGATGAAACTATTGGAAAAAATGAAAAATTTGGTCCTTACCGTCAAAGCGAAAGAAAAGAATTATACAAACAATATGCCGACCAATTGATTAATTCGGGTTGGGCATACTACGCATTTGATACTCCAGAATCATTAGATGCTTATAGAAAATCGGAAGAAGAACAAGGAAAAACATTTATTTACAATCATACTAACAGAGAAAAACTGGATACTTCTTTAGTTATTTCTGCAGAGGAAACAGCACAAAGAATTGCTAACGGAGAACATTATGTTATTCGATTCAAAACTCCTGTTGACGAAATTTTACATTTAAAAGATATCATTCGTGGAATTGTAAAATTTGAAAGTAATCTTTTAGATGATAAGGTTTTATTTAAAAGTGATGGGATGCCAACGTATCATTTAGCGAACATTGTAGATGATCATTTAATGCAAACTACGCATGTAATTCGTGGTGAAGAATGGTTGCCATCAATGCCTTTACACGTTTTATTGTATCATGCATTTGGCTGGGCAGCTCCTGAATTTGCTCATTTACCTTTGATTTTAAAACCAGTTGGAAACGGAAAATTATCAAAACGTGATGGTGATAAATTAGGTTTTCCTGTGTTTCCTTTAGAATGGAAAACCGAAGAAGGCATTTCATCAGGTTACAGAGAAAAAGGATTTTTTCCTGAAACGGTTGTTAACTTCCTAGCTTTATTAGGCTGGAATGATGGAACGGAACAAGAGTTATTTTCGTTAGAAGAATTAGTTGAAAAATTTGACTTGAACCGAGTTCATAAGGCTGGAGCCAAATTTGATCCTGAGAAAAATAAATGGTTCAACCACCAATATTTAATTAAGCAAAAAGATGAAGATTTGGCGAAAGCATTCGCTCCTATTCTTAAAGAAAAAGGGTTCTCGACTTCGCTCGAACTGATAACAAAAATAGTTTCATCAATTAAAGAGCGAGCTCATTTTGTAACTGAATTTTGGGAATTGAGTGATTTCTTTTTTGTCGCTCCAACTACTTATGATGAAAAAGCAAAGAAAAACTGGAAAGAGGAAACACCTGCTTTAATGCAAGAATTGATTTCAGTACTTGAAGAAATCACCGATTTTACTTCTGTAAATATCGAAACGATTGTAAAAGATTGGTTGACTAAAAACGAAATTGGAATGGGGAAAGTAATGCAGCCTTTCCGATTGAGTTTAGTTGGTGCTTTGAAAGGGCCTCACCTATTTGATATTGTTGAAATCATTGGAAAAGATGAAACAATTTCAAGAATTCAAAAAGCTATTGAAACTATATAAAACTAAAAAGTCCCGATAATCTCGGGACTTTTTTTATAAATAAAGAATAACATTTCCGTTTATAATTCCGGGATTTCCTTTAAAATGATAACCCATATTTTTAGAATTCAAATTACCTAACATATTTGAAATTCCGTATTGATAGGAAACATTTAATCTAAAATGTTTGGCTCCTGCTGTAATTCCAACCGTTGGATAAAAATTAAATTTACCAATATCAATAATATCTTTAGCTAGTAAAGTAGTTCCTGAAATCACATTATTGCCTTTATCAGCATCTATTTTAAATTTTCCGTTTACTTGAACCAAAGAACCAAATTCAACTGATAGATGACTATCAATCAAAACATAACTCAATTGTAACGAAATTTGACCTGAAGGCAATTTGTAATTGACATCTTCTTTACCAAAAACCAATCGGTCAGTAGCTACCGAAAAGTTATTCTCAGAAAACTGAATGGCATAAACCATATCCCAGTCATCATAAAAATTACCTCTAATAGATAATCCTGCATTCCATCCTGAACCTGGTTTTGTATCAAAATTATTAGTGTTTAAAGTAAATTGATTGATTCCAGCGCTAATCCCAATTCGATTCGAATCACGATAACCATATTGAGCAAAACCAAATGCCGAAACTAAAAGGAAATAAAAAGTTAACGATAGCTTTTTCATAATGTGAGTTTTAACAGGCACAAACCTAAAGTTTTTTTGTAATTTAACAGATAATTTTTAACTAATTTATAAACTATGAACATTTCTCTTATTTTCTTGTTATTTATTGCCCTATTTATTCTCCTTTCCTCCTTTTTTACAGTTAAACAACAAACAGCTGTAATTATAGAACGTTTTGGGAGATTTTTAAGTATCAGACAATCTGGACTTCAGCTTAAAATTCCTTTGATAGATAGAATTGCAGGTCGTGTGAATCTAAAAATTCAACAATTAGACGTTATCATTGAAACTAAAACTAAAGACAATGTTTTTGTTAAACTAAAAGTTTCAGTTCAATTTATGGTGGTTAAAGAAACCGTTTATGATGCTTTTTATAAATTGGAATTCCCGCATGATCAAATTACTTCTTATGTATTTGATGTGGTTCGTGCCGAAGTTCCAAAGCTAAAATTAGATGATGTTTTTGAACGAAAAGACGATATTGCAGTTGCCGTAAAAAGAGAATTAAACGAAGCCATGACTACTTATGGTTATACGATAATTAATACTTTAGTAACTGATATTGATCCGGATATTCAGGTAAAAAATGCAATGAACAGAATTAATGCTGCGGATAGAGAAAAAACGGTAGCCGAATTTGAAGCGGAGGCATCAAGAATTAGAATTGTTGCTAAAGCAAAAGCTGAAGCAGAAAGCAAAAGATTACAAGGACAAGGTATTGCCGATCAAAGACGCGAAATTGCTCGTGGATTAGTAGAAAGTGTGGATGTTTTAAATCGTGTTGGAATCAATTCACAAGAAGCATCGGCTTTAATTGTAGTTACTCAACATTATGATACTTTACAGGCTATTGGAGCTGATACTAATTCTAATTTGATTTTACTACCTAATTCTCCACAAGCAGGAAGTGATATGCTGAACAATATGGTAGCTAGTTTTACCGCCAGTAACTTAGTAGGAGAATCGATGAAAAAAAACAGAAAACCACTACCTAAAAAAGAAGAAACAAAATTAAAAGAACCCGAAAATCCATCAGAAGAAATTGATGAAGTATAGATAAACAACAAAGAGGCTTAATCGCCTCTTTTTTTGTTTTTAAACCATTTTACAACTATTGGTATCACTAATCTAAATATTGTGCCGTAGGAGCTAAAAAAAGTACTTTTTACAGTATCTATAACATTAGAAGTAATATTCAAAAAAGAAAAGCTTTCTTTCGTTTTTTGAACACTTAAAACTAACTTTTGATAACTGATTTCTTTTTCAACCTTTAAAATTTCAAGTTCCCTATCAATTTGAGCATAAGAAGAATATTTTTTTGCTTGCATAATACTAATCATTAAAAAATATTTCTGAAAATTTCTCTAAAATAGGTCCTTCAACAATTTTATCTCTAACTAAAAACAATAAAGCTGTTATAACAACATAAATCAATCCAACAGATAGAAAACCAATAGTATAACTACCAAAATAATTTCCAACAGCAAATGCTAATGCTACAGAACAGAATAACAAAACCATACAAATACATAGCAAAATTAAGGTGAACTTAAAAATCATAGTAGTTGATTTCATAGCCATCTTAAATGCTAATAACTTGTAGTAAGAAAGATTCTTTTCTATATACTCTTTCGTTTGTTCCTGAATATTCTCTGTATGTTCTTTTAAATCTTCAAAAGCCATATTTGTTTAGATTCAGTTATAAATTATTTTTTTGAAGTTTAGCGTTTTTTTCTTTTAAATCAGCCAGTTTTGTTTCTAAAAATGAAATAACATCTTCTGTTTTATGACTCATATTAGAAAGTAAATTTTCATAAGTACCTTCAAAATCTACTTTAGCATTCGCTAATTTCGATTTCATGTCTTTTTGAAGATCCTTGCATCCGTCTTTTATCTTCTTTCTTGTATTATCTCCTTTATCTGGAGCAAACAAAATTCCAAGTGCGGCTCCTATTGCTACGCCACCAACTACTGCCAGTAACGTATTTCCAACTTTATTTGACATAATTTCCCTATTTTAAGTTTATTATAAAGATACTAATTAATTTAAAAAAAAACAGTTCTAACATTTTAAATTAAAAGCATTTAAGAAATTAGAACTGTTATATAATCTATTTGAGAAACATATTAATAAGTGTAGGCTATTGCTTCATAAGTTCCGTTATTTTTTTTATTAATAGCAACAAATGGATAGCCATGAGCGGCAGCTTTATACTTAACACTGCTTTTAGTATGCTCAAATTGTTCTGAAGAAGATATTCCTTTGGCTCTGTTAAGTTGACCTGTAAAAGTGGTTCCTTTTTTTAAACCAACGGCATGATCCTGATGATGCAAAACCTGTACTTTGTGATAATCAGCCTTTGATGAAACCGCAACTTTTGATGAAACCGTTTTATGTTCAGATGATTTTAAATCTTTTAAAGAAGCCACAGCATGCGAACTTATTTTGTGATGTTCATGACTTCCAGGTTGTGAATAATGAATTACATTATTCTCCTGTTTAATAAAATTAACTTGATGTGCTACACCATCGTGTTTTACTAATTGATGTGTTTGGGCAAAAACATTAAAGCCCAAAACTAAGGCTAAGGTTAAAAAAGTAACTTTCATAAAAAACAAATTTTAAATTTGAAATTATAGCTGAAAATTAATTTTAACTGAATATTGAGATTATAAATCCATTTGAAAAATAATTTGAATATTATCAAAAGGAAATTATAATCGTTTTTCAAAGTTTAAAATAATTTTAGAGTTATTTAAAATATGACTACGAAAACCAACTTGATTTTTTCAAATTAAAACCGCAATAAATATTTTTAACCCTTACGCTTTCTTGTTTTACAATAGTATTGATTTTACTTTAGTTTTTATGTTAATGAACAGTTAAACGAACTCTAAAAAATACTAAAAACTAAAATAAAGACATCTAATAAACAAAAAAATAAAAAATGAATTTCTTATCAAATCATTTTAAAAAAGCGCTTAAAATCAAAATATAAAAGCCGTTTTTAATTATAAAATTCTATGATTTTAAGAATAAAAATAGATTTTTATAATAATAAAAAAAAGCGCTAATTAAAGCGCTTTTGATAGTTATAACTTATTTAAAAATTGTTCTATAAATTCCTTTTCTCTTTCGGTGGAACTTTTTGGAGGATTCGCTTCTAATTTTAAAATTTCATCTCTAAAAGAATTTACAAAGTCAGATTCAAATTCTAAATGATATAAATTTAAAACTGCTCTTGAACGAACAAAAGTCGATTCGCTTCTAAGAGACATTGTATACAATTTCGAAAGATCATCTTTATCATAATCTGAAGATTTTAAAGGAGCATATTTCAAAATCAAATTGGCAAACAACAAAGAACTTTTATTGTTATTGATGTTTTTCTTGAATGAATTTTGCAATAAACTATAATTAGAAATTCCAGCTAAGGTATCCCCTATTTCTTTTCTAATAGCAATACGCTCTTCACGTGTTGCTACTTTAAAATATTTATTGATTTCTTTTAAAGCATTATTAATACTATTGCTGTCTTTTTTACCTTTTTCTTCCCAGGCATCCTTCAATCCAACAGTCTTGTTAAATACTAATTTTGAAGGTGTTGAATCTTTATCAACATTAAAATAACCCAAACGTTGAAACTGAAATTTATCGCCAGAAACTGCTGTTTCTAAACTTGGTTCAACAAATCCTTTTATAATTGATAAGGAATTTGGATTGATAAAATCAAGAAAACTTTTCTCTTTATGACTATCTGGCGCTTCATCAATAAACAATCTATCGTACAAGCGTACCTCTACTTCTACAGCATGTTGAACAGAAACCCAATGCAAGGTTCCAGCTACTTTGCGTTTAGAAGCTTCACTTCCACTTCCACTTCTACTGTCTTCATCATAAGTTACGTGGATTTCATTAATATTTCCTTCAGCATCTTTTACAACACTTTCTCCTTTAATGATATACGCATTTTTAAGACGCACTTCGTTACCTATACTTAAACGGAAAAATTTAGCAGGAGCTACTTCTAAAAAGTCTTCTCTTTCAATATAAAATTCTTTAGAAAAAGGTACTTTTCTAAAACCAGCACTTTCATCTTCTTGATTATTTTCAGCATCCAAAAGTTCTTCTTTTCCTTTAGGATAATTAGTAATTACCACTTTTACAGGATCTAAAACAGCCATAACACGAGGCGCTGTTTTATTCAAATCGTCACGTAAACAAAATTCTAATAACGAATAATCAATAATATTTTCGCGTTTAGCAACTCCTATATTTTCACAGAATTTTTTAATAGAAGCCGATGTATATCCTCTTCTTCTTAAACCCGAAATAGTAGGCATTCTAGGATCATCCCAACCATTTACAATATTTTCCTGAACTAATTGTAACAGCTTTCTTTTGCTCATTACAGTATAATTCAAGTTCAAACGAGCAAATTCATATTGATGTGGTCTTACTTGATTTTCATCGTAAATTTGGTCTAAAAACCAGTCGTATAATTCGCGGTGCATTACAAATTCTAACGTACAAATAGAATGCGAAATTTGCTCTAAATAATCGCTTTCTCCATGTGTATAATCATACATTGGATAAATACACCAATCATTTCCTGTTCTATGATGTTCTTTGTGTAAAACACGATACATAATTGGATCACGCATCAACATATTTGAAGAAGTCATATCAATTTTAGCTCTTAAAATATGAGTTCCTTCTTCAAAATCACCATTTTTCATTCTTTCGAATAAAGCTAAATTTTCTTCTACAGAACGATTTCTATACGGACTATCAACTCCTGGATGACTTGGCGTTCCTTTTTGTTCAGCCATAGCTTCAGAAGATTGACTATCAACATAAGCCTTTCCTTTCTTGATTAAAAGAATAGCCCAATCATATAATTGTTGAAAATAATCAGATGCATACAATTCCTTATCCCATTGAAATCCTAACCATTGTAAATCCTCTTTGATAGCATCTACATATTCTTGTTCTTCTTTAGCTGGATTGGTATCATCAAAACGAAGATTTACAGGAGCATTGTATTTTAATCCCAAGCCAAAATTCAAACAAATAGATTTAGCATGTCCAATATGTAAATATCCGTTAGGTTCAGGTGGAAAACGAAATCTTAATTTATTTTGAGGAAAACCAGTTATTAAGGTTTCTTCTATAATTTGTTCTATAAAATGCAGTGATTTTTCTTCGGTTGACATAATTTTATTAATTGAAGCACAAAGGTAAAAAAATAGATGATAGATAATAGACTTAGGGATAATAGACTTTGAATTATATTTATTAGTATTTTTGTATAAATATTGAAAGTTATGAAACAATTAACTGTTACAATTCCAGACGATTTTTACGAAACTTTTGTTAGTTTCTTCAAACATATTCCTGATGTTTCCATAGATGAAAATCCAACGGATGAAGTTCCTTTATGGCAACAAGAAATGGTTTTAGAACGTATCAAAAACGCTAAACCAGAAGATTATATTGATGCTGATGAAGCTTTAAAATCTTTAAAAACCAAATATGGCTTTTAAAGTTGTTATCTTAAAACGAGCAGAAATAGAAATAGATGAAGTTGTATTTTACTATGAAAATATTCAAAAAGGATTGGGTAAAAAATTTGTAAGTGAGTATCAAAAAAACTTAAAAACGCTAAATCAATTCCATTTTTTCAAATTAAATACAATGTTATAAGAACTTTACCTTTAAAAAAATTTCCTTATACTATTCATTTTACAGTTCAAGAATTAGAAAAAATAGTCTCTATACAAGCCATTACTTCCAATTATCAAGATCCTAACACTACAAAAATAAAAATGGAAACTATCAAATTAAAAAATATCCGAACCTTTTCATACCACGGATGTTTAATTGAAGAAGGAAAAATAGGTTCAGATTATGCTATTAATTTAACTATTAAAGCCAATTTGCAACAATCGACACAATCGGATAACTTAGAAGATACTGTAGATTATGTTCATTTAAACCGAATTGTAGTCGAAGAAATGGCTATTCGTTCCCAATTATTAGAACATGTTGCAAAAAGAATTAATATAAGAGTACTAGCTGAAATTCCAATGGTTTTCATTACCATTGTCGAAGTTTCAAAAATTAATCCTCCTATTGGTGGTGATGTTGAATCAGTTACCATTATACTAGAAGAAAGCAGAAGTTAAATTCCAAATCTTTAAAAAAATTCCAAATTTCAAAGTAATACGATTATGCGTTTTATTTAGAATTTGACATTTGGAATTTAGATTTTTTATATTACATTTGCAATCCATTAAACAATGGCGTCGTGGCCGAGCGGCTAGGCTGGGCTCTGCAAAAGCTCCTACTCCGGTTCGAATCCGGACGATGCCTCAAGAAGAGATACAGAAATGTATCTCTTTTTTTTATGTTTAATTTTTAAGAAAAATTAATTAAAGTTTAGGTTCGAATCCAGACGATAAATCTAGAATCTATAAAGAAATTTAGAGGTTTTTAATGTCTAATTTTTAAGAAAAATTAATTAAAGTTAGGTTCGAATCCAGACGATGATTATATAACTTTCAAGGAAACTTGAGGTTTTTTTTTTGTTTAATTTTTAAGAAAAATTAAGTAAAGTTTAGGTTCGAATCCAGACGATGACTCTATAACTTTCAAGGAAACTTGAGTTTTTTTTTATGGATAATTTTTAATAAAAATTAGGTCCGAATTCAGACGATGAATCTAGAATCTATAAAGAAATATGGAGTTTTTTTATAGATAATTTTCCACAATATTGTCATTCTAAGGAACAAAGAATCTTACGATAATTATCGGTAAAGTTTATCAATCTTTGTAGAGTTACTTACAGAGATTCCTCCTTCGTCGGAAAGACAAACTTTGTGTAAATTACTATATGTAATTGCTTAGTTTATCTATACTACAATAACTTATAAACACAAAAAAACCTCTGAATTCAGAGGTTTAAATTTATCTTTTTGAGTTATAAACAGACTACTTTTCTATATGCTGAAAAGCTTTTTTAACCATTTCTTTTTCTTTTGGAAACCAACCCTGAGTGATTAATACCACTCCAAAAACCATCAAAACAATACTAATTCCTTTTTTAATTTTTAAAATATTAGAAGGTGTCATCTTAGTCTTTAATTGTTTCGCCAATATAATTTTAATACAATCTACTAATATATAAGTAATAATTACAGTACTAAAAAATGTAATCATTCTTGAGGTTTGCATGTCTAATTTAGGGCCTACTGAAATAATTACAGCTAACCAAAAACCTAAAACTCCAATATTGATAATATTCAAAAAAAGACCTTTTATAAAAAGACCCAAATAGTCTTTTTTAATAATTTCATTATCGATTTTTTTAGTATTTATCCTCTTTTCTTTGTGTAAACTTATATACGAAATAACTCCATAAGCAAGCATTAAAATACCTCCAAAAATGAAAAGTGCTGGCTTATCTTTCAAACTTTGAATCAATCTAAAACTACCCAAATAAGCAATTGCAATAAAAATAATATCGCCTGTAACTACTCCTAAATCAAAAACAAGAGCGGCCCTGAATCCTTTTATAATACTGGTTTCCAGTAAAATAAAAAAAACAGGGCCAATCATAAAGCTCAGGAAAATTCCCCATGGAATTCCTGATAAAATATCGTTAATCATTAATTTTAGAATTTATTAAAGAATAAAAATACATTTTTTTTATTCTTTTTCTTCAATTTTTCCTCCTAAAATTGTTTCCTGATTAATTTGTTTTGGCTTTCCATAGATAGAAACAGTGCCTCCTGCTTTTACTTTTGCATCGACTAGAGTACTTGCATTGATTTCGGCATTTCCTCCTGCTGAGAGACTTACAGTAGTTTGTGAAGTAAGTAAATTTTTAGATTTTAAAACACCACCAGACATGATAATTACATCTTGATTCACTGCTTCACCACTCAATTCGATAATTCCACCGGTAACTGCTTTTACATTTACTTTTTGGGCATCTACTTTTAAGTTAATTCGTGCTCCTTCTTTAGCATTCAAATCAAAAATAGTTTGTTTAAAAACCGCATCACTAGAAATTGAAGAACCTTCATTAGCCGTGATATCATCAATATTTTTATAATATAATTTGATCGAAATAGCATCTCCTGATAACAATTTAGGGAAAGGCATTCTTAATTTTAACTCTCCGTTATTGTTAACAACCTCTACTTCTTTTTCTCTTGTTCCGCTTATAACAACCTTGTTTTCAGTTGAAGCTATTAACTTAACACTCAGTTTATCAAATACTTTTAAAGCATTAAAATCACCTAATTTTTTTGTTACTTGAGCAAATGTTGCTTGTGATACAATTGCAATTGCTACTAAAAATACTTTTTTCATTTTCATTAATTTACGGTTTCTTCTGCTCTTCTTAAAAAATTAAAATCCAATTGTTTTTTTACTAAATCGGCATTTTTAACTTTAACGTAAATTTCGTCTCCTAATTGTAACAACTTACTTGAAGTTGCTCCAACTAAAGCATATTGTTTCTCATCGAAAGTATAATAATCTTCTTTTATGTCTCTAATTCGAACCATACCTTCGCATTTATTTTCAACAATTTCAACATAAATTCCCCATTCGGTTACACCTGAAATAACACCCAAAAATTCCTGATCCTGATGATCTTGCATGTATTTCACCTGCATGTATTTGATTGAATCTCTTTCGGCATTAGTTGCTAAACCTTCCATCGTAGAACAATGCACACACTTGGTTTCAAACAATTCTTCATCGACTGATTTTCCTCCATCTAGATAAAATTGCAACAAACGATGCACCATAACGTCAGGATAACGACGAATAGGTGAAGTAAAATGAGAATAATAATCAAAAGCTAATCCGTAATGTCCAATATTATCCGTAGAATATTTGGCTTTACTCATACTTCTAATAGCCAACGTATCAATTAAATTCTGTTCTTTTTTTCCATTTACATCAGCCATTAATTGATTCAATGATTTAGAAATATCTCCTGGATTACGGAAATCAAGTTTATAACCAAACTTTGCAATTACTGTTTGCATCGCAATTAGTTTGTCTTCATTTGGTTCGTCGTGAATTCTATAAACAAAGGTTTTCTTTTGTTTTCCAATGTATTCAGCCACTTTTTTATTAGCCAAAAGCATAAATTCTTCAATCAAATGATTGGCATCTTTTGAAATTTTAAAATAAACACCTTCTGGTTCTCCATCGGTATCCAAATTAAATTTTACTTCTACTTTATCAAATGAAATCGCTCCATCATTCATTCTCTTTTTACGGAAAATTTTAGCTAGTTCGTCTAATTTAAGCGTTGCTGATACAATTTCTGGAGAAACTTGATACGAACTACCAGTTATCGAAATTTCTTCCGGAATAGTATCGTCTTTCGTTTCTATGATGTATTGTGCTTCTTCGTAAGCAAATCGTTGGTCCGAATAAATTACTGTTCTACCAAACCATTGATTCACCACTTGGCATTTTTCAGTAATTTCAAAAACAGCTGAGAAAGTATATTTTTCCTCTTGTGGACGCAATGAACAAGCAAAATTTGATAAGACTTCTGGTAACATTGGCACTACTCTATCCACCAAATAAACCGAAGTAGCTCTTTGATACGCTTCATCATCTAAGATAGTTCCTTCTTCTAAATAATGTGAAACATCGGCAATGTGAATACCAATTTCGTAGTTTCCATTTTCTAATTTTTTGAAAGAAAGCGCATCATCAAAATCCTTTGCATCTTTTGGATCAATGGTAAAAGTCAAAGTATCTCGCATATCGCGACGCTTGGCAATTTCAGCTTCAGATATTGAAGTATCTATTTTTTGAGCATAGGTTTCTACCTCAATTGGAAATTCAGCAGGTAAACCATATTCGGCCAAAATAGCATGAATCTCTGTATCATGTTCTCCTGGTCTTCCTAAAACTTTAGTTACTTTTCCAAAAGGACTATCGGCTCTTTTAGGCCAATCTTCGATGTGAACTAATACGACATCTCCATTTTCAGCTTCGCCTAAATTATCTTTTGGAATAAAAATATCCGTGTACATTTTTGGATTTGCAGTCGATACAAAAGCAAAGTTTTTTTGAATATCAATTACGCCAACAAAGTCAGTTTTATGTCTTTCTAAAACTTTAATTACTTCTCCTTCAGCCCTTCTACCCTTTCTTCTATTATAAACATAAACACTTACTTTATCTTTGTCTAAAGCACGATTTAAATTATTCGTTGGAATAAAAACATCTTCTTCAAAATCTTCACAAATAAAATAAGCCGTTTTACGACTCGTCATATCTATTGTTCCTTCGTAATAATCCTGGCTTACCGCTTTGATTAAATATTTTCCAGGTTCAGATTCTATAATTTTCTTTTCGGCAGCAAGAATCTTTAAATCCTTTATAATTTGATTTCTACTTTGTGTATCATCTAATTCTAATTTTTCAGCTATTTGCTTATAATTGAATGCTTTATTAGCACTATTAGATAATATTTTTATAATTTTATCTGAGAAACTTTTCTCTTTCTTAGCAGGCTTTCTTAATCTTTTTCCCATACGTCTTTTCTTAAAAGTCGAAAATTACAAAATAGTTCACAGTTAAAAGAATTTAAGAACAGTTTTAAAGAAAATATAACGCATTAGGAATCGTTTCAAATTTGTAAAAAAAAAATTCGATATGGAAACTTTTATTACCATTGCTACTTTTAATTACATCCATGAAATCGAAATTCTAAAACATCGATTGGATCAGGAAGGTTTTCAATATTATTTTGAGAACGAAATCATCTCGTCCTTTGCTCCGATGTATTCCACAGCTTTGGGCGGAATCAAACTTAAAATTCATCCCAACGATTTTGAAACCGTGAAAACAATTCTTCAAGAAATGAAATACAATAACAATTTAAAAATTGTTTAATTTTTCAAAGTTGTCAACATATATTAATATTATAAAAAAGAAAATTTTAAATTAATTAAATTATTGTTTGTTATTATAGGGTGTTAATAGTTGCAATAAATTTTATAAAAAGAGTATTAGTTTTAAGTTTCTCCTTGTTATCAAGAGTTATTAACATAGTTATAGATTGCTAAATATTTAGTTTTAAAGTGTTTTTGAATTTTAGTTAACAACCGTTGATAACCTAAAATCATTTTAAAATGTAAATAAGTAAATTTTGAAATTGTATTGATAAACTTGTTTTTTGTGTTTATAACTTTTCTAAAAATCAGTCAAACTTTTTTAGGTTTTTAAATTCCTATTTTGGATTACATTTTTTTCTTTTACAACCAAAAAATACTTCTTATTTTCTTTATGAACTTATTAACATTTTATGTTAACACAAGGTTAACTGAAAATCAACGAATTAAGAACAGCTATTAACAATACAAAATTTTAACAAATTAATTATAAAATATCAATTGATTTTCAATGTTTTATGAATTATTAAAAATATTGATAAGCTGCTATGCTATTAATTATCTGATGGTTATAGATAGAAATTAGAAGAGTTATTTTCCTTTTTTAAATAAATACAAATAGTTTTGGTAAATTTGCAAAAAAAATTAAACAGATATAAAATGAAAATTTCAATAGGAAACGATCACGCAGGACCAGAATATAAAAAAGCAATTGTAGCAATGCTTAAAGCAAAAGGATATCAAGTAAAGAATTATGGAACTGATACAGATGCTTCTGTTGATTATCCTGATTTTGGTCATCCTGTAGCTTCTGATGTTGCAGAAGGAAAAGCCGATTATGGAATTGTAATTTGTGGAAGTGGTAACGGAATTGCAATGACTGTTAATAAACATCCAAAGGTAAGAGCAGGATTATGTTGGATGAAAGAAATAGCATATTTAACCCGTTTGCATAATGATGCTAATATATTATGTCTTCCGGCACGTTATACGTCTGTACAACAAGCAATGGAAATTGTGGAAACTTTTTTAACTACAGAATTCGAAGGTGGAAGACACCAAAATAGAGTAGATAAAATTTCTTGTAAATAAGTTTAATTAAATAGTAATGAACCGTAAATCTAGTTATTGATTTGCGGTTTTTTTGTTTTTTATTAACTCAATTAATGTAAATTTAGTCAACGTACTGACTAAATTAACGTTAATTCGGTCAGTTGACTGACTGAATTAACGTTTTTTATTTATATTTGTATTATAATTCAAAAGAATTTGAAATGCCAAATCATTATAAAAGAGCCGTTTTAGCTGAATTTAGTCGAAAGGTACTGCCTAATAAAGTATTGATTTTGTTAGGAGCAAGGCGTGTTGGTAAAACAGATTTAATAAAAAATTATCTAGAAACAATACCTTCAGATTCCTATTTGCAGTTGAATGGGGAAGATATAAAAGACGCTAATTTGTTAAAAGAACGTTCGGTAAGTAATTATAAACGACTTTTGGCAAATGTACCCTTATTAGTAATTGACGAAGCACAACATATCCCAGATATTGGAATGATTTTAAAATTGATTGTCGATTCTATCGATGGCATAAAAATTATTACCACAGGATCATCGGTTTTTGATTTGTCTAATAATTTAGGAGAACCTTTGGTGGGTCGAAAAAACACGATGTATCTTTTTCCGCTTTCGCAAATAGAATTTTCGGAGAAAGAAAATTACAAGATAACAACAGAAAATTTAGAGCAAAGATTAATTTTTGGAAGCTACCCAGAACTTGAACAATATCAAGATTGGGAAAGTAAAGAAGATTATATTAATGAAATTATAAACTCCTATTTGTTAAAAGACATATTGATTTTTGATGGCATAAAACATTCTGATAAAGTTTATGATTTGTTGCGATTAATTGCTTTTCAAATCGGACAAGAGGTTTCGTTACTTGAACTAGCCAAAGAATTACAAATGTCTAAAAACACGGTTGCCAATTATTTGGATTTACTTTCTAAAGTTTTTGTTTTGTTTAAAGTGGAAGGTTTTAGTCGTAATCTTCGTAAGGAAATCGTAAAATCGTCTCGATGGTATTTTTATGACAATGGTATTAGAAATGGCATCATAAATAACTTTAATAAAATAGAAAACCGCAATGACATTGGTGGACTTTGGGAAAATTATCTAGCATCCGAAAGAATAAAAAAGCAACATTACCAAAAAATAAAAACCAATAATTATTTCTGGCGTACTTATGATCAACAAGAATTGGATTGGTTAGAAGAAAGAGGAGATAACTTGGCAGGCTACGAATTCAAATGGAACGAAAATCGAAAAGCTAAAATTCCGGGTGCTTTTGCAAAAGCCTATCCAGAAGCTAGTTATGAAGTAATTAATAGATCCAATTATTTAGATTTTATTCTGTAAAAAACCAAAATGAAAAGCTAAATAAATCAATGTAATTTGGATAAAAACAATAATCCAAAACTTCCACAAATAAGATGTTTTCGAAGTTTTATGTCTGAAAATTAACATTGCTAAACCCGAACCAATAGTTCCTCCGATAAATGCAAAGGTCAAGAGTGTTTTTTCAGAAATTCTTCTTTTGTTGTTTTTAGCTAAATATTTGTCATAACCAATTATTGAAAAAGCGAATAAATTAAGAGCTAAAAAAGTATAGAATAAAAGCATTTTGATAACTAATTAAAAGTTAAAGATAGTATTTTCGCAATACGATTTAGCTAAATTACTACTTGACATTAAATACATAAACTATAATGACAAATATAGAATTCATCTCCAAAATAGTTGCTACAGCAGCCATAAACATTCAAAAAACCGTTCAATTATTAGAAGAAGATTGCACTATTCCGTTTATTTCCCGTTATCGAAAAGACACTACAGGAAATCTGGATGAAGTACAAATTGAACAAATTGCCAAACTTCAAAAAGAATACGAAGCGATTGTAAAACGCAAAGAAGCGATTTTAAAATCAATTGAAGAACAAAAGGGATTGACGCCAGAATTAGACAAAAAAATCCAACAAAGTTTTGATTTACAGGAATTAGAAGATTTTTATCTGCCTTTCAAAAAGAAGAAAAAAACGAAGGCCGATGTGGCTCGTGAAAATGGATTGGAACCTTTGGCTAAAATCATCATGGCACAAAATAATGATGATGTTGATTTTCTGGCAACGAAATATTTGAATGACAATGTGATTAATGAAGATGCGGCTTTGCAAGGCGCACGAGATATTATCGCCGAATGGATTAATGAAAATATTTTTGTTCGAAAACAACTTCGAAGATTATATCAAAGAAAAGCAACGATTACTACTAAGGTGGTAAAAACCAAAAAAGACGAAGCAGATGCTCAAAAATTCAATCAATATTTCGATTGGTCAGAACCGTTGACAAAAGCACCTTCGCATAGATTGTTAGCGATGCTTCGCGCTGAAAATGAAGGATTTATTAAGTTTAAAGTCGAAGTGGACATCGAGGAAGCTTATGATATTATTGACGAATTGGTTTTAAAAGGTCAAAATGCCAGCACGCCACACGTGCAATTAGCCATTGAAGACAGTTATAAAAGATTGCTAAATCCTGCCATTTCAAATGAATCTTTACAAGAAGCCAAAGCCAAGGCTGATGCCAATTCGATTCAGGTTTTTGCTAATAATTTGGGACAATTATTGTTGGCACCACCTTTGGGTGAAAAACGAATTTTAGCCATTGATCCTGGGTTTAGAAGTGGTTGTAAAATTGTTTGTCTTGATGAAAAAGGTGATTTATTGTATAACGAAACCATTTATCCGCACGCACCACAAAATGAAAGTGCGATGGCGATGAAAAAAATTCGTTCGATGGTGAATGCTTATAATATTGAAGCTATTTCAATAGGAAATGGCACCGCTTCACGTGAAACGGAATTCTTTATCAAGAAAATTGCTTTTGATAAGCCAGTACAGGTTTTTGTGGTTTCTGAGGCTGGAGCTTCGGTCTATTCGGCATCTAAAATTGCCCGTGAGGAATTTCCAAATTATGATGTGACCGTTCGTGGTTCGGTTTCTATTGGGAGAAGATTGAGTGATCCTTTGGCCGAATTGGTAAAAATTGATCCGAAAGCTATTGGCGTAGGCCAATACCAACATGATGTGGATCAAACCAAATTGAAAGAAGAATTAGATACTACGGTAGTTCGTTGCGTGAATTCTGTTGGAGTAAATATCAACACGGCGAGCAAACATTTGTTGAGTTATGTGAGTGGAATAGGAGAGAAGCTGGCCGAAAATATTGTCAATTACCGTTCTGAAAATGGCCCTTTTGAAGACAGAAAACAACTGAAAAAAGTACCTCGATTAGGCGAAAAAGCCTATCAACAAGGCGCGGCTTTTATTCGAATAAAAGACGGAAAAAATCCATTGGATAATTCGGCAGTACATCCGGAAGCTTATACTATTGTAGAAAAAATGGCAAAAGATTTAAAGTTAAAAGTGACTGATTTGATTGCCAATAAAGAAAAAACGACCTTAATAAAAGTTGAAAATTATATTACGCCCGAGATAGGTTTACTCACTTTAAAAGATATCATTAAAGAGTTGGAGAAACCAGGATTGGATCCAAGAAAAGCCGCTAAAGTATTCGAATTTGACCCCAATGTAAAATCGATTAAAGATTTAAAAACAGGCATGATTTTGAACGGAATTGTCAATAACATTACCAATTTTGGGTGCTTTGTTGATTTAGGCATCAAAGAAAGTGGTTTGGTACACATCTCTCAGCTTAAAGCAGGCTTTGTAAGCGATGTAAACGAAGTAGTCAAACTACATCAGCATGTTACTGTAAAAGTAACGGAAGTGGACGAGGACAGAAAACGAATTCAGTTGACGATGGTTTTGTAAAATTCCAAAAATAAAAAATCCCAAAGTCCAAGTATAATTGGACTTTGGGATTTTTAATAAAAAAACAGAATTTTTTATTTTGTCTCTTCTTCGCTTTTTTCTTCTTTTTTATCAGCTGCTTGTTGATCGTCTTTTGCAGCGTTTTTGAATTCTTTAATTCCACTACCTAGACCTTTCATTAATTCTGGAATTTTTTTACCTCCAAAAAGTAATAAAACAACTGCCAATATAACAAGGATTTCTGGTAAACCTAATCTTCCCATGATTGAATAATTTATGCCGAAGCAAATTTGTAATAAAAACTAGCTACAAAGATAATTAGAATAACTGAACAGGAACTTATTTTAAGGCAATTATTTAATTTATATAACGTTAAAAATTATCTAATTTTTTTTCAATCATTTATAATGATAAGCTAATGCGGCCAAAGCACAATGATTGACATTAATTATTATATTTGTGAAATAAAGAAAAATCATGTCAGGGAAAAGATTGAAAAGAAAGAAACTTCATAGGAAATTATTCACTAAAAACCGATTGGTTATATTGAATGAAGATACTTTTGAAGAAACTTTTTCTTTAAAACTGACCTTAATGAATGTTTTTGTGGTAGCTACACTGGGTGCTATTTTCTTGATTGCAGTAACCACTTTTATCATCGCTTTTACACCGCTGCGCGAATATATTCCGGGTTATTCTTCATCGCAATTGAAAAAAGACGCCACCGAATTAGCCTTAAAATCCGATTCTCTAACAGCGGCATTAAAGAAAAATGAAGCCTACATTCAATCGATTCAAAAAGTGCTCAATGGACAATTAGACTATGCCAAATTCAATAAAGATTCGATTTTAGCATCAGTGACAGATACGATTCAAAAAGTAGATTTATCGCCTTCACAAGAAGAATTAGAATTGAGAGCCGAGGTGGAGAAAGAAGATAAAAAAGCACAGCAAACAGCGTCTAAAAAGAAGAAAAAATAGGCATTTATTTCTTGAAAATTCAATTCATTTTTTCTCAACAAATTATAATCAGCAAAACGAAATGTCAATAAAATCAATAGCGGCAAAACTATTTGCTAAAAATATTTATAAAAAAACACAGCTTTGGGCAAGCAATCCAGTTGCTACTCAACAAGCGGTTTTTGAGAGTTTAATTAAAGATGCACAACAAACGCAATTTGGAAAAGACCATCATTTTGACCAAATTAAAACCACAGCCGATTTTGCCAAACAAGTTCCCATTCGCGATTACGAAGATTTAAAACCGTATGTGGAGAAAGTAGTAAAAGGCGAGGAAAATGTGTTGTGGAAAGGCAAACCCTTTTATTTTGCCAAGACTTCGGGAACCACTTCCGGAGCTAAATACATTCCGTTAACTAAGGAATCCATGCCGTATCATATTGAAGCGGCTCGAAATGCCATTTTGCATTACATTCACGAAACAGGAAATGCTGATTTTGTTCATGGTAAAATGATTTTTCTACAGGGAAGTCCCATTTTAGAAGAAAAGTACGGAATTAAATTTGGACGACTTTCTGGAATCGTAGCGCATTTTGTTCCAAGATATTTACAAAAAAACCGCATGCCTTCCTGGGAAACCAATTGTATCGAAGATTGGGAAACTAAAATTGATGCAATTGTCGAGGAAACTTTTGATGAGAATATGACGGTGATTTCGGGAATTCCATCCTGGGTGCAAATGTATTTTGAGCGTTTGCAGCAAAAAGGAGGAAAGCCGGTTGGTGACATTTTCAAAAAATTCAATTTGTTTATTTATGGTGGAGTTAATTATGAACCGTATAGAGCCAAGTTTGAAAATTTAATCGGAAGAAAAGTAGACAGTATCGAATTGTTTCCTGCTTCGGAAGGTTTTTTTGCATACCAGGATTCTCAAAAAGAAAAGGGAATGTTGTTGTTATTGAATTCGGGAATTTTTTACGAATTCATAAAATCGGATGAATTTTATACCGAAAATCCTCGACGTTATACGATTGGTGAAGTCGAATTGGGTGTGAATTATGTGTTGATTATTTCTACCAATGCCGGTTTATGGGGCTATAATATTGGAGATACCGTTCAGTTTACCAGTTTAAAACCGTATAGAGTAATTGTTTCGGGTAGAATCAAACATTATATTTCGGCTTTTGGCGAACATGTTATTGGCAAAGAAGTCGAAAGTGCTTTGCAGGAAGCGATGGAAGGAACTAACATTCGAGTGAATGAGTTTACCGTAGCGCCACAAATCAACCCTGAAAGCGGTTTGCCGTATCACGAATGGTTCATTGAATTTGATCCCGAAGCTTCGGGAGAACCAGAAGATTTAGAGTATTTTGCGGAAGCGATAGACAACGCCATGCGAAAACAAAATATTTACTACGACGATTTGATTGTAGGCAATGTGTTGCGAAAAGTTGTGGTTACCAAAGTGCCTAAAAATGGTTTTCAGGAATATATGAAATCCATTGGAAAATTAGGAGGTCAAAATAAGATTCCAAGACTTTCCAATGATAGAAAAATTGCGGATAATTTGAAATAGAAAATGATTTGTATTTATGAAGTATAAATATTATTTAAGACCAGGATATAATTCTCAAAATTTATTAATTGAGATATTTTATGGTGCTGAAAGTAAAATATTTTTTTCTGATTTTTTTAATTCAATTATTGAATTGAATCCAAAGGTTGATAAAATTAATGATCTTTGGATGAATGATGAATGTTTATTTGAAATTAAATCAGACATTGGAACATTTTTTATTTCTAAAGATATTTGGAATTTAGTTTTCATAATGGCAAAAGATAATCAAGAATGTATTAATAAAATAAATTCAATTTTATTGAATGATAAAAATTTTCAAAAAGTAGAAGTTAATTTTGAAAATTATAAATAAAAATTGATTTTCGTTCATTTTTAAATACTTAGGTAATTATTTTGAGAAGTTTTTAAAATAAAAACAACAATGAAAGAAGGTAAAAACATATCGAGAACCAGAGCTCAAGAATCATCAGCAGCTATTGAAAAAATGTACATTACGATGCGTCATTTGTTCAACAGAGGGTTTTACAAACCAATGGGAATTTCGGGCGATACTCTGCGTGAAGCATTGATGACTTTACGTCCGGAAATCTATGGAAATATCGCCGACGAAAAAGTAGAATTAAAAGGACTTTTGTACGTTATTGAACGATTGCCAATAGGAATTGAAGAATGTCGTTTTATCAATTTGACTTCAGATGAAGGCTATTCCAAATCGCATTTTCAAGCGATAATTCCGCCAAAAAGAAGGCGTAATTGTTACCGAATTGACGACGAGCAAATGAACATTGAAATTACTCGCGGTCGTTCGGATATTTACGATATTTTGACGCATCTGACTTTTATTTTTATAGAATCGCATAAAATAAAAGACCGAGTTGTATTAGACGATGGAGGCGAAGTTTCGCGCGATTGGCAGAAATTAGAACAGGCAGTTTTAAAAAATGAAAAATTATCGCTGGTCGAAAAAGAAATTGCCATTTCACATGCGGCTAATATTTTAGGTAGAACTTTTGAAGATGTATTGGATATTTACGATGATTTTGCTTCAGAGGAAATACCGGATCGTTTTCTACATATTATTTTTTGGTTGGGAAAATTGGCCATCGAGGAAGTAATGAATAACAATAAAAGAACTATTACTTTCAGCCCCATTCTCAGAGAGCGTTTAGGGCATCATATTCACGGCGAAATATGGGCAACCCACATCAAGGAGGTTTTAAAGGAAAATCAGCTTTTAGAGCGTCCTATTCACATTATTAGTGCCAATATGCACTCGGTAATGAATTCTATTTTTGCTAAAAAGGTTTTAAAAACTACTTTCAAAGGCAAGTCTGATTTTGAAATTTTTGAAGAATTAAGCAAATCAACTGCCAATGGAGCCAGAAATAAAGTTGAAGAAGAAGCTTTAAAACAAGGAATGATTTCCCTGCCAGAGACAGCAGGAACTAATATTGACGTTCAAATTTTTGATACTGCTAAGATTGATTGGGCTACAACTTCTTTTCCGGAGGCTTTTTTTGAAGACCAAAAACCGGTGTTGATTGTGATGGATTATGCCTTTGGCGAACAAGCTTATGAAACTGTTGATGAGTTGTTAAAACCTTATAAAAAGAATATTCTGCTCAATGTCCAATCGGTTTCGATTATGGGAAAAGCCGGAATTCTGGAAGGCGACAAAGGCGATATTATGATTCCGAATGCACATATCAATGAGGGAACAGCCGATAATTATTTTTTCGAAAACGAATTAACTCCTGAAATGTTTGAAGGCAATGATATTGCTGTTTTTTCAGGTTCAATGGTTACCGTTTTGGGAACATCTTTACAAAATAGAGATTTGCTGAAATTTTTCCATGAATCAACTTGGAGTGTGATTGGATTGGAAATGGAAGGTTCGCATTATCAAAAAGCCATACAATCGGCTTCTAAAATCAGAAAAAGTATCCCAAAAGATGTCAAAGTGCGTTATGCCTATTATGCTTCTGATAATCCGTTAGAAACAGGAAGTACGTTGGCTTCTGGAGGATTAGGAACCACTGGTGTAAAACCTACTTATTTGATTACCATTAAAATATTAGAACAAATTTTTAATATCAATTAGATTAAATAGAGGAATAGATTGCTTTGCCACGTGCCTCGCAACTCCTCGCAATGACATATATATGAAAAGAATATTGATTACAGGTGCTGCAGGATTTTTAGGTTCTCATTTATGCGATCGTTTTATCAAAGAAGGCTATTTTGTTATAGGAATGGATAATCTTATTACTGGAGATTTGAAAAATATTGAGCATTTGTTCAAACTTCAAAATTTCGAATTTTATCATCATGATATTACCAAATTTGTTCACGTTCCAGGCCAATTGGATTATATTTTGCATTTTGCTTCACCAGCAAGTCCAATCGATTATCTAAAAATTCCAATTCAGACTTTGAAAGTGGGATCTTTGGGGACTCATAATCTATTAGGTTTGGCACGAGTAAAAAAAGCCAGAATTTTGATTGCTTCCACTTCTGAAGTGTATGGAGATCCATTAGTTCATCCTCAAACCGAAGAATACTATGGAAATGTAAATACAATTGGACCAAGAGGTGTTTATGACGAAGCTAAGCGTTTTCAGGAATCTATTACAATGGCGTACCATACTTTTCATGGCGTAGAAACCAGAATCGTTCGAATTTTTAATACTTATGGGCCAAGAATGCGTCTTAACGACGGCCGTGTAATTCCAGCGTTCATTGGTCAGGCAATTCGTGGCGAAGATTTAACTATTTTTGGAGATGGTTTGCAAACGCGTTCGTTTTGTTATGTTGATGATCAGGTAGAGGGAATTTACAGATTGCTGCATTCTGATTATGTGTATCCGGTAAACATTGGAAATCCGGACGAAATTACCATTAAAGATTTTGCCGAAGAAATCATTAAATTAACAGGAACCAATCAAAAAGTGGTGTTTCATCCGTTACCAATAAATGATCCATTACAACGCCAACCAGATACTACAAAAGCCAAAGAATTATTAGGTTGGGAAGCCAAAGTAGGTCGTGCTGAAGGTATGAAAATTACCTATGAATATTTCAAATCTTTGTCTCCAGAAGAACTTTCTAAAGAGGAGCATAAGGATTTTACAGATTATATTAAGTAATGGAAAAGCCTTTAGTATCTGTAATTATTCCAACATTCGATTCTGAGAAATACATTTCAGATACTATTATTTCTGTCCAAAATCAAACGTACCAAAACTGGGAAATGCTGTTGGTTGACGATGGTTCAACTGATGAAACCCAAACGATAATAACTTCTTTTCTAACGGATAAAAGAATTCAATTTTATTCGTTAGAAAAAAATTCAGGTACGGGAGTGGCACGAAATTTTGGAGTTTCTAAAGCTGTAGGCAAGTACATTTCGTTTCTAGATGCCGATGATTTGTGGAATCCTGAAAAATTGCAAAAACAGATCAATTTCATGCAAAAGCAAAATTTACCATTTACTTTTTCCTTTTATGATTGCATCAATGAGCAAGGAAAATCATTAAATAGAAGAATCGAAGCACCCCGAAATTTATCGTATCGCCAATTATTTTTCTGTAATTATGTGGGTAATTTGACGGGAATTTATGATGTGGATTATTTTGGAAAAATCAGTATTTCCAGCATTCGAAAACGCCAAGATTGGATGCATTGGTTAACAATTTTAAAAAAGATAAAAACGGCAAAAGCAATTCCTGAAAGTTTGGCTTTTTATCGCATTCGGGAGAATTCGCTGTCGACTTCTAAAACTGCTTTAATCCAATATAATTTTGCAGTTTACCGACAGTTTCACGGCTTTAACTTAGTAGTTTCTATGTTGTGTATGATTGGGTTTTTGTTTACCCAATTAGTCATAAAACAGCGTTATTCTAAACCGATTTAATTATTTTTTGTATCCAATTTTAGTTCTTGGTTTTTCTTCTTCTTTTTTCTCAGTTAACTCATCTAAATAGGAGAAAACTAATTCAATATTTTTCCCCTGATTTTCCAGTTTTTTCTGGATTTGAACAATATCCAATTTCATTTCTGTAGTGTCAAGAAGCATTTGTCTAACTTTCGTAAAAATTCGCATAATTTGAATGTTGGTTTGAATTGCTTTTTCGCTATTCAAAACGCTAGATAACATTAAAATTCCGTGTTCTGTGAAAGCCATTGGAACATGACGTAAACCCATTTTATCCGAATTGGAGGTCACAAATTGTGATCTCCAATTTTGAAACTCTTCTTTAGAAAGTTCAAACATAAAATCTTCTGGAAACCTTGTAATATTTCTTCTTACGGCTTGTTTTAAAACTCTTGTTTCAATGCCATAAAGTATTGCTAAATCTCTATCCAGCATTACTTTTTGATTTCTAACGTAGTAAATGGTATTAGAAATTGTCTCTTCTGAAAGAATAAGTTTAGAGTCCATCGCTTAATAGTTTAAAACACTAATATACGATTTTATTTACATTATAAAAATGATGTAAATTGCTTCAATTTTCCTCTTGCTGTTCTTTCTAAAGTGTTTTTTCTAATAAATTCAAAATGCAGTTTGGGTTCTAAATATAAAGCTATGGCTTCTTCAATTTTTTGAATTTGTGCCAAATCTAATTCGGTTTCGCTTACATATTCAATTTCAAAATGGTCGGTTTTTCTTTGTTTGATTATAAATTCTTTGACGTTTCCATCATCTTCAATAATCGATTTGGTCACATAATAAAACGTCAATCCTGGTGATTTTTTTCCACTTGGCAAAATGGCAATATCATTGGTTCGACCAATAAGTTGTTTTAAAATGGGTTTTTCTAAAGTACTTTTTTCGTCCAAAATTCCAATATCACCAATGTCATAACGAATAAACGGATGTGCTTTGTTGAACAACGAAGTTATCACAATGCGACCTTCTTGGCCGTAAGGTAAAACTTTATTGTTTTCATCAAGAATTTCCACAAAAAGTGTTTCGGAATTGATTTGCCATTCGTTTTCGGGATTTTCAAAAGCAATTAAATCCAGTTCTGAAGCACCGTATTCATTGACAATTGGAATTCCGAATTGTGTTTCTAACAATTTCCTATCGTCTTCAAAAAGCATTTCTGAGGTTACCATACACACTTTTAGAGTTGGACAAATATCTTTTAAGATAAGGTTTCGCTTTCGCAAAAATTTGGCAAACAACACAATCGAACTCGTGTAGCCGTTGAGATAATCCAATTTAGTGTGTTCGAATTTTCGAAGCATTTTTTCTAAAACCACATCCGATAAATCAAAAATAGGAAATCTAAAACGCTTGCTCAAAAAGTCTTTAAAGCGTTCTTTTTTGTATCCAATAAAATCCAGCGGAATACCATAAAACCGGGCTTGTAGCGAACGATTAAAATCGATTTCAAACCAGCCAAAACGATACATATTAGAAGCCCATGTAAGCGCATGGGAATATTTGTCTTTAGCAAAAATAAAAGGCTCACCGCTGGAACCTGAAGTTTTGTTGATGTAACTGTTTTTGGTTGTAAAGCCTTTTGAAAGTCGGGATTCTAGTGGACTTTGAAGATTAGTTTTGTTCAAGATGGGTAAGTCTTCCCAGTTTTTATAGTCTTTGGAACCAACTAATTTTTGATAGAAAGCATTGTTTTCTAAATGAAATTTTACAATTACTTGTTTCTGATTTTCAATAAATTGCTTTTTTTCAGTTGGGGAAAGCGCGACTATTTTGTCCAAATCGGATTTTGCTTTCTTGATTGGGAAAGCATTTAATTGTAGCGAAAGGTCAAAAATAGAAAACATGCGAGTGCTTATTTCTTCAAAAATAAGATTATAACAAGAACTAAAGGTGGAGAATCGACAACTTTTTAAAAAATAATTATTTTTTAAGTTCAAAAGCAATTATTTTTGCAGCACTCTAAAAAATGAGTTTTTGCAACTAAAATTAAAAGACATGAATATATTACTATTGGGTTCAGGCGGAAGAGAGCATGCATTTGCATGGAAAATGGTTCAAAGTCCACTTTGTGATACCCTTTTTATGGCGCCTGGAAATGCTGGAACTGCCGAAATTGCTACCAATGTTGCCATTGCTGTAACCGATTTTGAAGCTATTAAAGCTTTGGTTATTGCTGAAAATATCGAAATGGTTGTGGTAGGTCCTGAAGATCCATTAGTAAAAGGTATTTATGATTTTTTCTTAAATGATGCACAATTGAGTCATGTTCCAGTAATTGGTCCTTCAAAAATTGGAGCACAATTAGAAGGAAGTAAAGAGTTTGCTAAAGAATTTTTGGTAAAACACAAAATTCCTACTGCAGCTTATGATAGTTTTACTGCTGAAACGGTAGAAAAGGGATGTGATTTCTTAGAAACTTTACAACCGCCTTACGTATTGAAAGCTGACGGATTAGCAGCTGGAAAAGGAGTGTTGATTATTCATGATTTGGCCGAAGCCAAAGAAGAATTGAGAAACATGTTAGTAGGTCAAAAATTTGGTGCTGCGAGTTCAAAAGTAGTTATCGAAGAATTTTTGGATGGAATTGAATTAAGCTGTTTTGTGCTTACTGACGGAAAAAGCTATAAAATTTTGCCAACAGCTAAAGATTACAAACGTATTGGTGAAGGCGATGCAGGATTGAATACAGGCGGAATGGGAGCAGTTTCTCCAGTTCCTTATGTTGATGCAGTGTTGATGGAAAAAATTGAAACTCGCATTGTAAAACCTACGATTGAAGGTTTTCAAAAAGATGGAATTCCGTACAAAGGTTTTGTTTTTATTGGATTAATCAATGTGAAAAACGAACCAATTGTAATTGAATACAATGTTCGAATGGGAGATCCTGAAACCGAAGTGGTTGTTCCAAGATTGAAAACGGATTTAGTAGAATTGTTCTTGGCTGTAGCCAATGAAAAATTAGACAAAATAGAATTAGAGATAGACGAAAGAAGTGCCACTACGGTAATGCTTGTTTCTGGTGGATATCCTGAAGATTTTGAAAAAGGTAAAGTAATTACTGGTTTAGAAAATGTTGAAAACTCAATTGTTTTTCACGCAGGTACAAAACTAGAAGATGGAAAAGTGTTGAGTAATGGAGGTCGTGTTATGGCCGTTACTTCTTATGGTGATTCTTTTCAGGAAGCTTTGGCTCAATCATACCAAAATATTGAGAAAATCAAATTTGAAAAAATGAATTTCAGAAAAGATATTGGTTTCGATTTAGTTTAATCAAAACCATAATGATATAAAAAAACCGAATTGCACTTTAAAATGCAATTCGGTTTTTCTTTGAAATCTATTTGTATTCTATTCTTATTTTAAGAAAGAATGCGCAGTAGTATCTTGATTTTCAGTTCCTGCATCATCAAAAATACGTAATTGTTTAATCCAGTAAACCATTGCAGATGCACAGATGATCATAAAAATCCAGTTTAGTGTATTAGCACCAAACCAACTTATTAGTTCTAAATGGCGTAATCCGTCTAATGGTTTGAAAAGAAAATCAACAAAAAGAGTTTGTATTCCTTCGAAAAATGCTTTCATGATGTATAATTTAAAATTTTATGAATCGTTTTATAATTGAGTAAATAATTAAAAATTTCATTAGCCCAATAAAATTTTATTATAACTCGTTTCCTTTTTAAACAAGTATTATATTTACAGTCACAAAAGTATAAAATATCCTTATGATTACAAGTGTTTTTAAAAAATCTACACTATTAAATTTTTCTTTAGTAGTATTTTTGATATTGTTTTTCGATTTTATATATCAAATTCAAGATTTAGCTTGGTCAAATTCGGCTGTTTTGGTTTTTAAAAAGACAGCAATAGGAATTGTAATTTTGGCTTCGGCATTGATTACTAATTTTATATCTAAAAGAAATGGTCTCAGCAAAGACAGTGGGTATAGCATTTTATTTTTTCTGTTGTTCCTCCTTTTTTTTCCATCACTTTATGATAATATCAATCTTGTTTTTGCTAATTTTTTTATTCTTTTAGCTTTTCGAAGATTGATTTCGTTACAATCTCAAAAGGCGTCCAAAGAGAAAATATTTGACGCTTCCTTATGGATTTTTGTAGCTGCCTTATTTCATTTTTGGTGTATTTTGTATTTTGTATTGGTGTTTATTTCTATTATTTCGCATGTTTCGGGGGATTATAGAAACTGGCTTTTACCTTTTATTGCCTTTTTTGCAATAGCTATTATTTTTGCATTGTATTCGTTAGTATTTAATGCCGATGCGATTAGTTATATTACCAATGGAATAGAAACTAATTTAAGCATTGATTATTTTACCAATAATTACCAGAATGCAGCGCTGTCTATTTATGCCACGGTCGCTTTGTTCTTTGTTATTTCGATGCTAATGACCTTATCTTCCAGACCGTTATTGTTGCATGCTTCGTTTAAGAAAATCATCATTGCGTTTTTAATTGGTATTGTAATTTATGTAATTTCGACTCATAAAAGCAATGATTTATTGGTGTTTACGATTGCTCCTTTGGCAATGATGGCTACCGGTCATATCGAAATGCCACAGTTAAAATTAAATCAGGAACTGGCTTTAGGCGTTTTAATGTTGTGTAGTTTATTTGCTTTTTTCTCTCAATTATAATTTGATTCCGTAAGCTAAGTCGCCAGCATCTCCAAGACCCGGAACAATATAGCTGTGATCATTTAGTTTTTCGTCTAATGCGCCTATCCACAAATAGCAGTTGTCGGGCAAATGATTTTCGAGATAAGCAATGCCTTCTGGCGCGGCAATTGTCACGGCAATATGAATTGTTTTTGGCGTTCCTCTTTCCATCAATCTATTGTAAACCGCCACTATTGATTGTCCGGTTGCTAACATTGGATCTATCAATAATAAGCATTTATCATTGATATCAGCTATGGCTTGGTATTCGACTTTAATTTCAAAAAAATCATCATTATTGGGATGGTGTCTGTAGGCCGAAATGAATCCGTTTTCGGCTTGGTCAAAATAATTTAAAAACCCCAAATGCATAGTTAAACCCGCTCTTAAAATGGAACAAAGTACAATAGCATCGGCAATTTGAGTTGTTTTTTTGATTCCAAGTGGAGTTTGAATTTCGATGGATTTATAATCTAATTCTTTGCTCAATTCGTAAGCCATAATTTCCCCAATTCGTTCTATATTTCGTCTAAATCGCATCGCATCTTTATGGATGTTTACATCTCTTATCTCTCCTAAAAAGTGGTTTAAAATGCTATTTTTTTCTGATAAATAATGAATTTTCATAAGAGAAGAATTGTTGGTTATAAATGCAAAACAGAAAGTTAAAATGTAATTTTTTTATAAAAGTATAAAAAGTATCTTTGTCTAAATAAAAAGATAAATATGTTTTCAAAATTAGCTTATTCCGTTTTTGAACAAAGTATAAAAGATTATCATCAATTTGATAATGTGGATCAACCTATCAACAATCCTTTCCCAAAGGAACAGTTTGAGCATTTATTGTATTTAAAAAACTGGATTGATACAGTACAATGGCATTTTGAAGACATTATTCGTGATCCAAATATTGATCCAGTTGCAGCTTTGACTTTGAAAAGAAGAATTGATGCTTCTAATCAGGAGCGTACGGATATGGTGGAATATATTGATAGTTATTTTCTACAAAAATACAGTAAGGTAGTTGTAAAAGAAGCGGCTAAAATCAACTCAGAAAGTCCGGCTTGGGCGTTTGACAGATTATCTATTTTAGCATTGAAAATTTATCACATGAGTGAAGAAGCTAATCGTGTAGAAGCTTCACAAGAACACAGAGACAAATGTCAGGAAAAACTAAATGTACTTTTAGAACAAAGAACTGATTTATCAACGGCTATTGATGATTTGTTGACTGATATTGAAAACGGAGATAAATTCATGAAAGTGTACAAACAAATGAAAATGTACAACGATGATGAATTGAATCCTGTTTTGTACCATGGGAAGAAATAATTGAAAAGTCAGTTGACTCCAAAAATAAAGCATATAGCCGTCATGAGACTCTCTGCAATGGGAGATGTTGCCATGACGGTTCCTGTTTTACGCGCTTTTGTAAAACAGTATCCAACGGTTCACATTACAGTGGTCTCCCGACCATTTTTCAAACCTTTTTTTGACGGAATTCCGAATCTTTCGTTTTTTGCTTTTGATGAAAAAGAGCACCATAAAGGCTTTCTAGGCTTGATTAGGTTATTTGAAGAATTAAAAAAATTAAAGATTGATGCTTTTGCCGATTTGCATAATGTTTTGCGGTCTAAAGTAGTTCGGACACTTTTTGCGTTGAGCGGAAAAAAAGTAGCTTCGGTAGACAAAGGGAGAGCTGGTAAAAAAGCATTAACGGCTGCCGAAAATAAAGTGTTTCAACCTTTGCCAACGATGTTTGAAAACCATACTCAGGTATTTCAAAAATTAGGTTTTGCTGTTGATTTATCGAATCCAGCATTTCCTGAAAAAGCTATTTTAAGTCCTGAAATTAGATCTATAATAGGCGAAAATCACCAAAAATTAATCGGAATTGCTCCTTTTGCACAATACGAATCTAAAGTCTATCCTTTGGATTTAATGCAAGAAGTAATTGCTCAATTAGCTGATAATCCAGAAAATAAAATTTTACTTTTTGGCGGAGGAAAAAAAGAAATTGAAATCTTAGATTCTATTTCGGCTCCATACGAAAACGTCATTAATATGGCGGGAAAAATTAAATTTCAACAAGAATTACAACTTATCAGTAATTTGGATGTGATGCTTTCGATGGATTCCGGAAATGCGCATATTGCAGCCATGTTAGGGGTAAAAGTAGTTACACTTTGGGGAGCTACACATCCTTTTGCTGGTTTTGCACCATTCAATCAACCACTCCAAAATGCGTTGGTTTCCGATAGAAATATGTTTCCTAAATTACCCACTTCTGTTTACGGGAACAAAAAAGTAGAAGGTTATGAAGACGCCATGCGAACGATTTCCGTTGATTCTATTGTGAAAGTTTTAAAGTAATGTAAACTAGTGAATTGAAACAAATTCATGATTTTTTTCCGTATTTTTTTTGAAAGAATAATTTTATCAATTATTTAACTAATAGCTTTTAAATTATAAGTGTAAAAAATACTATTTTGGCTCCCTGTGAGTTAGGTCTTACAACTCAAGCTAATCTAGGGAAAAGAGGGACTTTTTTTATCAAGTTGCTTTTTTTTAATGTTAATACAATAAAAATAGAAACTATTTATGCCAAAAATTACAGTATCAATTGCAATTTTGTTCTTATTCTCTTTTTCAGCATTTTCTCAAAAAGCAAATCTTTCGGGTGTTTTAACCGATGGCAACGAAAAAACACCCGTTTACAATTCGGTTGTTGCTTTATTAACTCCCGTAGACTCTATTTTATATAGGTTTACCCGATCAGACAAAAAGGGGAACTTTAATCTCAAAAATGTAAAAGCAGGAAACTATATTTTGATGACTTCTCATAGTCAATATGCAGATTATGTCGATGCCGTAATCGTTAATGAAAACGATAAAAATATGGGGTCAATTGCTTTGAAAAGCAAAATAGAAGTGCTACGAGAAGTAGTTATAAAGACAGGTTCCATTAGAATTAAAGGGGATACTACCAGTTACAGGGCAAGTGATTTTAAAGTGGATGCGAATGCAAACGTAGAAGAATTACTAAAAAAATTGCCAGGGATACAAGTAGATAAAAATGGTGTTATAAAAGCCATGGGCGAAACGGTACAAAAAGTATTGGTAGATGGTGAAGAATTTTTTGGTGATGATCCAGGCATGGCGATAAAAAATTTACGTGCAGATGCCGTAAAAGAAGTTCAGGTTTTTAATAAGAAAAGCGATCAGGCCGAGTTTACAGGAATTGATGATGGCGACACCAAAAAAACAATTAACCTGAAATTAAAGGAGGATAAAAAGAAAGGTTATTTTGGTAAAATAGACGGTGCAAACCAACCATTTACAGATGCCGATTCCCGATATAATACTAATTTGATGTTTAGTAGTTTTAAAGGTAAAAGAAAACTATCTGCTTTTTTACTGAATGGAAATACAGGTCAGGATGGACTTAGCTGGCAAGACAGTGAGAAATTTGGAGGACGAGATGATGTAAGTATGAACATGGATGACGACGGAAATGTAAGTTATGAATGGACAGGTGGCAATAATGATGAGGAACCTTATATTAATACTCAAAATGGTTTTATCAAAAACACTAACGCAGGATTGCAGTACAGCAACAAGTGGAATGATAAACAAACGTTGAATGTTTCGCCAAAATTTAATAAGCAAATTTACACTAACAATAATAGTAGGTTTACCCAAACACAAGTAGGAGAAACTCAATTAAACGAAAACACATCGACGGTAAGCAATGTAAACAGAAGTAATTTTAAACTAAATGCTACTTACGACGTAAAATTAGATTCTTTAAACTCCATAAAATTTACCGCCAGAACCAATTTTTATAATACGGAAAGTGATGCATTTACAGACGGAACTACTACGGGAGCTGATGGATTGTTAAAGAATAAACAGCAAAAAACATTTACTACAAATTCAGATAAGGAATCTTTGTTTGCAAGTGTTTTGTTTAAACATAAATTCGCTAAAGCGCGTCGTACTTTTTCTGTAAACGGTACTTGGAGCAACTTGAATACGAATTCAGATAATATTTTAAAGTCTTTTAACGAAAGTTATGATGGAGGTGTTTTTTCGTCCAGGACTGATGTGAATCAAAATAAGGTAGGAGAGAAAACAACTCAAAATCTAGCTGTAAATGTTACTTATACAGAGCCTCTTAGTAAAAAATTCGCATTGCAATTTGCTTATCAACTTACTCACAACACTGGCGATAGCGATTATTTAACCTATGATTATTCGAATGTTACAGGCAAGTACGATGTGGTTGTAGATGATTTATCAAATCAGTTCAAACATTCGATAACAACGAATAAGCCCAATTTAAAATTGAGTTACAATTCGAAAAAAATAAATTACAGTTTTGGAAGTGGTTTCGGTTTTACAACATTTGATTTACAAGATCAAACTATGAACAAAGAATATAAACGCAGTTATACCAACCTTTTTCCAGCCGCAAATTTTACTTATAAGTACAAAAGTAACAGTAATTTGCGTGTCGATTATCAAGGTGCAACCAGACAGCCTAGTATTGATCAATTACAGCCTTTGAGAAACAATCAGGATTTCTTTAATCAAGTTGTGGGTAATCCTGATTTAAAGCAATCCTTTAGCAATAGTGTAAGGATATCACACAGTAGTTATAGTATTTTGACAGAAACGCATTTTTACCAAAGTATTAATTTAAGAACGACTTCTAATTTAATCTCTTACAACAAAGATATAGATCCGGAAAGCGCTAAAACAATTTCAACACCCATAAACACAAATGGTAATTTTTCCGGTAATTTTTATTTTGGATATGGATTTAAGATAAAAAAAATAGATTTACGTGTTAATCTTAGTCCATCTCTAAGTTATAACAAATCAGTAATTAGTATTAATAACAAAATCAACAATTCAAATAATTTGAATTCTGAATTTTCAATTTATTTAAATAAATCAAAAGAAAAGAAATATGATTTTAGTTTAAGTAATAGTTTTTCAAATAACAGAAACAGTACTTCTCAAAACGATCAAATAAAATCATTTAACACTAATAATTTGAGTTTGGATATGGGGGTTTACTTCAGAGAAAAATGGAAACTGTCCACAGATTATAATTTATATTCCCGTCAAAAAACGACCGATTTTCAAGACAATCTTACCAATCAATTATGGAATGCAAGGCTACAACGTACCTTTAAAAAAGATGAATTTACGGCTTATATCTTGGTGCGGGATATTTTGAATCAAAATGTAGGTATAAATAGATATAATTATGAAAACATAATAGGTGAGGAACGAAATGATAGGCTCAAAAGATATGTGATGGTAGGTTTTACCTGGAATTTTAAAAACGGGGGCGAAACAGCAAAAAAATAAATTACATACTAATTGGGTTGTAACGACCTGAAATTTTAATTTCAATGACAATTTCATAACTCATAACCTACTAACTCATAACTTATAAATGATGAAACCAATCCTTTTTTTTATAGCGGCACTAATTTTTACAATCACATCAAAGGCACAGCAATTTGTAGATAAGGCTGTAATTGAATATGAAGTAAATACCAATCTCAAAAAAACAATGAGTAATGACAGTTGGGACGAGATGATGAAAGACAACCTGTCTGACCTAAAAATATCTTATTTCACATATACTTTTGCAGATAACAAAAGCCTATTTAAATTTGACAGATGGAGTCCAAAAACAAGAGTTCCAAAATATTATAAAGATGCAGATGAAGAAAACACCTGGTATTTTGATTTTACAACCAGAAAAATGAATATGCAAAAACAAATAGTAGGAACTAATTTTGTTATTGAAGATAGCATTCCCAATATACAATGGAAAATCACCAATGAAAATAGAGAAATAGCAGGTTATAATTGCCGAAAAGCCGTAGGCAAAATAATGGATGACGTATATGTATTTGCGTTTTATACGGATGACATTACCATTTCGGGCGGTCCATGTACTATAAATGGTTTGCCGGGCATGATTTTGGGTCTTACTATCCCCAGATTATACACCTCATTTATTGCTACCAAAGTAGATTTAACATTCGCTAATGCAGCCGAGATAAAACCCATTACAGCCAAAAAAACCTATGACTTTATAGGTCTAAAATCGATGATAGAAGAAAAAACAAAGGAGTGGTTTAGCTATGGCGAGGATAAAGAAGAAAACAAAAGACAAAAAAATCTTTTCTTGTGGAATGCTTTTTTATAGCGAACAGGCGAAGCAATTTTTTAATTGGAATTTTATCTACAAATATATCTTCTCGTCTTTACATCTACCATAAATGTATCTTTTTAGATTCGAAATGGTTTCTTGATAAGCTGGAGCTTCAAAACCAAAACGCTCGTGTTCCATTTGCTGTTTTTCGATGGTGTTACAGCCTTTAATAACTTCTTTAAGCATATCGAGCATGGCCAGTTCTTTATTGTTTGTTTTCTGAAATTTGAACTCTACAATTTCATCCTGCAATTGCTCGCAATAATCCCAAAGTTGCATTACTTCCGGTTCGTCAAGAAGGGAAGGATTGTTCTTAAATATTTCTCGAATGGATTTCATGATATGAAGACTAGAATAAGGGTTAGTGTTTATACTTTGCGAATAAGTATTGCTATCGAGAGCGTCTCGCTCGTGAAATCTCTGTTATTCGAATTTTCTATCATCTTTACAGTTTCCAATTATTATTTCTTCAATGACTTGCCTTTTCCATATTATTCCCAAATTTGAATCTTCTTCAAATTCAGTTCTTATTCTCCCTGAATAAACTCCAATAAAATCTTGGAATACTCCGAATTTTGTATCGGCAAGTTGTTTGGAATTGCCAAAAACAAAACCATTCCGTTTAAAGACTACTGGCGATCCAGACATCCCACGCTTTGTTGTAGCATCAATTAAGAATTTTGGTAAATCATCATAATCTATATCTGGTTCAGTTGCAACACTTCCTTTTTTCCAAATAGGGAAATTTAGACCACCTTTAAGAGAATATGGAAAGCCCAAGATAAATACATCATCAGCTACTTCGAGTTTATAATCATCAAATTTAATTTTATTGATGGGATGGATTAATCCTGTGAAATTTTCAGACGCTTCTAGCTCGATTGCAACTACGTCAACCTTCTTTTTATGTATTGGATGAACTAACCATTCAGCGCTATTGTCTTCGTACAGATTTACGGTGAAATTTCCCCATCTTAATGGTTGTTTACTAATCATGAATGTCATTACTAAGATATCAGGCCTGCCAGCATTATTACCTAAAGGTTTTCCGGTTAAAGGGTTTTCACCTGTTACATTATGCCAATTAGTAATAAGATAAAATTTTTGATTGTATTCATATATAAAAGCGGTACCAGTTGCTAACTCTTGGTGAGTTTCATCAAAGTACATAGTAATAGGAATAACCGTTAGCGTTAAAGTGTTGACATCAAGTTTTTTCATATTCAAATATACAACTGTTTTGATGAAATTAACTTGGTTTCTCTTTAGTCTAAATTGAGAAATTATCCCATTATTCTGCCAATATAGTTAAAATTACAACTTCCCTAAAACAAAAAAACTTCCCTTTTCAGAGAAGTTTTTGTTATGGATATCGGAAAACAATTAAGCCACTAAGTCATATTCTCTAGCTTGATTGAGAAGGTAATAACCCATTGTTTTATTTTTGTGTTTATCTACGACAATTACAACAAAATTATTTTCTTTTTCGGTAGCTAGTAAAATGTGTTCAAAATCCTCCGTTGGATTTCTATAAACTTTATAAATCAACTCACGCTCTTTAATTTTGTGTGAGAGAATTTTAGCTGTTTTTAATTGACTTACAAACGGCCAGATGTTAAAAACCGTTATGTCGTTGTTTGTTATTTCTAACATTTTCCCCATCATCGTTGAACGATATTTTTCTTCAGTAAGCTGTTTAGGTACTTTTTTAGTATTCAATATTTTAATAATAATGAAGGCACAAAAAAGAGCCATTACTACAAATAGTAAAATAAAAGAAAGATGAAGAGGGTGAATTTGGTTGTGGATTGTCATAATATTTAATGTTTTAAACGGGTTGACAAATAGGTTTGACTCTACAAATCTATCCAAAGTTTAGAAAGATTGCGATTATCTTAGATTTACCACTAAGATAATAAATTAAATAAAAAAAACTTCCCTTTTTAAAGAGAAGTTTTTAGTTATTGGAATTTCAATATTGGTATGTAATATTAAACATCATCAAAATCTACATAAATCGTATCAGATGTTGGATGTGCCTGACAGCTCAGGATTAGTCCATCGGCAATTTCTTTATCGGTTAGGATCGAGTTTTTCTTCATTTCAGCACTTCCCTCAGTTACACGGCAAAGACAGCTGCTGCAAATTCCGCCCTGGCAAGAATAAGGTGCGTCGATTCCTTGTTTTAAGGCCGCTTCCAGAATGGTTTGTTTTTGAGACATTTCGAAAGACGTTTCCTCATCGTCAACCATAATGGTAATTTTCGAATGGCCGCTTAAATCTTTGATTTCGTGTTCATGAACCGAAGCCGAAAAAAGCTCAAACTTAATAGCTGAATCTTTTACGTTTTTCTCTTTCAAAATACCGGAAACAGTGTCAATCATGGCTTCAGGACCACACAAGTAGAATTTTTCAAATTCTACTGCAGCGTGTTTGTTGTTCAGAACATAATTCACTACTGATTTGTCAATTCGACCAAATAATGCTTCATCGGCTTTAGCCTGGCTGTACACATAATGCACAAACAAACGATTTACATATTGCAAGTGCAAGTCATGTAATTCCTGGTGAAAAATAGTTTGTTCAGGCGATTTATTTCCGTAAACCAATACAAAAGAACTTTTTGGCTCGCTTTTTAAAACCGATTTTAGAATTGATAAAACAGGAGTGATTCCGCTACCGGAAACAAAAGCAACGTAGTTTTTTTGTTTGTTGGCTTCGGGTTCTAAGATGAATTTACCTTCTGGTTTTCCTACCTCAAGAACATCACCTGCTTTTAGTTTAGTGTTGGCAAATTGAGAAAAAGCCCCGTCTTTTACCGCTTTAACGGCAATGCGCAATTCGCCGCTTTCAGGTGAAGAGCAAATAGAATAGGCACGACGAATTTCTTTTCCGTCTAATGTTAATCGAATATTTACGTATTGCCCTGCAATGAATTTATAGTTGTCTTTTAATTCTTCAGGAACATTAAAAAGTATTGAAACGGCAGCTGCGGTTTCTCTTTTAACCTCTTTTATAAGGAGTTTAAGAAAATTTGGCATGAGATATAATTTTTGACAAAGATAGCAAACGGAATAGGTTCTTAAAATCAAAAGAGGAAAATTTCATACCTAAATTTGTTATGTATAAGAGTCTTATGTATGTTTGTTGTTCAAAATGAAAGCGATTATGAAAAATTCACAATTATACAAAGGGAGCTTGAATACCATTATCATGAAATTATTGGAAGAAAATGGTAAGATGTACGGTTATGAAATTACCCAAAAAGTAAAAGCAATTACGCAAGGAGAATTGAATATTACCGAAGGCGCGCTGTATCCTGCTTTGCATAAACTGGAAGCCGAAGGTTTGCTGGATGTTGAAATTGAAAAAGTAGATAATCGAATGCGAAAGTATTATAAGCTCACCGAATCGGGTGAAAAGGAAACTGTCAATCGACTTTCGGAATTAGAAGATTTTATTAGAAATATGCAAAGTTTAGTAAATCCAAAATTAGAATTTTAATTTTTCGAGCTATGAAATTAACCAACCAACAAATTGCAATAATTGACCAAACCTTAATGGATAAAGGCGTGGTTTATGAAGAAATTAAACTGGAATTATTGGATCACATTGTAACGGATATCGAATTAGAAACCGAAGAATCTAATTTTGATGTTGCTTTTTCTAAAGCTATGTTTAAATGGGAAAGAGAATTGGAAGAAATTAATCCTTCGGGAAAATTTGCAGCTCCAAGAATAGTTATGGAAAAATTTTCTTCATTTTTTAAAGGTCAATATAAATTCTTGTTTCCAGTTGCAGCTATTTTTAGTGTTTTAATAGCAATCATTACAACGTTATATCCAGAAGAATTTGTTTATAATACTGTAAAGTTAGTTTTTTATTCGGTATATTTTTTATTGTGTTTAGGCGGAATAATTAGTCTATTTTTTATTTCGAAAACAAAATCAAAAACAATTTCTGGAAAATTGATTCAAAAGAGTTGGTGGTTTCTTCTTTTACAATTTTGTGCTATTTACATATATTCAAGTAGCTATAGTAGATTGTATCGCCATTATAATAATGAACCGTTTTTGGGAAAATTTATCGAATGGTTTATGCCTTGTTACTTTTTATTGCTGGCTTTCCATTTAATCATGATTGCAGTAGAACATTTTAGAATAGTCAAAAAATATAAATTAGTTTGATTATGAAATTAACCAATCAACAAATTGCAATAATTGACCAAACTTTAATAGATAAAGGTGTGGTTTATGATGATATTAAACTGGAATTACTGGATCACATTGTAACGGATATTGAATTAGAAACCGAAGAATCTAATTTTGATGTTGCTTTTTCTAAAGCTATGTTTAAATGGGAAGGATTATTGGAAGAAAGGTCTAGTTTTTGGGGAAGTTTTTCAGGTCCAAGAATAGTAATTGAAAAATTCTCTATACTTTATAAAATTCTCTACAAATTTTCGTTAATAGCAGCTATTGTTTTTAGTATTTTGCTAATAATGATTACAAAGTTAAATCCAGAGGAATACATTTATAATGTTTTGAAAATGGTCTTTTCTTCTCTATATATAGCATTGTACTTAACTATAATAATTAGTTTGTTTTTTATTTGGAAATTGAAATCAAAAACAATTCATGGACGTTTTTTTCAAAAAAACTGTTCCTTTCTTGCTATGCACCTTTATATAATTTACACATTTATCAATGAGCATACTCATTTGTACCGTCATTATGATAAAAGGTCTTTTTTTAGTATGTTTCTCGAATGGTTTATGCCTAGTTTGTTCTTTTTCATGGCTGTTTATTTAGCTATGATTGCAGTTCAACATTTTAAAATTGTGAAAAAATATAAATTGGTTTAATATTTATATGTAAATACAATAAAGTCAATATGTTAATGCCAAAAAATGATTCAACAGAAAAGAATCTTTCTTTTTAGGAGTTTAAATTTCTATATTTCAAAAAGAAACGTATTTTTACCAGTCATTATACTAAAAAAACTTTTTAAAAGTTTAATGATAAAACCAGCGAATCATTGAAAACCAACAGATTTAAATATTCAATTCCCTTAGGGTGTTTGTGTGTTTTGGTAGCTTGTTCTACTAGAAATGATACTTTTTTGGCTCGAAATTCACATGCTTTAAGTACAAAATACAATATTTTATACAATGGGCAAATAGGATTAGACAAAGGAATTAAGTCTATTGAAGCCAGTAATCAAGATGACTTTTGGGATATCTTGCCTGTTGAGGCCATGAAAATTGATGAGGATGTGGTTGCTGACACCACTAAAAATGCCGATTTTAAATTGGCGGAGACCAAAGCAACTAAAGCCATCCAAAAACACTCGATGAATATTGGCGGAAGAGAACGCAATTCTCAAATTGACGAAGCCTATTTACTTTTAGGGAAATCCCGTTATTACGACAAACGATTCATTCCCGCGCTGGATGCTTTCAACTACATTTTATACAAATACCCAAACAGTAGCCGAATTGATGAAGCTAAAATTTGGCGAGAAAAAACCAATATGCGTTTGGGCAACGATGCCTTAGTAATAAAAAATATTACTAAAATGCTCAAAGAGCGCAAACCTAAAAAACAGGTTTTGGCTGATGCCAATGCGCTTCTTGCCTCGGCATTTTTAAATTTGGAACAAAAAGACAGTGCAATTGTCAAATTAAAAAAGGCTGTCAACTTTAGCAAACGCAATAACGAAAAAGCGAGGTATCGTTTTATCCTGGGACAACTGTATCAGGAAATGGGTCAAAATGATCAGGCAAGAGATTATTATGAAGCCGTAATTAAGATGAATCGAAAATCCGACAGGAAATACATGATTCAATCGCAGCTGAGATTAGCACAACTGTTTGATTATCAAAATGGCGATAAATTTGCTTTTGATGAAAAGTATCATAAACTTTTAGAAAATAGAGAAAACCGCCCTTTTCTGGATGTTTTAAATTACCAAATGGCCGTTTTTTATGATAAACAAGGCAAGGACGAAAAAGCATTAAAATATTATAATGCCTCTTTAGACAAGGCTAAAACCGATAATTATTTAATAGCATCTGATTATAGAAATATTGGAAATCTGCATTTTAAAAATGCCCGTTATCCAATTGCTGCCAAATACTACGACAGTACTTTAGTAAAACTCAATCCTAAAACCAGAGAGTTTATTCACATTGAAAAAGTGCGTAAAAATTTGGACGATGTTATTTTTTACGAAGGGATTGCTGTTAGAAATGACAGTATTCTAAAAGTGGTTTCGTTGCCTGAAACAGAAAAAGTGGCTTATTTTGATGGCTATATCGAAAAATTGAAAAAGGCAGATGAAGCCAAAAAGATTTTAGAAGAAAAAGCAGCTGAGAAGCAAAAAAACATTGAAAGAAACAGTAAGTCAACAACTGCAGATGCTTTGGTTTCGAATGGAAAACCAGTGGTTAAAGCGCCATTTACTCCGCCATCTATGGCTGGTCTTCAAACAGAAAATACTTTTTATTTTTATAATCCATCTACGGTATCTTTTGGAAAAGTAGCCTTTAAGAAAAATTGGGGTAAACGTGTTGCAGGTGGATTTTGGAGGCTTTCTTCATCCACTAATATAAATTCTAATGCAGTGGTTGCTCAGGATTCTACAGCAGTTCCAGAACAAGAATTAGCAACGGATAAAATTTCGAAAGAAAAGGAAACAGAACCTAAATACACAGCTGATTTTTATCTAAAACAGCTTCCTGTTGCTACAACAGCGATTGACAGTATTGCCAAAGAACGCAATGATGCTTATTATCAGTTGGGTGTTATTTATAAAGAAAAATTCAAAGAATACGACTTGGCTGCCCAAAAATTAGAGCAATTATTAGTCAATAAACCGGAAGAAAAAATAGTACTTCCTACTTTGTATAATTTGTATAAAATTTACCAAATTACTAATACTAATAAAGCCGAAACAATAAAGAACAAGATCGTTACTCAATATCCTAATTCGCGTTATGCACAAATTCTAAACAATTCGAATGTGATTGTTGAAGAAGGAAGTCCGGATGTGGTTTACAAGAAACTATACCAACAATATACTAACGAAGAATTTGATGCCGTTGCAGCAAAAATTGACGGATTGATTAACCAGTTTTCGGGCGAAGAAGTGGTGCCTAAACTGGAGCTTTTAAAAGCAAACACCATAGGTAAACAAAAAGGATTAGCGGCTTATAAAGCAGCATTAGAATTTGTGGCCGATGCTTATCCAAATACCGAAGAAGGTAAAAAAGCACATAGTATTTTGGCAGACCAAATTCCGCAATTAGAAAAAATGGATTTTGATTTCAAGACGTCAAACCAATGGAAGATACTTTATCCTGTAGCCTTAAATGCAAACAATAATAGAAAAGCAATAGAGGAAAAAATAAGCAAGTTTATGAAAGCAGAGAATGCTCAAAAAATAAATTTAGCTTATAATTCGTATGCAGAAAATCAAGGATTTGTTATTATTCAAGGAATTACAACACAAGAATATGCAGCTAGTGTGGCTAGTGTTTTAAAAGAAGATTCCGGTTATAAAATTGAAACTCCGGCTGTAATTATTTCTAACGAAAATTATAAAATAGTTCAAATCAAGAAAAATCTAAAGTCTTATTTAGATGCTAAAAAATAATCATGATGTTTAATAAAAAAGATAAACCTTATACTGACCTTTTAGGAAAAACCAACAGAATTGTTGAAGGAACTATAATAAAAGGTGATATTATTTCGAAGGCTGATTTTAGATTAGACGGAGAACTTATTGGGAATTTTCAATCTACAGGCAAATTAGTTATTGGTCCTACAGGAAGTGTTACAGGTGATATTAGTTGTAATAATGCCGATATTGAAGGGAAATTTAGCGGAACTATTCAGGTAACAGAATTATTAAATATAAAGTCCAAAGCGAGTATTCATGGCGATGCCACCGTGGGTAAATTATCAGTAGAACCAGGAGCCGATTTTAGTGCTTCTTGTATCATGAAAGAAAATTTAAAAACAACAACAAGCGATGGAAGAGAAACCGAACAACAAAAGGCCCAGTAGTAAATGGCTGGCCTTGATTAATATTCCCATTCAAATGGGAGCAATCATTTTTGCGTTTTCTTATTTGGGAGATTGGCTGGATGAAAACCATCCAAGTTCTAAATTTTATTACAATAAGATTCTGGTTATGGTGGGAGTCTTTTTAGCCTTATACAATGTGATAAGACAGGTAAATGACATTAACAAAGAGAAAGAATAAATTTTCTTTTTCCCATCCCTAAAGGGTGGAAAATTTATTTAAAATTCATCAAAATTACACCCTTTAAGGACGGGGAAATTAATTTTGATGAATTTTAAGCAAAACAGCAATTATGATTTTAAAAAATTACAAGACATTTCGCTTTTTGTTAATTTCAGTAGGCATTGCATATGTGTTGCATAAATTGGTTTTTTATTTTTTTCAAATCAACCAAGAGACTTTTTATTATAGTTTAGAAAGATTGTATGGGGTCTTTTTTATCCTTTCGTTTGTAATAATTTTCATCTTGCTCAAGATAAAAGAACGCAATTTTGATCAGTTAGGAATGTCTTTCTTGCTATTAACCAGTAGTAAAATGGTTTTCTATTATTTTCTGTTAAAGCCAATTTTGAAGATTCGACATTATGACATCCAAACAGAGAAGATAAATTTTTTTATACTATTTGTCCTTTTTTTGACAATTGAGGTAGTTGTAACTATAAGAATACTAAGCGAAAAGCAATAAAAAACGGGCTGAATTAAGGTATTGAAAAAAATATATTTTTATATCCTTTTAGATATTAATAAAAAATGTACCTTTGCGCCAAATTTTAGAAACGTAAATATAACATATTTAGTAATTATGGTGATTTTAAAGAGACCACTTAGATTGATAATAGCAACATTTTTAGCGTGTCTTCCATTGATGAGTTTTGCAAATCAAGAAGTTGATACGGCAAAAGTAAAAGTAGAAGCAACTCACGAAGTAGTAGCCGAAGGGCATCATGAAGGAGCTCATGCTGAACCAACAGATTTAAAATCTAAAATTAAAGCGTTCATTGGTCATCACGTTTTGGATTCTCATGATTTCTCATTAACTCAAGACGATGAAACAGGAGAAGCTTGGGGTTTTCCATTACCTGTAATCTTATGGGATAATGAATTACACGTTTTCTCTTCTGCAGCTTTCCACCACGGAAAAGAAACAGCAGAATCTAATGGTAAATACTATGCTATCAACCACCACGATGGTAAAATTTACAGAACAGATGCTTCAGGAACTATTACTGAAAATGAAGAAACTGGTTTCCCATCTAATGTTCGTCCTATTGACTTTTCAATTACTAAAACAGTAGTTTCAATTTTTGCTGCTGCTTTATTAATGTTCTTTATTTTTAGTAGTTTGGCTAAATCATACGCTAAAAACGGAGGAATTGCTACAGGTGTTGGACGTATTTTCGAACCATTAGTAGTTTATATTCGTGACGAAATTGCTATCCCAAATATTGGTGAGAAAAAATATAAAAACTACATGAGTTATTTATTGACAATATTCTTTTTTGTATTGTTCTTAAATATCTTCGGATTAACTCCACTAGGAATTAATGCTACAGGTAACTTAACCATTACTTTCTCATTAGCATTTTTAACTTTCTTAATTACAAACTTAACAGCTAATAAAAACTATTGGGGACACATTTTCTGGATGCCAGGTGTACCAAAACCAATGCGTATTATTTTAGCACCAATTGAGTTATTAGGAGTTTTCATCAAACCATTTTCATTAATGATACGTTTGTACGCAAATATTTTTGCAGGACACATTGTATTGATGAGTATTATTGGTTTAATGTTTATCTTTAAAAGCTGGATTGGAAGTAGTTTGTCATTTGGATTGTCATTTTTACTTTCTATACTTGAAATATTAGTAGCGTTTTTACAAGCGTATATTTTCACGATGTTATCTGCACTTTACTTTGGTTCTGCTGTAGAAGAGCATCATCATGAAGAAGGGCACCACTAAAAAGTTATGAGTTAGGAGTTTTAAGTTATGAGTCACTAGGCGTTTAACTTTTAACAAATAACATTTAACTTTCAAAAAAGAATGTTTAATTTTTAATATATATATCATGGAAATTCCACAAATTATTGGAGCTGGATTAATCGTTATCGGAGCAGGTTTAGGTATTGGTAAAATTGGTAGTTCAGCAATGGACGCTATTGCTCGTCAACCAGAAGCTTCAGGAAAAATCCAAACAGCAATGCTTATCGCTGCTGCACTTATTGAAGGTATTGGTTTTGCTGCGTTATTCGCATCTTAATTAAAACACAAAAAACAATAGTTGCAACGGTTGGTTGTAACTATTGTTTTTAAAATTAAAACATTACATTGCAGCAATGCAAAAAGATTAAAATTAGAATATAAAACTTAGAATTATATATAATGGAAAAGTTAATAAATCAGTTTGAGTTTGGTTTGTTTTTTTGGCAAGTATTAATATTTGTTGGATTAATATTATTATTGAAAAAATTCGCTTGGAAACCTATTCTTGATGCAGTTAATGAAAGAGAAGAAGGAATCAAAAATGCATTAGAATCAGCAGAAAATGCTAGAAAAGAAATGCAAAATCTTCAAGCTGATAACCAAAGAATTTTGAACGAAGCTAGAGCAGATCGTGATGCTATGTTGAAAGAAGCTCGTGAAATGAAAGAGAAATTGGTTGCTGATGCAAAATCTGAGGCGCAAGCACAAGGATTGAAAATGATCGAGCAAGCTAAAGCTGCAATTGAAAGTGAGAAAAACGCAGCTATGGCTGAATTGAAATTACAAGTTTCTACTTTGTCATTGAGTATCGCAGAGAAATTATTGAAAGACGAATTATCTAATACTGAAGCTCAAACTAAATTAGTTGAGAAAATGTTAGGTGACGTAAAGCTAAACTAATATTATGGCAGGTACAAGAGCAGCAATTCGTTACGCAAAAGCGATCCTTAGTATGGCAGACTCAATAGGAGTGGCTAACGAGGTGAATAACGATATGATTTTAATTGCTTCAACAATCAAAGGGAACTCTGAATTAAGTACTTTTATTCAAAGTCCTACAATAAGTGTTGGGGTTAAAGAAAGTGCATTATTGGAAGTTTTTGCTACTATTAATGGCGTTACTAAAGGTTTCTTTCATTTATTATTCGAAAATAAAAGATTTGAAATTCTTGAAGCTATTGCAGTAGCATATTCTGAATTATTTGATGAGGCTAATGGTTTAGAAGTAGCTATAGTAACTACTGCTATCCCTCTGGATGCTGATTTAGGAGCTAAAGTTTTAGCTAAAATTTCATCATTGTCAGATAAAAAGATAACAATTGAAAATGTAGTAGATCCTGCTATCATTGGAGGATTTATTCTAAGAATAGGCGATAAGCAATACAATGCTTCCATTGCTAACAGATTACAAGTATTAAAAAGAGAATTAAGTAACTAGTTTTATTGCACATTAAGTGTCTAAATTATAAATTAAGATGGCGGAAATCAAACCTGCTGAAATTTCAGCAATATTAAGAAAGCAAGTAGAAGGTTTTGAATCTGGCGCTACGCTAGAGGAAGTAGGAACGGTACTTCAAGTTGGAGACGGTATTGCTCGTATTTACGGGCTTTCGAATGTACAATATGGAGAATTAGTAGAATTTGATAATGGTCTTGAGGCTATTGTATTGAATCTTGAAGAAGACAATGTAGGTGTGGTACTTTTAGGACCATCTACAGGAATCAAAGAAGGATCTACTGCTAAAAGAACGCAACGTATTGCTTCTCTTAAAGTAGGAGAACAAATGGTAGGACGTGTTGTTAACACTCTTGGTTTTCCAATTGATGGAAAAGGACCAATTGGTGGTGACTTATACGAAATGCCTTTGGAAAGAAAAGCTCCTGGAGTTATCTTCCGTCAACCAGTTACTGAACCATTACAAACAGGAGTAAAAGCAGTAGATGCTATGATCCCGGTTGGTCGTGGACAACGTGAGTTGGTTATTGGTGACCGTCAAACAGGTAAATCAACTGTTTGTATTGACACTATCTTAAATCAAAAAGAATTTTATGATGCTGGGAAACCAGTATTCTGTATCTATGTTGCAATTGGACAAAAAGCGTCTACTGTAGCAGGGATTGCAAATATGTTAGAAGAAAAAGGAGCAATGGCTTACACCGTTATCGTTGCTGCTAATGCTTCTGATCCAGCTCCAATGCAAGTTTACGCTCCTTTCGCAGGTGCTGCAATTGGAGAATATTTTAGAGATTCAGGTCGTCCAGCTTTAATTGTTTATGATGATTTATCGAAACAAGCTGTTGCTTACCGTGAGGTTTCTCTTTTATTAAGAAGACCACCGGGACGTGAGGCATATCCTGGAGACGTTTTCTACTTACACTCTCGTTTATTAGAAAGAGCTTGTAAAGTTATCGCTGATGACGGAATTGCTAAAAACATGAACGATTTACCAGATTCATTAAAAGGTATCGTTAAAGGTGGTGGTTCATTAACAGCTTTACCAATTATCGAAACTCAAGCTGGTGACGTTTCTGCATATATCCCAACAAACGTAATTTCGATTACTGATGGTCAAATTTTCCTTGATGGAGATTTGTTTAACTCAGGGGTTCGTCCAGCAATTAACGTAGGTATTTCTGTATCTCGTGTTGGAGGTAATGCTCAAATTAAATCAATGAAAAAAGTTTCTGGAACTTTAAAATTAGATCAAGCTCAATTCCGTGAATTGGAAGCGTTTGCTAAATTTGGTTCTGACCTTGATGCTGTTACTTTAAACGTAATTGAAAAAGGAAAAAGAAACGTTGAAATCTTGAAACAAGGTTTGAACGATCCTTATACTGTTGAAGACCAAGTAGCAATTATCTATGCTGGTTCTAAAAATTTATTGAGAAATGTTCCTGTAAATAAAGTAAAAGAATTCGAGAAAGATTTCTTAGAATTCTTGAATGCAAAGCACAGAGCTACTCTTGATGCTTTAAAAGCAGGTAAATTAACAGACGAAATTACAGACGTAATCGAAACTGTAGCGAAAGAAGTTTCAGCGAAGTACAATTAATCAATATACCAATGAATCAATGTGCAAATGACTATCATTTACACATTGATTCATTGATAAATTTACACATTTAGAATGGCAAATTTAAAGGAAATCCGTAATAGAATTACTTCCGTTTCATCTACGATGCAAATCACATCTGCGATGAAAATGGTATCTGCAGCCAAGCTTAAAAAAGCTCAGGATGCAATTACAGCCATGCGCCCTTATGCCGAAAAATTAACGGAATTATTACAAAGTCTTTCTGCAACTCTTGAAGGAGGAACAGGAGAAGAATTTACTACACAACGTGAAGTAAAGAAAGTATTATTAGTAGCGATTACTTCTAACAGAGGTTTGTGTGGTGCTTTTAATACCAATGTAATTAAAGAAGCTAAAAATCGTGCAGCCTATTTTGCTGGGAAACAAGTAGACATTTTTGCTATTGGTAAAAAAGGAAATGATGTTTTAAGCAAAACAAATACAGTAATTGACAATCAAAGTGCTGTTTTTGATGATTTGACTTTTGATAATGTTGCTGCTATTGCTGAAGCATTAACTCAAAAATTTGTTAGTGGTGAGTACGACAGAATTGAATTGATTTACAATCAATTTAAAAATGCGGCTACTCAAATTGTTCAAAACGAACAATTTTTACCATTAGCTCCTGTGAAATCTGATTTAAATGTTACTGCTGGAGATTATATTTTCGAACCATCTAAAGAAGAAATTGTGTTAACATTGATTCCTAAATCATTGAAAACACAATTGTACAAAGGAATCCGTGATTCATTTGCTTCAGAACATGGTGCGCGTATGACTGCAATGCACAAAGCAACAGATAATGCAACCGAATTGAGAAATCAATTGAAATTAACATACAACAAAGCACGTCAGGCTGCGATTACCAGCGAAATCCTTGAGATTGTTGGTGGAGCCGAAGCATTGAACGGATAAGAATACTTACTTTATATATTAAGGCGGTTGAAATTTTTTCAACCGCTTTTTTTGTTTAAAAAGTAAGCTATAAAATACTATTTATCACTTATTAGTGTTATTTAATAAGGGGCTAAAAGAAAAAATAATCATTACAAAACCAATACTGATAAAACCAAAGAATTAGTTATTTTTGTTTTTGTAAAAAAATTAATAAACACCACATTTTGGGATTATATAAAAATCTTTTCAAACAAACAGCCATTTACGGACTTGCTACGGTTTTACCTAGAATGTTTAGTTTCCTGTTGGTGCCACTGTATACTGATTTACTTCCAAAAGACGAGTACGGAAAAGTCACCATCATATTTGCTTGGATGATTTTTTTCAATGTTATCTTGGCTTACGGAATGGAAACCGCTTTTTTTAGATTTTACAATAAAGAAGACAATAAAAAAGCAGTGGTCGAAACTTCTATGGTTTCTATCTTTTGGAGCACCATTGTCTTTCTGGTTGTAGCGCTTTTATTTCGAACTACATTAGCTGATTGGTCTGGTATCGATTCGCAGTACATTACGTATACCATTTGGATTTTGGCATTGGATGCCTTAGTTATCATACCTTTTTCAAAATTAAGAGCTTTTCAACGACCGATGATGTATGCCATCATTAAAATTGGAAATGTATTGGTCAACTTATTATTAAGCATCCTTTTTTTAATTTATTTACCCAAACTAGCGACGCTGAATCCTACGGGCATGATTAGCTCGTTTTATGTAGAGAATTTCCAAATAGGTTATATTTTCCTGGCTAATATTATTGCGAGTCTGTTGACTTTTGTGGTTTTGTCTCCTGATTATGTTTTTCTAAAATGGAAATTCGATTTTAGTTTATGGAAACGAATGATGGTTTATGGATTGCCAATTTTGGTTGCAGGAATTGCTTTTGCCATCAACGAGCAATTTGATAAAATTCTTTTAGACAAATTATTGCCTCAAAATATTGCCGCAGACGAAGTGGGTGTCTATTCCGCTTGTTATAAATTAGGTTTGTTTATGGTTTTGTACCGTACGGCTTATACCCTTGGAATTGAACCTTTCTTTTTTAGCCATGCTTCTAATGAAAATGCGCCGCAAACTTATGCGATGGTGACCAAGTATTTTGTAATCTTCGGTTCGTTTATTATGTTAAGCGTTATTGTTTTTGCCGATCTTTTCAAAATGTTAATGATTCGTGACAGTTCATACTGGGTAGCAATGAAGGTGGTGCCGTTGATTATTTTGGCTAATTTCTGTTTGGGAATTTATACCAATCTTTCTGTTTGGTATAAATTGATTGACAAGACTTATATTGGTGCTTATATTTCAATTGTGGGTGCTATCATTACTTTGGTACTTAACTTTTTATTAATTCCGTCTTATAGTTATTCGGGTTCAGCCATAGCAACATTAGCCGCTTATGGAAGTATGATGTTGATTTCGTATTATCTGGGAAATAAATATTATCCTATTCCTTATGATTTCAAAAAAATAGGTGGATATCTTGGCTTGTCTATCCTCTTTTCAGTGGTTTCCTTTTATGGCTTTAGAGAAAATTATTTTGTTGGGATTGGCTTGCTACTTTTGTTTCTCTATTTCATTTACCATAATGAGAAAGCTACTTTGATGAGTATTCTTAAACGAAAAAATAATCTGCAAGAATAAGTTTTGACTTGTTCCTGCATCAAAATAAAAAAATGAAAATAAACATTATTAATAAATCGCAACATGCTTTACCAAGTTATGAAACCATAGCTTCGGCAGGAATGGATTTAAGGGCTAATTTGACAGAATCCATAACCTTGCAGCCTTTAGAAAGAACGATCGTTAAAACAGGTCTTTTTATCGAATTGCCGATAGGTTACGAAGCGCAAGTGCGACCACGAAGCGGACTGGCTTTTAAAAACGGAATCACCGTATTAAATAGCCCAGGAACGGTTGATGCTGATTACCGTGGAGAAATTGGTGTAATTTTAGTTAATTTATCCAATCAGGCTTTCGAAATTCAAAACGGAGAAAGAATTGCCCAATTAATTATTGCCAAACACGAACGCGCCGAATGGTCTGAAGTTGAAGAATTATCAGAAACTTCGAGAGGAGCTGGCGGATTTGGTAGTACTGGAGTGAAATAATCCCCCTGACCCCCAAAGGGGGAACTGAAAAAGAATATAAGTTATAATTAAAAACCTATTGACCCCTAATAGGAATTCCCCCTTCGGGGGATAGGGGGATAAATATGAAAATAATAGTGCCTATGGCTGGTAGAGGATCTCGTCTACGCCCACATACATTAACCATTCCTAAACCATTAATTCCAGTTGCCGGGAAACCAATCGTTCACCGATTAGTAGAAGATATCGCTGGGGTTTTGAATCAAGATATTGAAGAAGTAGCTTTTGTAATTCATGAAAGTTTTGGGGAAAAAGTAGAGCAGGATTTAATTGCCATTGCCGAAAAATTAGGAGCTAAAGGAACCATCTATTATCAAAATGAAGCTTTAGGAACAGGACATGCGATTATGTGTGCCAAAGATTCTCTTTCTGGTCCTGCCGTAATTGCGTATGCAGATACTTTGATTAGAGCCGATTTTGAATTGGATCCAGCTGCTGATGCGGTAATTTGGGTAAAACAAATTGAGAACCCGGAAGCTTTTGGTGTTGTCAAATTAAACGATAAAAATGAAATCATTGAATTGGTTGAAAAACCAAAGGAATTTGTGAGTGATTTGGCTGTTATCGGGATATACTATTTTAAAGATATTGCCGTTTTAAAAAATGAATTACAAAATGTTTTAGATAATAATATCCAAAATGGAGGTGAATACCAAATTAACGATGGTATCAAAAACATGATGGCTAACGGGAAAATCTTTAAAACAGGTGAAGTAAGCGCTTGGATGGATTGCGGAAACAAAAATGTAACGGTTGAAACTAATTCGAGAATGCTTTCTTTCTTAGCAAAAGACAAGATTAATTTAGTTAACAAAAACATTAAACTTGAAAATTCAACTATTATTGAGCCTTGTTATATTGGTGAAGATGTAGTTTTAATAAACGCTACAGTAGGTCCAAATGTTTCTTTAGGAAACGGATGTCATGTAGTGGATAGCAGCATTAAAAACAGTTTGGTTCAAACGCATGCTCACATCAAAAATGCTAATTTAGACAACGCCATGATAGGAAATCATGCTAGTTTTGATGGTCAATTTACAAGTGTTAGTATTGGAGATTATTCGGTGTTAGAATAAACTGGCTAAAGTCCAGCTTTACAAAATAATCCGAGCCAAAGGCTCTATTGAGTAATGTGATAGTTCCGTAGGAACAAGATATATTATAGCAACGGATTTCAATCCGTTGATTGTAGTGATATATTTAAAAAAGCAAAAATGAAAAAGGCAGTTTCTTTACTGATAATGTTGGTTTTGCTATGCAATTCGGCTTTGTCATGGGGACAAACTGAACCAGAAGAAATTAAACTTGAAGACAATAAATTTAAAGAGTATTTTTTCGAAGCTTTAAAGCAAAAGGGAATTGAAAATAACGATAAAGCTATTGTGGCTTTAGAACGTTGTTTGAAAATAGATGCTAATAATGCCACAATTTACCACGAATTAGGCAAAAATTATCTGGCTTTAAAAGACTATAAAAATGCCTATTCTTCATTCGAAAAAGCCAATACTTTAGACCCTAAAAACAAATGGTTTTTGATAGGGATGTATGATGTTGACTATGAAACTAAGGATTATTCAGATGCAGTTAAGGTAATTAACAAACTCATTCTATTTGATTCCAAGTTTAAAGAAGATTTGACTTCGCTTTATATGAATACAGGCGAATTTGAAAAAGCATTGGCACTTATCAATGAGCTGAATGAAACCATAGGTAAATCGGAGAGGAGAGATGCCTATAAACTTCAGATTTTGTCTCAAGGAACGTATCAGGATACTGAGATAACTAATTTGCTAAATCAAATCAATAAATATCCAAAAGAAGAGGCAAATTATATTTCGTTGATTTATTTGTATTCTAAAAAAGACGATATAGAAAAAGTCTTGGAAACTGCTCGAAAATTAGAAGCTGCTGTTCCAAATTCAGAATGGGCTCAGGTTAGTTTATTTAAAAATTATTTGGTTAATAACGAGAGTGAAAAGGCTATAAAAGCCATGAATATCGTATTGGCCAGTACTAAAATAGACAGCAAAATAAAGCACAGAATTTTTAATGAATTTTTGATTTACGTCAATACTAATCCACAATTTACAGCCGATTTAGATAAAGCCATTGGTTATTTTGATGATGATAAAAATGTGAATGTAAATAAGGAAGTAGGCAAATATTATCACAATAAAAAGCAATGGGATAAAGCGCTAAAATATTATCAGTTGGCTCTTAAAAAAAGCAATCCCGCTGATGTAGAAACGAGCTTGCTTTTACTGGACGTTTATGTACAAACGAATGAATTTGAAAAGGCAGCAAAAAACGCCAGCGAAATGATCGAATTGTATCCTGCCCAAGCTCAGTTTTATTATTATGCTGGATTAGCTTATAATCAGTTGAAACATTTTAAAAAAGCGAAAGAAATGCTGGAAATGGGTATGGATTATGTAGTAGAAGATATAACTTTAGAAATTAATTATAACATTCAGTTAGGAGAAGCCTACAATGGCTTAGGAGATGCTAATAAAAAAGAATTCTATTTTTCTAAAGCCAACGAATTATTAAAAAAACAAAAATAAAATGAATAAATTCTTAGCATTATTAGCAATTGTCTTTATGTTTTCTTGTAAACCCAAGGCTATTGTTACATCGGCAACGGTTACGGAGCCAGTCGATGAAATGAAAGCAACTAAAATAATAGACAATCATTACAGCAATAAAAATGATTTTTCTACATTATATATCAAAGCCAATGCGCGTTATGCCGATGATAAACAAGCACAAAATGTAAGTGCCGAGATTAAGATAAAGAAAGACCAACAAATCTTAGTAAGCGTTCGTTTTTTAGGAATAACAATGGCAAAAGCATCGATAACACCTACTTCGGTGAGTTATTACGAAAAAATAAAAGGAACTTATTTTGAAGGGAATTTTAGTGCTTTGAGTCAGTGGTTAGGAACAGATTTGGATTATAGTAAGATTCAAAATATGCTGGTAGGAGAGGCTTTGGATGACTTGAATAAAGGAAAATACACTAAAATTTTGCTTGACAATTTGTATCGTTTAGATGATTCGAATAATGGAAATACTCAAAAAAGTTATTATTTTAACCCAAATGATTTTACTGTAAACAAACAAGAAGTAGCTCAAACGGCAGAAAATAGAACCATTCAAATTGCTTATCCGGAAAGAGTGGCTTATAAAGAAGCGAATTTGCCTTCTAGCATTGAAATTAAAACAGCTCAACCTAAAGGAAAATCGGAAATTAATTTAAATTACAATTCGGTTTCATTTAATGAAGAACTTTCTTTCCCTTATAGTGTGCCAGATGGGTACAAAAGAATAATAATTAAGTAAATTTGCCAAAATATATTTTTTAAGATGCCAAAATATTTCCTTAGCCTGTTATTTGTATGCCTGACTTCTACTATGTGGAGCCAATCGCAACAAGAAAAGTTAGAACAACGTAAAGCTCAAATTCAAAAAGAAATTAGAGAGAATGAAAAGATGTTGCAAAACGTCAAGTCAAAGGAAAAGTCGGCTATGAATGTTTTTTTGATTCAGAAAGACAAGATCAGACTGAAAGAGACTTTGATTAATACTACCGAAAAGCAAACCCGACTTTTGTCTAATGACATGTATATTAATCAAGTGAAAATTAATAAGCTTAACAAGGAATTGAAAGCTTTAAAAGAAGATTATGCTAAGAAGATTGTGAACTCTTATAAAAGCCGTTCTGAGCAAAGTCGCGCGATGTTTATACTATCGTCTGAGAATTTTTTGCAAGCCTATAAAAGAGCACAATACTTAAAACAATATACCAGTTTTAGAAAATCGCAAGGAGAGGAAATTAATGTGAAGTCGACAGAATTGGTTACTTATAATGAAAAATTAAAGGTTCAAAAAATAGCCAAACAAAAACTAATTGTCGAAAATCAGAAAGAAAGACAAACTCTTGTAAAAGAAAAACAAGAACAGGAGAAATTGGTAAATTCGATTAAAAAAGATAAAAACCGAATTGTATCTGACATTCGAAAAAAACAAAGAGAATTTAAAACTATTGATGCTCAAATTAACCGTTTAATTCGTGAAGCTATTGCCGAAGCCAATAGAAAAGCGGCTTTAGAACGTGCCAAAGCTGCTGCTTTAGCTGCCGATAAATTAAAATCAACTTCTTCTACTTCTACTCCAAAGACTACGAAAGAAATAAAAGAAACGGTTTCTAGGATGTCAGTATCTTCTTCAAGGATTGAATTGACACCTGAGGCTAAATCTGTTGCCGATAATTTCAGGGCAAATCGTGGAAATCTTCCTTGGCCTGTAGAAAAAGGTTTTATTTCATTAGGTTTTGGAGATCAACCGCATCCAGTATATAATACACTGGTTGTACATAATAGTGGTGTAGTAATCACGACTAATGATGGAGCTAGCGCAAGAGCCGTTTTTGGTGGAATAGTAGCCAGTGTAATGGTTTTATCTCCCGTAAATAAAGCGGTAATGATTCAACATGGAGATTATTTTACCATCTATCAAAATTTGAGTTCTGTTTCGGTAAGCAAAGGAGATAAGGTAAGTATTAAACAAAATATAGGTAGAATACGTACCAATGGCGATACAGGAAAAACTGAAATTAAATTTTTGCTGTTGCAAAATACAACCTATATGAATCCACAGGGATGGTTGTCTAATTAGAGAGCTATTTATAATATGAAAAACATAAAAAAGCGAATCAGTTTGATTCGCTTTTTTATGTTTTTGGAGGAGAGTTTTATTTAAATATTTTAGAGAAAAATCATTGCTGTTGTTGTTCGGCATAATCCAATTGTTGTTGAAATTCAATGGAGTTTTTTTGCAATTCGACATCATTAATTCCTTCAAAATGCCTACCATCTTCGTATCCAATAGAAACACAAACAGAAAGTGTTTGTTTAGAAATTCCTTTGAAAGTTCCCTTTACCGGGGTACAATCATTGAAGTTGATTCCAACCGATAGCTTGACATGGTTGTCCATTGTCCAAATGTTATTGGTAGGATCAATGCCTAGCCAACCTTGTTTTGGCGTGTAAATTTCAACCCAGGCATGCGTAGCCCCTTCGCCTCGAAGTCCGCTTTCGTTAGGACAAATATAGCCGCTTACATATCTTGACGGAATGCCAGCAGTTCTTAAAAGTTGTAACAGAACATGAGCAAAATCCTGGCAAACTCCTTTGCGATGGCCTAATATTTCATCTACTGTAGTTTCTATATTGGTAATTCCTTTGGTATAAGTAAAGTTAGTGTAGATGTATTGACTGCATTGATAGGCAATGTCAATAATTGATTTGTTAGTACAGTCAATTTCTTTTAGAAAAGCATGAATTTCGTCTTGTTTTTTAATGCTTTCAGGATAACGAAGACGTAGTAAATAAATATCGTTATGCAGATTCAAATCTTCAACCTTAGTATCATCTATTTCCGGTATTTTAAGGGAATGATTGACACGAACCAGCATTCGCGATTCAATTGTCATTTCGGTATGTGCCTCTAAGGTGTTAAAATTACCCACTCTGTTGCCGTGATAATCGTTTGTTAAGGACACATTAGGGTTTTGAGAAATCAAGAGCTGGTATTGCAACACGTCCTGATTTTCAAAGTTATGTGGAAACAAACGAATCTCGTTGATACTTTCTTTGATGGGTAAGTTGTATTTGTATTTTGTAATATGGATGATGTTGAAAACTGCCATTTTTTTTAGGTATATGAAAAGAATAATTTAGAGAAATCCATTGAAAACTCATTCAGCTGATCTTTAGTGTTTTTTAAAACCTGCTCTAATTGTACATTGGTAAGATGATGGTAATCGGTGTATTCAACGTAGCTTTTTAATCGTCCAAATTGATTGCGCATCGTGCGTGCTTCTATTAGATTATTGTTTTTAAAAACACAATCTAAATAAGTTTCGATTAAGCCTAAAGTAAATATCACCGAATGTGCAAAATCAGGATTGAAAATCACATGTTGGATTACTTTTCGATTGTGCGGAATGTTGCTATAGCTTTTTAAGTATAATTCGTAACCCGATAAAGACAATAATAATTTTCTCCAATACAATAAATCTTCTTTTCCTTCCAGATTGTAATCAATTGGTGCATAATACGATTGTGTCATCGAAATGGTTTGTAGGCATCTTTCGATATGTTTACCAATACTCGAAAAACACCAACCCAATCCTCTGGGCATGGTAACATGAAAAATCCCATTGTAAAGCAAGAAATCCTTATTGAGTTTGGCCAAAATACTAATAGCTTCAGGCGTTTCCAATCTTTTAGGCAAGTCAGGTGAATTGATGTAATGGTACATTGAATTGATGTGTTCCCAAAGTTCTTTGGTAATTTTATCCTGCGAACCTCGTGCATTTTCTCTGGCTTTGGTAATTAAATTCCGAACCGAATTGTTGTTTTTGTTGTCGCAAAGCACATATTTCATTACAAATTTAGTGTCGTGCTGAAATTCAGTAATGTATTCCGAAGGCAAATCGGTATAATATTTTAATAAGGGTTTGTATCCTTGATGATCATTGATCTCCTGGTCAAAAGACATGATGTAAAGAGTGTTGAGGGTAAGCAACATCCCATCAGTTCTCTCCATGTATCGGTTGAGCCAAAACATTCCATCGGCTACACGACTGAGCATATTTACTTCCATAGTTGTTTTTTTAATAGTTTAAAAACCAATTTCGACTTCATTTATTTCATGATCCAGGTATCCTTACTTCCGCCACCTTGGGAGGAGTTTACGACCAAAGAGCCTTCGGTTAGTGCCACCCGGGTGAGTCCGCCAGGAACTATGGTTACTCCATTAGGGCCACACAATGCATAAGGTCGTAAATCGACATGGCGTAGCTTTAATTCGCCATCAATGTAACAGGGAACGGTGCTTAACTGAATGATGGGTTGGGCAATAAAATTGCGCGGATTATTTAAAATAGCCACTTTAGCTGCTTCCAGTTCTTCTTCGGTAGCCTTATTTCCCATTACCATTCCGTATCCGCCACTTTGATTGGTTTCTTTGATTACCATGTTTTCCATGTCGGCAAAAACCAATTCGCGCTCTTCTTTGTTTTCCATTTGGTACGTAGGCACATTTTTCAGAATCGGTTCTTCGTTAAGGTAGTAGCGAATCATTTGTGGTACATAGGCATAAATGGCTTTATCATCGGCAACGCCATTTCCTACTGCATTTACTAAGGCTACATTGCCCATTTTATAAGCACTTATTAATCCTGGAACTCCAAGTGTACTATCGGGTTTAAAGACCAATGGATCTAAATATTCGTCGTCTAAACGTCTGTAAATAACATCTACCTGTTGCAAGCCCGAGGTAGTTTTCATATACACTTTGTGATTGTTAACCACAAGATCGCGACCTTCTACCAGCGGAATTCCCATTTGCCTGGCTAAGAAAGTATGCTCGTAATAAGCTGAATTGAAAACGCCCGGAGTTAATAAAACTACATTAGGATTAGAGATGGTTCTTGGCGAAAGCGAAATTAAAATGTTATGGAAAATCATCGGATAATTAGCCACCATGCTAACATTATTAGCACGAAACATTTCTGGGAAAATTCTTTTGGTTATTTCCCTGTTTTCTAACATATAACTTACCCCACTAGGGCACCTCAGATTGTCTTCCAGAACATAAAACTCTCCTTTTTCGCCTCGGATTAAATCAATTCCCGCAATGTGAACATGAATGTTATGCGGAACTTTAATACCATGTACTTCCGGAATGTAATGCGGACAGGAAGCAATTAACGAAGCAGGCATGATGCCTTCTTTTATAATCAGCTGTTCATTATAGATGTCTTCCAGAAACAGGTTTAAAGCTCTTAATCTTTGGGTAATTCCAGTTTCGACTTCCATCCATTCGTTTTTGGTAATTATTCTGGGAATAATATCAAAAGGAAATATTCTTTCGATTCCTTGGTTGTCATCACTGTAGACAGTAAATGTAATCCCCTGGTTCATAAAAATATCCGAAGCCTGCTTTTGTTTTACATTTAGCTTATCAATATTTAAACTCTCTAATGTTTGCAATACCTGTTTGTAAGAGTCTCTTACTCCATCTCTAGAAAACATTTCATCCCATCCCTTTGGACTTAATTTAGGTGTCAAATTTACCATTCTGTAATTATTGAAAAATTAATAAAAACTAATTTTGATTAAAAAAACATCAGTCTTTAGGCTAATTTAACGATTTTGTAGATAAGTATTTGAAATTTGAATATGAATAATGTAATTAATGCGGCATTCTTTTTTTGCCAATGTGTTTTTTGAGAATTAGTGTTTTAAAACTAAGTTTTTTTAGATTTCTTAATTATTAAATAAAAACACATCCATTTTATCTTATTGAGAATAAGAATTTTGTAAAAAATGAATGATGTTAAGAGAAGTTGTTAAAAAGTGAAGTCCTATTTATACGATTAAAAAGATTATTTAGCATTAACAAAAGTAGCTTCCATTGATTTCATCATTCTTTCTGTAGACCAATTTCCAGACACAATCATACGTCTCACAGTATAAAGTGGATCAATCGAATCTCTTTTGGTGGAAAGAATAAAAGCCATTTGGTATCCACTTTTCTTAATTTCAGGAATGGCTTCTTTGTTCCATAATCCAAAAGGATAGGCAAAATAAGGAATTGGTTTTCCAATGATTTCTTCGAGTTTGGCTTTTGGTTTTACTAATTGGGTGTTCCAATCCTCGCCAGTATATTTAGTAACCATGTGATGGTCCCATGTGTGAGCCGCGATAGAATTTCCAGAATCAGATAAGTTTTTAATTTCCTCCTTGCTTAAATAATTAGGACGGTTGATGGAAACCGTCATTACAAAGAAAACGCCTTTGAAATTGTATTTTTTCATTTCGGCTGCGCCAATGCTGTATTGTTCACCTCTTGTATCATCAAAAGTAATCATGACCGGTTTAGCAGGCAAAGGTTTGTTGTACACTAAATAATCATACAATTGATTGGGTAAAATACTGTGGTAGCCCGCATCAGATAAGGCTTTCATTTGTTCAGCAAAGTTCGCTGGTTTTACCGTATAGGTTTTGGTCATTTCGCCAGCTGATGCTGAAAAATCTTTGATATTATGATAGCATAAAATGGGCACTTCTTTTCGAGCCAGTATAGCAGCAGCATCTGCCATAACTAATTTTTCGGCTTTTTTTGGGCTTGCAATAACTTTTGGTGTGTCTGCTTTATTTTCGATAGAAGTCTCTTTCTTTTGTTCGCAACTTAGCGTCAAAAGAAGTCCAAGCACTGCTAAGAATATCGTTTTTTTCATTTCTTGTATGAGCTTAAAATTATTGAAACTGAATGTAACTCGGTTGTGGAGCGAATTTTAATAATTGTTCCGGAGTGTACATTTTCCAGTCGTTCCAATTGTCATTTTTGTAAAACAATTTAAAGCCAGTAAACTGAACTGGTTCTCTGTAGATGTATCTTAAATAAGTAGATCGTTTTAAAACCTGACTTCCAAAACCGTCCATGTCCATCACGATTTGAACTTCGGGAACTTTTTTGATGGCTTTATAATTAGTAACCATTCCTTGGGTGAAACGGTGCACCACCAAAATCTTTGGAGTTAATTTCTTTTCGCGTACAATTCGAGCCAAAATATCGATGGCATCATTGATATCATCAGCAGACATGGTTCCAATTTTTCTACCAGGAACATGACCACTTTTCATTGAAAACTCAGGATCAATTCCCAGATGAACATTCGGTAAAGCAAGGTATTCTTCCAGTTGGCTTACTTCTTCCTTAACAGTGCTATGTCCTACCTGAATGTCCAGGAAAACCAAAGCATTAATGGGTTTTGCCCAACTTAAAAGCGTGTCGATTTGTTTGAAAGGCATGCGCATGTTGTAACGATTGCCAGCTCCGGGAGCACCTTGGGCAGAAACTGCAATATAATGAAAGGCTGGAATTGTGGTTACGCTGGAATCGGCAGCTTTCCATTTGGCTACTTCTACTTTAAGTTTTTCGATCATTTCGGCTCTGGGATATTCGCCTAAAACACCCATTCTTTTCGAATATAAATTTCCGTAAAAAGCAATAATTCGGTGATAAGGCAATAAGGCACCCCGCAAAGGATAAGGCGCTTTTACAGGCCACATTCCCGTAGTGTCTTTGTTGCTTAGCGCAATCATTCTTCTGTTATAGTCGGCGGTGTCAATAGTAGTCATTGGTTTTTTCTTAACCGAATCTATTTTTATTGCCACGCTGTCTTGAGCAGTTGCTCCTTCAGTATTGGATTTACTTTGATTGCAATTGGTAAAAACTAAAAATAAGAAAGGGCTAATAAGGATAGCTAAAGTATATTTTCTCATAAAGAAGTGCATTTGGGTTTATTACAAATGTAAACTTTTTAACTAACGGTTTATTCATTTAATTTGTATTCTGTTAGTAAAATTAAGAATGTTTTATTTGTTAGAATTAGCGAAAAAAAATCAAATATTTTTGACGTTTTTCTCATTTTTTGCAGTCTATTTGTTTGTTTTTTAATGGTTTGAAAATAATTATTTATCTTTATGTTAAATAATTATGTTATGAGAAGATTCATTTTATTCACTATAGTTATTTTCTCCAGTTATTCCTTTAACTCGGTTTCTCTTGTTTCAAAAGAAAATTTAAAGGCTGTTACTCTGTGTTTTGACCCATTTTCTCAAAAACCACATGATTCTAAATCTGAGATTCCTATCAATAAACAGAATATAAATGCTTTTTTCAAAAAGTATCCTAATTTAAAACAATATCAATCGGAGGTTGGTATTTTGTATGAAAGCAAAAAATACAATACGATTTGGTATGATGCTAATGGCAAATTGATCGAATTTTCCCAGTTGTTATATTCTAAAGTAAATTCGCTTCAGGAAGAAGGTGTGGAAGCCCGCATCGATTATCAAGAAATAATTGATGGAATTTTTAATTCGAATGCTACTCTGAAACCACTTTCGAAAAGCGAAACCGAAATCATGTTATCTACTCTGTATGTGTTTTATGTGCAAAAAGTATTTATTGGAATTAGCGCCGAGAAACTTCAACAAATGGGTTGGTTTCTGCCCAAGAAAAAAATTGCGTATGAGCCTTTGCTCGATTCGTTATTGCAGAATCCTAAACTATTGGATTTTGATGAAAAACATCAGTTAAGTCAATATTACAAATTGCGTGAGGCTTTAAAAAAATACCGTGAGATAGAAAAATCGGGTGAATGGAAACCCATAGAATACGACTCTACTATTCAATTTTACAAACCCTTTGATAGCTCAAAAACAATTAGCCAAATTAGGCACCGTCTTGTTGTAATGGGAGATTTGGATAAAGATTCCAAAAGTGAGGTGTATGATGATGAATTAATGAAGGGGATTTTGCGTTTCAAAAAAAGAAATGGTTACCTGATTAATTATTTTATTTCCCCTTGGCAGATTAAACAAATGAATTTGCCTATCCAGAAATACATTCGAAAAATAATGATAAATATGGAACGCTGTCGATGGATTGATCCGGAATTGATTAACGCGAGTGAGTACATTATGATTAATATTCCATCGTATAAATTGATTTATAAAAAAGATGGCAAAACGGCTTTGGAATCTAATGTCATAGTGGGACAAGATATGATGGAAACGGTTATTTTTAGTGGATTTATTAGTTCAATTGTTTTTAGTCCGTATTGGAATGTGCCCCAAAGTATTATTGACAATGAAATAAAATATGCCATGGAACGGGACAAGGATTATTTAAATTCCCGCAATATGGAATGGAATGGTGGTAAGGTCAGACAGAAACCAGGGCCTAAAAATGCTCTGGGATTGGTTAAGTTTGTTTTTCCAAATACCAATAGTATTTATTTGCACGATACTCCTGCTAAAGCCATATTTGCCTTAGAATATCGAGCCTACAGTCATGGCTGTATCAATATGGAAAAAGCCAAGGAATTAGCTTTTTTAATTTTGAAAGACGATTCGGACTGGCCAGTCGCACGTATTACCGAGGCAATGAATGGAGAAAAGGAAACGACATGTGAATTAAAAAATAAAATTCCAATTCATATTAGTTACTTTACCACTTGGGTTGACAGTCAGGATGTTCTCCATTTCTATGAGGATGTTTATGGTAGAGATCCCCAATTCGATTATATTATATTTAAGCATTAAATGATTTATCACGGTTTCAATACAGCGACTTCTTTAGTTGTTACCATTTTTTTTGTTTTATTGCTCCATGAATTGAGCACATAGTTCATTACATCAGTAATTTCTTCATCGATTAAACCCATAGGAGGCATGATGCCGTTGAATTTTTTCTGATTAACCAGGATTTCGCCTTTCTGACCGTATTTTACAGCATGGATACTTTCGGTTCTTTTCTTTTTCAGCCAGTCAGAACCATCCAGTGGGGGAAAAATGGTGCCGTTTCCTTTTCCTGTTGTCAGATGGCATTGGATACAAAAATCGGTGTAGACTTCCTTGCCTCGAGCCATGCTTTTTTGCAGCGGCGTTTGCGGTTGTTCTTTTATAGATAAATACTCTTTTTTGGAGTCGTTTAAAGCTGTTGGATTTGAGAAATACAAAGCACCCAAAAGCAGTAGGCTTAAGCCAATATTTATTTTAGTAATCATTGTTAATTAGGTATAATTTTTAGAATTCCTTTTCCTTCTACGCCAATGTAAATATAACCATCCGGAGCCTGTGTTACACTGCGCAAACGACCAATGTTAGTGGCGATTTTTTGTCTACCAATGATTTTTTCACCGTCTAATTTGACCAATTCCAAATATTGAAATTTCAGTGAACCTACTAATAAATGCCCTTTCCAATCGGGGTATTTGTCGCCAGTAACGAAAGTCATGCCGCAAGGAGCTATAGAAGGAGCCCAGTAATAAATAGGGTTTTCAATTCCAGCTTTTTGTTGTTCGTTGCTGATAATAGTATTGTCGTAGTCGATGCCGTATGTCACCACCGGCCAACCGTAATTAGCAGCTTTTTTGATAATGTTGATTTCGTCTCCACCTTGTGGTCCGTGTTCGTGTTCCCAGATAGCGCCTGTTGTAGGGTGTATGGCTAGTCCTTGCGGATTGCGATGTCCATAAGAATAAATGGCGGTTTTAGCATTTTCTTTTCCCACAAACGGATTGTCTTTTGGGATGCTACCATCGTCATTCAAACGATAGATTTTTCCGTTGTCTCTAGTAATGTCTTGTGGATTCACAAAATGATTGCCACGTTCTCCTGCCGAGAAATACAAATAACCTTGATTGTCAAAAACAATTCGAGAACCAAAATGCTGTCCTTTGGTTGTATTAGGGTCACATTTGTATAAAGATTCTATTTGGGTTAAGCTTTCGTTTTCCAGTTTGGCTCTAATGAGTTTGGTGTTGCCACCTTCGCCTTCACCCTCGGTAGAAGCGTAGCTAATGTAAATCCAGCCGTTTTTGGCGTAATCAGGATGCAAGACAATATCCAGTAATCCGCCTTGACCACGGTTGTACACTGCGGGAACATTTTTGACTTCGGTTTTTGTGCCTTTTGTAATATGAAATAAAACACCGCTTTTCTCCGTAACTAACATCGAGCCATCAGGTAGAAAAGCCATTCCCCACGGATTGTTAATGCCTTCAACAACGGTTTCTAAACGGTAATTTTTTGCCTCTTCCTGTAACGGAATCGCATCGTTAGTTTTTAACTGTGCGTCACAGTTGAAGATAAAAAAAGAAAAGAACAATAGCGAAAATGTCTTCATAGTTTGGGTGTTAAACTTAGCTTTTAAAGGTAATGAAAAAGTTTAAACTGCTTTTTTTAAAACCTTAAATATCTTCCTGTTTATTAATATTTTATAATCACAACACATTTGTCACGAGCTATTTACCGTTGTTTTGTTTTTGTTCGAGTAGCGTTTTTGATATGATATAAAAGTGTTTTTCGACACTTTTTGGTAATATCCTATAATGTTTTGAGAAAATTTTATATTAAATCGTTGTAGTTTTCGGATAAATTTGTGAAATCTAGAATAAGTTGTACGATATGCTTATTTATGAAGAGAAATTAAATTTTAAATCCCATCTTTAATAAATGAAAAATTTACCATTATTAGATATCGCTATTATTGTAATTTATTTGATTGCAATGGTGGGCGTGGGAGTTTACTTCTCTAGAAAAAATAAGAGTGCTGAGCAATATACAAAGGCATCGGGTAAGATTCCCGGTTGGGCAATAGGACTGTCTATTTATGCTACATTTTTAAGCAGTAATACTTTTTTAGGAGTTCCGGGTAAGGCGTTTGGAGGAAATTGGAATGCTTTTGTTTTTAGTATTTCTATGCCATTTGCAGCTTGGGTAGCGGCTAAATATTTTGTGCCATTTTATCGTAGCACAGGAGAAGTTTCGGCTTATACTAATTTAGAAAAACGTTTTGGTCCATGGGCTAGAACCTATGCTGTAGTTTGTTTTTTACTGACACAAATTACCAGAATGGGATCGGTGTTTTTCGGAATTTCCCTTACGTTACAAGCCTTAACAGGTTTTAGTATGGAAACCATTATGCTGGTTACAGGAATTTGTATTGTTATTTATACGGTTTTAGGAGGTATTGAGGCTGTGATTTGGACCGAGGTGGTTCAGGCGGTATTAAAAACCGGAGGAGCTTTATTGATTATGTATTTGATTATTTCAAAAATGCCTGGAGGTGTTTCTAAAATAATAGAGATAGGACAACAAAACGATAAGTTTAGTCTGGGTGGTTTCTCGCTCGATTTTACGACTTCTACTTTTTGGGTGGTATTGCTGTATGGTTTTTTTATCAACCTGAATAATTTTGGAATGGACCAAAATTATGTACAACGTTATCATGCTTCGTCTTCAGCCAAAGAAGCTTCAAAGTCAATTTGGTTATGCGTGTGGATGTTCGTTCCTGTTTCTTTGGTTTTCTTTATGATTGGTTCTTGTTTGTTTGCTTATTATCAAGTGACTCCTGCTTTAATAGAGCCAATAAAATTACAAGCTGCAGCTGAACATCTTGGAGCGATGGCTTCTCAAACTGAGATAGCAAATTATGCAAAGACGTTACAACCATCCGATTATGGAGATAAAGTAATGCCCCATTTTATGGTAAATATGATTCCTACTGGTTTATTGGGATTGATCGTTTCGGCGATACTTTCGGCAGCTATGAGTACCATCAGTTCAGGAATGAATGCATCGGCAACAGTATTTTCAGAAGATATCTACAAGCGTTATTGGAAAACAAATATCAGCGACAAACAAAATATGCGTTTGTTATACATCGCTACTGTTTTGTTTGGGCTAGGTGGAATGGCGTGCGGAATTGCGATGATAGGAGTAAAAAGTATCTTGGATATTTGGTGGCAACTATCTGGGATTTTTGCAGGAGGAATGCTAGGACTTTTTCTTCTTGGAATTATCAGTAAAAAATCAGGGAATATGGAGGCTATGGCCTCAACTGTTATAGGAATTATGGTTATTCTTTGGTTGTCGCTTTCGTACTTGATTCCTGATGAATATGATTTTTTGAGAAATCCGCTTCATGCTAATATGGTGATAGTTATAGGAACACTTTCTATCTATCTGTCGGGAGTATTTATAACTAAATTAAGAAGCGTAAAAGCTTAATTCATAATAAAAAGAGAAAATAGAATAACGATGAACAATTCAAAAAAAGGATTTATTCCAGTAATGTTAACACCATTTAATAATGATGGTAGCATTGATTACAAAACATTAACGGCTCTGACAGAACTTTATTTAAAGTCGGGAGTTACTGGTTTATTTGCCAATTGTTTGTCTAGCGAAATGTTTGAATTGTCAGATGCAGAACGTCTTCAATTAACAAAACACGTAGTGGATGTAGTTGCGGGTCAGGTGCCAATTGTAGCTACAGGAACTTTTGAAGGAACAATTCAGCAACAGGCTGATTTTACCAATAAAATTTACGGAACAGGAATTGATGCAGTGATATTAATTTCGGGATTATTGGCTAAAGAAAACGATTCGGATGCAGTGTTTGTCGACAATGTACACCAGTTATTGAATTTAACGCCAGGAGTTCCAACGGGCTTTTACGAATGTCCGGTTCCTTATAAAAGAGTGTTGACGGCTTCGCAATTAGAAGATTTTGTTAATACAGGAAGAGTGATTTATCATAAAGATACCAGTCTAGATATCAATCAGATTAAGGCTAAATTGAGTGTGGTAAAAAATCCTGATTTTGGTTTGTATGATGCTTACATGGTACACGCTATCGAATCCTTAAAAGCAGGTTCTGCAGGATTGTCTTGTATTCAAGGAAATTTTTTCCCTGAATTGATTGTTTGGATTTGCGATAATTATAATGATGTTTCAAAGGCAGAAGAATTAGCAGCAGTGCAACAATTTTTAGAGTCTAATATGGGAGTTATGCACGATGTGTATCCTATTGTGGCTAAATATGCTTTACAAAAAAGAGGATTGTCTATCTCTAATTTTACTCGTAGAGAAGTAGGTAATTTTACTCCAATTGTAAAAAATGCAGTGGATCAACTGCAAAATGAGTACGATATTCTTCAGAATGAGTTATCATTCTAGTTTATAAAATATACATTTTTGGTTAGTGTATAGTTAGTGTTAGTTTTTAGTGATTATTAACTCGTCTGTTCGATTGTTTTTTAAATGACCGCTCCTCCCAATTTTGGTCATTGTATAAAAATGTTGAGAGCCTTTTTTTGACCATAATTTTGGTTCTGAATACGATTTCCGATGGAAGTTTTTCGGACAGATGGATTAATAATTGATTAAAATCGCCACAAATTCACCAATTTTTTTTAAAATCTTTCTGTTATTTGGAATTAAAAATAACCGCAAATTCGCAAATTTATTTAGTTCACAAGACTTAAAAATAATTTGCGAATTTGCGGTCTTTATTTTTTAAATCTTTGCGAAAAGAAATTAAAAATAACTTAGCGTGACTTAGCGATTTTCTTTGTGAATCTTTGCGAAACCAATTAAAACTTAATTCGACAAATACCTTTTTTTGTATTCCATAGGAGTAATCCTAGCTACTTTCTTAAAGTGACGGTAAAAATTGGATACATTATTAAAACCACATTCAAAACAAATCATTTCGGTAGGAATTTTGTTTTCAATCAGTAATCTACAAGCATGACTGATACGAATTTCAATTAAAAAATCATAATACGTTTTCTTGGTCATCAGTTTAAAATAGCGGCAAAAAGAGGTAACACTTAAATTGCTAAATGCCGCAATTTCTTTTAGAGTAATCTCTTTTTTATAATTCGAAAGTGTATAACTGCATATTTTATTCAGCCGAATCGAATCCGATTCATTGGATTGATAAAATGCATGCGAAGCTGTGATTTCGGTATATTCTTCCGTTTCCGAAAGAAATTTTAGGATGTTTAATAAGATAATCAGCTTGTCAATATGGTTGGCATTGGGGGCTTTTTTCATTTGTTCCATCACCATTTCTTTGGTGTTTCCATGAATAATCATTCCTTTTTTTGCCTTTTCAAAAAGTTTCGGAATCTGGAAAGATTCGGGTAAGTGTATGAAATCTTTGCCTAAACAATCCGGTAAAAACTGAATTACAATGGCTTCAACATCTAATTCCTTTTTATTCTGATAATATTCTTCATGACAACGCCAGGTATGAGGTAAGTTTTCACCAAGCAAAATAAGCTCTCCTGAGCCGAAATTACTGATGTTATCGCCAATAAATCGCACTCCTTCACCTTTGATGACATAGTGCAATTCCAGTTCAGGATGATAGTGCCAAATCTTACCAAAATTAGGTTCTTTGTTGTGTCTCACTTCAAAAGAACTTTGAATGCTGGTAGGAACTTTGTGAAATAAAGGCTTCATAAACAATGCGTTTGGATTAATTACGCTAAATTAGTGTAATTTTTACAATTACAAATATTTTTATGATAATATCCTATAAATACATGCAAATAAATAATAAGAGCCTAAGCTTAAATTTTAGCATATTTGAATATAGACTGCAATCACTTCAATTCAGAGTTGGTTGGCTGTTCTTAAGAAAAATAAATAAACCTTAATAGCGTATCACAAAACAGTTTGAATAGCAAATTCGAATTGTCTTTGTGTTTTATTGCTTATAAATAATTTAAAAATATGAACATCTATTTAGTAGCAAGTGGCGATTTGCGTTTAGGGGCAAATCAAGTATGTTGGGATGCACAAGCCCAAATGGAAAAATTATTATCAGAAGCTGTTGCCGAAGCAGGAGGGAAAATTATCAGAGCGCACGCTTATGATGAGAAAAAACAGCATGGTTTTATTGATAGCCAAAAAATGGGAATGCAGGTTTTTAAAAATATTGATCCAACGGCACCACTAATTGTTGCTGAAAGTGTTTGGCAATATTCACACCATGTTTTAGCAGGTTTAATTACACATCAAGGGCCTATTTTAACAGTGGCTAACTGGAGTGGTGAATGGCCAGGATTAGTGGGAATGCTAAATTTAAATGGTTCTTTGACTAAGGCAGGAGTGCAATACAGCACGCTTTGGAGTGTAGATTTTAGTGATGATTTTTTCAAAAGTAATTTGAAAAATTGGTTACAAACAGCTATAATTCAACCGGATTTCAGTCACATAAGAGCATTTGATAAAGCACTAATTCCTGCGGATGAATTAGCAAAAGGAATCGCATTTGCTCAAGCCTTTAGAAAAGAAAAAGCCATTATGGGGGTTTTTGACGAAGGTTGTATGGGAATGTTTAACGCCATTGTTCCCGATCATTTGTTGCATCCAACAGGAATTTATAAAGAAAGATTATCTCAGTCTTCGCTTTACGCAAAAATGCTAACGATTAAAGATGAAGAAGCTGAAGCGGTATTGGCATGGTTGCTAAATAAGGGAATGAAATTCAATTGGGGAACGGATGAAGTGACTGAATTAACTAGAAGCCAAACATTATTGCAGTGCAAAATGTATATTGCAGCAGTTCGAATTGCCGCTGAATTTGGTTGTGATACTATCGGAATTCAATACCAGCAAGGCTTGAAAGATTTAGTTCCTGCCAGTGATTTGGTTGAAGGTTTATTGAACAATCAAAACAGACCTCCAGTTTTTGATGAAGAAGGAAACGAATTGTTTACTGGTGAAGCCTTACCACATTTCAATGAAGTGGATGAATGTGCTGGAATTGATGCCTTAGTAACCTATAATTTATGGCGTTCTATGGGATTGAAAGGCGAGAATACACTACACGATTTACGCTATGGAGAGCATTTTAAAAACGAGACTGTTGACGGATTTGTTTGGGTGTTTCTAATCAGTGGAGCCGCACCACCAGAGCATTTTGTGGGTGGTTATGAAGGAACTTCCAGCGAAAGACAGCCTGAGATGTATTTTAGATTAGGCGGCGGAAGTGTAAAAGGAGTGAGTAAACCGGGTTCCATTGTTTGGAGTCGTATTTATGTGATGGATGATGCCTTACATTGTGATTTGGGAATTGGAGAATGTGTTGATTTACCAAAAGAAGAATTAGACAGAAGATGGAATATGACTACTCCACAATGGCCTATTATGAATGCTATTTTAAAAGGAGTGAGTCGTGACCAAATGATGGGACGTCATAAAGCGAATCACATTCAGGTGGTCTATGCTGAAAACGAATCAGAAGCGAATAAATGTTGCCGAATTAAAGCCGCAGCCTTACAAGAACTAGGAATTCAAGTTCACTTTTGTGGGGATGTAGCAGTGTAATAAAACAAATCTAAAAGAGTGATTTTCGACAGAAAAACGCCTGTCTATAACAAACAGGCGTTTTTTGTATTTATATCACTTTGTGTATCATGCAAAATATTGATATATAGAGAAATGCTAAAGAAAAAACACTCGAACTGAGGATTTATAATTACATTTATGATTGTTTTTAAAATGAAAAAAATAGATAGAACACAGATAATAACGGATAAAAAAGAATTAATTAGTTTTCTTAATTTTAATTTTTGGAAATCTGTATTCTAATAAAAAATTGAAAAGTCAAAAAATGAAGAAATTGAAAGGGATTACATGGAACCATACAAGAGGGCTTTTGCCGATGGTTGCTACTGCTCAGCGTTTTACGGAGCTGTATCCAGATGTAGAAATTAGTTGGGAAAAAAGAAGTTTACAAGAATTTGCTGATGCCTCGATTGAGGATTTAGCTAAAAGATTTGATTTATTGGTAATTGATCATCCATGGACAGGTTTTGGTGCGCATACTAATACTATTGTTCCTTTGTCGGATCATTTTTCAAGTGAATATATAAAAGATCAGGAAATAAATACCGTAGGGAAATCATACGAAAGTTATGTTTTTAACAACAAACTTTGGGCTTTGCCTATCGATGCGGCTACGCCAGTAGCGGCAGCTCGTTTGGATATTTTAGAAAGTAAAGGATTAAAAGTACCTGAAACTTTCGAAGATTTATTGGCTTTAGCCAAAAAAGGTTTAGTTGCTTTTTCTGGAATTCCAGTAGATTCATTAATGTCTTTCTATTCATTTTGTTGCAGTTTGGGCGAAGCACCATTTCTATCTCAGGAGAAAGTAATTTCAAATGAAACAGGAATTAAAGCTTTGCAAATGCACCGTGAATTAGCGCAATTAATGGATCCTGCTAATTTTAACAGAAATCCAATTCAGGTGTACGAAGCGATGGTGAATACAGATGAAATTGCGTATTGCCCATTTGCTTACGGTTATTCTAATTATTCAAGAATTGGTTACAGCAAAAAATTACTTCATTTCTATGACTTAGTAAAGTTGAACAATCAACCCATGATTAGTTCGTTAGGAGGAACAGGATTAGCTGTTTCTGCTTTTAGTCAAAACCTTCCGGAAGCGTTGAAATATGCTGAATTTACAGGTTCTTCTCATGTGCAACAAAATATTTTTGCTGACAATGGTGGCCAACCAGGACATTTACAAGCCTGGAAAAGTGATAGAATCAACCAAATCACTCATGATTATTTCAAAAATACTTTGCCTGCTTTAGAACGTGCTTTTTTGCGTCCAAGATATTCCGGACACATGTATTTTCAAGATCATGCCGGCGACTTAGTGCGTAATTATTTGATGAACGGTGGCGATGAGGTAGCTGTGCTTGAAGCAATGGATGCTTTGTATGTAAAATCGCTTAATGCAGCAACAGTATGAGACCTTTAGAAGGTGTAGTTGTTTTAGAGTTTTGCCAGTTTTTGGCAGGACCTTCAGCAGGATTAAAGCTCGCCGATTTAGGAGCTAGAGTGATCAAAATAGAAAGACCTGTAAAAGGAGAAGCTTGTCGCCAATTGAGTATCAAAGACTTATTTGTAGACGAAAGCAGTTTGTTATTTCATACGATAAATCGAAATAAAGATTCTTTTGCTGCCGATCTTAAAAATCCAGCCGATTTAGAATTAGTCAAAAAACTGATTGCCAAGGCGGATATTATGACTCATAATTTCAGACCAGGTGTGATGGATAAAATTGGTTTGGCTTTTGCCGATGCTATTGCTATCAATCCAAAAATTATTTACGGAGTGGTTTCCGGTTATGGGGATGAAGGGCCGTGGGCTAAAAAACCGGGACAGGATTTATTGGTGCAATCGTTATCCGGTTTAGCGTGGTTAAGCGGACGAAATAGCCAAGGCCCCGTTCCTTTTGGTTTATCGGTGGCTGATATTATGTGTGGAAACCATTTGGTGCAAGGACTTTTGGCGGCTTTATTAAAAAGAGCTAAAACGAATAAAGGTGTTTTGGTTGAGGTTTCTTTAATCGAATCCGTTTTAGATGTTCAGTTTGAAGCCATTACTTCTTATTTGAATGATGGTGGAAAGTTGCAGGAAAGAGGTGATGTTCCAGGAAGCGCACATGCTTTTTTAAGTGCGCCTTATGGCGTGTATAAAACTCAGGATGGCTATTTTTCACTGGCTATGGGCGACTTAATGTTCATCAGTGAATTGTTAGAAGTAAATCTCGAAAAGTACCAAGAAAAACATTTGTGGTTTGAATTCCGCGATGTAATCAGAACACTTTTGAGTGAACGATTGGCACAAAAAACTACTGACCATTGGTTGCAATTGTTGCAGGAAAAAGGCGTTTGGTGTGGAAAAGTATTGAATTATCAGGATTTGGATCAAATTGATTTTGGTATGCCAATGAAGCAAACTATCGAAAACTCAGAGAATAAAAAGATAGTTACTACCAGAAGTCCGATTCAGTTAGATGGTCAGATTTTGACCAGTGCTAAAGCAGCGCCAAAAGTAGGAGAGCAGAATAAAATGATACAGGAAACTATTATAAATTAGAAGATGAAACCATTAGAAGATTATTTAATAATAGATTTCAGCCAGTTTCTTTCGGGGCCTTCGGCAAGTTTACGATTGGCCGATTTAGGCGCTCGTGTTATTAAAATTGAGAAACCGGGAACAGGTGATATTTGCAGAACCTTATATACTTCGGATTTGATAATGAACGGAGAATCCTCCGTTTTTCATACGATAAATAGAAACAAAGAATCTTTTGCAATTGATTTCAAACAAGCTGAGGAATTAGCAAAATTGAAAAAATTATTAGCAAAAGCCGATGTGGTGATGCATAATTTTAGACCGGGTGTTATGGAACGCATTGGATTAAGTTATGAAGAAGTACAAAAGATAAATCCTAATGTGGTCTATGCCTCAATAAGTGGCTTTGGTTCAAAAGGACCATTTAAAGATTTGCCGGGACAGGATTTACTGTTGCAATCGTTAACGGCTTTGACCTGGTTAACCGGAAACGAAGGCGATGGTCCGGTTCCTATGGGATTGTCTATTGTGGATATGTTGGCTGGAGCACATTTGGCTCAGGGAATTTTGGCTGCTTTGTATCGAAAAGTGACTCAAAATGTAGGTGCTTTAGTAGAAGTGAGTATGCTGGAATCGGCGTTTGATTTTCAGTTTGAAACTATCACGACTTTCTTTAATGATGGTGGCGAATTGCCTGTTCGAACAAAAACTAACAATGCCAATGCTTATCTAGGTGCGCCTTACGGAATTTACCAGACTAAAAATGGCTACATGAGTTTGGCTATGGGTTCCATTCCTGTTTTAGCGGAATTGTTATCCTGTGAAGATTTGAAGCAATTCCCGGAAAATAAATTTACTTTAAGAGACGATATCAAATCCATTTTGGCAACACATTTACTAACGCAGGATTCAGAATATTGGTTAAATATTTTAGAACCAGCTGATATTTGGTGTGCCAATGTATTGAATTACGAGCAGCTTTTTGCTCAGGAAGGATTTCAGGTTTTAGACTTTGTGCAGCAAGTGGAAATGCTTGATGGCTACAGTTATAAAACCACCAGATGTCCTATTAGAATTGATGGGGAATTGTTTACTTCGGGTAAAGCTTCGCCAAAGTTGGGTCAGGATAACGAAAGTATTATTAAGGAGTTTTTATTTTAAACTGGACTAAAGTCCAGCCTTACAAAATGGGTCGAGCCAATGGCTCTATCACGTAATGTGAGAGTCCGCTGCGGCGGACGAGACATATTGTAGCAAAGGATTTTAATCCGTTTGATAATGGAAAAATACATAATAATGGAAAAATTTAGAATCGCGGTTAGGAAATTTGGGCCTTTTGAAAGCGCCATGCAGCAACTTTGGGATGCGTTTTGTTTAAAAAACGATATCAGTATTTCTGTCGAAATAGTGCAAATGGAATTGCATGATTTGTATGAACAAACCATTAGCGAAGGCGGCTTGAAAAAAGGCGATTGGGATATTGCTCACATTAACACCGACTGGATTTTTGATGCGGCGCAGGCCAATGCAGTTCAGGATTTAACGCCTTTTATTGCTAAAAAAGCACCTCAGGATTTCCCTGAAGGCTGGCACAATTCGTTGTTACATTTACAGGAAATTGACGGAGGGATTTATGGATTGCCTTTTCACGACGGCCCTGAATGTTTGATTTATAGAAAAGATTTATTCGAAAACCCAATAGAAAAAGAGAATTTCAAAAAGCAGTTTGGTTACGAATTGAATCCACCTAAAACCTGGATGGAATTCGAGCAAATTGCTACTTTTTTTAATCGTCCAAGCGAAAATTTATACGGCTGTGTTTTTGCCAATTATCCTGATGGACACAATATGGTTTTCGACTTTTGTTTGCATTTGTGGACACGTGGAGGTTCGTTGTTGAATGCCGAAAATCAGATAAACATCAATACACAAGCAGCAATTGATACCTTAGACTATTACCGCTATATTGTTAAAAATACGGCTGCTGTCCATCCCGGTTCTGCCGATTTTGGTTCGGTCGAAGCAGGTATGGCTTTCGCCAATGGAGAAGCTGCATTGACAATTAACTGGTTTGGTTTTGCTTCGATGTGCGAAGTTATTGCCGAATCGAAAGTAAAAGGAAAAGTAGATGTAACCACTTTGCCTTTTGCTGTGGGTGGAAAAACCGCTTCACTAAATGTCTATTGGTTATACACCATAGGAGCAGGAAGTAAAAATAAAAAGTTAGCCTATGATTTTTTACGATTTGCCACCACTGCCGAAAGCGATAAATTATTAACAAATGAAGGCGGAATTGGTTGTAGAAAATCGACATGGAAAGATGCCGAAATTAACGCCACAATTCCTTATTACCACAAGTTAGAAAGTTTGCACGAGAATGCGTTGACTTTACCGCAAATAGCAGTTTGGCCAGACATTGCCATACTGATAGACCAGATGGTTTTACAGGCATTAAAAACCAACATTCGATCGGCTGACTTATTAAAAAATACACAAATTGAAATTGAAAAAATACTATAATTATGCAAATTCCTTATAAACCAGAACTGCCAAAAACCAACCAACCCATAGTAATTATTGGCGCTAGTGGAATTGTAAAAGATGCGCATTTGCCTGCTTATAAAATGGCAGGATTTGAGGTTTTTGGAATCACCAACAGAACTTTTGCCAAAGCTCAGGCGATGGCTGCGGAATTTGGGATTCCTCATGTTTTTGAAACAGTGGCGGATGCTGTTCAACACGCTCCTGCCAATGCCGTTTACGATATTACTGTTTTACCGGAACAATACATTGAAATTTTAGAACAACTGCCTGATGGTGCTGCAGTTTTGATTCAGAAACCAATGGGAAATGATTTGGCTGAAGCCAAAGAAATCCTAGCTGTTTGCGAAAGAAAAAATCTGGTAGGAGCTATTAATTTCCAATTGCGATTTGCTCCTTTTGTATCGGCGGCGCGTCATTTAATTAATGAAGGAATCATTGGTGAATTGTATGACATGGAGTTCAAAGTGACTGTGAATACGCCTTGGGAATTGTTTCCGTTAATCAAAGTACATCCTAGATTAGAGATTTTATTCCACAGTGTGCATTATGTGGATTGTATTCGTTCGTTTATTGGCGATCCAAAAAGTGTTTTAGCTAAAACCTGGAGACATCCGTTGAAGGATTTATCGTCTTCGCGTTCTACAATTATTTTGGATTATGGCGATACGTTGCGTGCAGTAATCAATACCAATCACGATCATCATTTTGGACCGGAACACGAAGAAAGCTACATTAAATGGGAAGGAACTAAAGGGGCGATAAAGGCTAAAATGGGATTGTTGATGAACTATCCGGCTGGTCTGGAAGATGTTTTTGAATATTCAGTACAAAACGAAGCAGGAAAGTACGAATGGAAGAAAGTACCGCTAGAAGGTTCTTGGTTTCCGGAAGCTTTTGTGGGTACGATGGCTAACCTTATGCGTTACAAAGAAGGTTCGGATACTGAATTGTATGCCAGTGTAGAAAATGTGCTGGGAACTATGAAAGTGGTAGAAGCCTGTTATATTAGCAACAAAAATGGTGGAATTCCACAACGTGATTTATAGCAACAAACGGCTGCGTTAACGATTGCAGCGGCATCCTTTTTTTTATTTTGTCCTTCGACAAGCTCAGGATGACAAAAATAAAAAAGATACAGCGGAAAGCGTGTTAAAACGCCAAAAAAAATATTATAAATATAGTCCTTAGTGCCTAGTCCTTAGTAAATACATTAATTAACAGGGACTAAGTACAAAGTACTAAAAAACTAAAAATATGTATTTTAAGTCAACATTTTTTGAAGAGTATCAATTAGGAGAGAAGCGCGTGACGCTGGGGAGAACCATCACAGAGACTGATTTTGTGGTGCATGCAGGTCACACAGGTGATTTTTTTCCGCACCACATGGATGAAGAGTGGTGTAAAACGCAGCCTTTTGGACAGCGTATTGCACACGGAACGATGGTACTTGCCATTGGGGTAGGATTGACGGCATCGGAGATTAATCCGGAAGCTTTTTCTAAGGGTTATGATAGAATGCGTTTTGTAAAACCGGTACATATAGGTGATACGATTCACTCAGAGATTACCATTTCAGAGAAAGGCGATGCCAAAAGACCGGAGATGGGAACAGTGACGGAACACCTAGAAATTATTAACCAAAGAGGCGAAGTAGTGATGGTGTGTGACCATTTGCTACTGGTAAAAAGAAAAAATTAACCAACCAATAAATATAAATTATGCAAGTAACCAATCAAATGGGTGATGTACACGAAGTACCAACAGAAAAAGGGCAAGGAGGTTCCAATTATCTTTTGCCTTTTATTTTAATAACGAGTTTATTTTTCCTTTGGGGAATGGCTCATGGTTTTGATGGAATTTTGATTCCACATTTGAGAAAAGCCTGTGAGTTAAACAATCGTCAGTCAACATTAATAGATACTGCTGTATTTCTAGCTTATTTTATTATGGCGATTCCTGCCGGAATGTTGATTAAGCGTTTTGGATATAAAAACAGTATCATCATTGGACTTTTGGTGTTTGCTGCGGGAGCCTTTTTGTTTGTTCCTGCTGCTAATTCAAGAACTTATGAGTTGTTCTTGTTTGCCTTATTTGTAATTGGCTGCGGGCTAACAATTCTTGAAACCAGTGCCAATCCTTATGCAGCAATTTTAGGACCAGCAGAATCATCGTCTAAACGATTGAATTTGGCTGCCTCATTTAATGGTTTGGCTGCGATGGCTGGGCCTGTATTAGGTTCAATGTTTATTTTATCTGGAAAGAGTTTCACGCCAGCGCAAATGACAGCTATGCCTGAAGCGGATAAATTATCCTATTTAGCTAGTGAGGCTGCAGCTGTAAAAATGCCTTATATTGTTTTAGGAACCATATTGGTACTTATGGCTATCCTGTTTTATTTTATGCATTTGCCATCGATGAAACCAACTCATACAGAAGTTGAAATTAAACCAGGTTTCTTTTCAGTTTTAAAATTTTCACATTTGAGTTGGGCGGTAGTTGCACAGTTTTTCTATGTTGGGGCACAAGTTTGTGTGACTAGTTTTTTTGTTAGAATCGCCGAACAAAGTGCTGGACTTGATGAAAAAACAGCGGGTTACTACCTGGGAATTTATGGCTTCTTGTTTATGTCAGGGCGATTCATAGGGACTTTCTTTTTACGTTTTATAAAAGATTATGTTTTACTGTCCATTTACTGTGTGATTAGTATTATTCTATGTGTAGTTGCTATTTACGCAAGCGGAATTTATGTAATTTATGCTTTGGGTGGAATCGGATTTTTCATGTCTATTATGTTCCCAACGATTTTCTCTCTAGGTTTAGTAGGCTTGAAAAGTAATACTGAAACAGGTTCTTCGTGGCTGGTAATGTCTATCGTGGGAGGTGCTATCTTGCCATACGGAATGGGAACTTTGATTGATATGAATCATGACGATATTCAATCGGGATATTTAATTCCGCTAGTGTGTTTCTTGATTATTCTTTACTTTGGTGTCTTTGGACATAAGGTGAAAAAAGTAGACTAATTCCATTTTTTATAAAATAAGAAACCCCTCTTTTCTGGAAATGGAAAGAGGGGTTTTTGTTTTTCCAATTTAAAAAAAGGTGTTTTAGAAGCTTAGCTTATCGCAAAAGACAAGCGGTTTCAAATATTCATTCTGTTAAAAATCAGAGTTCAATGATAAGATGCGTTAGAATACAATTAATTTTAAATATATTTGTAAGGCAATCGATTACATTTGTTATTAAAACCAAAAAACAACCCAAATAAAACAAGAATGAAAACTAAATTAGTACTTATTGCTGTTGTTGCCATGCTTTGCAGCTGGTCAGAAAATAGTGTAGCCCAAAATTCAAAATCCAATGGATTATATCAAGGGATTGAATTTAAAATGGCTATTGTTAAAGAACCAATTATTCCAAATAATTCGGTAAATATAAAAGACTTTGGAGCTATAAGTGGCGGCCAAATTTTAAACACTCAAGCATTTGCTAAGGCTATCGAAGCCGTTTCTAAAAAAGGAGGTGGAAAAGTGATTATCCCTCCCGGGATTTGGTTAACAGGACCAATCATTTTGAAAAGCAACCTTGAATTGCATGCACAAGCGGGTGCGTTAATCAAATTTTCACCAGACAAAAGTTTGTATCCATTGGTAGAAACTAGTTTTGAGGGATTAAATACCTGGCGTTGTATTTCGCCTATTTATGGTAAAAATCTGGAAAATGTTGCTTTTACAGGTAAAGGAGTTTGGGACGGTTCAGGCGAAGTTTGGAGACAAGTTAAAAAGAGCAAACTAACAGAAGGGCAATGGAAGAAATTTGTTGCTTCAGGTGGAGTTGTTAATGAGTCGAAAACGAGCTGGTATCCATCGGAAGTTTTTATGAAAGCGTCTGAAGGTGCTGATCAAAATGTACGTTTGGATTTAAAAACAAAACAAGATTTTGAAGCTATTCATGATTTTCTTCGTCCGGTATTGGTAAGCATTCAAAATAGTAAAAGAGTATTGTTTGATGGACCTGTGTTCCAGAATTCTCCAGCATGGAATATTCATCCCTTAATGATTGAGGATTTAATTGTTCGCAACGTATCGGTTCGTAATCCTTGGTTTTCTCAAAACGGAGACGGTCTTGATGTAGAATCTTGTAAAAATGTATTGGTAGAAAATTCCAGTTTTGATGTAGGTGACGATGCTATTTGTATTAAATCAGGAAAGGATAAAGACGGTCGTGATCGTAAGAAGCCTTGCGAAAATATTATCATTAGAAACAACATTGTTTATCATGGACACGGTGGTGTTACTGTAGGTAGCGAAATGTCTAGTGGGGTGAAAAACATGCACGTATCTAATTGTTCTTTCATGGGAACTGATGTTGGATTGCGTTTTAAAAGTAACCGTGGACGTGGAGGTGTTGTTGAAAATATTTTTATTTCAGATATTTTCATGACCGATATTCCTTCTCAAGCTATTTCTTTTGATCTTTATTACGGAGGAAAATCTATTGCTGAAACTTTAGAAGAAGGAGGAACTCCTGTTGTGAATAAGATGATTCCTGTTGATGAAAAAACACCACAGTTTAAAAATATTATTATCAAAAACATCACCATTGCAGGAGCTGCACAAGCAGTATTTTTACAAGGTTTGCCTGAAATGAATTTGGAAAACATCGAAATTTCTAATTTGAAAGCAAAGGCCGATAAAGGCTTTACAATTGTTGATGCCAACGGAATTAAAATTACAAATGCGACTTTAGATATTAAAGATAGTGCTGTTTTTGATGTTTATAATGTTAAAAATATGTCGCTTAAAAATATTGAGTTTAACTCAACATCAGCAAAAGCGGTTAGTATCAATGGAGAAGCTTCTGATAAAATTGTATTGTCTTCTTCGGCAAATACAGACTTTTCTAAGAAAACCTTCATTGGAGAAAAAGTTCCTAAAGGAGCTGTGAAATTCTAAACATAAAACAAACAAATTAAGATCTCCAGAGTTAGCTAACCCTGGAGATTTTTTTATCCCATAATACATTTAGAAAATATTCGTTTTTAAATACAGACAGCCTTAAACCTTAAGAGAATGAAAATAATTTCGGTATTTACAGCGTTGCTTTTTATGGTTTTTTCTTTTGTTTCGAAAGCTCAAATCACGGATGCCAAAAAGAATAAAAAGACAGAATGGTTTGTTGCAGCTTTGCTTCAAAACAAAACAGAACAAACCACTGTTTTAGGAAACCCAAAAATGGTGGATTCTCCTTATGGCAATGCTATTACTTTTGATGGAATTGACGATGCTTTGTTTCTAAAAGAAATGCCATTGAAGGATTTAGAATCTTTTACTGTCGAGATGGTTTTTAAACCAGAAAGCAATGCAGTTTTTGAACAACGCATTTTGCAAATAGGTGAAATTACAGGAGACCGAATGTTGTTAGAAATTCGTGTGGTAGATAGCAATTGGTATTTTGATGGTTTTGTGGCTTCGAGAGGAGTGAAGTTGGCTTTGGCCAAGGAAGAATTGATTCATCCTTTAGGGAAATGGTATCATGTGGCTTTTGTGGTTACACCCAATAGTTTGACCACCTTTGTAAACGGAACTCAGGAATTACAGCAAAATTATACTTTTAATCCTATTGAAGAAGGGCAAACGTCCATTGGGGTACGAATGAATAAAGTTTCTTGGTTTAAAGGAGCTATTTATAAAATACAAATTTCGCCCGAAGCGCTTAAACCAAATCAGTTTTTAACACTCTAAGTTATAACCAACCCTAAAAATTCTATAAACCATGACCCCAAAAAAAAGAAATTATTTGGCATTTCTTATCGTATTTGTACTAACTAATACTTTTATAAATGCCCAATCAGATAAGAAAGATGCTGATGTTATCACTACAAAACCATTTGGTGATAGTGAAAGGCATTGGTATGGAATTAAAGATGCAACTAATTTAGTAGATCCAGTTGCTAATCAACCTAAATATCCCGAATCCGATTACACTAAAATTGCCGATAATATGATTCTTTTTCAGCGTGCCAATGGTGGCTGGCCTAAGAATTATGATATGAAGGCGATTCTGACTCCGGAGCAAGTCGAAAAAGTAGCATCTACTAAGGCTATTTTACATACTACTTTTGATAATGAAACCACTTACACTCATGTGTATTATTTAGCTCAGGTTTATACCGCGACTAAAATTGAAAAGTACAAGGTTGCCTGCGAAAAAGGAATTCAGTTTATACTTGATGCACAATATGCAAATGGAGGCTGGCCACAATATTTTCCTTTGGAAAAAAACTACAGTCGTCATATTACTTTTAACGATGGAGCTTATATGGGAATTATCAATTTGTTAGACAAAATAGTCAACAACAATTCCAATTTTTCTTTTGTAGATGCAGCATTAAGGTCGAAAGTGACGCAGGCTTACAATAAAGGAATCGATTGTATTTTAAATATGCAAATTAAGGATAAGGGAAGACTTACCGCCTGGTGTCAGCAACATGACGAAGAGACTTTAGCTCCCGCCTGGGCACGCAAATTTGAACCGCCAAGTATTTGTAATGCCGAAAGTGTTGGTATTGTTTTGTTTTTGATGAAAATTAAAAATCCAAGCGAAAGAATTGTTCAGTCGATACAAAGTGCTGTAAAATGGTTTGCTGATTCTAAAATTTACAATACCCGAATTGAATCTTTTGATATTGACGCATTCGAATCAAAATACAAAACGGTAAAACGCGATGTTAGAGTGGTAGTCGATCCGACAGCTGCACCTATTTGGACCCGTTATTATGAGTTGGGTACTGATAAACCTTTGTTTTCCGATCGCAACAGTGAGTTGTTGTATTCACTGGCTGAGGTGAGTGTGGAGCGTCGCAGTGGTTATGCTTGGTACACTAATGAACCTCAAAAAGCACTCGATAAATATACCGAATGGCAAAAAAAATACGCACCATCTAATGATGTTTTAAAGAAATAAAGAATTTAATTTTCGAGATATAAAGACAGTGAACGCTGTCTTTTTTTATGTTTCTTCTTTTTTGCTTGATCAAAAAAGAAACAAAAAATTAATTTCAAGTCTTCGCTCCCTCTCCTTTGGAGAGGGGTGGGGTGAGGTAAAACAAAAGCTATTTTACATTTGTTAATAACCCGTTGGGTATAATTAGTTTTTTCTTCATTTTAAATAAATAGTGTATAATTTACACTTTATTATTTTGAAACCAATAAATATTTGGTATTTTTGGCTTTTCCAATCCTTTATAAATTAAAAAATGACCATTTCAATTTTAAAATCACATCGATTTATTCATATTAAATCATTGTATTACTTTTTGTTACTTAGTTTTTTTGTTGCCAATGCGCAAGCACAACAAGCTGTTGTAACGAGTCCAGACGGTAAACTCACAGTTAACTTAGCTGTAAATAATGGAACGCCAACTTATAGTGTTTCTTACAAAGGAAAGTTGTTTTTAGAACCATCGCCTATTGGATTAAAAACCAATGTAGGAGATTTTAGTACGGGCTTAGAACTAAAAGAAAAACAAGTCCAAAACAAAATTGATGAAACCTATGAATTGCCTAATATCAAACAAAGTAAGGTTCACTATGTAGCCAATGAAACGGTATTTTCATTTACAAAAAATAAGGAATCAGTTATTGATATTACTTTTAGAGTGAGCAATAACGATGTGGCTTTTAAATACAAAGTATATCCACAAAAAGGAACACTTTCGGCTGTTGTAAAGGAAGAAGCATCTGGGTTTTTATTCCCTGTGGGGACAACTACATTTCTTTCAGCTCAAAGTAAAGCAATGGTAGGTTATGCCCGCACCATGCCTAGCTATGAGATTCCGTATACAGTTGATGCTGCTATGGGCGAAAATGGAAAAGGTGAAGGTTATACTTTTCCTTGTCTTTTCAAAGTTAATAATAACGGCTGGGTATTGATTTCGGAAACTGGAGTGGACAGTCAATATTGCGCTAGTAAATTAATAGGTCGCGATAAAGGTTTGTATACAATTGGTTTTCCAATGGAAGGCGAAAATAATGGAAATGGTTCATCAGCTCCGGGAATTGGACTTCCTGGCGAAACACCTTGGAGAACGATTACTGTTGGAGAAACATTGGAACCTATCGTTACAACGACCGTTCCATTTGATTTAGTAAAACCTCGTTACGAAGCTTCTCAAAAATACCAATATACTAAGGGAACTTGGAGTTGGATTATTGGTATGGATAAAAGTATGAATTATGATGAACAACTAAGGTATATCAATTTTAGTGCAGACTTGGGCTATCAAACACTTTTAGTTGATGCGCTTTGGGATACTCAGGTAGGACGTGATAAAATAGCCGATTTAGCCAAATATGCAGCAAGCAAAGGTGTTGGTTTGTATTTATGGTATAATTCTAACGGACATTGGAATGATGCGCCTCAAAGTCCAAGAGGGATTATGGATAAAACTATTGCAAGACGTAAAGAAATGGCTTGGATGAAAAGCGTTGGAATTAAAGGAATCAAAGTTGACTTTTTTGGAGGCGATAAGCAAGAAACGATGAAGTTATACGAAGATATTTTGTATGACGCTAACGATTACGGAATTATGGTTATTTTCCACGGAACGACTTTGCCTCGCGGTTGGGAAAGAATGTATCCTAATTACGCTTCTAGCGAAGCCGTTCTGGCAAGTGAGAATCTTTCTTTTGGACAAGGAAGCTGTGATTTGGAAGCTTTTAGCGCTACGTTACATACTTTTATTCGTAATACGGTAGGAAGCATGGATTTTGGTGGAAGTGCTCTGAACAAATTTTACAATGATAAAAACATCCCTAATAAAGGTACAAAACGAATGACTTCTGATGTTTACGCTTTGGCTACTGCAGTTTTGTTTCAAAGTGGGGTACAGCATTTTGCCTTGGCACCAAACAATTTAACCGATGCTCCACAATGGGCTATCGATTTTATGAAAGAAGTACCTACAACATGGGACGAAGTTAAATTTATTGATGGTTATCCTGGAAAATACGCCATATTAGCTCGTAGACATGGAAACAAATGGTATGTAGCAGGAATAAATGCTCAGAAAGAAACCCTTAAAATTAAAGTGAAACTTCCAATGATTGCTGGAGGTTCTGAATTGAAACAATACGCTGATGATGCGCAATTGAATGGAAATGTAACTACTACAAAATTGAAAAAAAATCAAGAAATCGAAGTTACTATTCCTTGTAACGGAGCTGTTTTGTTGGTTAATTAATTCAAAATGAAATAATACATTTTTAATAATCTAGAAGCCGTTTCAAATTTGGAACGGCTTTTTGAATTTTATTATTAGCAATGATTGTTATAGAATTGAAAAACTTTGTTGAAATTTGCAATAGCCATTTTAACAATCGTCATGGAACAATCCAAACATAAAGTTGATAAGTATTACATCAAAAAAGTAGATGCCGATAAAAAAAGCATTTACTGTCACCACGATTTGATGGGAGAATTATTTGTTCCAACACACAAGCACGACAAGGCGCAATTGCTTTATGCCGAGGGCGATGTGGTTTTTGTAACTACCGAGACCAAGACTTATTTTTTACCAGCGCGTCATTTTATCTGGATTCCTAGTGGAATGGAACATAGTATTCAGCCGAAATCGGAAAATGTGATGATGCGAAATTTATACTTTCCTGTAGAAGCAAATGAAGAGTTGTTTTACCAAACCGAAGGCATTTATCCAGTGAATAATTTGCTGTTGCAAATGATGCTTTTTACCAATAGATGGAATGGCGATTTAGAAAAAGGAACACCTAATTTTATTATTGCAAGTGCTATAAAAGCCATTCTTCCTCAAATTTGTTTAACTAATTTACCGTTAGAATTGCCTTTGCCTAAAGATGAAAGACTCAATAAAATTCTTCGTTTTATCGAAAATAATTTAGGCGAAACTATTCTGTTTACTGATGTGGCTTCTCAATTTGGCTACAGCGAACGTTCTTTGTATCGCCTGTTCCAGAAAGATTTAGGAATGTCTTTTATTCAATATTATACCATCCGACGCATTTTGAAAGCCATTGAATTGTTATTAGAAAGAAAGCTTTCTGTAAAGGAAATTGCTGAAGAGGTGGGTTATAATAGTGTGCCTACTTTTAGCAATACTTTCTATAAAATTTTAAGACAACGCCCATCGGATTATTTAAATGGAGACGAAATTTTAAAAGGGAAATAGTTTTGGTTTTCTTTTAACTTCTGTTTGTTTGCTGAAAATTTTATTTTAAATTTGTAACCAATGTATAAGGTTTTATAATTTGGTTATGAGTGAGTATTTGACATTGTCTGAAACAGCAGAATTACTTGGGAAGAATAAAGAAACACTTAGAAGGTGGGATAGAGAAGGTAAACTTTCTGCTGTGAGAGAACCTATGAGTAATTATCGAGTGTATCGAAAAACAGATGTTCAAAATTTATTTTCGGAATTTCTTAAAATAGATAATGAAGATGTTTCCAATTTTGTAGAACCTGAAAATGAATACAAAGTTTTGGAACTATTTGCTGGTGCAGGTGGTTTGGCTGTAGGAATGGAGAAAGCTGGTCTAAAGTGTGTTGCTCTCAATGAAATTGACAAATTTGCATGTGCTACTCTACGTAAAAACCGTCCGAATTGGAAAGTGCTGGAAGGAGATATTAAGAATTTTGATTTCTCTGAATATCATAATCAAGTCGAAGTTGTTACGGGTGGATTTCCTTGTCAGGCATTTAGTTATGCAGGTAAAAAATTAGGTCTTGCGGATGCTCGTGGAACTTTATTTTATGAATTTGCAAGAGTGGTTAAAGAAGTAAATCCTCCTATTTGTATTGGTGAAAATGTTCGTGGTTTGTTGAGTCATGAAAACGGTAAAACTTTACAGGGAATGATTTCTATTTTAGACGAAATAGGCTATAATGTAGTTCCTGTTGAAGTTTTAAAAGCGATTCATTATAATGTTCCTCAAAAAAGGGAGCGCTTGATTTTAGTTGGAATTAGAAAAGATATTCCGTTGAAATATGAATATCCAAGACCAAATACGAAAATTTATAATCTCAAAGACGCTTTAAAAAAAGGAGAATTATATGATTGTAATGTTCCTGAGTCAGCAGGAGCAAAATATCCAAAAAGTAAAATTGATGTGTTGGATTTAGTTCCACCAAAAGGTTATTGGCGGGATTTACCCTTAGATATCCAAAAAGAATTTATGGGAGGAAGTTTCTATCTTGGTGGTGGAAAAACAGGAATGGCTCGTAGAATTGGTTGGGACGAACCTTGTTTGACTTTGACTTGTAGCCCTGCACAAAAACAAACAGAACGCTGTCATCCTGATGAAACACGTCCGTTTACAGTTCGCGAATATGCACGAATTCAAACTTTTCCTGATGAATGGCAATTTGAAGGTTCTGTTGCACAGCAATATAAGCAGATTGGTAATGCGGTTCCAGTGAATTTAGGCAAGGAAGTTGGTTATTCAATTGTGAAATTTTTGAACAGCTATTACAATTTATCAAAACCAAAATAATAATTGAAGTTTTCAAAAGTTATTTGGTCAAGAATTGAACGTTTAGATTTTTCGGTTTCGGATGCAATTTCATCTAGAGCCGAATTTTCTTTTGCTGTTTCCTCTTTTTCAATTGATTTCAGATAGTCATTGATTGCTCTTGGTAATACTTTGTAAAGTTGAAAAAGAGCATCATCTTGTCCAGAAAGCAACGCGTAAAACTGGTCGCCCGAAATTTTTAAAACTCGACTATGACTGTATTCTTTACCGTTAATTTCGCCTTTCCAAAGTTCATTGAAACTATTTTTTGCTAAAATTTGTACCCAATAACATTTCGCTTTTTTATAGTCGTCAGCATAGCGAGCTAATTTCTGAAATAATGCTTCGGCTGAACTACTATTCATTGTGTTATGCTTGTTTTTGATGTCGGCAAACAAAGTTTCGTTAGTTGCTTTTATATCAAAACCACTCAAATTCCCAACTTCAAAACCTTTGATTCCGCCTAAAATCTGTTCATGAAATGTTCCGATAGAATTGTTTATGGATTTGTCTATTTGTCTTAAAATTTCAGACTGAATAAGGTTTTCTTCACTAATATCGTTGAATTTCGCATCGAAAGTCAATTTGATAGTATCCACTTTATTAGAATAAAAACTCTTTTTTGTAATATTATTTTTGGCTCGCAAATAAGCATTATGCAAATTTTTAATGCAATTCAATAAATGTTCATCCGAAATAAAGTTTACATAGTTGTTGCTCATTATAATTCAGTATTAGAATTTGGCTGCTAATATAGGATTTTATTATCAATTTTGTTTTTTTAACAAACGTCCGAAATGAATATGTTGTTGGCTTTTAAAGATTATCAGTCAATAAAAAAATGCAAGAACTTTGCACTTCAATATTATTTGAAGTACTCATGTTACCAAAAAAATCAATTTGTTTGACAGTGTCATTTTTAAAAAAAATGATTTTTGTCTTTATTCTGCTAAGCTTTACCACTTTAGAAGCCCAGCAAAATCATTCTATTTCACTCAAAGAGGCATTAAAAATTGCCAAAGAAAATAACATTAGTATTCTGAAATCCCAATTAGAGATTCAGCTTTCTGAAGAAAACATCAAGGAAAACAAAGAACTTCGATTGCCTGATGTAGAAATTAGTGGTGTTTATTCTCGAATTACCAATTTGACCGAGTTTAAAGATGGTTTTTTAAAAGGCAAGGGTGTAGTGCATTCTATTCCTGAAATTTATGATATCAAAACTAATTTTAAAATGCCCATTTATGCTGGAAACAAAATCAATAATGCTATTGAAATGGCCAAACAACAGAGTAAAATTGCCCAAATACAAAAGGAAAAAGTAGCTAATGATGTTCAGCTTGAAGTTATTGCTACTTATTTGGGAATCTATAAGTTGATGAAACTTCAAGGAATTATTCAAGAAAATATTAAAGAAGAACACAATCGATTAAAGGAAGTGCAGTCGTTGCAAAAACACGGAACGCTTACTAAAAATGAAGTTCTTCGTGCCGAATTGCAGCTTTCTGATCGGGAATTGAATGCCCTCAATAATGCTAAAAACATCCAGATTTCGCTTCATAATTTCAAAACACTTTTGCAATTGCCCGAAGACCAAGAAATCACTATTGATACCACGGCGAGCATTGATGAAAACGGAATTGATCCTTATGATTTTTATATGCATCATGCTTTGGAAAACGAGGAAATGCGAATTGCTAGTCAAGAAGTTAATATTCGAAAAACCGAATTGAAGTTGGTAAAAGGTAACTATTTTCCAAGTATCAATTTCTTTGGGAATTATGCTTTAAAATATCCCAATTATATGTTTTTTCCGCCCGATCCTTATTTGTATAGTCTAGGTCAAGTGGGTATTGAAGCGAGTTTTGATCTTTCGGGATTGTATAAAAATAAGACTAAAGTTCACATGGCAAATACTAAATTGCAGTGGCAAAAAATGCAAACTAAAATGGTGCAAAACCAAGTACAAGATGAGTTGTATAAAAATCACACCCAATATCAGGAAGTAGTTGAAAAGTTTAAAGTGGTCGATAAAGCATTAGAATTGGCAAATGAAAATTACCGAATTGTAAAATTAAAATACCTTAATCAATTGGTTTTGATAACTGAAATGGTCGATGCTGACAATGCTTTACTACAGGCAAAATATACTAAAATAGCAACCCGAATTGATGCAGTGATGAAACATTATGAATTGTTGCATACGGCAGGATTACTAAACGAAGAATTTAAATTATAATAAAAAGACGGATACATCTGATGGCAAATAAAAGTAAAAAAACAAGTCAATTTTTTCATGTTTTTGTGAAATTAGTAGCAACGGCACTTATTGTGAGTGGAATTGTTTTAGGAATTTGGTTTTATGTTTTTAACACAAATCACGAGGAAACTAACGATGCTCAAATCGAGCAATATGTAACTCCAATAATGTCTAGAATTACAGGTTATGTACAAGAAGTGCGTTACGAAGAAAACCAGTTTGTACACAAGGGCGATACCTTATTGTTGATTGATAATCGGGAATACAAATCTAAACTGGACGCGGCTTTGGCTGATGTTGCTTTGGCAAAACAAAATACAGTGGTTGCCGAAAGAAATGTGGTGACAACTGCCAGTACAATGGCAATTGGTGAATCGCAATTAAAGGTGGCTCAAACTAATCTTTGGAAAACTAAATTGGAATACCAGCGTTACAAGGCTTTGGTGGTTGAAGATGCTGCAACCAAACAGCAATTAGAAAAAGTAAATGCCGATTATGAAGCTGCTCAGGCGCATTATCAAGAAATGAAAAACCGAATTCAAATGGCTAATTTGAGTACTTCGCAGGCGGCTGCTACAGTTCCGTCGGCGCAAACGGTTATAGAGGCAAAGCAAGCTTTGGTGGATAATGCAGCCTTGTTTTTTTCGTATACGGTAATTGTGGCGCCTTATGATGGTTGGGTTGGAAAAAAAACAATTCAGTCTGGACAATTGATAAAAGAAGGACAATCGGTGGTCTCTATTGTTAGTAAAGAAAAATGGATTACAGCCAATTTTAAAGAAACCCAATTGCAGTATTTAAAAGTAGGGCAGAAAGTGAGTGTTGAAGCCGATGCTGTTGATGGGACAGACTTTGTGGGGATTATAAGTTCGATTTCGCCAGCTAGTGGTGCGCGATTTTCGTTGTTGCCACCTGACAATGCAACGGGGAATTTCGTGAAAATTGAACAACGAATTCCAGTGAAAATTAAACTCTCAGGAAATAATACAAAATCCGATTTTCTAAGAGCGGGAATGAATGTAAAAGTGATTGCTGAACACAGTTAAAATGGACGATAAAAGTATTTTTAAATCATGGATTCCCAATTGGGCTATCATCATCATTTTATTTGTTTGCTTGTTGCATTCGATGATTTTATTGGGAGTTTATACTTCGAATGTTACTTATGCAGCGAGTTTTCTAGACATAGAACCCGAAGATTTGCAGTTTGCAATGTGTGTTACTTATGGAACATTGCTTGCAACCATTTTAATCGAAAGTAGGTTTTCCAATTATTTTCCCGCCAAAAATTATTTGATGGCGGTGTATTCGTTAATTGGAGTAACGATTATTTCTTCGGCTTACATAAGCAATTTTGCTGTTTTTCTTCTTCTAAGAGTGCTTGAAGGAATTTTAATGGCATTGCCTGTAATTACCATTCGACAATTGTTAATTGAGCGATTTCGTTCTAAAAATGCTATTATAATTGGGTTTTCATTTTATTATGGAGCGTTATTATTGTCCACGCCGTTTATAATGAATATTGCCGTTTGGTTTTTGGATAATTACGACTGGAAATACATGTTGTATGTATCAGGAATGTTCCCTATTCTGAATGTTTTTTTAATCATGATTACCTTCAGGGGACACCGAATCACAAAGAAAATTCCGTTGTATCAAATTGATTGGATAAGCTATTTTCTGGTGTTGACATCCATATTAACTGGAGCTTATTTTTTTGTGTATGCCGAAAAGAAATACTGGTTTGAGTCTTCACAGTTGGTTTTGGTTCTCATGATCTCTTTAATTACAGCTGGATTATTTATTTTTAAAGAACTTTCGGTAAAGAGACCGAGTTTTAATTTTGAAGTTTTTCGTTATGCTAATTTACGGACTGGTTTTTTATTGTTTTTTCTTTTTTATATTAGTAGAGCTACTTTGAGTCTTTGTCACGGAACTATGTATTCCATTTGGAATTGGGATCCATCCCTAGTGGCGGGAGTACAATATATCAATGGTTTTGGAAATGTAATTGGATTGGTTTTGGCGGCTCTTTTTTTAATGAAATCCATATCGACTAAATTCATTTTTATATTGGGTTTTTCACTTTTAGCCATTTATCATTTTTGGTTTAGCTTTCTTTTTGTGCCTGATATTGCTCTGTCGGATATGTTGATTCCGTATGTTTTACAAGGAATAGGAGTGGGGCTTTTATTTGTGCCTTTGATTTTGTTTACCACTTCATCGGTTCCTGTGAAAATGGCTGCTTCATCTGGAATTATTGGTGTTGCCGGAAGATTTTGGGGAAGTACAATTGGCTTTTGTGTGATGCAAAATGCAGTGGCTTTTTTACAGAAAAAGCATTTTTTAAAATTCAGTCAATTTGTAACAGCAAACAGTAGCGAAACTCAAGAATCTATAGAAAAATATACTCAAAGTTTTGTTGCAAAAGGCTATTCGTTTGACAATGCCAATACGCTTGCTTTAAAAAAGGTTTTTAGTGCTATTTCCAAACAATCTACTCTATTAACCAATATGGAAATCTATACTTATGTTGGTTATGGTTTAGTGGTTTTGATTGTGTTTATCTGTTTTAATCAACATCTAAAACAAAGTTTTAATCTGTTTAAGAGTAAACTTTGGATTAGTTAAAATAGGAGTGTTTTTTGAAAAAAGCAAAATGCTTGTATGTTGATTATTTTGTTGGTTATAAGTTTATTAGATAAGCCATTGAAAAATTAAAGTAATCGGTGTTTTTTAAGCTAGTCTCTCCTTTTAAAGCATTTGGGAAATTGATATTATATCCCAATTCAAAGTCAAATGATTTATAATTTAATTCTAACGGAATGTTTATTTGTGTGTTTATCAAATCAAAAGTAGAATGAGTGGTATAAACAGTTATTGGAAACCCATTATTGAAATAGGTTCTCGAAGATTCTATCGTTTGATTTCCTGCTACAATACTCAACTGGGGTTTAAAATCCAGTTGTGTTTTCTTGGTTTTAATGATGTTTAGTAAAGCGTAATTTGTAGAGGCAATTTGCAGACCATTTTCGTTTCCAAACAGATAAGAAACGGAAAGCTGTGTGCTAAAGTTTCTTTTTTTGTTCCGAAGCGACAACCCCGCATTCAACACATTGCTGTAAGCATTATCAAGATTGTTGTTGTAGAAATACCTGGAATAAGAAGCGTTGTATTTAAAGATTTTTTGTTTGCCAAAATTTTTACCAAAACCGAATGTAGCAGTAGTTAAATCCCATTTTGGATTAAAGGAGCTATAGTAAATTCCTGAGACACTGGCATAGATTCCCGAAGAATGAAGATAGCTGATTTTTGGAGTTAAATTGTATTGATTTATACCTATATCGCGACCAGAAAAATAAGTCTTGTTGTTATAATTCATTGAAAGATATAGAAACTGAAATTTAGAGATTGATTTTATAAAGTCTTCAATGCTTTGATTTTTTTCTAATAATTCATCAATAATTTCGTCGGTTTCTTGTTCTTTAGGACTTGCTTCTTGGGCATAAGTTTTTAAGGCAAATGTGAGGATTAATGCAAGTAAAAAGAGTTTTTTCATTTAGTTATAAAATTAAAAAGTAAGTGACTGAAATTTTCAGTCACTTACTTTAATAGTATAAAAATATTAAAAATTTAGTTACGTTTTACATCACGGAATCTGGAATCTTTTATATTTTCACGAATTCTGTTGCCCATTTGTTCGTGGATTTGTTGTCGCTGTTCGTTAGTTAAGGTGTTTTTAAAATCCTTTTTTAATTCCTTAATGTTTTCCTTGTTTTCGTTTAGTAAATCTTTTTGTACTGTAGTAAACGTCGAGATTAATGCGGCTTGTTTTTCTTGTCGATTTAAGGTTGCATCCTTTAAAATGGCAAGTTGTTCTGCGGTAAGAGATGCCTTGAATGCTTCTCTATTCGCTTTTATTAACTCACGTTGTTCCTGAACAAGTTTTCGTTGTTCAGTGGTAAAATTATCAATCACAGTGCTCTTTTGTGCCCTTCCAGAGTACAATCCCATAAAAAAGAGAAATACTGTTATTGTAATTAGTGACTTCATTGTATATGATTTTATTGTAATACTAAGTTAAGCGTTTTTTTATTAGACCCAAATTTTGATTAAAAGTTTAATAAAAAGGGCTACATATCTTCTAAAATACAGTTTGTAATGTATTGATCGACTTCTTTTTCTTCAACAAACAATGAAGAAACTAAAATGTCATTTTCGGCAGTTAAACTAATATTTGGTATTTGATTGTTGTAATTGTTTTTTGAAACAGCTTTTGCCCCATTTTCATTATCGATTTGAGCAATGCTATCAGTAAGTTGATCAGCAATTTTTTGTTCATCTAGTGCTGCATATTTATTACAAACAGTCAATCCTAAAAACAAAGTTAGCGTTGCTGCAACAAACCATATTGTTTTTTTTCTGTAAAAAGGAATTGTTTTAGGCTCTTCTTTAGTTACTACCTTATTCAGGATGCTATCCTTAGACTCAAAAAAATAATTTTCAGGAACAGTAAGACCTAAAGAATCCGAATGAATTTTATTTAATTCATCATCGTTCATTTGATTTATTTTATCATTTGTTTCCATGTTTTTTGTCTTAGATGTTTTCTGTATTTTGAACTGATTCCTCTTTTTTTATGGGCAATGTTTCGATATTATTTTCAATAAACTTCACGGCATTATAATACAATGTTTTTATAGTTCCTTCTTTCATTTCTAAAATTGTTGCAATTTCACGAAATTTCAGCTCATCATAATACTTCATGTTAAATATCTGCCTTTGTTTGTAGTTTAATTCAGAAACCGCAGTTTGTAATTTTAATTGCAGTGTATCGCCTTCAAAAAAAGTGTCTTCTAATAAACTATTCAAATATTTTGTGTTTACATCCTCTATTGAGATGGAATGTTTGTTTTTATTTTGTTCTAAAAAACGAATAGATTCATTGTAGGCAATTTTATACATCCAAGTATAAAGGGAACTTTGTCTGGAAAAATTAGCTAGACTTTTGTATACTCTGATAAAAGTGTTTTGTAAAACATCATCGGCATTTTCGTGAGTAATAACTAATTTCCTTATATGCCAATACAACCTAACCTGATAGAGATCAAGTAGTTTTTTAAAAGCGTTGTCTCTGTGAGTTTCGCTAATTAACTGGTCAATAAAATCGGATTCGTTTGCCAATAGTTACAAATTCAATTATTAATTCAAAATTACAATTTAAAGCCTAAATTACTAATTCAAAAGGATTTAATTATTCGGTGCTTTGTCAATTTAAAAATAAAATTTAATTAAACCCATACAAGAGATTCGTTTCTTGTATGGGTTAGGGTTTGATGATTACATTACCTTGTTTCTACACTAAGAAATGCTCCTGTTGCCGAAAACTCAAGTTCTAAATGAGCAGCGGCAGTAGTTGTGATATAAACTTCAATAGTACCATCTTTTTCTTTATGAGCTCCATTGATAACTGCATCCGGATAATTAGTGTTAATATAAGTAGTGATTGCAGTAATTAAATCAGTTAAAGAAATAGAGGTGTGATTACCAAAATCAGACTTAGTTTGCTCAGAAATAAATTGGAATGTTGCAGAGAAAGTTAATTTTAATTTTACAGCAGCTGCTGTGGTAATATATACTTCATAAGTTCCATCAGGCTCGATATGTCCCAGGTTTATAGTTGCACCGGCATAATTTGTTGTGATGTAAGCGGTGATTTCGGTAGGTAAATTAGTAGCAGTTATAATAGTATGCTCTCTTAAATGGAACGCATCAATAGTGCTCACCGATACAAATGTGCCATCTGCTGTGAAGTTTAAATTGAGTTTGGCACCATCCGCAGTAACTATAAATACGTCGATACTTCCATCAGCCTCAGAGAAAGCAACCACCGTTTTTGATCCGGCATAATTAGTACTAATATAAGTGGTGATGCTGCTTGCTAAATCGGCAAGAGCTATACGAGTGTGTTGATTTGAATGATGGTGTCTGTGATTTCCATTCGCTTTCAATTCATGAGCCGAAACAAATTCGCCTGTACTGCTGAAATTGAGTTTGATTTTAACCTTGTCAGCCGTTGTGATTAGAACATCAAAACTTCCGTCAGATTCAACATGTGCTGAATTTATGGTAGCATCAGCATAGTTTGTGTTAATGTACGTTACAATACTTGCTAATAAATCGCTAATGGCAACTGGAGTAATTTTACCAGAGCTTGACAAAAGCCCTTTAGCAGTAAAATTTAGTTTAAAAATAGCATTGATGTTAGTAATGCTTTTGGACGTTGCTCCCGTGCTAACATAGATTGTGTAGGTTCCATCTGAATTTAAATTTACTTCTGAAATAGTAGATCCAGTATAGTTCTTAGCTACGTAACTGCTAATTGTTGTGGGTAGAGTAGCAGCGCTAGTGGTTTCATACGTTAATGATGCGGTTGTTGAGGTGTCAGTAGAATCAGTACCGTCATTTGAACAGCTGTACAATGCGCAAGATAAGGCAATTGCAATAAGAGAGATTTTTTTCATTTTTTTCTAAATTTAATTGTTAATAGTAGGTAGAATTATTTCATAATTAGCCAATTTAGATTTGCTTCGAAAATGGTTTCTAATGGTAACTTGTAAAATTTATTAGACCCTTGATATTTTAAAAAGTTTTAGAGAATTAAAAAAAAATAAAAAAATGAGTGAATCAGGTCAAATGATCTGTGCGGTTTTTTTAATTTTTTTTCATGATTTATAAATAAAGTCTTATATTAGCGTAAGACTTCTAAGGTTCCCCACTTAACAGAAGTTGCAGTTTTTACTGATGGTTTTCAATACCTACAATTGAAAGGCATCAATAAAGATAGAAATTGCATTTTTTAAATTTTAATAAGGACTTGTTTTGAAAGTCCTATTTCAATGGCTAATTGTACCTAATTGTAAGCGATAAAGCATGAAAAATATAAGTATAAAAGAAAGTACAATCGATTTTCAAAAAGTGTTTCTATCAGCTCCGAGTTTATATTTAATTCTATCGACTGATTTTATCATTTTAGATTTGAATGACTCTTATGAAAGGGCAACAATGAAGAAAAAAGAGGAAATGATTGGTCGTAACTTATTTGAAGTCTTTCCTGATAACCCGGATGATAAAAGTGCAGACGGGGTATCTAATTTATCCCAATCTCTTAATTCGGTATTAAAAGAAAAAAGGCGACATGTTATGGCTGTTCAGCGATATGACGTACAAAGACCTGACGGTGTTTTTGAAGTGCGTTATTGGAGTCCTATAAACATCCCGATATTGAATGTTGCAAATGAAATCGATTATATTATCCATCGGGTGGAAGATGTAACCGAATTTATAACATTAAAGAACGAACAATCAAAGAACAAAAGCATTAACCAGGGCTTGCAGAAAAAGGTAGATGAGATGGAAGTTGAAATTATCAAACGTTCCAGAGAAATACAAAAAATGAATTTCGAATTGGAACAAAAGGTAAAAGAACGAACCGAAACTATCTTAAAAAGAGAAAAAACTCTTGCCAAACAGAATGAAATTCTGAAAAGTCAAAATAAGGAATTGGAACAATTTACTTATATCACTTCCCATGATTTGCAGGAACCTTTACGCTCATTGGTCTGTTTTACGGAACTTTTTGAAAAAGAATTTGCTGGAAAATTAGATGGGAATGGGGATTTGTATATTGATTTTATATCCAAATCATCCAGACGCATGCAGGAACTGGTCAAAGGATTGCTTGATTACTCCAGAATAGGCAAGGAAAAACAATTAGGCGAGGCCGATTGCAATCAAATCGTGAAAGATGTGCTTTCGGATATGGCGGTAACCCTAGCGGAAAGTAAAGCCCAAATAAGCGTTGATAAATTACCCGAATTAAAAGGGTATGCAGTTGAATTAAGACAGCTTTTTCAGAATGTTATTAGTAACGCTATAAAATTCAGAAAAAAAGGAGTGGCGCCCGAAGTCAAAATTGCTGTTCAGGAAGAAGAAAAGAACTGGCTTTTCTCTATTCAGGATAATTCTATCGGTATTGATGAAAAAGACATGCACAAACTTTTTGTTATTTTCAAAAGGCTCAACAATCGTGATGATTATGAAGGAACAGGTATTGGTTTGGCACACTGTAAAAAAATAGTCGAGTTGCATGGCGGTGCTATCTGGGCTGAATCAAAGCTGGGGGAAGGCAGTACTTTTAAATTTACAATTCAAAAACTTTAGAGATAGTTATGAAAAAGAAACTCAACTGTGTTTTATTGGTGGATGATGACAAAGGAACTAATTTCATCAATCAGATGATTATAAAAAAAGCGGGTATTGCAGAGCATATTCAAACCGTATTAAACGGTAAAGAAGCACTCGATTTTATTACCAATAAAGGGCAATTTGAAAAAGAAGGTGATGTGTTTCCACAGCCCATGCTAACGTTATTGGATATCAATATGCCAGTGATGGACGGTTGGGAGTTTTTAGAAGCTTACCATGCTTTAGAAGAGCATCAAAAAGGGAAAATCATTATCGTCATGCTTACCACTTCTTTGAATCCTGATGATAAAACCAGAGCCGATGATATTTCTGAAGTTTCTGATTTCAAAAGCAAACCGCTCTCACTAGAGACTGTTGACGATATTATGAAAACTCATTTCCCGGATTTTCTTTAGAATTTAATCCTTGTAAAGTGTTGTTTTGGGTAATTCCCAACTTTTGGGATTGATCCGAAATATCCCTTTGCTTAAGTTTAGAGCAAAAAAGACACTCGTTTTCTGATAGTCTTTTCTAAAAAGTTCCTCCGCCGCGGCGAACTCAAACCAGAAAGTTTAGGCCAAAAAAAAAGCCACTCAATTTCTTGAATGGCTTTCTAAAAAAAGCTCCCCCTCTTGGGCTCGAACCAAGGACCCTCTGATTAACAGTCAGATGCTCTAACCAACTGAGCTAAGGAGGAAACTGTATATTTAATATGCGTAAGGAACGTTTTTGTTGGCTATTTTAAGGTGTGTTACCTTGTTCTTAGCGGATGCAAATATAAGAGCTTTTTTCAATGTGGCAAACAAAAAATGAAAAAATTTTCAATTTTTTTTACTTCCCAATAACAGCCTTGTAGATGTCATTTCCGTTAGCAAATAGTAACAGTGAGATAAGTAAAACAAAACCAACCATTTGGGCGTTTTCAAGGAATTTATCACTTGGTTTTTTACCTGAAACTATTTCGTATAATAAAAATATCACATGACCACCATCTAATGCCGGAATAGGCAATAAGTTCATTACTCCAAGCATAATCGATAATAAAGCGGTAATACCCCAGAATACTTCCCAGCTCCATGAATTTGGAAAAATATTATAAATAGCTGCAAATCCACCCACACCTTTGTAAGCTCCAGTGTCTGGATTGAAAATCATTTTCAATTGTTTTCCGTAACCTATTAACTGATCTTTTCCTTCTTGAATTCCAACAGGGATAGATTCTAAGAAACCGTAATTTTGAGTGCTTACTTTATAATAACCTAGTTTGTCTAAAGAATTGTTATCTAATAATGCTGGTTTTACACCTATTATTCCTTTATTAGAAACTTTAAGTGTAATTTTCATTTCTTTTAAATTACGCAATATTACAGCAGAAATCACTTTTCCTTTATTTCTATTCAAAATACTTTCTACTTGATCATAATATTTCACTTTTTCTCCGTTTAGAGAAAGAAACATATCTTTTGATTTTAGATTGGTATTAGGAGAATCTTCAGTAAGAGTATTAACTACAAAAGGTATTCTTTGATAAATTAGTAATCCTTTTTCTTCTTTAGATAATTGATCAATGAAGTCAATAGGAATTTTTACAGTTTGTTGTTTGCCATTTCTTTCAATCAAAACTTCTTTGGACATGATTATTTTGATGTTGATTTCACCGTCAAATTTGACAATTTTAGTTCCATCTACAGCAAGGATTTTATCTCCCGTTTTAAAGCCGGCTTTTATTAGGGCTGGATTTGTTATCCAAACACCGTCTTTCAAGTCGCTATTGGCAATATAAGTATCGCCATAAGCAAATGCCATTCCGATGTAAATAATGAAAGCCAAAATAAAGTTGACTGTAACTCCACCCAACATGATAATCAAACGTTGCCAAGCCGGTTTAGAACGAAATTCCCAAGGTTGTGGAGGCAAAGCCATTTGTTCTTTGTCCATACTTTCGTCAATCATCCCCGAAATTTTTACATAACCACCCAGCGGTAGCCACCCAATTCCGTATTCAGTTTCTCCAATTTTCTTTTTTAGAAGGGAATATTTTACGTCAAAAAATAAATAGAATTTTTCGACTCTGGTTTTAAATAGTTTAGCAGGAATAAAATGTCCTAGTTCGTGAAGTATAATCAGTAATGATAAGCTCAATAAAAATTGAGAAAGTTTGATAATAATATCCATTTTTTAATTTTGGTTCTTAATATGACGTACAAAAGTAAGGTTTTCTGTTTGTTTATTTTACAATAATTATTCCATAAGGTTTTAAATGTTTGTTAATTAATCCCAATTTCAATTCAGATATTCCGTAAGCTCTTGTAACTTTACTTTTCTGAAATAAAAATTACTTTACGGTTTTTAAAAAATAGGATTATGTCTTCAAAATTATTTTCTCCACTTTCGATAAAAAGTATTACACTAAAAAACAGAATTACCATTTCTCCAATGTGCCAATATTCGTCAACAGACGGTTTTGCTAACGATTGGCATTTAGTTCATTTAGGCAGTCGTGCCAGTGGTGGAGCGGGATTGATTATTCAGGAAGCGACAGCAGTTGCTCCCGAAGGTAGGATTTCGCCTGAAGATTTAGGATTGTGGAAAGATGAACATATCGAAAAACTGAAAGCCATTACCGCTTTTATCAAAAATCAAAATGCAGTTCCGGGAATTCAATTGGCGCATGCCGGAAGAAAAGCCAGCGTTTCTTCACCTTGGAAAGGCAATAAAAAACTCGATGCCTCGCAAGGTGGATGGCAGACGGTAGCACCATCAGCAATAGGGTATCATGACGATGAAACACCTATGGCTTTAGATAAAAACGGAATCCAAAAAATAATTTCCGACTTTAAAGCAACAACTAAAAGAGCGGTTCAGGCGGGATATGAAGTGCTCGAAATTCATGCGGCTCACGGTTATTTGAATCATCAGTTTTTATCGCCATTATCGAATGCAAGAATTGATGAATACGGCGGAAGTTTTGAAAACCGAATCCGTTTTACAATGGAAGTTCTGGAAGCAGTACAAACCGAATGGCCTTCGAATTTGCCTTTATTTGTCCGAATTTCAGCTACCGATTGGGCTGAAGGCGGTTGGAATGTTGAAGAATCTATCGAATTTTCGAAAATCCTAAAAGAAAAAGGAGTCGATTTAATTGATGTGTCTTCGGGTGGATTGGTTTCGTACCAAAAAATTCCATTAGAGGCGGGTTATCAAGTCCCTTTTGCCGAAAAAATAAAAAAAGAAACAGGAATCTTAACGGGAGCGGTTGGTTTAATTACTAAAGCCAATCATGCCGAAGAAATCCTGACGAGTGAAAAAGCCGATTTGGTTTTGTTTGCCAGAGAATCATTGCGCAATCCTAATTTAGGATTAAATTTTGCGAAAGCATTAGCTGATGATGTGGCTTGGCCTTCACAATACGAAAGAGCTAAATAATTTTAGATTGCTGATTTTAGAGTTTTGAATTCTGAAATCAATTTTCTATTTCGAATAAATCTAAAATCTACATTCTAAAATCTACATTCTAAAATCAAATATTAAAAAAATATGAAAACAATAAAAACAGCCTTACTTTCTTATGGGATGTCGGGGAAAGTGTTTCAGGCACCATTTTTAGAATTACATCCCGGTTTTGAGTTATTGGGTTCCTGGGAAAGAAGCAAGAAATTAATTCAAGATGATTATCCTCAGCTGAAAAGTTACGAGTCTATTGATGAGGTTTTAGCTTCTGATGTGGATTTGGTAGTAGTTAATACGCCAATTGACACTCATTTTGAATATGCCAAAAGAGTTTTGGAAGCAGGGAAACATGCCATTGTTGAAAAAGCGTTTACGACAACAGTTGCCGAAGCTCAGGAATTAGATGCTTTAGCCAAAGAAAAAGGATTGAAGTTGGCCGTTTTCCAAAATAGAAGATGGGACAGCGATTTGAAAACGGTACGCCAAATTTTATTGGACGGTGCTCTGGGCGAAATTGTGGAAGCCGAATTTCATTTTGATCGTTACAATCCGCTTTTGAGTCCAAAACAACATAAGGAAACCGTGAATTCAGGTTCGGGAATCCTGAAAGATTTAGGCCCGCATTTAATTGATCAGGCCTTGTATTTATTCGGTTTTCCAAAAGCTGTTTCTGCTGATATTAGGACTACGCGTGAAAATTCGGTTGTAGATGATTGGGTAGATATCTTATTGTTTTATGCTGATTTCAGAGTGCGTTTGAAAGCGAGTTTCTTTGTGCGCGAACCAAATCCAGCCTATGTAATTCACGGTAAAAAAGGTTCGTTCTTAAAACCGCGCGGCGATGTGCAGGAAGACGATTTGAAAGTAATGAAGAAACCAAACCTAGATTCCTGGGGAACGGAACCTCTGGATAAAGAAGGTTTTTTACATACCGAAATGGATGGCAAAATAATGCACGGCAAAATCCCAACACTTAAAGGGAATTATTATGACTTTTTTGATGGAGTCTACAATGCCATCATCAACGATACTGTAGAACCTGTTACCGCTCAGGATGGAGCAAGAGTAATGCAAATTATTGAAGCTGCAATCCAAAGTAGTAAGGAAAAAAGAGTGGTTGATTTATAAAATATTTCAGTTACAATTTATAACCGCAAATTCGCAGATTAAATAAATTGCGAATTTGCGGTTTTTGTTTTAATTAAATCTGTGCTAATCTGCTAAAATCTGTTTCATCTGTGTTCCATTTATGGTTTGATTCCATTAAACTTATAAACGATAACGATGTATTGCGGCTTGTTATAAGTTAATTAACAAAGTGCCAAGATTGCTTTTCGTATTTTTGCAACTTCAATCCCTAAAAACAAAGCCTTTGTTACGATTAAATTTTATAGGAAGCTTCAGAGCGCAAGGAAAGATCAAAAAGAGTTTTAGAAATGCAAAACTTTCTTATTTGAATAGAGTACGTTTTGCTGTGGCTTCTTTTTATTTCGGAATGGGATTGTGTTTTGCAACTTGGGCGAGTAGAATTCCAGATATTAGAGTAGCACTTGATCTTAGTGATGCCGATTTAGGTTCTATTTTGTTTGCACTTCCAGTGGGACAATTAACCATGATGGCATTCTCAGGGAAATTAGTCACTCGTTACGGAAGTCATCGTTTGGTAGTTTTGTCGTTGAGTATGTATGCGCTTTGTTTGACTAATTTAGGTTTGGCTACAAACGCCTGGCAACTGGCTTTAGGTTTGTACTTTTTTGGGATCTTCGGAAACATGAATAATATAGCCGTAAATACTCAAGGTGTCTATACCGAACAACTTTTCAAAAGAACCATCATGGCTTCTTTTCACGGGGTGTGGAGTTTTGCCGGTTTTACAGGTGCTTTAGTAGGATTAGGGATGTTAGCCTTAAACTTAACACCATATCATCATTTTATTATTGTTGGTGTTATTACGCTATTGCTTATTGCTTTCAATTATAAATTTTTGGTTAAAGCCAAAGAAAAACGCAAAATTACTGAGAAGAAAAAGCTGTTTTCAAAACCGGATATGTCCTTAGTTTGGCTTGGAATTATTGGTTTTGGTTCTATGGCAAGTGAAGGAATTATGTTTGATTGGAGCGGAATTTACTTTAAAGATATTGTTGAAGCTCCGGGACCTTTAATCATTTTAGGCTACACCTCTTTTATGATTATGATGGCTACCGGACGTTTTTTAGGCGACGGCATGATTAATAAATTTGGAAGGAAAAGTGTAATACAAACGGGAGGAGCATTAATCTCAACGGGACTTTTTACAGCAGTGTTTTTGCCGTTTTTAGTACCCTCAACCATCGGTTTTATGCTGGTAGGATTAGGGGTTTCAACTATTGTACCTACACTTTATAGCATTGCTGGAAAACATCCAACAATTCCTCCCGGTGAAGCGCTAACGGCTGTGTCAAGTGTGAGTTTCCTGGGTTTTTTAATGGGGCCACCCGTAATTGGGTACATCGCCGAATTGTTTGGCTTGCGATTTTCATTTGCTTTTATTGGAATCTTCGGGATTCTTATTGCTTTTTTAGTTCCAAGAATTAAAGTGATTCAATAGGTTTTTTGTTTGGAGCTATTTAGCTGCGCTGAATCTTCGATGTCCTGCTATCCGCTTCAATCTTTTTTGTCTCGTTAGAAAAAACGAGGGAAAAAAGGATTTCCACTTCTATCAGGGCTAGTGATGAACGGAGTTTATAATGTATTTTTTATATGAATTCTTTATTAAACAGTTCGCTCCTATGGAGCTTACTTTAGAGATGCTGATTATTTCTATAAACAGAAAGTCCCGCTGGGACTTTAAATAACTCCGTTAGGAGTGAGATGTTTGTAGAAATAGATGTTTTTCTCCGTTTTTAGCTCCGTAGGAGCGAGCTGTTTTAAAGTGCTATTTAGACCAACAATATAGAACAATAAAAAAATTTTCAAAAAAAATCCAAGTAAATAATTTTTTTCTTACTTTTAAGAAATCAAAAGAACTAGCTAACTTTAAAAGTTATTTAATACCACCACTTTTGATATTGCTTGAATCGTTTTCGGTTTATAGCCCAATTTCCAAAAATAACAATCCCGACTCTTACTGAAATATTCCTTTTGGGGATATTTTTTTATGCTTAGAAATCAGATTTTTTCAAGTTGTATGATAGCGCAATGTTCTTTTTTTAAAAGGATAGTTGCGGTTAATTCTTTGGACTTATGAGATATTTTCTTGTTTTATTTTTCGGAATACTGCCAAATACTTACATATTGGCACAAAATGAAGCTCAGATTTCAGCCAAAGTTTTAGATGCTAAAACACTAAAACCACTAGTTGCTGCGGTGGTTTCTATTCAGAATACCAATTTCACACAGCTTACTAATTCTGATGGAATTGTTATTTTCGAATCCATTCCGGCAGCCGATTATTTAGTGCTTTTTCATAGTCAAGGTTACAAAGATGCCCTATTTCCGGTTTCGATTCAAAATACTTTAGCATTGGATTTAGGAACTATTCTGTTGGAAATGGATCAAGTTGCTGACCAGCAAGCAGCCGTAATTCAGCTTTTTGAAGACGATTTAACCGATGACAACAGCAGTTCCGAAAACACTTCGGGATTATTGCAATCTTCCAGAGATGCTTTTCAGCAAGCCGCCGCTTTCAATTGGGGACAAGCCCGGTTTAGAATCCGCGGTTTGGATAGTGAAAATGCGACTACGATGATTAATGGAATCACAATGAATAAACTGTATGATGGCAGACCGAATTGGAACAACTGGGGCGGACTCAATGATGCTACTCGAAATCAGGAATTTTCCATAGGAACCACTCCTTCCGATTATACTTTTGGAGGAATTTTGGGAACTCAGCAAATTAATACGCGAGCCTCTATTTATCGAAAAGGAAGCCGAATCACATTTTCAGGAACTAATACTAATTACATTGGCCGCATTATGGCGACTTATGCTTCTGGAATGAGTAATTCGGGTTGGGCTTACGTTATTTCGGCAGGAAAACGTTATGCTCAAGAAGGCTATTTTGAAGGCACTAATTATGATGCAAATTCTCTTTTTCTAAGTGTCGAAAAGAAATTAAACGACCAGCATTCGATTAATATTTCAGGATTTTATACGCCAAATGAGCGAGGGAAAAATTCGCCAAATACCGCCGAAGTGACTCATTTAACTAGCGAAATTTACAATTCGTATTGGGGTTATCAAAATGGAGAAAAGAGAAATGCCCGACAAAAAACGGTTGAGGAACCCATTGTTATGCTGAATCATTATTTTAAGATAAACGATCATACTAATTTGAATTCGGCGGTGTTGTATCAGTTTGGAAAAATCGGCAACAGCAATATTGACTATCAAAATGCCAATAGTCCTGATCCTACTTATTTTAGAAAAATGCCGAGTTATTATACTTCATTGTATGCTGCTGATAATGGAGAATTCTCAGGAGAATTTACTCCGGATTACGATAACGGGGAGAAAAACAGACTGGCATTTTTGGCAAATCCTCAAATCGATTGGGAAGCAATGTATCGCGCGAATCAGAATCCTGTAATGGATGCAAATTCGAATATCATTGGTTACGAAGCGGGCCAAAGTCATTATGTGTTGTATGAAGACCGAAATGATGATCAAACGATAGCGGTGAATTCTAACTTTAATTCTCAGATTTCTGAAAATTTGATTGTCAATGGGGGAATTTCATTTCGGGATTTGAAATCGCATAATTATCAAAAGTTATTGGACTTGTTAGGCGGTGCTTTTTTTGAAGACATTGATGGATTTTATAGCGGAACTCAAGCCCAATCTGATTTAAACAATCCAAACCGTCAAGTCAAGGTTGGAGACACTTATGGTTATAATTATAGACTTTCGGCCGCTGTGTTAGAAGCCTTCACCCAGTTTAAATTTTCGTATAATAAAATTGATTTTTATCTGGCGCAATCTTTTTCCAGAACTAATTATCAACGGGATGGCTTGTATAAAAACGGAATTTATGAAACGATTTCTTTTGGCAAAAGCCAAAAACTGAATTTTGAGAATTTTGGTTTCAAAGGCGGAATTATTTTTAAAATTTCTGGAAGACAATCCTTGAATTTTAATGCGGCTCATTTGACTAAAGCTCCTAATTTGAGAAATAGTTTTTCGAATGTGCGATTGAATAATACCATAGTTGATGGTTTAGAAAGTGAGACACTTAATAGTCTCGATGCAACTTATGTTTTTCGAACTCCAAAACTTCAAACAAGGCTAACAGCCTATTATTCGACGATTAAAGATGCAACTAAAATCAGCTTTTTTTATGCCGAAGGAATATTTGATAACGAAGCGGGTTATACCAATACCAATGCTTTTGTAAGTCAGACTTTAACGCATTTGGATCGAAAAAACCTTGGAGCCGAATTGAGTTTTGAATACCAAATCAGTTCAACTTTCAAAACGAGTTTTTCAGCGGCTTATGGACAATTTACTTTTGATAGCAATCCGAATGTAAGTATCAATAACGATGCGGTGGCTACGGTTGAAAACACCAATCCGTCTTTTGATTTTGGTACGGCACTTTTAAAAAATTACAAGCAGGCTGGAATGCCGCAGCAGGCGTATAGTTTGGGTTTGGAATATCGCAATCCAAAATATTGGTGGATAGGAACAAATGTCAATTATCTGGCTGAGAATTATATTGATGTTTCGCCCATTTCCAGAACCAATCGGTTTTATACCAATCCTGCCAGCGGATTTCCTTTTCCGGAAGCAACCGAAGAAAGAGCTGCCGAATTATTAAGACAGGAAAAATTTGATCCCGTGATTTTACTCAATTTAATAGGTGGGAAATCCTGGCGTATTAAAGGAAAATTTCTGGGACTTTTTGTGAGTATTAATAATGTGCTTGATAACAAATACAAAACTGGTGGTTATGAGCAAGCTCGAAATGCTAATTTCAGGCAACTCAACCAGGATGTTTCCAACGGAACGCCTTCTTTTGGTAACAAATATTTTTATGGATATGGCAGGACGTATTTTGTGAATCTCAATTTCAGTTTCTAATTTAAAATTTTAGCTATTATGAAAAATTATACTTTTCAATTTTTTTTAATGATGATATTCTTGCTGGTTTTTGGTGCTTGTGCAAATAATGAAACGGAGATTCCTAAGCTAAGTTGTAATCAGCCCGATATTCCGGTGAACAAAACAGTGACTCAAATTAAAAAAACGGCAGCCGAAATTGTAGCTCAATATCCTTATGATGATGTCATAGAAGCCTATGTGGTTTCGAGTGATGAAAACGGTAATTTCTTTAAAACCATTTCATTTCAAACTTTGGCTACAGCCACAACTCCTGCTGTTGGATTTAGTGTTCCAGTGGATGCAACTAATTTGTATGTTGATTATCGATTAGGGAATAAGGTATATGTGAAATTAAAGAATCAGTACACCGATTTGTATTATGGTGGTTTGAGAATTGGCGGATTGTATGTCAATGCTTTTAACCAAGGTGGAGTAGGGCGACTTTCGCAAAATGATTATAAAAAGGTATTGTATGCTTCTTGTACGAATGTGAAAGAAGAGCAGCTGCTTCGTTCGATTGGTTTAGGCGAAATTAACGATAGTCATTTAAACACGCTTATCGAATTGGGCAATGTGCAGTTTACAGAACCAGCTATCGGTCGTCATTATTATGAAGAAACAAATGATGTAGGTGGGGCGACCAATTGGAATTTGGTAGACAAAAATGGAAATCAATTGATTTTTAGAACCAGTAGTTTTGCCGATTTTTCAAAAAGTATGGTGCCCAATGGAAGTGGAAAAGTGCGAGGTGTTCTGACTAAATATGCTACCGATTATCAATTGGTTGCCAGAAAAGAAACGGATGTTGAAATGCTTGGAAAACGCAATATTCCTTTTTTTGTTGAAGATTTTCAATCTGTTGCTGATGGTTCTAATTTGAATTTGCCGGGTTGGAGTAATATTATACAAGCGGGAGCCATTGTTTGGAAAGGAGGGATTTCTTCGACTAATGGTTATGCTGAATTTGCGATAACGGGAACTAAGGTGGCGTCGAATATTGTTTGGTTAATTACCCCAAAAATTGACATGGATACGCATACTAAGGAAAGTCTTTCGTTTAGAACTGCTCAAGACCATCTTGATGTTGATTCTCCGTTAAATACCATTGAAGTTTATGTCTCCACTAATTTTGACGGACTTCATATTAACACGGCGACTTGGATTCCTGTATCTGCAAAAATTCCAACTCAGGCTACGCCTTGGAATGAGTTTATTGGTTCGGGAGCGATTGATTTATCCGGTTATACCGGGAAGATAAATGTTGCTTTTAAATACATCGGTTCAGGAAAAGATTTAGCTTTAGACGGTACTTTTCAACTGGATGATGTGCAAATTTATGGAGATTAGTTTAGCTGGTATTTCTTTTCAAGATAGGGTGCTAATCTTTTATAAGGAATTATTGCCCAATCCATAAAGTTACAAATAGCGGTATGAGAAAAACAGAACAATATCCCTTGTTTTGTTAGTGCGAAATTAGGCAAAGCCCATGTGGCTTCTTTATTTATATTACAATCACTGGTTTGCATTTGTTGCGGATACAATTCGTTTAATATCGAAAAGACTTTAGGAGCAAAAACTTTTTTTCGGTATTCATAAGTTTGTGAAACATCGTTTGTATCTGGTTTGGGATTTTTTTCGTCAAACCAAACTAAGCTTTCCAAATCAATTTGTTGCCCATTCTGAAGGTTTAAGCAAAGTAATTGCTCTGCTTTTACTGGAGTTTGTGTTTTGAAAGTACTATTTGAAATGATTTTAAAACTGATTAATTGTTCATTGTGATATAGTATTTCCGATTGAATGTTTAAGCCGTTTCTATTTGGGTTAAAACGATAGTAGTCTTGAATGATTGATAGTTGCAAGGATTCCAATACATTATTGATAC
>JBDLTG010000105.1:0-10692 GCA_039805885.1 Bacteroidota bacterium
TTATATAACCTCCCATAAAAGAAGTGATTTGCGCACGATTTTGTGGTGGAACATCTATTTTACCTGTGGCTTTCACGGTTACATCAAAATCCTGCTCAACAGGAGTTGCGATTTCCATTGCTCCCGATTGAAATTGAGTGCCTGTGACTGTAATTAAATCAGTGTCAACAATTGGATTTTCTTCTGTTTTGGTCTCTTTACAAGAAAAGAAAAGAGCTGATAAAGAAAGTATAGCGAATAGTTTTTTCATTTGATAAAAATTAAAAATTGAGGTATTGGTAATCTAATTGTGTTTTGTTAAACTGCAGTACATTATCTAAATATTCCACTTCTATGACTGTGGCGTTTTCTAAACTTTGGATGTATTGAAAAAAATCAATTTCACCTTGCTTGTAACTCATATTGGCTACTTTAATAATTTCAGCAGCCAATTGTTTTCCATATTGATTGTAGTAATTGATGGCTTCCTGGAATTTTAATAATTCATTCTTTTTTTGGTCTACAAAACCCATTACTTTTTGGTTTTCATTCTTTACTTGTTGCTCCCAACTTTGCATGTCCAATTGAGCTACTTTCGCTTTTGAAACATTCCCAGAGTACAGAATTGGAACTGAAATTCCAACTTGAAAACCATTTAATGATTGTGACAATCCTTTATTGCTTCCTCTAAAATATTCCAAATGCAAATCAGGTAACCAACTTTGTTTTTGCATGCTTACTTGACTCTTATAATTATTGGTAACAGTTTGTAAATAATTACTATAAATCGTTTTACTTGATTCTTCCGTTGAAAAATCAATTGGTTCAATTTTGGATGCAGTTATAAGATTTTTATCATCTGATTGAATGATACTTTGAAGCAAATTATATTGCGCTGTTTTCTCATTTTTTATCTGAGATAATTTCAATGCTATTTGTCTAAATTTAGCTTGAGCCGTAATTTTTTCCAGATAATTGGTTTCTCCTAATTCAAAACGTCTGTTGCTGGCTTTAGCGAAATTTTGATACAAACTATCTAATTTTTTATACAAAACTTCTTGATGCTGTAAATACACAATTTGATAAAACACTTTTGAAATTTCTAAACTCAATTTGTTTTTTTCGAGTTCGTATCTAGCTTTTTCTTTTTCAAATTCGCTTGTATTGAGTTTCTTTTGAGCTCCATAAACTGTTGGAAATAAAAAGCGTTGTTGTGCTCCAAAAACCTTTAAGGGTTGATTGTTGAAAGCTAAATTATTTTGATCATAATTGTAATAAATATTTGTTTTATCAAAAGTATAAGCACTTTTAATATTTGCCTCAAATTTATCAACTTGCAATTGAGAAGCCTTTAAAGCCTTATTATTGTTGATTCCAATGGCAATTAATGAATTCAGTTCCTCATTTGAATTTTGGGCAAAAGTAAAAGAAGTACTAAGCAATAATAAAAGAATATAAGTTCCGCTATGGTGTTTTTTAAATTTAGGTCTTTTAAATTCTCTTCCGTCAAAAACTTTAAACAAAACTGGTAATACCACCATCGTTAAAATAGTAGCGGTAAACAAACCTCCAATAACGACAGTTGCTAATGGTCTTTGTACTTCGGCTCCTGCTGAAGAAGAAATTGCCATTGGCAAAAAACCTAGCGCAGCCGCAGCTGCAGTTAACAAAACAGGTCGTAATCTGTCAGTAGCACCTTTCAAAATCAATTCGTCTTTGTTTGTCATTCCTTGATGTTTCAATTCTTTAAAATGTTCTATTAATACAATTCCGTTTAATACTGCAATTCCAAATAAGGCAATAAATCCAACACCTGCCGAAATGCTAAAAGGCAAATCTCTAATCCATAAAAATAAGATTCCTCCAACAGCCGAAAGCGGAATTGCCGAATAAACCATCAAAGCTTCTTTGATAGAACCAAAAGCAAAATACAACAATATAAATATTAAAAATAAGGCAATTGGCACGGCAATCATCAATCGGGCTTTAGCACTTTGCAAATTCTCAAATTGGCCTCCGTATTTCACATAATAACCAGATGGTAATTTTACTTTAGTAGCTACATTTTTTTGAATATCTGTAACCACACTTTGTAAATCTCGATTTCTAACATTAATTCCCACCACAATTCTTCTATTGGTATTGTCTCTTGAAATCTTGGCTGGACCTTGCGAATATTCAATTGTTGCTAATTCTTGTAATGGAATTTGCTCTCCCGAAGGTGTAGAAACATACAGATTTTTCAAATCATCAATATCATGGCGATTGTTTTGATTTAAGCGAATTACCATATCAAATCGTTTTTCACCTTCAAACACATTTCCAACCGTTTTCCCAGCAAAACTAAGCGCAATAATCTCATTCAAATCAGAGATATTCAATCCGTAACGGGCAATTTTAGAACGATCGTAGTGAACGCTCATTTGAGGCAAACCTTCTGTTTTTTCAATAATAATATCTGAAGCACCTTCAACATTGGTAATGGCTTTTTTGATCTCTTGTGCTTTTTGAGCCAAAACATTCAAATCTTCGCCAAAAACTTTTACAGCTACATCTGAACGCGTTCCCGAAATCAACTCATTAAAACGCATTTCAATAGGTTGGGTAAATTCGATTTCCATATTCGGAATTTGTTTTTCGACTGCTAATTTGATTTTATCAGCCAATTCATCTTTACTAGAAGCAGAAACCCATTCTGATTTTGGTTTTAGTTTTACAATAACATCACTTTCTTCCATACTCATTGGGTCTGTTGGCACTTCAGCAGCTCCTATCCTACTGACAACTTGCTCTACTTCTGGAAAATTTTTGAGAATTATTTTTTCTATTTTAGTAGTTATTTCGGTTGTCTTAGTCAATGATGTTCCTGTTTTTAAAACGGGTTGAATTACAAAATCGCCTTCGTCTAATGTTGGAATAAATTCGCCTCCCATGGTCGTAAATAAAACTACAGCCATAATCAATAATCCAATTGCTCCGTACATTACTTTTTTAGTGTTAGCCAATGCCCAAGTTATCACTGGCAAGTAAACCGAATTTAATTTGGCTATTAATTTATTCGAAAATGAATTCGGATTTTCTTCTTTTGGTTTTAAAAATAAGGATGAAACTACTGGAACATAAGAAAAACAGAACAACATTGCTCCAACCAAAGCAAAACTAAAAGTCATTGCCATGGGTTTAAACATTTTTCCTTCAATTCCAGAAAGCGATAAAATTGGAATAAAAACAATTAGAATAATCAACTGTCCAAAAATAGCCGAATTCATCATTTTTGAAGCGCTTTTATAAGTTATTTGGTCAATTTCTAGTTGACTGTCTTCCCTTGAAAGTTTGGCTAAATGTGCTGATTTATGCGCAATTTGAAACGCAATAAATTCGACAATAATCACAGCACCATCGATAATGATTCCGAAATCAATCGCCCCTAAACTCATTAGATTAGCATCAATACCAAAAATATTCATCAACGAAATTGCAAATAGCAAACAAAGTGGAATAACTGATGCTACAACCAATCCCGAACGCCAATTTCCTAACAATAAAACCACCACAAAAACAACAATCAAACAGCCTAAAATCAAATTCTCAGCAACTGTAAAAGTCGTTTTAGCAACTAGTTCACTTCTTTCTAAAAATCCATTGATATAAACACCTTCGGGCAAGGTTTTTTGTATTTCGGCAATTCTATCTTTAACATCATGAATTACTTGTTTGGAATTCGCTCCTTTAAGCATCATTACTTGCCCAAGAACCTTCTCTCCTTCACCATTTCCTGTAATGGCACCAAATCGATTGGCAAAACCAAAATGCACATCGGCTACATTTTTTACAAATACAGGCAGTCCGTTGTTGTTTTTAACTACTATATTTCCAATGTCTTCAAGTGATTTTACTTTTCCTTCGGCACGGATAAAATAACTTTGATTCACTTTTTCGATGTAAGCTCCACCGGCAATTCCGTTGTTGTTTTCCAATGCTTTAAAAACTTCAGAAATACTAATATTCATTGCTTTTAATTGCGCTGGAGAAATTGCAATCTCATATTGCTTTAAATAACCGCCCCAAGTATTAATTTCAACTACACCTTTAATTCCAGATAATTGGCGTTTAACTACCCAATCCTGAAGCGTTCTCAAATCGGTAACCGAATAATTGTTTTTAAATTCGGGTTTTACTTCCAGCGTATATTGGTAAATTTCGCCTAATCCAGTAGTAATTGGGCCTATTTCTGGAGTTCCAAAACCATCAGGAATTTTCTCTGCTGCCGATTTTATTTTTTCAGCAATTAATTGTCGTGGTAAATAAGTTCCTAAATCTTCTTCAAAAACGATGGTTACAACCGACAAACCAAACTTAGAAATGGAACGAATTTCTTTTACTCCTGGCAAGTTTGCCATTTCAATTTCTACAGGATAAGTTATAAATTGTTCTATATCTTGTGTAGAAAGATTGCGAGATGTGGTAATTACTTGAACCTGATTATTGGTCACATCCGGAACGGCTCCGATGGAAATTTGAAAAACAGAGTAAATTCCGAATCCAAAAATCCCCATAGTAAACAATAAAACGATGAGTTTGTTTTTTAAGCTAAAAGCAATAATTTTCTCTAACATCTCTACTTTTTTTAAGATATTCAAAAGTAACAGATATAAACTACGTTTAGCTTAAGATATGATTAATCTCGACTTAAGGAAAGCTTAAGATAATATGAGTACCAACATCTTCTTTGCTAGAAATTTCAATTTCAATATGCAATAAAGTACATAATCTACTAACAATTGATAATCCTAATCCGGTTCCTTTAATTTCGGGATGATTGTTAGCATTTGAGCGATAAAATTGTTGAAATATTTTTTCCAAATCGGCCTCAGGAATTCCAATTCCAGTATCACTAATTTCACATTTTACTTTACTATTTTCTTCCAATAGTTTAATAGTTAAAGTATCATTGGCATTAGAATATTTTAAAGCATTTGAAACTAAATTATTTAAAATGATACCTAATAAATAATGATCTGATTCAATAGTGAAATCTTTAAAAAAATCAGTATTAATTTTTATATTTTTAGATTCTATAGTGCTTGAAAATCGGGATACTATATCTAAAACAATACTATTCAATGCAATTTTTTCAACTTTAATAGATTGATTTTGATTTTCAAATCTTGCTAATAACAACAATTGATCCACTAAATGATTCAGTCGATTTACTTCTGAAACACAATAATTAATTTTATCTTGATATTCCTCTTGACTTCTTGGTTTTCGAATTAAAACTTCGAGAGTCCCTTTTATAACTGTCAATGGCGTCCGTAATTCATGAGATGCATCTGATGTAAATTGTTTTTCTCTTTCTACAGCCGTTTCAATTCGATTTAGTAAATTATTGATGGTTTGAGACAAAACGTATAATTCATCCTTTTTTTGAGGTAAATTAATTCTGGATTTCAAGTTATCGTTAGTAATAATATTAGCTGTTTGAATGATAGAACTAATTGGTTTTATACTTCTTCCTGCAATAAAACGAGCAATGAAAAAAAGCAATAACAAGATTAACGGATAAGCAATTATTAATGTTTCAAATAGATTTTGAAGCACCAAAGAAGCATCTTCAAGTGACATTGCAATGATTATATATCCAATTATTTTTGATTCGCTATAAATAGGAACTTGAATTTGACGAATTTTATTGTTTAATAATTTAGTGTCAAATAATTGATTGTTTTCTACCGTTGGGTTAAAACTTAAAGTTTCATTTTTAAGATTCGGCGATTTTTCAATTCTATTCCTTTTGCTGTCTAAAAACTCAATAAAAACAGGATTAACATCAACCGTATTATGTTCTCTTTCGTTCCATTCATCAAGGTGAATGAGATAAAACTTGTCTTTTTTGATTTCAATTTCGTTTAAATGATTCTCTACTTCTTTAGAAATATCATTATTCAAATGGTTGTAAACACTATACCTAACAATGGAATATATAGTAAAAAACACCACAAAAATCAATAAGGCTGTGGTGATAATATAATGGAAAGCAATTCTGTTTTTAAACGAAAGTTTTTGCATGATCTGTTAATCGTTTGCGATATAGCCTACTCCTCTAATCGTTTTGATGTAGTCTTCCTCAATTTTTAAATTTAATTTTTTTCGAATGGCATTCATAAAAACATCAATAACACCAGTGTCATATTCAAAATGAATGTCCCAAACGTCTTCGATTATTTGGTTTCGAGTACAAACTTTACCTTTGTTTTTGACCAAATAACACAGCAATTCAAATTCCCGTTGTGTCAATGAAACTTCTTTATTATTTACAAAAACCATGTGTTTTTGAAGATGAATTTGAATAGAACCTAATTCCAGAATTTGTTGTTGATCAGCATTTCTAAAATGTACTTTTATTCGTTCTATTAATTCTTCAAAACTAAATGGCTTCTTGATATAGTCATTCGCTCCAGATTGCAAGCCTTCAATAGTTTCTTGAATGGTATCTTTAGCCGTTAAAAATAATATTGGCGTTTTAGTATCATTAAGCCTAATGGATTTACACAATTCTAAACCAGTCATTTTAGGTAACATCCAATCCAATAAAATTAAATCAAAATGAGTTTCTTGAATGATTTCATACCCTTTTAAACCATCGGATGCGGTGGTTATGTGATAACCTTCTTCTTCTAAACCTTGTTGAAGAAATTGCATAATTCCTATTTCGTCTTCTACTATTAAAATACGCATCTGTTCTAATTTATTCTATCTAAAATTTATTCTTTTAAAAAGTTTGTTTTGGATTCATTTATAGATAATTATCAAAAGTACTTTAAATATATATTCGTTTTACCAATCAAAATTTATCTTAAGTAAAAGTTAAGCCTACAAACTACAATAACTTTTCTTATTTATAATGCCAAATTAACTAATTTTACAAAAAATTAAACCCAATATGTCTATAACAAAAAAGCTAGCTCCGTTTTATAACCTCACTTTATTTTATGTTGTTATTAGTGTTATTCTTAGAATTGTACTTGTTTTTCATCCTATTACGCAATCGTCTTTTTCAGGATTAGAGATTGCTAAGATTTTTTCACTAGGTCTTATTTCCGACATATTAGTTTTTATTTTAGCCAGTGGTTTTTTATGGTTGTATCTCATTTTTATATCCAATGCTAAATACCAAAAACCTTATGGATACATTCATTTGGGATTGTTATTAGCATTATTTATCTACATTCTTTCAGGAAAATCAATCCTTTCTGAATACGGAGGTGCTTTACCAACAATAGGTTTGATATTTGTAGGAATCAAAACCTTACTCTTTAGTTTATTACTTTTTTTACCTAAAAAACGAGATAAAATAAGGTATTGGCTTTTTGCTTTTGTAATGTTCTTGTATGTAGTTTTGATATTGCAAAATGCGATTAGTGAGTACTTTTTTTGGAACGAATTTGGAGTGAAATACAACTTTATTGCTGTCAATTATTTGGTTTACACCAATGAAGTAATTGGGAATATCATGGAATCTTATCCTGTAATTCCAATTTTTTCTTGCTTATTTATCATCGCTGGGATTATCACTTATTTTATCATCAAAAGATCAAAGATTTACATTGAAAAAATCCCTACTGTTTTTGAAAAAATCCAAATTTCATTTATTTATTTTCTTTTGTTCGGGCTGGCACTTTGGAGCATTCCAAAATTAGCAAAAACTGAAAATGCTTCTAATGTATTTACTAACGAATTACAAGCAAACGGAATTTATAGATTCTATTTAGCTTTTATGAATAGTGAATTGGATTATTTCAAATTCTACAAAACATTACCAGAGAATGAAGCTTATGCTTTATTAGAAAAACAATTACCTACTATCCAAAACTTATCTTCTACTAGAACTATTCAATCGGATAGTGCAGAAATACATAAGAATGTTGTGCTGATAACAATCGAAAGTTATAGTGCCGATTTTATGAAGATGTACGGAAACAAGGACAATATCACACCATTTTTAGACGATTTAGCTACTAAAAGTTTAGTGTTTACCAATTTATATGCTTCAGGAAACAGAACTGTTCGTGGATTAGAAGCCGTTACTTTATGTCTTCCTCCTACGGCTGGAGAAAGTGTGGTAAAACGAAAAGACAACAAAAATAAATTCTCTACAGGAAGTATTTTTAAATCCAAAGGATACAATGTAAAATATCTTTATGGAGGAGATGCTTTTTTTGACAATATGCAAGATTTCTTTACTGGAAACAGCTATGATATTGTAGATAAAAAAACCTTCAAACCGGAAGAAATTACTTTCTCTAACATTTGGGGAGTTTGTGATGAGGACATGGTGAATAAAGCAATCAAAACCATGAATGCCGAAGCGCAATCAGGGAAACCGTTTTTTAATCATTGGATGACGGTAAGTAACCACAGACCTTTTACTTATCCTAATGGGAAAATAGACATTCCCGGAGATGCTAAATCACGTAAAGGCGGTGTAAAATATACCGATTATGCGATGAAAAAATTCTTCGAAATGGCTCAAAAACAGCCTTGGTTTAAAAACACAATCTTTGTAATTATTGCGGATCATTGTGCTTCCAGCGCAGGAAAAACTGAACTTCCTTTAGATAAATACAGAATCCCAGCTATGATTTATGCACCTGGATTTGTCAAACCACAACATTACACGCAATTAATGTCTCAAATTGATATAATGCCAACTGCTTTAGGATTGCTGAACTTTAATTATCAATCGAAATTTTTCGGACAAGATGTGTTAAAAGCCGATTACAAACCAAGAGCTTTAATTGCTACTTATCAGGATTTAGGATTGATTAAAGACAATGTTCTAACCATTCTATCACCTAAGCAACAAGTAAAACAATACGCACTTACATTAGAACCAAAAGAAGGAATTGAAGCTGATTTTCAGTTGTATTACAATCAAAAACCTTTGAAAAATGAAAGAACCGATCTAGTAAACGAAACTATTTCTTTTTACCAAACTGCTTCTGATATTTTGAAGAAAAAGAAATATCAAAAACAATAATTTAGTTCAGATACAAAATTGCCATTAAAGCCATTGAAGCAATAAATCCCCATAGTAAAATTCCTTGTATCAATGGTTTTATTCCAACGGCTAGCAAAACCGAACTACTGAGTCCTGAACCAATAAAAAACAAGGTAACCGTTAATCCTATTTTGGCAATAGCAACAATATAAGGAGTTGCAATGGCCACTTCAGGAACATAAGTATTCACAATCATAGCCAGAATAAAAAAACCAATAAAATAAGGGATTTTTATTCTGCTTGCTTTGTTTTTAAAAAGAAAACTGGTTAATAACACAATTGGAATTATCCATAAGGCACGCGCTAATTTTACGGTAGTCGCAATGGCTAAGGCTTCTGGACCATACTTGTTAGCCGCACCTACAACCGAACTGGTGTCATGAATAGCTAAGGCACACCACAATCCAAAATCTTGCTGAGATAAGTTTAGCCAATGTCCAATGGTTGGAAACAAAAACAAGGCAATAGAATTTAAAATAAAAATAACTCCTAAAGCTACCGAAGTCTGTTTTTCATCTGATTGAATAACCGGAGTAATTGCTGCAATGGCACTTCCACCACAAATTGCAGTTCCGCAGGAAATTAAATGAGAGGTTTTTTTATCGGTATTGAGCCATTTTCCTAAAACAGTTCCCAGAAAAACAGTACTGAATAATGTGACAACCGTGAGTATAAAACTTTCTTTACTGGACAATAAAGCATTCGTAACATTCATTCCAAAACCCAAACCTACAACAGAAACCTGAAGTAAAACACGAATGATTTTATGATTTAAATGCAACCAGGGATGTCCTGAAATATTAGCAACAAGCAAACCCAATAATAGTGCAATTGGAGGTGTTATAATCCCTGTTAAACAAATCAATAACAAGCTAACAAAAATAACTTGCTGTGTTCTTGTATGTTTTTCTAAATTAAAGATTCCGTTTTCAGGGAAAATTTTGGATTGTTTTTTCAAGAGAAATCTTTTTATTAAAATTTAAAATTGCTTACAACAAACCGTTGTATTTTCGAACAAACCATTCAATGGCAAAAAAACTACAAATGAAAACCAACAGCCATTTCCAATCAATCAAAGGAGAACGTTTGATGTTGTTTTTTTCAATAGTTTTATAATTCTCATCTGCTAAAAGAGATTGGATCAAAGCATCTATTTGATTTGGATAATAAACTTTTCCCTGTGTCAATGAGGCTAATTGATTCAATCGATCCAAATCAGGATTTACAAATTGCTTTTCGATATCAAAATCTAAAATTTCAAAATGACTCGAATACGCAGCATGTGAATTCAATTCTTTCACGGTAAACTGATAATTTCCTGCAGCTAATCCGTCCAGATTTACCTTATAGGCATTATTTCCTTTCAGTAAATCGTAATTTTTAGTTTGCTTTGTTTTGGAATTAATCAGCTTAATAGTTAAATGTGCTTTTTCGTCAAATTCATAATTCTTATTGAAATATTGAGCTGTAATTTCGATAGCATCGCCTGAGTTATAAAAGCTTTCGTGATTGACAACCAACGATTTTTTAGCATTATTTGTTGCTAAAAACTGAACGATTTTATCAATAAAAATATCATATTTTTCAAAAGACTCATTTGTAATATGACTTTCTAAACGCCATTTCCAACTATTTTCTCCTAACAAAAATGC
>JBDLTG010000106.1:0-7532 GCA_039805885.1 Bacteroidota bacterium
TAATTTATTACAATAACGATAGAATCAAGTCAAATTTAAACAAAATGAGCCCGATACAATATCGAGCTCATTATTATCAAAATTAATTATAAATTTGTCTAACTTTTTGGGTGCAGTCTAATCATAAAAGAAGGCTTTTTTGTATGCTTATTTTCTTGATTTTTTCTTCGAATGAGACTCTTTTGGATTTTCGCCTAATGCCCACAAAAGTCCGCCTGTAAGATGCTGAATAAACACAGGATCAACATAATCTTTACTATCATGTCCTAAAGCAGTATAAAACACTCTACCGCCTTCAAACTCATGACACCAGGCCAATGGTAAGTAATCTCCAAAAGTACGCCCTGGATAGACTTCTTTTTCGCTGTCTTTCACCGTTCGCATATCGGCAGCCAAAAGTACATGAGTATTAGGATTGAATTCATTCATATAGTAACATTCATCTTCTTTTGTCCATGTTTCCCCTAGCATCGAAGTCGAAGGATGGTTTTTATCAATTACTTTTATTTCGAAAGACTGAAAAGCTGGGTGCCTTTTGAATCTCCCACCTACCATTGTTGCAAACCAAGGCCAGGATTTCTCAGAATCTGACGCACTATGAACACCTACAAAAGCGCCACCAGCATGAATATAATCTACCAATGCCTGCTTTTGCTGTTCGGTATCAAAAATATCGTTACAGGTATTCGAAAAAACCAGACAGCTGTATTTGTCCAAATTTTTGGTATTCATTACTGCTGGATCATCTGAAACATCAACAATTAGGTTGTTTGCTTCGCCAATTTTTTTCCAAGCTTCAACACTGGAAGCAATATTTTTATGCACATAGCCTTTTCCGTTTTTAGTATACACTAAAATTCGTTTTTTAGCTATTGGATTGGCAAATACAGAACCTAAGCCCAAAACAACTGTAAGCAACATTAATTTTATTTTCATAATTCTCTATTTATATCATTTTGTAATAATTAACCAAATTTCTGAATAATATAATGCTCTAATTCTTTCATCACATTATCCAAATCGTGTTTCACTCTAAAATCAGAAATCCTGTAAATATGAAGTCCTAAATTATTTAAAAACTCCTCTCTCATCGTATCATATTCCTGCTTATTATCGTGACTCGAACCATCAATTTCTATAATCAAACCAAGTGATTTTACATAAAAATCAACAATAAAACTACCTATAATTCGCTGCCTATCAAAATCAACTGACCAAAAAGCATCATTTCGTACTTGCCTCCAAAAAATAACTTCTGACAAAACTCCCGCTTTTCGTAAAGCTTTTGCTCGTCTTGACAATGCTTTATTACGCGGCAATAATCCGATATTTCTCCTGTAAATAGGTTGCTCATGGATATAAGTAACAATTTCGGATTTCATAATCTGATTTGTTTTTTGTTTCAAATATAGTAGCCACCCCGCCCTGCGGGCACCCCTCCAAAGGAGGGGAAATTCATCATTCTAAAAAAAGAGACATTGCGAATACACGTTACACTTCCCCTCTTTTTATGTTTCCAATCTTTTGGAATTTACATATACTTAGAGAATTCACCTTTCTTTAAAAAAAAACATTCAGTAAAAACGCTACACTTCCCCTCTTTTTAAGAGGGGTGCCCGTAGGGCGGGGTGTTCTTTACGCATAATATATTTTTCGAATATAAAACAAAAATCCCAAACTCCATTAAATTTGGAATTTGGGATTTTAAATTATACCTACACGATTTTAAAAACCTTGCAGGATTAGATTCTTCACTTTCGCTCAGAATGACATTTTTGAATTACAATTCAAATGCTTTTTTAGGGTTTCCACCGCAAAGCAATTCTACCGGGTTTTCTAAAGCTTCTTTTACAGCAACTAAGAAACCAACAGACTCACGACCATCGATAATTCTGTGGTCATAAGATAAAGCCACATACATCATTGGATGAATTTCTACCTTACCGTTTACAGCAATTGGACGCTCAATAATGTTGTGCATTCCTAAGATTCCTGATTGTGGAGGGTTGATAATTGGAGTAGACAACATAGAACCGAATACACCACCATTAGTGATTGTAAAAGTACCCCCTGTCATATCATCAACAGTAATTTGACCGTCACGGGCTTTGATAGCTAATCTTTTGATTTCAGCTTCAATTCCACGGAAAGTTAAGTTTTCAGCGTTACGAACTACAGGAACCATTAGTCCTTTTGGTCCAGAAACTGCGATAGAGATATCAGCAAAATCAAAAGCGATTTTGTGATCTCCGTCCATCATAGAATTTACATCAGGAAACAATTCTAAAGCTCTTGTTACTGCTTTTGTAAAGAATGACATATATCCTAAACCAATACCACCGTGTTTTGCTTTGAACGCATCTTTGTATTCATTACGCAATGTATTAATTGGTGTCATGTTTACTTCGTTGAAAGTAGTCAACATCGCTGTTTCGTTTTTAGCAGAAACCAAACGTTCTGCTACTTTACGACGTAACATAGACAATTTAGTACGCTCTACACCACGGCTTCCTCCTGTAGGAGTTCCCATTGATGGAACAGCATTTACGGCATCATCTTTAGTTATTCTTCCACCTTTTCCAGTTCCTGAGACAGTTGCTGGAGCGATGTTTTTTTCGTCTAATATTTTTTTAGCTGCTGGAGATGGAGTTCCAGTTGCATAAGTAGCTGGTGCTGCTGCTGGAGCCGCTGGCGCAGGAGCTGCTTTTAGCGCTTCAGCAACTGGTGCGGGAGCTGCCGCTGCTGGTGCTGAACTTGATGGTTTAGCCGCTGCAGTATCAATATGACAAACTACTGCTCCTACTGCTACTGCATCACCTTCTTCAGCTTTTAAGGTAATAATACCACTTGCTTCTGCTGGCAATTCTAATGTAGCTTTGTCTGAATCTACTTCAGCAATTGCTTGATCTTTTTCAACATAATCTCCGTCTTTTACTAACCAAGTGGCGATTTCAACTTCTTTAATAGATTCCCCTGGTGATGGAACTTTCATTTCTAAAATCATGTCCTAATATTTTAAATTATGAATTTTAATTTTTTAATTATGAATCGTTATTCTTGTATTTAAATCTAGCCCTGATGGTAGCGGCATCCTTTTTCTTTTTTCTTTAAAAAGAAAAAGATATAGCGGACAGCAGGAAATAGCTCCAAATTTTTATCTAAATAAATTTTTATCAAATACCATTCTGATTGCATCAGCATGACGGCGTTTTGCTCTTGTGTAACTTCCCGCTGCAGGAGCTGAATAAGCTTTTAGAGAAGCTAATCTCCATTTTACAAGATCGAAGTTCATCAACATAAAGCTATAAGCCCCCATGTTTTTAGGTTCTTCTTGTGCCCAAACATAATCATCTGCATTTGGATATTGAGCAATAATTGCTTTTAATTGTTCAACTGGTAATGGGAACAATTGCTCGATACGAACAACCGCTACATCTTTACGTCCGTTGTTTTCTCTTTCGGCAGTAATATCATAATAGAATTTACCTGTAACAAATACTAATGTTTTAACGTCAGCTTTGTTAACTGTTGTATCGTCAATAGTTTCCTGGAATTCTCCACTTGCCAATTCTTCAACTGTTGAAACGCATCTTGGATCACGCAACAAACTTTTTGGAGAAAATACCACTAATGGTTTACGGAAAGTAGTTTTCATTTGTCTTCTCAACAAGTGAAAGAAGTTAGCTGGTGTTGTACAATCGGCAACATACATATTGTGACGTGCACATAATTGCAAGTAACGCTCCATACGTGCAGAAGAGTGCTCAGCACCTTGACCTTCATAACCGTGTGGCAACAACATTACTAATCCGTTTTGATTGTTCCATTTGTCTTCTCCACAAGAGATGTATTGGTCAATCATAATTTGGGCTCCATTAGAGAAATCTCCAAATTGCGCTTCCCAAATTGTTAAAGCATTTGGATTAGTCAACGCATAACCATAATCAAATCCTAATACTCCGTATTCTGATAAGAATGAGTTGAAGATACGGAAGTTTCCTTTTTTGTTTTCGATGTTATTTAACAAAACAACTTCTTCTTCTGAATCTTCTACTTTTACAACAGCATGACGGTGCGAGAAAGTTCCACGCTCTACGTCCTGACCTGAAATACGAATATCAAATCCTTCGGTCAAAAGCGAACCGTAAGCTAATGTTTCAGCAGTTCCCCAATCGATAGTATTGTTATCGTAACCCGTTTTTCTATCAGTAACAATCTTAGTAATTTTGTTAATGAATTTTTTATCTGTAGGTAAACTTGAAACTGTTTTGATAATAGAATCTAAAGTTGATTTTTCAACCTTAGTATTTACTTTTTGCAACATTCCAACATTAGAAACTTGTTCAAAACCTTTCCATTCATTTTGCATAAATGGAGTGATGATAGTCAAATCTTTTTTACGAGAAGCTTCTAAATTATGATCTAAATCGTCTTTGTATTCTTTTTCTAAAGTTTTTACCAAATTAGCATCGATAATTCCTTCAGACAATAATTTTTCAGCATACAAATCTCTTGGATTTTGATGCTTAGCAATTAATTTATATAATAATGGTTGTGTAAAACGAGGTTCGTCACCTTCGTTATGACCGTATTTTCTATATCCTAATAAGTCAATAAATACGTCACGTCCAAATTGCATTCTGAAATCCAATGCAAATTGCATCGCATGTACTACAGACTCGGCATCATCAGCATTTACGTGTAATACTGGTGATAAAGTTACTTTAGCAACGTCAGTACAATAAGTAGAAGAACGTGCATCTAAATAATTAGTTGTAAAACCAACCTGGTTGTTGATTACAATATGAATTGTACCACCTGTTTTGTAGCCATCTAACTGAGCCATTTGGATTATTTCATAAAGAATACCTTGTCCTGCAATTGCAGCATCACCGTGAACAGCGATAGGTAAAACTTTAGAAAAATCATCTGGGAAATATTTATCTTGTTTTGCTCTGGTAATTCCTTCAATTACAGCACCTACAGTTTCTAAGTGCGAAGGATTTGGAGCTAAATTGATATTGATTTTTTTACCTGATTTTGTGATTTTGTCAGCCGTAAGACCTAAGTGGTATTTTACGTCACCGTCAAAATATTCCTGATCGTAATCTTTACCATCAAATTCAGAGAAAATATCCTGAGTAGATTTACCAAAAATATTAGCCAAAACGTTCAAACGACCACGGTGAGCCATTCCCATAACGAATTGTTCTACTCCTTTTTCAGCAGCTCTTTCAATTAAAGCGTCTAAGGCTGGAATAACCGTTTCTCCTCCTTCAAGAGAAAAACGTTTTTGACCTACATATTTAGTATGCAAGAAGTTCTCGAAAGAAACTGCTTGATTTAATTTATTTAAAATCCCCTTTTTCTCCTCTGCATTAAAAGTAGGACGATTTTCATTAACATTCAATCGCTCTTGAATCCATTCTACAACTTCCGGTCTACGAATATACATGTATTCGATACCAATATGCTGACAATAAACAGTAGTTAAGTGATTGACAATTTGAGATAAAGTAGAAGGTTGTAAACCTAATATTTTTGCTGCATCAAAAGTAGTATTCAAATCAGCTGAAGAAAGACCAAAGTTTTCTAAATCTAAATTTGGAGAAAAAGTTCTACGCTCTCTAACAGGGTTTGTTTTAGTAAACAAATGTCCTCTGGAACGGTATCCATCGATCAATTTCACAACGTTGAATTCTTTGTGAAGTTGCTCTGATATTTTACTATTATCTACTGGAGCTGAAGCCACTGAAGATACTGGAGCTACTTCTCTATTGTATTGAATTGGATTTTCCTCATTATACGTTTCCATTCCGAAATCGAAACCTTGAAAAAAACTTCTCCAGCTAGGCTCTACGCTATCTGGATTTACTAAATACTGATCGTATAATTGAGCGAAAAATTCGGTATGCGCTGCATTTAAAAATGAAAACCTATCCATAATGTTAGTGAATATACTTTTTGTTAAAATAGTTTGGCAAAAGTACAATAATCAACTAAATTTACCTTTAAATTAAAACACTTTTAACTATTAAAATGTTAAATACCTTATTACTTATGGCAAAAAAACATACCTCAGTCGTTTCAAATTTAATTTTAGCTACCTTATTCGCATTTTTTTCCATTCAATTATCGGCTCAAAACCAGAATCCTGACTTTAAATCAAACAGTGATTTTTGGCAAAACGTGCAATTTGGGGGCGGATTAGGCCTGAGTATTGGTTCAGGTTACACCGATATTTCGGTTGCTCCAAGTGCTATTTATAATGTAAACGAATATTTTTCAGTAGGTTTAGGCGCACAATATACTTATGTAAAAGTCAAAAACTCATACAATTCAAATCTATACGGAGGAAGTTTAATTACCTTATTCAACCCCATTCCTGAAATCCAACTTTCGGCTGAACTGGAACAATTAAGAGTAAACCTAAAAGGAGTTGGTAACAATAATTTCAGTGATAACTTTTGGAATACAGGCTTGTTTTTAGGCGCTGGTTACCGCACCGGAAATGTAACTATTGGCGCACGCTACAATGTTTTATACAAAGAAAACAAAGGAGCATATAGTGATGCTTTTATGCCTTTTGTACGGTTTTATTTTTGATCCTCACCCCAACCCTCTCCAAAGGAGAGGGAGTTAGAACCGAAAAAAGAACGAATTAATTTTAGCTTGCAAAAGCCATTTTAACAAAGCTTCTTATTAACACTATCTTATCATATAACTCCTTAACCCCTCAGCATCTTACTTAAAATTATTTCTAAACCATACTTTTTGCCATTCTCTTTTTAGAATCAAAAAAGCAACATCCTCAGCTAAGACAACTAAATCAGAACCATCTAGTTTTTTTATTTGATCTTCTGCAACATCAATAATATAGAGGAGATTTAAATATTCCGCAAACTTATACTGAATCAATCGGTAGATTTTTTCATGCAATTGAATTTTCAACTCATTAGGTGAAATACTCATAGGAAAATCAACTCCTTCATTCGCTAAATTAAAATCTTTATTTAATTGCTCTATCAACTTAAGATACAAAGATTCCTTTTCAGCTTCTTCGAATAACAAATCGGTATTTAACGGAGTAACATACATAGTTTTCAATTTTTATAACAAAATCCAATAGCAATTTCAAAACTCAATGACAATAGCGAAACTCAATGGCAATGGCAATGGCAATAGCAAAATTCATTAGCAATAAAAAAAATGTCAGTTTTAAAATTGAAATTGTGATTGAATTTTGATATTGCTATTTTTTACACTTTTCTTCCCATTAAATTTTCACCAAAAGCACGTAAAATTTGTCTTTTATCGTCTTTGATATTCATTTGATCTAACAACTCAAAAGCCTTAAAAGTATATTCTTCGATTGCTTTTTTTGTTGCCGCTGAAGCGCCTGAATTCACAAATATTTCTTTTGCCTCAGTAATTTTAGCTGTGCTATCTTCCAGTTGAGTCGAAAATAACTCAGCTAGTTTTTGTTTGTCTGCTTCGCTAGCATATTCCATTGCTTTCAAATACAAATAGGT
>JBDLTG010000107.1:0-5578 GCA_039805885.1 Bacteroidota bacterium
ACGTTCGATTGAATACCAAAACCAAGTTGTTTTGTTCTTGTCCAAATCAAGAAATAGAAACACCTAACGAAAATATATGCTCGGTTTGTACCGGACAAATGGGCGTTTTGCCAGCTTTAAATAGAGAAGCAATTACTAAAGCAATTTATTTTGGTAAAGCGGTAAATTCGTCATTTAGTAATGAAGTGATTTCTTGGGATAGAAAACATTATGAATATCCTGACAATCCAAAAAACATCCAAATAACGCAATTTCACAATCCAATCATTCCTGATGGAGAGGTTTCTTGTTACCGAAATGATGGTTCTCAATTTACTGTCAATTTAACGCAGGTTCATATTGAAGAAGATGCGGCCAAATTAATGCACGAAAAGAAAATTTCGTTAGTTGATTTTAACAAAGCGGGAGTTCCATTGATTGAAATTGTTACAGAGCCTTGTGTTCATAATATCGAAGATGCTTCGACTTATGCGCAATACATTCAGCGTATTGTTCAGAATTTAGGAATTTCTGAAGCGAATTTAGAAAAAGGAGAATTCAAATCGGATGTTTCGGTTTCTTTACGCAAAATCAATTCGGATGTTTTAAACCCGAGAACTGAAATCAAAAACTTGAACTCGTTTAAGTTTATGGTCGAAGCTTTGAAAGAAGAGGTAGAAAAACAATTCAATTATTTTGTTGAAAATTCAGCATTTAGACCTGATCAAACAACGGTTTTATGGGATGCTGATTTAAAGCAAACCAAAACCATGCGTAAAAAAGAATTTGAAGCAGATTACCGATTCATTTCGGAGCCGGATTTACCTTTTGTAAATATCAAAGCGGAGATTGAAGCAATTTCTGTGGATACAAGCGCCTTGCCTTATGCAGTGGAATCTATTTTGATTAACGGAGGTGTTTTGCCACAAGATGCTAAATTTTTTACGGCTGATGCTTTGCGTTCCAGAACGTTTGTTACTTTAAATGACAAAATTAATGATCCTTCTTTTGTTGCTAAAACTTTGGCGAACAATGTTAAGGCGGAAGATTACGCTAAAATCCATAATATTGAGCATTTAGTAACGATTTTTGTGTTGTTTAAAGCGGAGAAAATCACGGCGGTTTTAGTTCAAAATGCTATTTCAGGTTATTTAAAAGATCAAAATTTCGACTACAATAAATATTTTGCAGATAATACGATTTCAGAAGATAAAATTCAGGAAGTAATTGCAACTGTGATTTCAGAAAATGAAGCGGTTGCCAATGATATTAAAGCAGGTGACCAAGGAAAAGCTGGTATTTTAGTTGGTAAAGTTTTAGGTGTTATTGGAAAAGGAGCAAACGGGAAAGTAATTCGTCAAATTATTTTAGACAAATTAGGAGCTGACGCTGTTTTAGAAAAGGCAGTATCACAAGAAAAAACTGCTGCAGCAACAGTTGCAGAAAATAAAGAAAGTCAGGATGAATCGCTTCCTGAAATTCCTATTATTATAAAAGATACGTACAGAACACATAAAATTTCACAGTTATCAGAAGTAAACATCAGTGAAGAAGTGCTGTTGTCTGGTTGGGTAGCGAGTGTTCGTGATCACGGTGAATTGATGTTTATTGATTTGCGTGATTCGAGTTATGAGATTTTCCAAATCCGTATCAGTAGAGAGTCATTCCCTAATATCGATGAGTTGGTGAAATTGAAACCGGAATCAGTAATTTCGGTAAAAGGTATTGTGGTAGGTCGTAATGAAGATGATTACAATGCAGGTTTACGTACAGGGAAAATTGAATTAGAAACTTCGGTTTTAGAAATTTTAAATTTATCTAAAACATTGCCTTTTGAAATTAAAAGAGCGGCTAAAACTAATGAAGCGATTCGTTTTCAATACAAGTTTTTGGATCACAGAAACGAAGAAGTAAGACGAGCAATCGTTAACCGTCATAAAGTAATTAAGTTAATTCGTGACATCTTAGATGAGGAAGAATTCTTAGAAATTGAAACACCAATTTTAAGTGCAGGAACTGATGAAGGAGCACGTGAATTTATTGTTCCTACACGTAAACAAGCTGGTTTGTTTTACACCTTGCCACAAGCGCCACAACAGTTCAAGCAGATGTTGATGGTAAGTGGTTATGAAAAATATTTCCAGGTAGCGCGTTGTTTTAGAGATGAAGATTCTCGTGGAGATCGTCAACCAGAATTTACGCAGTTGGATATGGAAATGGCTTATGCCAGTATGCAGCAAATTATCGATTTGAATACTAAAATATTTAATGAAGTAGTTAAAAAAGTATACGGTAACAAATGGATTTTACGTCCGTTTGAAGTAATTACATATAAAGATTCGATGGATTTCTATGGTTGCGACAGACCTGATTTGCGTTACGGATTGAAAATGCAAGACATTACAGCTATTGTAAAAGAAACTACTTTTCAAGTTTTCTCTAAGCCAATTGAAGAAGGTGGAATTGTAAAATGTATCAAAGTTTCGGCTCAAGAGCAAGGAAACAAGCGTATGTCTAAAGGGCAAATAGAAACCTTAACTGCTGTGGCACAACAACACGGTTTGGGCGGATTGGCTTATATTATTGTGAATGAAGAAGAATTGCAATCACCAATTATTAAGTTTTTAGGTGAAGAAATTGCAGCAGGAATTATAAAAGCGACTAATGCACAAGTGGGGGATATTGTATTCTTTTCAGCGGCTGATTATGCTACGGCAAATAAAGCTTTGGATGCTGTTCGTCAAGAAATGGGTCGAATGTTGAACTTAATTAATCCAAAGGAATTGCGTCCGGCTTGGGTAGTTGATTTTCCAATGTTTGAAAAAACTGATGAAGGAAGATGGACGTTTACACACAATCCGTTCTCGATGCCAGCTATTTATGATTTGCAAAAACACATGAATGGTACTGATGAAGAAATCGGAACGATCATTGCACAGCAATACGATATTATCTTAAACGGTTACGAAATTGGTGGAGGATCAGTTCGTGCGCACAAATCGGAGATTCTTGAAGCGACTTATAGAAATATGGGGTACAATAAAGAAGAAATGATGAAAAGCGTAGGAACGATGTACAAAGCTTTCCAATACGGAGCACCGCCACACGGAGGAATTGCTTGGGGAATCGATCGTTTGATGATGATTTTGGAGAAAAAAGCATCGATTAGAGAAGTAATGGCTTTCCCGAAAACAGGAACTAGTGAAGATTTATTATTTGGAGCGCCATCGCTTTTATCAGATAAAAAGGTAGAAGAAATGAATGTGAGGATTATAAAATAGCAATATCAAAAATCAATTGCAATAGCAATGATAATTTCAAATTTCCAAAACAGCATTTTAAATGTTTGTTTTGGAAATTTTGCTTTTAGTTGTGTTTGTTTTAGCATTCAGTTAATTTTTTTCGTAGCAATTGAAATCAGGTAGTTCGTTTATTAAGAACTTTTATTTATCTTTGTCTTATATTTGAAATAAATATGAAAAGAATCATTGCTAAAAAGACTTTGAGAGATTTTTGGGAAAAGCACGCTGATGCGGAACAGTATTTGAAAACCTGGTATGAAACGGCAAAGAATTCTGGTTGGAATTCCCCAAATGATGTAAAACAAACTTTTATCAATGCAAGTATATTGAAAGACAGTCGAGTTGTTTTTAATATAAAAGGAAACTCTTATCGACTGATTGTTAAATTCAATTATGAACGACAATGGGTATTCATTCGATTTATTGGTACTCACGCTGAATATGATAAAATAAATGCAGATACAATTTAAAAAATTATAATTATGAAAATTGCACCTATCAAAACAGAAAATGATTACGAAAAAGCATTGGAGCGACTTGAAGTGATTTTTGATGCTACTCCTGATTCTATTGAGGGTGATGAAGCAGAAATCCTGTCATTGTTGATTGATAATTATGAAAATCAATATTTTCCTATTGAAGCTCCGGATCCAATTGAAGCGATAAAAATTAGAATGGAAGAAATGAATATTAAACAGAAAGATTTGGTTGGAATTATAGGAGGGAAAAGTAGTGTTTCTGAAATCTTGAACAAGAAAAAACGACTAACAGTAGATATGATTAGAGAGCTTGAACGAGTTTTGCATATTTCGGCTTCCGTTTTAGTGAATAATTATCAATTGAGTAAGTAAGAAATTCAATTTCAAAAAATCAATATCAATTGCAATTTCAAATTTCCAAAACAACATTATAAATGTTTGTTTTGGAAATTTGTGTTTTATGGCTTTTTTAAATTGAGATTGATTTTTGAAATTGTCATTGCCATTGCCATTGAATCAGGATCTCGGTTTACTAAGTCCTCTGTCGTAAAGAACAATGCTTCCTGCTACCGATACATTCAAACTTTTTTCAGATTTGAATTTAACCAGATGATGGCATTTTGCTATTGCTTTTTTAGATAAGCCATTGTCTTCTGCGCCTAATAAGTAAACACATCGTCTAGGGTGTTCAAATGTTTCTAAATCGGCTGCTCGTTCGTCAAGTTCAACACCTACTAAGCGTGCACCTTTAGGTAGGTTTTGGTAGAAATCTTCAAACGTTTCATAGTGAAAATAGGGGAGTGATTTTACTGCATTATGGGTATCGCAAGCCTGCTTAGCATATCTATTTCCTATTGTGAAAATATAACTTGCTCCTAAGTTTTGGGCAGTTCTCCATAAGACGCCTAAATTTTCGGGAGTTTTCCCGTTTTGTATTCCTATTCCGAAAAATTCGGTTATAAAATTATCGTTCATAAGGCAAAAATACAAACAGTTGGTTGTTTTGTCAAGTTTTTAATTTGTTTTGAAAAAAGGAGCGCTTTATTGTTGAAATCGACATTTTTTGTTGATAACTTAAAGGCTTAAAAGCCAATTTTGGCTGTGTTCTAATTTCAGTTTTTATATATTTGCGTGTTATACGAAAAATACATTTTTAGATTAAAAAATATGAGCGAAGAAATCAAGAAGGACAATTATTCAGCAGATAGTATTCAGGCATTAGAAGGAATGGAGCACGTAAGAATGCGTCCATCGATGTATATTGGAGATGTGGGAGTTCGAGGGCTACATCATTTGGTTTATGAGGTTGTTGATAACTCTATTGATGAGGCCATGGGAGGACATTGTGATACCATTGGTGTTGCAATAAACGAAGACGGATCGGTAACAGTTGAAGATAATGGCCGTGGTATTCCAGTTGATTTACATAAAAAAGAAGGTGTTTCGGCACTTGAAGTAGTAATGACTAAAATTGGAGCCGGAGGTAAATTTGATAAAGATTCTTATAAAGTTTCCGGAGGTTTACACGGTGTTGGGGTTTCGGTTGTAAATGCACTTTCTGTTCATATGAAATCTACTGTTTTTAGAGACGGTAAAATCTACGAACAAGAATACGAAAGAGGTAAATCGATGTATCCGGTGAAACAAATCGGAGAAACAGATAAAAGAGGTACGCGCCAGACTTTTTACCCTGATAATACCATTTTTACTCAAACTACAGAGTTCTCTTATGATACCTTATCAGCTCGTATGCGTGAGCTTTCTTATTTGAATAAAGGAATCACAATTACCTTTACAGACAAAAGAGAAGTTGATGAT
>JBDLTG010000108.1:0-18865 GCA_039805885.1 Bacteroidota bacterium
GAAAATCTGTTTGAGCGTAGCGAGTTATTTTCTTTTAGTATTCGAAAACTAATTTGACCGACGAGGAAGCGTAAGACTTGATTTTTTTGTTTCTTTTTTGATCAAGCAAAAAAGAAAATTTATCATCAAAAACGGTTCTCGATACATTTTTTGCTTCATTTCATTACGCAAAAAACACTCGAACTGACGTTTTTGATAATTCCACCCAACATGTTATTATCAACTATACTTATACCCCAAATAAGGCAGCATTTGCGAATGAAAAACAACTCCATATTTTTCTAATTCTGCCAAAACAGGCAAATACACTTCTTTACGGATTGGGAGTTGTACTCCGGGAGTTGTAATCTTTCCGTTCAGGATTAACAAGGTAGCCATGGCAACAGGCAGACCAACGGTTTTTGCCATAGCGGTATAAGTCTGGTCTTGCCCTATGCAAACCATTTGGGAATCCATTTGGACTTTTTTGCCATCGATTTCGTAGCCAAATTTGTGATACATCACAATCATGTCTTTATCATCGGGCTGGAGTTTCCAACTGTCATTGAGGATTTTTTCCAGAATTTGGGCTGGAGTAGCATTTTTAAGTCCGACGATTTTCTTGTCATTGAACAAATCCAACTCCAGCAATTTGTCCCACATAATATCGTCCTGATCGATTTTGAGTAGCAAACGGGTTTTTATTTCCACGGAATCCGTGGGATGATAAGGCAAAAACGAATTGATAAACTGGCGGTAACTCATGTTTTCGGAATCTTCCATGACATAAGAATCATCAGTCATGCCGAGTTGCACAAACATATTCCAAGCTTTGGAAAAACCAACACGGCGAATCGTTCCGCGAAATAAAGTAAGAATAGCATCTAAGCCATAAATGCTTCTATATTTTAAAGAATCCCGATTCGAATAAGCCTCAAATCGGCCGTAACCTTCTATTTCCAGAAATTCGGTACGTCTAAACAAAGAATCATAGGGAATGTATTTATAAGTTCCTTCCTGAATAAATTTAGCCACGCCGCCTTGTCCCGCCAAGACCACATTGCGAGGTGCCCAGGTAAATTTGTAATTCCAAAGATTAGTGTCGGATTCAGGAGCTACGAGTCCGCCACAGAAAGATTCGAACAAAAGCATTTTTCCGCCTTTTTCCCTGATTTCGTCAATGACTTTCATGGCGCTCATGTGATCGATTCCGGGATCTAATCCCATTTCGTTCATAAAAATGAGTCCGTTCTTTTTAACCTCCGCATCTAGTCCCTGCATCGCATCACTGATATACGAAGCGGTGACCAAATTTTTCTTAAAAATCAGGCAATCTTTAGCAATTTCAATATGCAAATACGCCGGCAACATCGAAATTACGATAGTCGCTTTTTCAATTGCCGCTCTTCGCTCCTTTTCATTAAAGATATCTAAGGCAATTGGAGAGGCATTAGGATGATTATTGGTTTTCTTTTGAGCTAATTCCAAAGACAAATCGGCAATTACAAGATGCAATTGCTCTTGTTGGGATTTTTCCAAAAGATACTGAATCAGCGAAGAAGCGGATCGACCTGCACCAATAATTAAAACGGTTCTCATAGCTTGAAAATATAACTCAAAAATAGGCAAATGTTTGCGCTAAGACAAGTTATAGTCATTAAATAAAAAACAACCGCAAATTGTTTTCTTTAAAATATTTGCGCAGCTCCGTGTTACTTTTTGCGAATCTTTGCAAAAAAACTTTGCCAGCTTTGCGGTAAAAAAATCAATCTGCTTTATTAACAAAATTCACAAAACTTTAGCACAATAAGCGGCAAACTATCCTCCAAAAAACTTTTGGTTTCCTTTGATTTCGAATACTTTTGTGTAGAACCTAAACAGAACAAAAATGGATAAAAAAACAATTTCTACAGCGGCTTTACTCGGAATGATTGCAATAATTTTAGGTGCTTTTGGCGCTCATGCTTTAAAAAAAGTACTCAACATAGAACAATTAGCCACCTTTGAAACAGGAGTTCGCTACCAAATGTATCACGCTTTGTTTTTATTATTCATTGGATTAATTCCGAATTTAACTTCAAAAGCAAAAAACACAATTTATAATTTAGTGCTTTCGGGAGTGCTGTTATTCTCGGGTTCCATCTATTTATTAGCCACAAACGGCCTTACTCCTATTGATTTTAGAGTAATCGGTTTTGTAACGCCTATTGGTGGGGTTTTATTAATTAGTGCCTGGGCTGTTTTGTTGTATAATATCACAAAAAAGTCCGATAAAAATTAGGGATTCAAAAGAGGAACTAAAATATATGTTTTATCTTTAATATTGAAACCTAAGAACTACTAAATAAGCCACCTTATGATTGTCAACAATTTGTTTTCGCTTGAAAATATCGGAATTAAAAACGCGGAAATACACTATCAATTAACTCCAGATCAATTGCACCAAATGACTGTGAATCGTGGAGAAGGAACAGAAACCTCTACTGAAGCCTTAGCCATCAATACGGGGAAATTTTCGGGTCGTTCGCCACAGGATCGTTTTATTGTAAAAGACAGCATTACTGAAAACGAAGTTTGGTGGGGAAACATTAATATTCCTTTTGAACCCGCAAAATTTGACGCCTTATACACTAAAATAACCGACTATTTATCGAATAAAGAAATCTTTGTCAGAGATGCCCATGTATGTGCCGACCCCAATTATAGATTGAATATTCGTGTCATTACTGAAACGCCTTGGGAAAATTTATTTTGCTACAATATGTTTCTCAGACCGGAAGAAAAAGAACTGGCTGATTTTATTGCTGAATGGACACTGATTTGTGCACCCAGTTTCTTAGCCAATCCTACAACCGATGGAACGCGTAATGAAAATTTTGCGATATTAAATTTTACTCGAAAAACCATCATCATTGGCGGAACCGGATATACAGGCGAAATGAAAAAAGGAATTTTCTCCGCTTTGAACTTTATCCTTCCTGTTTTTAAAAATGCCTTACCGATGCATTGCAGTGCCAATGTGGGAGAAAATGGGGAAACCGCTATTTTCTTTGGATTGTCCGGTACCGGAAAAACCACACTTTCAGCCGACCCCAACCGAAAATTAATTGGAGATGATGAACACGGCTGGACGAGTGAAAATACCGTTTTTAATTTTGAGGGCGGATGCTACGCCAAAGTAGTCAACTTAAGCGAAGAAAACGAACCTGATATTTTCAGAGCCATTAAAAAAGGAGCTCTTTTAGAAAATATTGTTTTCAAAGAAGGAACAAATGAAGTCGATTATACCGATATTTCGATTACTCCCAATACCCGCGTAAGTTACCCAATTGAACATATCGACAATATCCAAGCTGGTTCCATTGGTCGCAATCCAAAAAATATCTTTTTCCTGACTGCCGATTCATTTGGAATCCTGCCTCCTATTGCTAAATTGACTCCTGGTCAGGCGGCGTATCATTTTATTTCGGGTTATACCGCAAAAATAGCAGGAACCGAAGCTGGCATCAACGAACCTCAGCCTAATTTCTCGGCTTGTTTTGGAGCGCCATTTATGCCTTTACACCCAACAAAATATGCCGAAATGTTGAGCAAAAAAATGAAAGATGCCGATGTAAAAGTTTGGTTAATCAACACTGGATGGACGGGTGGTCCTTACGGCACTGGAAACCGAATGAAATTAAAATACACCCGCGCCATGATTACAGCCGCTTTAAACGGTGAGCTAGACAATGTGAATTACCAAAATCATGCTGTTTTTAAAATGGCTATTCCTGAATCCTGTCCTAATGTTCCAAGCGAAACATTAAATCCTAGAAATACCTGGGAAGACAAAAACTTATACGATACTAAAGCAATTGAATTGGCACAAAAATTCAAAGCAAATTTTGTACAATTTGAGTCTTATGCTAATGACGAAATCCTGGCTGGAGCTCCAGAAGTTTAAATCCAACATTTTTTAGAAACACAAAACCCGACATTGAATACTTGTCGGGTTTTGTGTTTTATAGTTCTTGGGTGGAATACTGTTTTACAATGCCTTGTGGACACAAGCGGGATGCTTTCGCTAACAGGAGTTTCAAGTTGTCCTTAACTTCCGCAGTCGAGTGTCAAATGTTTGAAGAATACGTAAAAAGAAAAGCTGTTTGAGCGAAGCGAGTTTCTTTTCTTTTAGACTCGAGCCGAAGGCGAACAGAGCGAAGCTAATTCGAAAACTAATTTGACCGACGAGGAAGTGTAAGACTTGAAATCGAAGATTCATGAATACCAAAAAACAATAAGAACGCATGAATATTTTTTTGTTTCTTTTTTGATCAAGCAAAAAAGAAAAAAGTAAATTTTCTGTTCTCTATACAATCCCGTCTAAAACGATAAACAAATACATATCAATTATTTACACCAAGATTCATTTTTTGGCGTTAAATTTGTAATCAATATACGAATCAAAAAAATCAATCATGTTAAAATCATTTTTTATCCTCTGTTCCGGAGCCGACAAAAACCTGCTCGAAGGTTGCTCTGAAGGGGAACAAACAAAATATGTAGGTATTGGCGCGACGGTTTTCTTCACTGCTGTGATGGCTTTTATAGCCAGTGCTTATGCGCTTTTTACAGTATTTGACAGCGTGTATCCCGCTATTGCTTTTGGGGTGATTTGGAGTTTGCTGATTTTTAATTTGGATCGTTTTATTGTATCCACTATTCGAAAAAGAGAGCGTTTTGGAAGCGAATTTCTACAAGCCACACCCCGAATTGTGTTGGCAATCATCATCGCTATCGTTATTTCGAAACCGTTGGAAATTAAAATTTTCGAAAAAGAAATCAACACGGTTTTATTGAAAGAGAAAAATGCGATGGCGCTGAATAATAAAAAAGAAGTGGCTAATTATTTCAAATCGGATTTGGATAAAAACAAAGCTGAAATTGCCAGTTTGAAAAATGAAATTATCCAAAAAGAAAAAGAAGTCAACACCTTATACGAAACCTATATCACAGAGGCTGAAGGTACCAAAGGCACCATGAAACTGGGAAAAGGCCCAGTTTTTAAGGAAAAAATTGCCAAACATAATTTGGCTTCAGCCGAACTGGACACCATTAGAAAAAACAATCTGGCAAAAATTACCGAAAAAGAAAATCTAAACAAAACGCTTCAGGCAGATTTAGATAAAAAAGTCTCCGAAACCCAACCTATCATTGATGGTTTTGACGGCCTGATGGCGCGAATTAATGCGTTGGGTAAATTGCCCTCACTGCCGTCCTATTTTATCATGCTATTGTTTCTGGCTATCGAAACTTCCCCGATTATTGCTAAACTACTATCTCCAAAAGGCGAATACGATTATAAGTTAGAAGATTTAGAAACGGCTTTAAAAGCCACATTGGAACAAGACAAACACCAACGAAGTTTACTCGTAAAAACTAGTGCTGCCATGCACGACAAGGTTTATCAGGATATTTCAGAAGACAAGCAATTATATGATTTGCAACGAAAAAACGCAACTCATTTACTGGAACTGCAATCCAATAATTTTTTAGAGAAACAGAAGAAAACTTTATAAAACAGAAAACCCGACAAAATTAAGGTTGGGTTTTGTGTGTTGTATTTACCAGAGACGAACGCGAAAGGATTCGCGAGCGGGGAAAAACGGCTGTTGCAGCTGACTATTTTTAAAAAGGCAAGTCATTTATTTTCGGATTTTCTTCTTCTAATGACTTTTCAAAATCCTCTATTTTTTTAAGATATATGTCTTTTGAATATGTTAAGAATGAAAGTGTATTGTCAATATATTTTCTTAAACCACCTGAAGTGTTTATTCTTAAAGCACAAACGGACTTATACAAAATTTCAAATTCTTCAATGGTAAATGGGTCTGCCAAAAAAGTACCTGGCAAAATTGTATAATGTTTTGCATACCCAGTTTTGAAGGGACAATTATATTCTATAACAGTATCATCTTCATAAAATTCATTTTTGAATTCCGCAGTTGGATGTGCTACAATCCCGTATAGATTTAATTCTTCCTGAAGTAAGTATGCATCAATCAAAGGTTGACCAAAAAAAATTGAATTTTCAAAATCCAAGGTCATTTTTCCAAATGCAACTCCACCTTTGTGTGGAATTCCATCCTTGAATAAATCTTCAGACAATGCAGAAATACTAGCGATAAAATTCTCCTGACTACTTTCGGAATCATCTCGTGAATAAATCATTATACTGTCTGAGTACGTCATCATTATAATGTTTATATCAAAATTTTCAGATTCAGAATCAACTGAAAACACCGATTGATTAACTCTCATTGCATAAGAAACTTTTTTCATCATTTCATATACAGTTTCGTGATCATTCCTTGCGACTAAATCTTTGAAACCCATAATATCCATTATACCAACAAATCGATTTGTGGTTATTTTCCATGGAATATATCCTTTGTTTTTAGTCCTTTTTGCCATAAATTTAGTATTGATTCAATTCTGCGGATTTCGTTTTAGCTTACTGTCAACTTTTATATACTACTAACTTTATCAGACTTACACACCTATACTTGAATGGCTTTGTCTGATAAACGACAGAGTCTATCTTTTCCAAATACATAAATAAATCTTACAAAAATTCAAGTTTTTATCAATTGCTTCTGGCTTTAGCCAGATGATTAGATTATGTAAAAAAAAGGCTTTAGCCAAAATCCGTATTTAGATTTTGGCTAAAGCCTATTAGAAATTTTAATTTTGAAACGGGCTAAAGCCCATTTCTATTGATTTTTACACAAGCGGATATCCTCTTTTGCTTTCTTTATGCTAGCAATCTATTCTATTTTCCTAAAAAACTAGTGTTAAACAATAATACTATTGGTTCGAACTACATATACTATTGGTACTAACTAAGTGGTCTATTGGTTTGAAGCACCAATACTATTGGTTTGAAGTACCAACAGTATTAGTCTTATTCACCTATACTATTGGCGTTAAGCACCTCTATTATTAGTGCTAACTAGGTGGTCTATTGGTTCGAAGTACCAATGCTATTGGTTCAAAGCACCAATAGAGCAGCTATTAAACCGCAATAATTGCATTGAATGACAAAAAAGCGACAAAAAAAATCTCCTCTTTTATTGCTAAAAGAGGAGATTTCTAGATTTTGGCTAAAGCCTATCAGGATTTTAATTTTAAAACGGGCTAAAACCCGTTGCTATTGATATCTTACACTAAACAAAGAATCAAACTAAGCAAAACCTACATCAAACTAAGAATCTCTTTTTTAAAGGCATCATATTCTCCTTGTAAAATCAATCCGTTATCCAGTAGTTTTTTATAATTCTGTAGCTTCGCAAAAAGTTCGTCTTGTGTCAATTCGCTTGTTGGTTTTTCTGCTGACTGAGTCGTATTTTCTTGAATAGGCTCAGCATAATTAGGAATTGCTGGCATAATCTCAGCATAATTGGTTACCTCTTCGGTTTCCATTTCTTCAATTTCCTCTGCAGACTCTTCGGGAATAGCTACGGTGTTTTGAGCCGATCCGCTTTTTAGAATATCCAATTGCTCCTTAGCATAAGTAAAAATCTTTCGGGCTTGAATTTTCGGGATATAATCAATAGAAACCGTCATATCCGTTTTTGTCGAAAAAGAAAACTCTGAACCCAGAATGTTTTCTTTCACAAAAGTCCCTTCGATTTGATCCCAGGTATAATCTACAAAATCCATCGAAAGTCCTAAGTTTTTAGGCTGACAGATAATAATTCGCTTATTAGTCAAAACAATACTATCGGGAAAAACAGTAATAGCCGGTTTTTTTTGAACGGCGATATACCCAATTTCTTCGTTCTTCATCAATAAATCATATAGCTTTGAGGTGATTTTCTCAATAGCCTTTGGATCTTGTTCTTCGTTTAAAAACTTCTTTATTTGCTCTTTCATTATTTAGCTAAATTTTATTTTATATTGGTTGAATAGTCTTTTTTTACTTTACAAAAGTAATACCTAAATTCATAAATATGAGTTAATTATTCAGGCTTTCCTTTGTTATTATTTTTGATAAAAATAAACAAAAAAGCCTTAATTATTTTCTACAAAATAACTAAGGCTTTTTTTGAATTTCATTAAATATTAAAAAACTCCACTTCTCTTTTTTTCTAAATAACCATAATAGGTAAGGTTTTTTTCTACCTCCTCTTTTGGAAAGAAATAACTAGCTATCCAGCCCACAAAAAACAAAACAAAGTGACTATAAACACCTAACATGTATTTATGTTGGGTAAAATTGTATGCCCCTAAATCTAAAACAAGATGTTTTTCGTCTCCAGTTCCTGTTGCTGTTGAAGTTAACAAAGCGTAAGCCGTAAACATAATACAAGCTACAATTCCAACATTCAACCCTCTTCTATTGGCACGATTTACAAAAAGACCTAACAAAAGCATCCCTGCAATTCCTCCTGAAAAGATAGCATATAGCATGAAAACCGTAGACAATATCCCTTCTTTTTCGCCAGAATTCACATAAATATTGGCAACTAAAATAGACCCTAATCCTGCAACAACTACCAGAATTTTCCCCATACGAAGTTGTTGTTTTCCAGAACTGTTTGGATATAAACGTTTATAATAATCATCAACTCCTACAGCCGCCAGACAGTTCAAATCGGCATCTAAACTGGAAATTGCCGCTGCAATAAGTGCAGATAATATTAATCCAATTAATCCCGGAGGTAATTGAGTCATAATAAAATAAGGAAAAACAGCATCCGATTTTGTACCCAAAGGCAAAGCAGCTTGGTTTAAACCGTAAAAAGAAAACAAAGCAGTACCAATAAACATAAAACCAATCCAAACAGGAACTGTAATTGCAATTCCCATTATCGAAGCTTTAATAGCGTCTTTATCTGATTTAGCAGTAAGGTATCGCTGTACGATAGTTTGATCAGCACCGTATTTTTGGATAGCATAAAAAATTCCGTTAATGGCCATAACCCAGAAGGTAAGATTCACAAAATCCCAATTAAATGGTCCAAATCCTATTTTATCATGGTCAACTGCATAATTTACAATGGCACCAAGACCACCATCTGTTTTAAATATTATAACTCCTATAGCAACCAAACCTCCTAAAATAAGGAGAAAGCCCTGAATTACATCCAGCCAAATTACGGCTTCCATTCCTCCAAAAAGGGTAATGAATATAATGGCAATTCCTATTACCCAAATGATGGTTACCGAATCTACTCCTGTCATTGAAGTCAATGCCAATGCCAGAAGAAATAATATAGAACCCATTTTTGAGTAATGTGCAAAAATAAAACCTAAAGAACCATATACTCTTGCCAGATAACCAAATCTCTTTTCAAAATATTCGTAAGCACTTAATCCTATTACATTACGGTACAAAGGTACAATGAATCGTATGGAGAAAAGAAGTACTACTGGCACCATAAACCCCTGAACTAACAGGATCCAATTAGATTTATAGCCTTCTCCAGGATAAGCCAAAAATGTCACACTACTTATTAATGTTGCAAAAATTGACATCCCAATAGCCCAAGCAGGAATTTCTCCACCTGCAGCAAAATATTGTTCCGTACTGGTTTGTTTTTTGGAAAATATCACCCCAAACCAAAATGTAACTACTAACGATAAAATTATTATTAAGTAATCAATAAGATGTAACGAAGATTCATTCATAAATTTAAAAGATTAAAATTTCCAGATAGATTGAGTCCATTGATAACTTCCTGGTTTTAGGGTTAAATGCATTTCTTTTACTTGTTCTATTTTCATTCTTATTACCCCTTGTGCCAATTCTTGCTCAGGGTAAAACTTTTTATATTCTAAATGTTCTATAATCGAATAAGCCGTAGCACCACCTTCTATCAATAATTCATCCAAAGTTACTTTCTCAAGAACCTTTTTTACAACTGTAGCAAAAATTCCCTTTATTTTAGCGTGAATATCATTAACATCATCACATGCTAAGGTATCAATAGCTATAATTACTTTATCCTCTTTTTCTATTGCCTGAATAATTGTATCAACCCACTGCTGAATCATTAGCTCAGAATCATCCACACACAAAATTGATTTTGGCATATACAAAACACCTCCACCTGCATCTTTTACCTTTCGTACCACTGCCCTACTTGGCAAATGATTACTACCACATACATACAAGGCTTTCTTACCAAAGGATAATATATTTATTTCTGCCTTTTCTCCTTTTTTAATTTTTCTCAAAATTGCATTAAAAAAGCTGGCTCCACCGGCAGGCAATATCGTTTCATCAATTAGATTAGCCCAATCCGTTAAATCTTCATTTGTTGGAGTATTACCAATAATAAAACCTTCGCAAGGCATTTCCTGTCCCAGAGAAATTGAAAAAGATTGATTTTTATAATCACTCCCAATCATATCTAAAACATTTGAAGTTGTTCCTTTAACAAAATCATCTCCAAAAAAATTAGATTCCATCAAAGGTATTTTATTAACATAATAAACGCCATCAACGATTGTCCTGTTCATAGACGGATTTGCAGGAACCAACAGCACTTTTTTCTTACCCGAAACTGCTAATTGCACATCCAATTCATCACCTACTTTTCCGCGAAGCAAAGAATCGGTTTTTTTATAAATAAAATCAGGACGTAATTTAAGTAATTCTTCTGTAACCTCTTTAATTTGTTTTTGAGCTTCAATTTTACACAGAGACCTTGTATTTGTTGCTATAACCAAAATATCACAGTTGTAATTTGTGTTTACGCTAGTATCTATCGTAACCGAAAATCCGTTACGAAGAGCAATTCCGCCAATTTCGGCAGCACCTGTAAAATCATCTGATATAACCGCTATCATCCCCTATCGATTGTCTTGTTTGTTTTTATGTAATTTTGCTGCATATTCTATGGCTAGCACCATAGCATCCGGGCTTGCTATTCCTCGTCCTGCAATTTCCATAGCAGTACCGTGATCAACTGAAGTTCTAATTATAGGAAGACCCAATGTAATGTTTACTCCTCTCACACTTTTCATTTGTCCTTTGGATTGATCCCAATTAAAACCTACCGTTTTAAAAGGAATATGTCCCTGATCGTGATACATAGCCACACAACCATCATAAACACCTCCAATTGCTTTTGGGAATAAAGTATCTGCAGGAATTGGTCCTTCAACATTAAATCCTCTTTTTAGCGCTTCTTGAACTGCCGGAAGTATTTCTTGCTCTTCTTCATAACCAAAAAGACCTCCATCACTCGCGTGCGGATTTAATCCAGCTACTCCAATTTTAGGATTAGCAACTCCCAGTTTTTTGCAAGCATCATCAATAAGAGAGATTGTATCTAGAATTCTATCCTTTTTAACCAAATCACAAGCTTGTCTCAATGACACATGTGTTGAAACGTGAATGACTCTTAGATTTTCCTCTACCAATAACATTCCGTATTTTTTGGTATCAGTATAATGAGCATATATTTCAGTATGTCCTGCAAAAACATGACCCGCTTTTTGAATCGATTCTTTGTTTATGGGACCTGTAACAGTTCCGTCAATTTCTCCGGCTAGTGCCAATTCGATATTTTTTACAACGGTTCTAAAAGCAACATCACCAGCTTCAGCTGTAATTTCGCCCATCTTCAAATCGGCGATTTTCATATAATTCAAATCAAAAACATCGGCTGTTCCTTTTTCGAATTTTGCATCGGCAATTTTTGAAATTCTATTTATTTTTAAATCCAAACCACAAAACGCTATTGCTTGTTCAAAAACATCAGCTTCCCCTACTAAAACAGGTCGGCTTACCTCATAGACTTTAGGATTTAATAAAGCTTTTACGGCAACTTCGGGTCCTATACTTGCAGGATCTCCCATTGTGATTCCTAATATTGGCTTACTGTTCTCCATCATTATATCTTATTTAAGCTTTCTAAATCCTTAGCTAACTCAGTTATTTTTACTTGTATTTCTTGTTCTTTAATTTTATCCACTTTTAGCATTGGTAACAATACTTCATTATTACAAAGATTATAATGTGCTAACATCGTTTTGAGAATCGGTATAGCATTGGTCACAATTTGATTTTCTTGATATACTTTAGAAATGACATCACTTTTTTCCTGTGCTTTTTGGGCTGATTGATTATCTCCAGCCCAAACACTTTCGTAAATCGTGCTGTACAATTGCGGCGTTAAATTCCCTGTACTTGGCACTAATCCATCAGCTCCAAGCAACATTCCTTCATAAGATTTTACCGCCCAACCTAATAAATAAGAGAAATCAGTTCTGTCTTTCCAAAGCGATATCGCTTTTTCCATTCTTTCTTCTCCTCTTTCTGATTCTTTATAACCAACAATATTGGGGTGCTTGCTTAACGCATCTGCCGTTTCTAAATCAATAGACATATTGGTTGTCATTGGCATATTATAAACAATTAACGGCAATGACACAGCCGATGCTAATTGATTAAAATAATTTAAAATATGATCTTGATTTAACGGATAATAATAAGGTACATGGGCAACTAGAACATCAACTCCTAAATCAGTATAAACTTTGGCTTGATCTAAAGATTCCTGGAAGCAATTTCCTGAAATTCCAGCATAAATCATTGCTTTTCCCTTAGCTGCTTCAACTGTTTTTTTTACTAATTCGACTTTACTTTCGAAAGAAATAGAACTCGATTCTCCGGTTGTTCCTAAAACAAAAGGATGACAGCCTCCATCAATTAAATGATTAACCAAGACAGCTACCGCATCTAAATCAATACTCAAATCAGTGCGCAAAGGCGTTACCATAGGCACTACAACTCCACTATACTTTTTTATATTCTTCATTTTTAACTAAAAAGCTGATTTATAAATAGCAACTGCATCATTTACCGCAATTTCTCTAATATTATTTTTTAATAATCGTTGTACTTTAATAGCTTCTTCAGCTAATTTAGGTATCGATTCTTGTTTTACACCTGCTTGTTGTAAAGAAGTTGGCAAACCACAGTCTGCTATCAATTGCTTCATGATTTTCACCCCTTCAAGAGCCGTTTCTCTCGAATTGCCTTTCTTTTCAGCACCTAAAACTTCGGCTATTTGCTCATATTTACTAGCATCTGCTTCAATATTGTATTCCATTACATAAGGCAATAACAACGCATTTGACAAACCATGTGGAATATGATATTCTACTCCCAAAGGATAAGACAAGGCGTGTACCGCTGCCGTATTAACAGGACCAAGACACATTCCTCCATACATACTTCCTAAAGCAACCTGACTTCTAGCTTCTATATCAGCACCGTCATCACAAGCTCTTTTTAAATATTTTGCAATAAGTCTAACTCCCTCTAAAGCATACAAATCCACAACTGGATGCGAAAACTTATTTGTATAGGCTTCTAAACAATGTGTCAAAGCATCTATTCCTGTTGCTGCAGTTACACTTCTAGGCAAAGAAACAGTCAAAACAGGATCGATATAAGCGGCATCCGGAACCAAATACGGACTTATAATCCCTACCTTTTCCCCTTGACTATTTACAAAAATAGCATTGGGCGAAACCTCACTTCCTGTTCCAGAAGTAGTAGGAATACAAGCCACATATATTTTTCTTTCTTTAAGATTTCCAATCCCCTTAATTTCATCTAAGGTTTGCGAATTCTTTAATTGAGCGGCAACTAGTTTAGCAACATCCAACACACTTCCGCCTCCAATACCTACAACACTATCGGCATCAAAAGCTTTGGCTTTTACCAATATTTTATCAAAATCATCAAAAGTAGGCTCTCCTACAATTGATTCATCAATAGTAATTACAATTCCATGTGATTTTAATTCTTCTAAAAAAGGTACTAAAGTACTTCTAAGCTCAGTAATACTTACCAAAAACATTCGCTTAAGCCCTTTTTCTACAAAATCATCAACAAATCGCTGCATACTTCCCTCCCCGAAAACAACACGATTAGGATTTAAAATTACAATTTCTTTCATTCTTTTTATTTTAATATAAACAGCTACTCAACAACAAATTAACATTGATTTTCTATTCACCTTTAAAAATGTAAACGTTTACATTTTTTGAAATAAAAAAAACTACTCTATTCGAGCAGTTGATTTCCTCAATATTAATTCGGTTTTCAAAATAACTTTTTCTTTTTTACTATCAGGATTTAGAATCCTTTCATACAACATTTCTGCTGCTTTACGCCCCATATCAAAACCTGGCTGACGAACAGCACTTAATGGTGGATTCAACGAAATAGACCATGGCATATCATCAAAACCTATAATCGAAATTTCCTCTGGAATTCTAATATTTGCTGCATGAATAGCTTCAAGAGCTCCCAATGTCAACAGATTATTTCCAGAAAAAATAGCTGTTGGTCGATCTTCTAATTCTAAAATTTTATTCGCAATTTCAAATCCACTCTTATAATCTGAATTTCGTGCAAAAACTAAATTTTCGTCAAAAGGAACTCCGTAATCGCTTAAAGCTCTTTTATAGCCAGCTAAACGCTCTATATAAGTGGGAATTGTAAAATTACCTGAAATAAAAGCTATCTTTTTATGACCAATACTTAACAAATGATCAATTGCATTAAAAGCACCTTGTTCATTATCAACTTTTACAACGTCAACATCAATATCCGTCAATCCCCTATCAATACAAACAACAGGAATATTTTTTTTAACTAAATTCTCAATTCCTTTGTCTTTTCCATTAATAGGCGCAACTATCAAACCATCAATATTTTCGGACTGAAAAATATCTAAGTATAATTTTTCTTTTTTCTCGTCCTGACCAAAATTACCAATCATAACCGCAAAATTATGCTGATAAGCATAATCCTCAACTCCTCTTACCACATCTACGAAAAAAGGATTTTGAATATCAGGGATAATCAAGCCTAATAATTTTGTTTTATTATTAGTACTTCTTAACCTTTGCGCTACACGATTGGGCTTGTATTCCAGAGCAGCTATAGAAGCCTGAACTTTAGCAACGGTAGCCATGCTTACCTTTGGGTCATTATTAATTACCCTGGATACTGTGGCTATGGAAACCTTAGAATGCTCTGCTACTGACTTTAAATTTGACAATTTGATAAATGTAAACGTTTACATTACAAATGTGAGGATTTAATTTTTAAAAAACAAATTTTGTACACTTTTGTTTCTTACTCTAATAAAACACCAAGTAAAATACTATAAAAGAAATAACATTGGTTTTAAAATCTCAAAAAAACTAATCTAAATCCAATACACTTTTTTGAACCACCTTAGTTAAACTACTAAAAACCAGACCATAAGAATGATCAATCATCTCTTTCAAAAACAAATCAGAAACTTCTGAATTTATAGCAACTGTATTCCAATGGTTTTTGTTCATATGAAAACCAGGTTGAATAGCTTCAAATTGAGCTCTCCATTCTTTTGCTAAATCAGGATTGCACTTTAAATTAACCGATGGAGTCCCTAATTCCCATTGTTTTAATGACGATAAAGCAAAAATCTTGCCTCCTACTTTAAAAACCAAAGTATCCTCATCAAAAGGAAAATGCTCTGTCACTCCTTTTTTAGAAAGGCAATATTCATAAAAAGTTTCTAAGTTCATATCACTATTTTTTCCATTAATTTCTCTGGCTGTGCCAACGGATTGAATCCAAATTTTTGATATAAAAAATGAGCATCTGTCGTAGCTAATCTCCAAATTTTAATCGCTTTTAATTCTGGTTCCTTCATCATGGCATCAATCAAAACAGACGAATAGCCATTTCCTCTGTGTTTTTCGTCAATAAAAACATCCATCAAATAGGCAAAAACCACATAATCGGTAATTACTCTTGCAAAACCTATTTGCTGATTATCAAGATAAATTCCAAAACAAAAAGAATTATTAATACAAATTTGTACTTCTTCAACAGTTCTGGGTGCTGCCCAATAAATATCCTTTAGAAAATTATGAATAAAAGAAATATCTAATTTGTTTTTATCTGTAGAAACGCTAATCATATTTTATATAAAAAGTTGTTGATTTTTGCTTTCATAGTTTTTAAACACAACGAGCACTAAGATTTACGCTAAGTTCACAAAGCTTTATGGCCATTGTGTCTTCTTAGTGTTCTTAGTGGTTAAGATTATTCCAAATTTAAATAAAATAAGTCTGACGCAATTCCATCAGTCAAAAACTTCCCTTTTTTAGTTGGTTTCAGAATGTTGTTTTCAACAAAAAGCAAGTCATCACTTAAAAATTTATCTGCTTGTTTTAACAAATAATCCAAATAATTTTGTCCAAATTCAGTTTGAATTCTGTCTAAAGAAACGCCCCAAATGGTTCGCAAACCCGTCATAATATATTCATTGTATCGGTCAGCAAAGGAAAGTATCTCAGTTTCATTCGGAAGTTTGTTTTCCTGAATGGATTTCAAATAAAGCGCATTGTTAGCTACATTCCAACTTCTGGAAATTCCATTATAACTGTGTGCCGAAGGCCCAATCCCAATGTATTTTTTACCCAGCCAATAAGCCGAATTATTTTTAGAAAAGTAATCCGGTTTACCAAAATTCGACAGTTCATAATGAACAAATCCGTTAGCTTCGAGTGTTTCGACCAAAATCATAAAATGTGCCGAAGCAACCTCATCTTTCGGTTCAGCAATTTTTCCTGTTTGAATTAATTTATTCAAGGCCGTTTTGGGTTCCACTGTCAAAGCATAACTCGAAATATGCGGAATTCCAAAACTCAAAGCGGTTTCTATATTTTGCTTCCAACGTTCATTACTCATTTGCTGCGCCTGTTCGCCATTCTGACCCGAGTCCGGAATTCCATAAATCAAATCCAACGAAATATTATCGAAATATTTTGTCGCTACTTCCAGACATTTTTTGGCTTCCGCCGAATTATGCGCGCGATTCATCAACTTTAAATCATCTTCAAAAAACGACTGGATTCCGATACTTAATCGGTTTATTGGAGTTTTCGATAATTCAATAATTCGTTCTTTAGATAAATCATCAGGATTAGCTTCAATCGTGATTTCTGGGTCTTTTATTACTTTATAATTTTTGAACACTTCATCAATCAAAAATCTTAAATCTGCAATCTGCAATACAGAGGGAGTTCCTCCGCCAAAATAAATGGTTTCTATTGTTTCTTCAGCAAACTCATTTTTACGCATTTCCAATTCTTTAGCCAAAGCCAAAACCATCTCATCTTTCTTCTTCATCGAAGTCGAAAAATGAAAATCGCAATAATAGCAAGCCTGCTTGCAGAATGGTATGTGGATGTAGATTCCTGACATAAATTAGTGTTCAGTGTTCAGTGTTCAGTGTTCAGTGTTTTAGTAATCAGTCTTGAAAAGTATTCAGTATTCCGTTTTTTAGTATTCAGGATAACTGACCTCTAAAAATCTCCTCACTGACCACTACATTTTTACTCCTTTTTTACTCCAAATTTCTCTGGATTTAATATCATATAATTAATTAGTTTTCCAATTTCTAAGCTTTCCGAAGTAAGCTCTTGATAAATTGTCTCGGATATATATTTACAAGCAAATGCAAACTCTAACCAAACTTGTGTTTCTGAATTTTCACTGTCAGAATCGGTCAATTTACTGTGAAAATGTCTGGGATAAATTCTCTTTCTATACGCTTCTGCAATAGTAACAGGAACGCTTCTTGAAGAACGTCTAATTTGATCTGTTAATGAATAGGTTTCTTCCTTTGGAAACTTTTGTGTTATTTCAAAAATCTTCATTGCCAAAGCAAATGATTTTTTATAAGCTAACAAATCTTGAAATCTCATATATACTCTTTAAAATTGAACTCTATATTCCTCTAATTAGTATTCAGTGTTCAGGTTTTTAGTATTCAGCAGATAAACTGATCACTAAAAATCTGATTACTTTCAACACTAACACAACTGATCACTAAAAACCTGACCACTGACCACTATTTCTTGACTCTTTCTTCATTCTGTTTCACAAAAGCATCCCAACCCGAATAACCTTTGCCTGCTACTACTTTTCCAGAATTAAAAAAATGACAAACTGCAGCAGCCAAACCATCCGTTGAATCGAGGTTTTTAGGGAGTTCTTTCAGTCCTAAAAGCTGTTGCAGCATTTTAGCAACTTGTTCTTTACTGGCATTTCCGTTTCCGGTAATAGCCATTTTAATTTTCTTAGGCTCATATTCGGTAATAGGAATATCTCTCGAAAGTCCTGCGGCCATAGCCACACCTTGTGCGCGACCTAACTTTAACATTGACTGTACATTTTTCCCGAAAAAAGGTGCTTCAATGGCAATTTCGTCCGGATGATGGGTGTCGATTAACTCAATGGTACGTTCAAAAATGATTTTCAGTTTTTGGTAATGATTATCGTATTTAGACAATTGCAATTCGTTAAGCTGAACGAACTCCATTTTTTTATTGATAACACGTATCAAACCAAAACCCATTATAGTTGTTCCCGGGTCAATCCCTAATATGATTCGTTCTTTTGTCAAGTGATATTTGTTTGGGTTACACAAAGTACCGCCAAGTTACCACAGAGATTCGCAAAGTTTTTTAATTTCTCTGCGTGTCTTTGTGCTTCCTTTGTGAATCTTTGTGAAATAGCTTTTTCGCAATAGTTTCCTTTACTTTGCAGCATGATTTCAATTCCTCACAAAACTAAACAATTCCTCATACTTCTAATCAAAATTTTGATTGTAGCTGGCGCCTTTTATTTTATTTACGATCAGCTGGCGAATAATGATAAACTGGATTGGCAAAAATTTATTGTTTTATTCCAAAAAAATCAGTCGGTTTCAGGAATCAGTTTTATTTTATTTTTGAGTGTTTTAAACCGTTATTTCGAAATCTTAAAATGGCAAAATCTGGCGCAATACATTCATAAAATCACAGTAGCCCAAGC
>JBDLTG010000109.1:0-42013 GCA_039805885.1 Bacteroidota bacterium
ATAGTTTTGGTGAGTCTGGAACTCCGGAACAATTAATGGAAAAATACAAATTAAACAATCAAGCTATTGTTGAAGCGGTAGAAAGAGTTATCAAAAGAAAATAATTCGATCCTGAAATATAAAAACTAAACCGTCAAAAGTAAAATTTGACGGTTTTTTTATGGATAAATTACAAGGTACCAAATAACTAAAAAAGGCTGCCCGAAAAGGGCAGCCTCAATAAAAACGGATTCTCTTTTACTACAAGATTCGTTATAACACAAATTAACATTAATTGCAAATAACCGTTTTTTTAGCATACTCTTTAAACCATTTGTAAACTGGATTTGCACAAGCTTGTGGATCATTATTATATGCGATACCTCCATTTAAAGATCCTTTATCTATAAGGTTTTCTGGAGATAAAACATTCCAGCTTACATTAGCTGATTCATCAGTTAGAAGTTTAAAATTAGCTCCAAATCCCCATCCGCCTGCAGTTCCGGTTACTCCTCCTTTTCCCCAAACAGCATACTTGTCTGGTCCCCAATCAATTTCGGTAATGGCGATTGGCGCTATATCAGCAACAGGTTTTATATTTTCATTCCAATTGGCCCTAAATAAGGCTGGATCATTATTATCCTTACCCCAATATCCTGGATAAATATGTACTGAATAACCTATATTCTCTCCTGCAATAGGATTAACGGCATAGCCTTTATATTGTGATTGCCATCCTGAGCCTGGAATCCAAAGAATATTATTGGCCCCATTTGTACGAATTAAATCAACTATTGGTTGAAAAAATAATTTCAACTGATCAAAATGAGCCTGAGTATTGGCTCCATAAGTACCATCGGGAAGTTTTATTTTTATAGGTTCATTGGCTAATTCAAACATCACATGGTCTGAATTTTTCAATGATGGATGTTTCGATATATAATCCCAAATTAATTTTAAGTAATCATGATAAGCACCTCCTACTGCTATTTGCTCAGGGCAAACACCAGGCGGACGCAAAATAATGTACATTCCTCTTGTTTTTGCATGTGCAATAAGTGGTATAATAACATTATCAATAGCCGATTTAAACCTTTCAAAATTGAATTGTGAAATATCATTTTCTTGAATACCTGAAACCCCTAAATTGTTTGTCCAATAAGGGTCTATATGCAATCGCACATAATTTAGATACCAACCTTGATTGGCATCAGATAACTTATTCATTACAGCTTTATTATAGGCTAAACATGCAGCCACATCATAATTATTCCAACGCCATTCGCCAACAGCACCACCATTAAACCAAGGACTGGGAGTCATTGCAACACCATGCAATTTAACTATATTACCACAAGGATCTTTTAGGTATTTACCAACAACTTTTAGCTTAGGTGTTGCTAATGGCCAAGCAATGGTTTCTACAACTGGAACATCTATTTTAGGTTCTGATTTAGTTGGAGTATCGTCCTTAGAACAGGAAAACAAAAGCAAAAAAACAAATTGTATGCTAAATAATTTATATAATTTCATTTTGACTGATTTTAAAATTAATAAACCCTTTGGAAGTAATTAAAAAATAAGTACAACCAAAGGGTAAACTCAAGCTAAATATTTAAGATTGATTGTAAATAGCTGAATGGTTATCAACTATTATATAACTTATTTCAGGGATTTAAGTCCTTCTGAAAAACTACTATAAGAAAGTTTACGAGTAAAATTAACATCCCATAAACCTTGATGCTGTTCTGGTAACCACGAAGAATCAGCTTTACTATCTGTTAGTCCCCAAACAGTAATTCCGTACCTCTTATTGGCAGGAATATATTTCAAATACATATCCACAACATATTTGTACATCTCTGCTTGCGTTTGAAGATCAAACTCTGTTGGTGTTTTCCCTGCTGCTACATCTAATTCTGAAACTTTTATAAGTTTACCAGTAGCGGCAAGTAATTGAAACATGGTTTCAATTTTAGCTTTATCAGAATTGATACTAATATGCATCTGAGTACCTATACCATCAACAGTTTGTCCTTTACTTTCAATATAATTCACATACTGAATAAGACCTTTACATTTATCTATACTATACTCTAGATTATAATCATTAATAAACAATTTATCTGTTGAATTACCATGCAGCCTAGCTAATCTAAATGCCTCTACAGCATAATCTTTACCTAAATAATCTTGCCAGTAAAATTCATCAGCAGCCATATTGGTTCTACCTACTCCTGTTTTTAATTGGTATGGTTGTCCATCATCCATTGGTTCATTAACAACATCCCAAGCTTTTACATAAGGAGCACAATTGGTAACCATCCCAGTTATCCATTTATCAAGGGCTTGACCGATGATTGTCTTCTTCTGCTCAGGCGTTTTTTCTTGAGTTTGAATACTACCAGTTGGGTTGTAATGTTCTACTTTGACATTATCATAGTAAAAACTAGTAGCAAATTTTCCAAGATTAAAGGCAATTGTATTACAGTCTGCCATATTTGTTGTAACCGTAATCTCTTTAACATAAGTTGTCCACGTAGCCGTATAGGGAACAGCACCGAAAAAATCCCAATGCTTATACCCCCCCGGGTTTAATTGTGCCTGTGTAGGAGAGGATGCATCAGCATCAGCACGTACAGTCATAGTAAGTTTATATTTATCACCAACAATTACAGCTGGAGAAAATTTTACGTATAGCTGCGCATCCCATTCATTAGTACGAACACTAGCATTAGTTAATTTAAGTGCTCTTCCTATTCCGTTTGCTCCTTGACCAACTGCAGTATAGCTAGTAGTTACATTTGAATTAACCTGATAATTTGAATTATCAGCTGTCTCAAAATCATTTTGCATTAACAAGTCCCAACCTGGACCTGTTGTTGATAGAACGTCTGGAGCAATCAATTTTTTTAGATAAGTTGCATTTTGATTGGCATGCCAACAAAGTGTATGTCCAAAAACAGAAACATTAGCCTCTTTAGCTGTTGCTATCAATTTATTGACATTATCAAGATTAAGACTTCCATTGGATTGAACTATTGCGCCATGTTTCATTTCATAACCCAAAGTAATCTCATCAAAATTTCTATTAACTAATCTATACATTAGACTTTTAGTTGTATAATCAGATAGAGAAATTCCAGCACCTAACTTAAAATCAGGATTAGCAGTTCTATCAACATAAGTCTTTAAATCTGAATAGGCATCAATTTCTTCCTGATTGGCAATAGAAATAGGCTTTTCAACATCGTACGAAAGCAGATGTGATTCTGTACATGAAGCTAAGGTTATTAAAAACGCAGCAAATGGTACAATTCTATATATTTTTTTCATATCGTTTAATTTTAATAATTGATAAATTACTTAAGAACAGGGCTAAATGTCTCCACCTTAACACCTCTGTCTCTTAACACCAATGTATCATTTGTTGCAACATTAAAATTGGGTAAATTAACTGTATAATTAAGATAAAGTGCATCACGATCTTTAGAACCCCAACTATTTTTCTCTCCTTTTTTTACAAATTTACCAGTACCGGTTACTGTATAGCTACTTGGACTTGAAGAAGAAACTGTACAATTACCAGTCCCATCAAAAGAAAGTATTAATTTACAATTGATATTATTGCCAATAGCGTCTTTGTAGACAACTGGAAAATCTATATTAGTCAACGAAAGAGTATTAATTTTGAAGACCTCATCATTCTCAACATAGGTTTTATGCCTAACAATTGTTTTATTCAACGAAGTATTTCCGTTGTTGCCTACAATAACATCTTTTCCTCTGCGCAAATAAAAACCATCCCAAGGATTAACATATTTTACAGCATAAAATATAAAATCCTTCGGAGCAACAGCCCAATCACCAGCAATAGCTCTATTAGGATTAGCAACTAATGCCTTGCCTGATAAAATAGTATCAGCATTGATAACATTAGTCATCTTAAGAGGAATCACATAAGTATTTTTTACAGCAATTGGATCTGCAAAAAATGCATCTGTCAGTTGAACATCAACACCTCCTGTTACTTGTCCTTGAGAAATAACAATTTTATCTGACATTAATGTATAATAATTGCTAGGCATTGGAATAACATCAGCTCCTACTGCTTTAAACAGCAATCCTGTAGTTAGCGGATTAGCTACTTGCACATCAATAGTAACATTTTTATCATTACTATAAACACCTCCCAAAGTAGCCATTATTCTGCATTTATGCTCATTATCTAAAGACGTATCAAAAACATCCTCCCCTAAAGTTATTGTTCTAACTGGAAACTGATAAGCAAAATAAACCGACTGGTAATCAAAATTATCATACGTCATTTCTTGATTGGTACAAGAAATTAAGGTGATAAATAAAACCGTAAACATTAAAAATATCTTATTTTTCATTTTTTTGAAATTATATTATAAATAATTAGCTTTACTATATAGGCTCTACAAGCCTTACCAACCTTTGTTTTGTTTCAAAGCATTAAACTTAAGTGTCTCATTATAAGAAATTGGCCCATAAAACATGTAATCAGCAAAAACTCTATCCTCTACAGAAGGAATTTTTGTATATGTAGGTGAAGCAGTAGTTCCTTGAATATTCATACCTTGAGCTGATTCTCCTAAATTTAATTTCCATCTACGCAAATCCCAAAAACGGTAGCCCTCAAAACATAATTCTAAACGACGCTCATTTCTAATTAACTCACGCATGGCATCTTTGTTTGATTTGATAGATTCTAGATAAGCATCTGTTTGACCAGTGCTAATACCAGCACGTTTTCTTATTGCTTTTATCACATCATATGCTGAAAATCCATAGCTGCCATTTGCTAAAGGCCCCCAAGCTTCATTTGCAGCTTCAGCATAATCAAGATATAATTCTGTGTAACGCAAACGTGGTCTGTAATGTCTTTGAGTAGTTGTTGACGAAGGATTTAAATTCACATCTTGTCTTAGTAACTTTTTCATATAATAGCCAGTTCGAGTAGAAGTTGCCGCCTTATTAAGCCCATCATTTGTAGCTCCATTACTAGCAGTAGTAATAACGGCTGAACTTACACCAGCTACATCTTGATTAACTAAAATAAAAGCCTTTAAACGTGGATCACGATTCGCATAAGGATTAGAAGCCGAATAATTACTTGAAACGTTTGTAATAGGATATCCATTAGCAGCTGGAAAAGCATCTACTAAGTTTTGCGTAGGATTGACACGTCCTTTACCATAAAGTGTTGGAGGAAAATTATCCGCTTCTAAATTATTACTATTAGCTATATCTGTTCTCCAAAGTACTTCTTTTGTATTTTTTCCAGAGCCTAATGCTTCTATTTCTGCAGTATTTTTATACCAAGTTAAACCATTTACATCTAATCCTGCAATACCTCCATTGAGAACCAATAATTGACCTGCATAATCAGCTGCATTACTCCAAGTTGTTGAATTACCACTACTAAAAGCAGGACTTGCAGCTAATAAAGCAGCTTGTGCTTTAACAAACATTACAATTCTACCACTCATTCTTTGTCTGGCATAATCTCCAAAAACTCGATTATAATCATTTAAATTGTCATAACCTGGTGGTAAATTAAGTGCTTCTTCAAAATCTAAAGGAAGTAGTTCTTTAGCTTTTGCTACATCACTAAAAATTTGAGTCATACACTCTTCAAATGTATTACGTGGTATATTAAAATTTGAAGTTGGTGTTTCTGGACCCAATACAATAGGTACCCCTAATAATTCATTACTATCCGTTACACCTGAATGAGCCTGCAACAAATAATACATATAAAGTGCACGCAATCCATAAGCTTCCCCTTTAAGTCGTTTTCTAAATAACAAACTAACATTCTCATCTTTTGCCCATTGAACTTTATCAGCTTCTGCTAGAAAAATATTCAAATATTGAATGGCAGCCTTTGAATTTGTCCATTGATCTAATGGATTAAAATTAGCTGTCCATTGTCCTGTAGCTACTTTACGATAACTATTAGAAACATCATTTGAAACAGCATCATCGGTTGCTACATCACTAAATGACCATCCATTATTAGGTAGCCTAGTATAAGCATTCAGTAAAATTCCTTGTGCATATTCTGCTTCTGCGTACATATCACTAAGTCCTCTATTATTTTCTATAGCTGGTTCTATGAGATCATCACAGCTAGCACACATAAAGATGACTGATAATACTATTAAAAAAATTTTATTCATATCATTCTATTTTTAATGATTTGTTAATTTAAAATAAAGCTTTTACTCCTAAATTGAAAAACCTAGTCTGTGGAGAGCTTCCAATATTTAATTCCATTGTTTTGCGTTCTGGGGATACTGTTAACAAATTAGCTCCATTAACATAAACTCCTAATTCACTAATAAATGAGTTTTTAATTATTTTTTTAGGTACATCATAAGTAATCTGAATTCTAGATAAATCAATTCTATTAGTACTATAAATCCAAAAGTCTGAAGAACGATAATTATTATCACTTGTCTTTGTAGTAAGTCTAGGATAAGTTGCAGTATCTTGATTTTCTAAAGTCCAACTATCTCTAACCACAACTGAGTATTTATCTTCACCATCTATCCAAAAATAAGAATTGTTTTTCATCGCATAAGCACCAAACTGTCCCGTTGCTAATGCAAAAAACGTTAGGCTTTTCCATTTAGCTGTAAAATTAACCCCCGCTGTAAATGGAGCACCACTCCAACCTCCTTTACCTAAATACACTTCATCTTGAGAATTAATAACACCATCACCATTTTGATCTTTGTATTTAATATCACCTGGCTGAACTTGACCAAATGTTTGCGAAGCATGATTAGCAATATCGACACCATCCTTAAAAAAACCTTCATTTTTAAGTCCCCAAAGAGCATCTAATGGTTTTCCTTGTCTATTTTGGTATTTATCTTCAAATTGTTCTGCTCTTTTTGAAGCTTTAGTATCATAATAGTTACCCGTAATTCCTAAAGACAAATCTACCTCTCCAACTCTTTTATTTACTCTAACATTAAAATCAAAACCAATACGTTCATCGTCATTATAATTGATATAAGGAATAAAAGAAGAATTTGGAAAACCTGTTGTAAAATAATTAGGATATAATACAGAAGCTTGTATTACATTACCTTTAATTTTATTAGCATAGAAAGAACCATTAAAAGAAATTAATTTATTAAAAAATGATGCTTCTAAACCAACGTTTACTTCTTTCTTTTTAGCGTAAGTAAGAGCTAAATTTTCACCTCTACGAGAATCGGTACTTCTATTTAAAGACCCATCTCTCCAACTGTACCAAGCCCCATCTGTTTGAGAATAAATACTTTGATATAAATAATAGTTTGATACATCTAAATCTGTATTTAATATACCTGCTGATACTGTAAGTTTTAAATTATCTAAAGCTGACCAGTTTTTTAAAAAATTCTCTTCACTAAGCCTCCAACCTAAAGATAATGTAGGTGAAGTTTGATTTCGTTTAGTTTCAGCAAATTTAGCAGAGTGAACAAGTGCCTCATTAAATTCTGCATAATATTTACCCGCATAATTGTAACTTAAATTAAGTCCTAAATTAGCATTACTTACCTTGTGGTACACTTCTGAAATTGATTGCTGAAATCCATTTGCTATCAACATTCCTGAAAAGTTATGAACTTCATTAATCTTTTTCACATAATCAAACTGACCTGAAAAAGCTATAGTTTGTTTGTAAGCACTATTAGAAATATTTTGAACTCCAGATTTAGCATCTTCACCAAATTTAGTTAAAGATGTTATTTGATCAAATCCGGCATAAGTATTCCATTTTGGTTCATATACTGCATAGGTATTATTATAAGCCTGATTATAGGATGTTTCATAATCTACAGCAAATTTAGAATGAAAAGATAATCCATCAATAAAGCTATTTAACTTTGCATCTACACCAGTATTAAATTGAAACTGACGATTAGTATAGGTATTATAACCTCCAGCATAAACAGCAGCAAATGAGTTATTTGAATCCAATTGCGTACCACCTAATAAATATTTACCATCAATAACATAGTTACTATTATTTATAGCCGCTTGAGAAACATCATCCCCTTGTTCAATCAAATCAATAGGTAATAAAGGAGTAAAACGATTGGGTCTTGAAGAAGCTGCACTAGCCCAATAATCTGTATTTACACCTCTTCCATTGTAATAGATTGCATTTGTACCAATTGTAGCAGAAATGAAATCATTGATGGCAAGATCTACATTCCCTCTTACATTAAAACGATTAGTTCTATTATTCTTCCCCTCACCAAAATCTAATAAATCTCCTGAATTAGAGAAATTAACTACTGTGAAATATTGAGCAACTTTATTCCCTCCCTTAATTTCAACATTAGCATCATATCTTTTTGAGAAATCTTTTAAATATTTAGAGGAATAATAATCAACATCGGCATATCTATAAGGATTGGCTCCGGAAGCATAATTATAAATTGTTTCATCTGAATATAATGGCGCTAAACCATCATTAGTACGAGCTTGATTATAATAGTGCATGTATTCTGCAGAACCTAAATATTTAGGATAATTTTTTGGAACATTTATACCAGCATCAACTCTAACACTAATTTGTTGTTTTTGTATCCCCCCTTTTTTAGAAGTGATATAGATTACTCCTTTAACTGCTCGGCTTCCATACAATGCTACAGCAGAAACACCTTTCATGAATGAAACTTGTTCAATCTCTACTGGTAAAATAGTACCTGCATCACGAGGGATACCATCAACTAGCACTAAAGCTCCACCCGAACCCCAAATATTACCATTATATCCGCCTACAAAAGCTTGTAACCCATCCAAACTATAGGTTGTATAATTTTTTTCTAAAATTTCTGGTAAATTAACATAGGATACTCCTCCTAAAAGATCTCTTTCTTGCACTTTCTTAAATGCAACTTGTACTGACTGATCTTTATCTAGTATCAAATCTATTTCATTCGATTCTGAATTAATTACAACTGATTTTGTAATATATCCCTTTGCATTAATCAATAATTTTGAATTTACAGGTGCTTTAAGCGAAAACTTACCTATAAAATCTGTAGTTGTGGAAATATTGTCTTTTTCACTAACAAGAGTAGCGCCAATAATAGGCTTCCCTTCAATTCCCCTAACAATACCATTAACGTCAATTTTACGAACAACTTGAGCAATTAAAATTGTGGGAGAAAAAGCAATAATTAAAAAACATAACACTATTTTTAGTTGTATATATCTCATTATTTTCTAATTTGTATTTATAATTTTTAAAACAATATGAATAATTACCATCCTGGATTTTGCGGAAATTCCAAATACATACTTACATCAGCATTTTTCAATGGTAACCAATAATGCTTTTCACTAAAATTTCTTTCTAGAATAACCGTTTCACGAATATTAAGTACTTTATTCGTTTTAGGATTTGCGGTATTAAAACTTGCATCACGATTAAATTCAATTGATTTCTTTAAAGTATATGGACTTTGAATAAATAACATCCATCTGCGTAGATCATTAAAACGATGCCCTTCAAAAGCTAATTCAACTGCACGTTCACGTCTTACTTCATTCATAAATGAATCTACTGAACCTAAAAACTTGTTAGCAACATGACCTACACTAGCTCTATCTCTAACAAAATTTATTGCATCTACAGCCGTTTTACTATATGATGGGTCTTTCCCAGTAGGAGAATTATAAGCCACAGCTGCTGATTCAGCATACATTAAATAAATATCTGCCAAACGCATCCATGGAATATGTACATTTAAATTATTACCATAATCATACCCCCCATCATATTTATTAGCAGTTATTGGAATAAATTTATAAAGTAAATAACCTGTTCTACTTCCAGTACTTATATTACGATAACTTCCTCCTGTAGACAAATTAGCATAACGATCTGATTCAACATTAGCTGGCATAGTTCCCTTAACACATTTTACACCGTCATAAACTATATCATTATAAAAACGAGGATCACGACCTTGCCAAGGATGAGTTGGATCATAACCTGACTCTACATCAGCTTGAGTAATATTTGTAATCGGTAAACCGTTTGCCATACCATAATTATCAACATAGTTAGCAGTTGGTAAAAATTTCACATCTCCATCTGCTAGTACAGGTGATGGTTGGTATTGTTTACTTGTACCCCAATTAGAATTATTAGCCCCCCAATACGGCCCTCTAAAAATAGCCTCTGAACCTCCAGGAATTGCCCAGTTTTTACCAGTAGAGTAAAAATTATCACTGTATTTATCAAAAGTGAGTAAAGTATATTGAGAACTACTTTCCGTATTAGTTAATAATTCACCAAAAGCTTGTGCTGCCTTTTTACAGAATTCTGTATTATAAGTTGCGCTACCTGTAGAAGCTTTATTCATCAATGGACTTCCTGCCCAAAGATAATTTTTACCTAAGTAACCTAAGGCCATGATTTTGTTGATACGTAAAACATTTTTACCTAAAGTTTTTTTACCTACAGTAGTATTATCCCAATTAGAAGGTAATAAATCTGCCGCCATCCTAAAATCTGCGGCCGCTTTCTCAGCACATTCGGCATAAGTAAGTCTAGGTAATGTTAATGGTTGATCACTAGGAAGTACCGTATCAATATATGGAAGGCCCCCAAAATATTGCATAAACTGAAAATGAAACCAACCTCTAAAAAACAAAAGTTGCCCTTTTATCATATCTTTTTCTTCCTGAGTAGCATCTTTCAATTTATCAATATTAGCTAAACCAATATTTGCTTTACGGATACCATACCAGCCTAAAGTCCATAAATCTTTATGAAAACGATCATTATCTGTAGACATACTTCCTTTATTTCGATTCATCCAACCTGCTTGCCAACCATCAAACTCTGATTGCCAACCCCATAGATTTCCATTATCAATTTTACATACAAAATGAAAATCACGAGCTGAAGATTGAATTTCATCTTCCCCCCAATTCCAAGAATTTGTCCAATATCCATTGGTGAAATCTGGAATACACTGATATAGTTCTTCTGTAAATCCTTGAAATTTTGTAAAATTCTCAAATGCTTCAGTATCTGAAATCTGAGTATCTGCAGAAACATCAAGATATTGCTCACAAGATATCGAACTAGCAAGTAAACCAAATACAAGGCTATACTTAAATATTGTTTTGAAATAATTTTTCATAATTTCTAATTTAAAAAATAATATTAGCTCCTACATTAAAACGCTTCACTGTTGGATATGCTCCTTGAGATGCCCAACCTGTTCCAGCATAATTACTCTCTCTATCATCTGGCATTTTTGACCAGAAATAAAGATTATCTCCATTAATGAATACTCTTACATTTTGAATTCCCAAAGATTTTACTAAAGTACCTCCATCAAATGTATAAGCTATTTCAGCATTCTTTAAACGCACATATGAACCGTCAAACATATAACGTTGAGCATCATTGTAACCACTTGGTGTAGAAAGCCAACGAGGCATTGGAGCATCTGCATTAGTATTATCCATAGACCACAAAGATCCATTATCATACACGGTGTGGTTTTGTGAAGTTAAACTACCTAGTACTACTTGTCTTGTAACATTATTTACTCCATAAAACTGAACAAAAGCACTAAATTTTTTCCAGTTAAAACCAATTGTTGCGTTATAAGTATTTTGTGGTGTTCCAGAATAACCATAAGGAATATTGTCTTTAGAATCAATAACTCCATCTCCATTGTAATCAAGTACATTGTAACTACCTGGCAATTTTTGATTATCATTTGTACTTTGAATTGTACTTGCATACAATTGATCCCAATTATTATAATACCCTTGAGCAACATAAGAATAATATTGCCCAATAGCTTTATTTTCAGATTTTTGATACTCTGGCAATAACTGAGGGTTATCGGCGCTAATAATTTTATTTTTTGAATGAGTCATATTCATTTCAGACCAAATATTGAAACCATTTGCAAAAGTATGATTCAATTTAATCTCCAATTCATAACCTGAATTCTTCACTCTACCTAAGTTAGCTACAGGAGCCGTTGCTCCATAATAGGATGGAATTGCTCTACTGCTACCTGATAATAAAATATCTGAACGATCTTCTTGAAAGTAATCAACAGATCCCTTTATAAGACCCTTAAAAAAACCATAATCAAGACCAAAGTTTGATTTTTTTACCTTTTCCCAATGCACATCTGGGTTACCAACAGCACTCTCTTTATACCAAACGTAAGGGCTTGACTCCCCTCCTTCACCACTTGTTCCTAATTGAGATTGCCCTCCATAACTCCATTGAGTGAGATAAAGCCATCTACCACTAATATTATCATCACCAATCTCTCCATAATTTGCTCTAATTTTCAGCAAGTCTATAAAAGATTCTGTTTTCTTCATAAAATTCTCTTTAGAAACAATCCAGCTAACTCCTCCAGATGAAAAGAAAGCAAAGCGATTATCCTTACTAAATTTTTCAGAACCATTGTAAGCACCATTGTATTCAGCAAAATATTTTCCTCCATAGCCATAAGTCGTTCTAAAAACCCAATCTTCTCTATAATGAGGTACCTCACTTCCAGTAGCACTTTGATTACGACTAAAAAGTCCCATTGCCGTAATATCATGCATAGAATTTAGATTTATACTATAATTCAGTTGAGTTTGATAGAAAAGCCTTCTCTTTGTTGCCCAATCCTGAACAGTTCCAGCACTAGTTGACCATTTTATTCCTTCCTGAAAATCAAATCTATTATTTGAATCGTAACTCTTTTTATAGGTAACTATTCCCGTTGCTGGATCAATATATTTCTGTTGGGTATCATTATATAAATCACTAACTCCACGATCCCCTTCTACAAAAGTATTATCTAAAGCTATAGTTCCTTTAAAATTAAGCCCCTTAACAAACATATCTAGATTTTGATCTAATGTAAAATCAGTAGTAAGTTGTGTCGTGGTTTTATATTGTATACCACTGATAGCTAAATTACGAACTGAATTTGATGCCTTACCTTCATTTGGAGCATAATAACCCCAAGAACCATCAGATTCATAATAAGGTAAAAACACATCTGGAGCTGTTGAATAAGCGGCATCCCACATTGTATATTCACCACCTGAAGCCCCCCAAGGACTTTTCTTTACACCATGAGAACCTGAAAGATTTACTTTAAAAGTTGTAGATGAAGAAATTTTAAAATCTAAATTAGTTCTAACATTTAGACGGTTAAATCCATAACCAGGGTCATATCCTCTATTGTTACTATATTGTCTAAAAAGATCGCCTTCATGTAAAAAATCAGCACTGGTAAAATACTTAACAAATTCAGTACCTCCACTTACATTCAAACTGGCATTTTGAGACATTGCATAATCTTTAAATAATGTCTTTGCCCAATCTACATTTGGATAACGCTCTCTTTCTTCTTGATTAGCAGGATTTCTATATTTATTAATGATTTCCTGTGGCAGATAATCATTCCACCCCGAAGGAGCTAAAGCCAACTCATTTTCAATAGCCTGATTTTTAATCATCAACGCATCGTATGCATCATATTTATTAGGTAATTGAGAAGGAACTTTCATCGTAGTATTAACACGAGCTCTAATTAATGCTTTGCCAATACTTCCGCGTTTAGTAGTAATCAAAATTACACCGTTTGCCCCTCTAACACCATACACTGCAGTTGCAGAAGCATCTTTTAAAACTGAAACTGACTCTACAGAACCAATATCAACACTATTCATAGGTCGTTCTATACCATCAACCAATATAAGAGGAGATGAATCATTCCAAGTACTACCTCCACGTATTACAATACGAGGATCTTCTTCTCCAGGCATACCAGTACTAGCAGAAGTAATTAAACCAGGTGCATTACCAGTTAAGGCTGCTCCAATACTTGAAACACCACCTGCTCGCTCTAATGTTGCTCCAGAAACTTGAGAAATTGCAGCAACTAGACTCTCCTTTTTTTGTTTCCCATAACCGACAACAACAACCTCTTGTAGAGAAGTCTGATCAGAAGTCATAACAACATTAATTGTCGATTGTCCATTTACTTGTCTCTCAATGGTTTTAAAACCAATACTACTAAAGATTAATACAGCATTGGGAGATGGTAAAATAATTTTATATTTTCCATCAAAATCGGCTACCACACCAATTTTAGGATTCCCCTTAACCGATACAGTAACACCGGGAACTGGCATTTTATCTTCTGCTGAAATAATTGTTCCCGAAACAACAATTTGCTGACTATATTGACTTTTTTTGATAGTTAAAAAAGGCAATGATGTATTTCCTTCGCTAGCCATCAATACATTCGAAAACATAAACTGAAACAAAACTCCTAATACCACGGTCTCGACTTTACGTGGAATTTTAATTAATTGTATTTTCATATTAATATTTTGACATTTTTTAATTTATTACAAATTAGAATTTAACTTATTTACCATATAACTTTATCATTACAAAGAATTTTAATAAAACATTCTTAAGTGATATAATTAATCCTATTTATAGTGAATTCAATTTTATGGCTTTGTTTATAAAAAATCACACTAAATACAGAATAGATAACTGAAATATTCAAAAAACAAACAGTGGGATTTTTTAAAAAAGATTGGTTATTTCATAGGCTTTATTGGTTTATTTAGTTGTTAGTTAATAGTTTATTGTTTGGTTATTAGTTTTAGTTTTTGAAATATGAATTAGTCTTGTTTAAAAAAATCACCTCTAACAGAAGTAATGAGACATTTATTTAATTTTTAATTGAGTTCCAAATTGAGCCATGTATTTATAAAATTGATTGTTTTTCTTAATCATTTATTAAATATTTTCGTTTCTTAAAAAGAAACTTGTTATGAAAAATCTCAAAAAAAACAACCGATTGCGAAAAAAAAGCAAATTAGTCTTAAGATTTAATGTTAACTATGTCTAAATAAAATTTGATTTTGTTTATTAATTAGTCTACTATTTAAAAAGCCGAGAGTAACCAGTTCTCGGCTTCTAATAATAAAAAACCACACTAACTAAAAATTCTTTATGAAAATCCTAATGAATAAAACTTATGAAATAAAAATAACATACTTTTAATTAACAAAAGATTAAGAACTAAACAAATATATAATAAAATTATAATACACACAACCGATTGCGTATTTATTTTGTAAAAAAAAGTAAATTTAAATTCACTTTAAATATTTATATCGTTGTTAAATTACTGATTATATAATTATACTACTAATAGATTGATAGATATTCAAAAGAATTTAGTCTAGAATTTTATAATTATAATGAATAAATAGTAATACTTAGAACAAAATTTAACATTTTCTTTAGCAGCAATAGCTATTCTAATTAGGATTGGGCATCTTTAATTTAAGTTTTTCACATACTATAAAACACTTATTTATTGTTTTATTTTCAATAACAAAACAATAAATAAGTGTTTTACTCTCTAATTTTAATTTTTGAAGAGATCAATACTCAATTGTTTGTTTGGTCCAGGTTGGCTTATTGATATAAAACATTCCATCTTTATAATACACAGGTTCAATTCCCATTTGAGGACCTTTTTCCCATTCCTGAAAAGTTTGGCTGTAAGGATAAGGTCTTTTTTCATCCATAAAATAAAGGCAAGAGTTCCAAAGCTGATTATCAGGACCGATAAATAATGCATTATGTCCCGTTTCTTGATAGGGATCTTCGGTATCCTGAAATTTTAAATGGGAATAACCGCCTTCTTGTGCTAGTTCAGAACGATAATGCTTTTTTCTTGTTCCAAAAATAGGTTCTTGAGAGGCTAATTCCCAAGGGCCTAAAGGTGATTTTGATTTTAATAATCCTACTTCATAGCCGCGTGTCCAAGTAGAAAAAAACATAAAATAAGTTCCCTCTCTTTTAATTACAAATGGACCTTCAATACCGCCCACCATCCATTCGGGATAACCAGACTGTTTTTTATCAAGAAACTTTTCAATAGGAGTGGTTAGTTTACCAGATTTTAAATCAATCTTAGCTTGAAATAGTCCATTTCCACTACAATACAAATAGGTTTGACCATCTTCATCTTCAAACAAAGTACTATCATTATTGTACTGAGGAGTTAATGGTCCATTGACCAAAGCATAAGGACCTGTAACCTTGTCTGATGAAAACAACCAAACACTATGTGTACTCATTCCTTTAGGATCTTCAGCAGTTACTTTTCCACTATTTACCGTTAGCCAATATTTGTTTTGAATAAAATGGATTTCCGGAGCCCAAAAACGACCATTGTAAGGACAATCAGCCGGTAACTTACTGGCATCTATTATAAATGAATGTTGCTTCCAATTGACAAGATCATCCGACACTAACATACGAACTCCAGGATTAGGTCCTGTCCAAACAGGATTTGAAGTACCTACACAATACCATTTATTTTCCACTTTTATAATGAAATGATCTCGCATAGAAATCTCAGCATCTCTGGTGATGGGATTGGTGTAAGTAAAAATCTTTTTTTCTGTTTGTCTAGTATTTTCTTTGAGATTCTCAGACTTTTGTGCAAAACCTAAAGTGATTATTAGCAGTAAAATCAAACTAAAAATTATTTTCCTTTTCATTTTTTTACAGAATTATTTTCTCTTGTATGGACTTTCATCCATTTTTAAATATGTTTGCTCAAAACCATCACAATCCACAATTATTTTGTAAATAACAATACCTGGATCTAATGGCTTTATGGTTAAAGTGTACAAATCTTCTTTAGCTTTTGGCAAATGCAATGTTACAGTAGTTTCAATCATTCGGGCTGCTCCTGCTGGATACATTTTGGTATAATTATTTGCCCATGTTAATTGATCATTAATGTTCCATGAGATTTCATTAACTCCATTAAATGAGGCAGCTACACGTTGACCACCTTTTTTAAATGGTAGTGTACAATCAAAAAACACTCTCAGTTTTATACTGTCTTTTTTTGATTGCAAATTCATTTTATATTGAATTTCTGCTCCTTTAGTAGTTTCAGTATAAGGCATTAAAGAAATACCCGATAATGTTCGTCCCAAATCAGGAATGACTGTCCAATTTGTTTTAGAAGTATTTTTGGTCTCAAAATAATGCTCACCTTCCACAACCACTACACGATTTTTTTCATCGAAAATATAACCTCCTTTTTTCACTTCTTCTGGAGTAATCCTTATAACTGTTGGTTTAATATTTCCTCCTCTTGGTTCGTCCCACGATTTATAACCAATATGAGTTTGATCCATAATGTGATTCCATTTACCTCCTGAAATATTGTGGTTGTAATCGTAAGAATAATCGGCATCTCTTTTAAAACAAGCATCAACATAATCAGCCCAATAATTAACTTTTATATCTTTTTCAACAGCCAATTTCTCATTCATAGCTACCGCATAATACATATCATAGAGATTAGCCATTGCCCTAACTGGGTGTAAAATAAATTGCTTATAAGAATCCTTATAATTGTCAGGCAATGTCATAAATTGTCTCAATGCTTTTGCTTCCAATGCCAGATAAGCATCTTTCACTTGTAAAAACTCACCACTTTCAAGATTATAAGTTTTATGATTCATCATTTCAGCCGTAACACGGCTGTTGAATTTACAATAAGTGCTTAAAATGGTTGCAGCCTCTGTAGCTTGAGCTGCTCCAAACTGCTCTTCGCAAAATTTTCTTGTGTATTCCTGCAAATTATTTTCGTTGAAAGAAGTAGGATTCCAAGCCATTGTTAAGAAGAAATCCATAGGATATTCATTAGGCTTTAAATCTCCAACATTCAGCAACCAAATTTTATCAACTCCATAACTATAAGTTAGCTGTAATTGTTCCCACATATGAGGAATCTGAGTCATATTCAACCATTGGTATGCTCTTGGCGCTCCATGTAAATCCACATGGTAATAAATCCCATAACCACCTGGATGTTTTTTAGATCCCAGTTCAGGTAACCTTCTCACATTACCCCAGTTATCATCACAAAGTAAAATGGTCATGTCATCAGGTACTTTCATACCCTGATCAAAGTACTCCAAAACTTCACTATATAAAGCCCAAATCTGAGGAGTTTTGTTGATTGGTTTTTGAGTAACTTTTTTTATGATTTCTCGCTGATCTTTAATAATGCTTTCCAATTCTTTAAAATTAGCTTCGGCACTACCCAAATCCTGCATAGGCAAGTCTCCATCGCCACGCATACCCATGGTTACAATATTTTCATAGTTTTTATTTCTTTTTAAACCATCTTCCCAAAATTTCTGCAAGGCTGTTTTATTAGTTTTGTAATTCCATTCGCCATTACCATACTCATTGCGATGATTTCCCCATTCTTTTTGTGCACGCATCATAGGTTCGTGATGAGAAGTTCCCATTACAATACCGTATTCATCTGCAATACGTGGACTTTCTGGATCATCCTCATTAAATGCATTTCCCCACATGGCCGGCCATAAATAATTAGCACGCAAACGCAACAACAACTCAAACATATGTGAGTATACTTTGCTATTTGCACCTCCAAATTTTTCTTTTGCCCATCCAGAAAAACAAGGTGCTTCGTCATTAATAAATATCCCTCTGTATTTAACTTTTGGTTCACCAGAAGCATAGCGTCCAGGCAACACATAAGCAGTTGTACGCTTTTTAGCAGGAACATCAGCCCACCAATACCAAGGAGAAACTCCCAATTGTCTGGATAATTCATAAATTCCATAAATGGTACCAAGCTTATCACTTCCTGCAATAACCAAGATTTTTCGTCCTTCTTTTTTTGAATCATTAATTGTAGTAATAACAAAACTCTCCCATTTCCCCTTTAAATCTGTCGTGCTGAGTTTACCCGATTGAGCTAAATTATCAATCAGTTTACTATTCCCAAGTGTTCCAATCACAATTTCATAACCTTCCACAGCATTGTTGGTAAGTAACGAAGGTTTTATCCCTGTAACACTGTTGATGTCATTTTGTAAATCTCCAATTGCGCGAATGACTCCTTTAAAATCAGTAACATCATATCGAATAGGTGTAGCAATCTTCTCTTTGCTCACTATTGGAAAACCCGAATTAATTCCTTCACTGTTTTCAGTAATAATATTTGCCATCAAACCAGTAGTTTGCTGGGCATTGGCGATATTAAAAAATATGCTTTCTAAAAGAAATATTAAACTTAAACAAACCTTTAAACTTTTTTTCATAGAATAGAAATATAATCGATATCCATTGAGCACAATTCGTTCTTGATAATGTTTGATTTTCGAAAGGAAATTGTATCGAGAGAATGAAAAACAGCATTAAAAATGATTAATTCCATTAAATCTATAGCAAATCTCTCGATGCAATTTTTATTTAAAACTTAAGCTGTCAATCTCCACATGTTTATGCTTTCTTTCTATAGCATAAACATGTTTTGAATATCTTCTTTATTTTATAGAACTTTTTTCAGATAGTATTTAAGGTTTAGCATCATTATTTTCAGTTGCATACAATCCTAATAAACAACCTGTAAATCCTCCTGCAACATCAGTTGATAAAATATCTCCAGAAACAACTCCTCCTACATTAACAAAATCAGTTCCGTTTACAGAATAACCAAATTCATAATCATCACCATTAGCTTTCATTTGAAGCTGAACAGGCTTTTTAAGTTCTATTTTAGCACTTGCTACAATTGTAGAGTTTATTGCTGCATCTCTTCTTGTTTTTTGATTTTTTTGCAACACCACATAATAGTCTTTGTCTTTCATTGTAATTCCAAAAACGTAATTAGAACCTTCGTTTTGTAAGGCTACAACACCAGCCAAATCTTTATCTGATTTTGGTTTATAATCAATAGTAGTTGTCAATGAAAATCTATTATGTTGTTGACGATAAAACAACGTAGATGTTGGTTTTAAATCTTTTATGTTGGTTTCAAAAGGATTAATTTGCAATCCTTTTTTTGTAATTGCTGTAAATTTTTCACGAGGCCCTCTTAAACCAATCCAACGATTATCCAATTTGTTTGAAGTAAAATTATCACTGAAAGTAAAATTACCATTAGGGAAGAATCCTTCTTTACCTGTTTTGTTTTCAGTAGCTCCTTGTGGCATTTTCATTTTTGGTTCCAATGGAACCAATCCATTTTCGAAAACCGGAAATTCACCTGACCAATCTACAGGAAGAATAAAAGTTTCACGACCTGTATTTACTCTGTTTTTTTCGTTTGGCCTAACTGCTAAGAAAACACCGTAGTATTTATCTCCAGGTCCTTTAACCAAATCGGCATGACCAGCCCAGTCTACTTTGTTTTTTCTGTCTCTTCCAAAATACTTTTGCGTTAAAATTGGATTACTTGGTGCTGGAATAAATGGTCCTTTTGGGCTATCACTTTTAAAAATAACTTCGGTATGATTCCCTCCTGTACCACCTTCAGCACACATTAAAAAATATTTTCCGTCTTTTTTGTAAAGATGTGGTGCTTCAATCCAAATTGGGTTTTTAGCAGGATCTACTCCTCCATCAACTACAATTTTATCTGAACCAGGAATTATTTTATCATTTTCAACATCATATTCCCAAATTTTAATAACGCGATGGCCATTGTAACGCTCTTTTCCATTATCCGGAGCATCATTGTGAACGATATAACCTTTACCATTATCATCAAAGAAAATAGAAGGATCAATACCTCCAAAGCCCAATTTTATTGGATTTCCCCAACCTTTCTTAGGATCTTTTGTTTTTACAATAATATTGTTTAAGCCTCCTGAAAATGCTGTTACAATCATATAGAATGTATCATTATGAGGATTATAAGTAATCCCAGGCGCATAAACTCCTGCACTAATCCCAGTATCATGAGGATTAAATTGCGTAACATCATTTAATACTCCTCCTAGATCAGTCCAATTTACTAAATCTTTAGAGTGAAAAATAGGTACTCCCGGAAACATGGCAAACGAAGAACATACCATGTAATAATCGTATCCTTTTCTAGTGATGGCCGGATCAGGATAGCATCCTTGCAAAATAGGAGTATAAAATTCATCTGATTTTAATGGATTATCTATATACACCTGATCATTGCCTTTATAGCTGAAATTAGAAAATAAAGGGGGATTATTTTTTGGTTTATTTTGGCTGTTTGCTCCAATTACAGATAACAAAACGACGCTTAATAATAGTAAGAATTGTGTGTTTTTCATTAGGTTAAATTTTAATTGTTTATTTTTTATTGCTTAATTATTTTTATTTCTAATCTTAAATTTAGGATACTTTTGAAGTCTGCTTAAATCATTTTTTAATAATGAATCTTTCGAATCCTAATTTAAAAACTTTCTAGACAACCGATTGCTTTTTTCTTAAAAAAAATAAAATTATTTTGAAAACTTCCAATAATCAAAATACATTATATCCTTTTGGGCTTTCCCTTTAAAAACGAAATAGACATCGTGAATTCCGGAAACCTTTTTTACATCCATGGTCTGTATTGACCATCGGTCATTTCCTCCTGTCATTGGTACTTTCATTGTTCCTAACAACTCTCCTTCTTTACTATCTATTCTTACTTCCATAGTTACATTGCTATTATGGGTTGTACCTACTCGGGCTGTAAATTTTGAAGCTCCTTCTTGACGAAAATCTACCTCTTTGACTTTAGTAAAAGCGTTAGTATATTTTGCTGTAATAAAATTACCAACTACATTGTTTTTCATAGACTTCACACCTTCTGACCAGGCAATAGTTTCTGCCTCAGTTTTCACATAAGGATTCAATGGAGATAAACTCTTTTTGACTCCTTCGGTCATATTCATCTGTACAATCGAGCCGTCTTTATTAAACTTAGCCTCTTCTACACTAACGGAACGAGTAAAACCTCCACCTCCTGGCAATGCACCATTGTGATAGAAGAAATAACTTTTCCCCTTAAAATCAATAATTCCTGGATGATTTGTAAAAGAACCTCCTTGTGTAGGCATCACAACACCTTGATATTTCCAAGGTCCAGTTGGACTTTTACTAGTCGAATAGCCAATATGTTCCGATATAGGTCCTGCAGCAAATAATAAATAATAAAGACTATTACGTTTGTACAACCACGGACCTTCCTCATAAGTAGTAGGTCTTAAATCATTTTTTTCTCCTGCACGTTTACCAAAAGCTTCTTCTGTATTCGGAAATTGTTTAATTTCTTCTTCAATGGAAATCATGTCTTCATTCAACTTTACATAATAGCATACTGGATTCCCCCAAACTAAATAAGCCTGACCATCGTCATCTATAAAAACGGTTGGATCTATATCGGCATTACTATTCGAAACTAAAGGTTTGCCTAGCGGGTCTATGAATGGTCCATAGGGACTATCAGCAACCGCTACTCCTATTGATCCTTTTCCTTCTTTAGTGGTTATGGGTACATACATATAAAATTTCCCTCCACGTTCTATACACTGAGGTGCCCAAGCATTCATTTTTGCCCAAGCAAACTCTTTATAAAACAATACCGCTCCATGATCAGTCCAATTGACCATATCTTCTGTGGTATACAATCGCCAATCGTTCATCGTAAACCAAGTTGAATCATCTTCATCATGACTTGTATATAGATAGACTTTACCATTATACACCATCGGAGCTGGATCGGCAGTATAATTAGTTTGTATAATAGGATTTTGTGCTTGTCCTATTGAATAATTTAAGATGATAATAAGTATTGCTACTATTTTATAGATCTTTTTCATTTATTTACTGAATTTCCATGCGTCAAAATTGAATAATTCTCCTTGTTTTCCTTTAAAAACAAAAAACAAATCATGTAAGCCATTTACTTTTTTTACTTTGGTTTTAAATGTTTTCCAATTTTGCCATCCACCAGTATTTTCTATTTTACTGGTACCAATAATAGCACCGTCAACATTATCCAAACGTATCTCAACTGTTCCTCCATTTAAAGATGCTGCAATAAGATCTATTTTTTTAGCGCCTTTTGCAAAATCAACTCCTCTAAGCTGAATAAAATCACCATTATGAATTTGAGTTACATAAACTCCTGATTCTTTATTTTTATCGGCTTTAACACCTTTACTCCAAGCCATAGTTTCTGCTTCGATACGCCTAAAAGGATTTAATGTTTCTATCTGTTCTGGTCCGTCTTTTGTGAAATAACTATAGTTTTGGATTGTTCCATCTTCGTTATAAACCATACGTTCAGCATCTACAGAACGTCTTTCATAAAATGTAGAAGTTTCGCTTTTAAGCAAATCATAAGTATGTCCAAAAACATAGGATTTCCCCTTATAGTCAATAATTCCGGGATGGTTTCCCCTGGTTTTTTCGCTTGCATCTACAATCATTCCTTTATACTCCCAAGGTCCTAAAAGTGAATTACTCATTGCATAACCAATGCCTTCTGGACAACAAGTAGAAGCATAAGACAAATAATAATGATTATTTTTTTTCCAAACCCACGGTCCTTCCTGATAATTGTTAGGCTTAGTAGGCTCTTTTACTATTTCACCTGAATAAGATATCATGTCCTCATTAAGTTTCACATAATATAAGTCTGGATTTCCCCAATACAAATACGCTTGACCGTCATCATCAATAAACGGAGTTGGATCGATATCATTCCAAACATGATCAGAATTGATTAGTTTCTTACCAAGAGGATCTTTAAATGGACCGTAAGGACTATCCGAAACTAAAACTCCTATACCTCCACCGTGCATAGGACAGTATAAATAAAATTTACCATTACGCTCAATACACTGAACTGCCCAAGCTCCATTATCCTGCTTAGCCCAACTAAAATCTTTTAAAGAAGCAACTACTCCATGCTCCGTCCAATTGACCATATCGGTTGATATGTAAAGCAACCAATTGAGCATTTTAAAGCCTTTTGCATCATCTTCATCATGTGAAGTATAAAGAAATATGGTATCATTATGAACCATTGGTGCAGGATCGGCAGTATATTTTGTTTGAATTATTGGTTTTTGAGCTTTAACTGTTGAAAGATTCAAGAGGAAAAATATCCCAAAAGCCAGTAATGTCTTTGTATTATGTAATTTTGAATAATTAATCATAATTGTTTTACTATATTAAATAATCAGTATTTTTAAATTTAAGTTAATAGCTAATTTCTATTTTACTTTACAGCAGAAGTATTATCCAAAATAGTATATTGGTTCAATGACGAAACATCAACGGGCTTAAACAAAAACTGAGAAAACATATACAAACCATTTTTCCAAACTTTAAAATCATGTACGCCTGGTTCTAAGTAATAGACGTGTGGCACATTGTTTTGAAGTAAATAATCGTGTGTACGTTTGCTGTAGGTAATTAAGCCATCTTTGTCTCCACAGGAAATCCAAAGCAATTTTAATTTTTTCTTTGCTTCTTCTGGATTTGGCACCAAAACTTCTGGTAATTTGGTATTTGGCGCAGAGGAAAAACCAGCAACCCAGACAAATTTGTCTAAGTTCCCTAAACCAAAATTAAGTGATTGACCTCCTCCCATAGAAAGTCCTGCAATAGCGCGGTTCTCTCTATCTGTTAAGGTTGGATATGTTTTTTCGATAAACGGAATTAGATCATCCAACAAATCTCTTTCAAAAACAGCAAAACCTTGAACCTTGTCTGGAGCCATAACATTTCCAGTAGCCCGGTCATCTTTAATAGCGCGTCCATTTGGCAACACCACTATCATTGGTTTAATTTTTCCTTCGGCAAATAAATTGTCCAATATTATTTGTGGAGTACCTCCTTTTAGCCATTCTTTTTCATCACCACCAATACCATGCAATAAATAAAGTACAGGATATTTTTTGTCTTTTGAAAATCCCGGAGTGGTATAAACTAAAGCTTTTCTGGTTGTACCTACTGTTTTTGAAACATAAGATATTGTGTCTATTTTACCGTGAGCAATGGCTGCTCTTTCTTGGTCAAATCCTTTTGGACCTTCTTTTTCGATTTTTTGTGCAACAACAATTAGATTACACATAAAAAGCATTGTTGCTGTAGCAATAATTTTTTTCATTATTTTATTTTTTGGTTGATTGATAATTTGTTTATTCTGATTTTTTTTAATCTTTAAAAAGTAATGGTGCTAATTCTTTAAAACTACGGCGCCAGGTTTGAAATTCGTGTCCTGTTCCTTCTGAAACATAAGAAACAGCATTATATCCTGACTCTTTTAGACTAGTTACTGCATTTTTCACACCTTCAGGACGCTCTTTACTTCCACAACTTAAAAAGATAAGTTTCACTTTAGATTTATCTTTAATATCTTCTGGCTTATAAGTTCCTCCACTAAGGAGAGCAAAGTGAGAGAAAACTTCTGGTTTGTTAATTGTTATCGTTTTTGTTTCCATACCTCCCATTGAAAGTCCCCCCATTGCACGGTGAACCTGATTAGCTACCGTACGAAAATTTGAATCAACATAAGGAATTAATTCATCGACAAGAACGGTTTGAAAACCATCAATTTTGAAACTTGCCATACCACCAAATTTAACCTCATTGGTCATTCCATAAGTCATAACAATAATGAATGGTTTTGTTTTGCCTTCGGCAATCATGTTATCCATAATTAAATTAATGCGTCCTTGATTACTCCAAGCAGTTTCATCTTCGCCCCAACCATGCTGCAAATACAAAACAGGAAAACGCTTAGATTGGTCTTTAGCATAACTTGGCGGCGTATATACATAAGCTCTACGTGAAGTATTGGTACTTTTTGATGGAAAAAGAATTTGCTGCACATTTCCATGAGGTACGTTTTTTAAGGCATAAAAATCCTGATCATGAGCTGGAATTTCTATTCCGCTTTCCCAACGAGTAGAACCATAAAAATTTAAGGCTCCTGGATCATTAAAAACGCCTCCATCAACCGTTACATGATAATAATGAAATCCTTCATCCATTACACCTGCAGTTGTTCCTGTCCAAAAACCATTCTCTCCTTTGGTAAGAGCAGTTCCTCCTTTTGCTCCTCCTAATCCAAGACTTACAACAACCGATTGAGCATCTGGTGCTTTAATTTGGAATCTTGCATAACCTTGAGAATTAACTTGCGGGTATTCTTGCCCTGGTTGATTTACAGTTGAGGGTTTAAAATCTTCAATAATTGTTTGTCCTAAACACAAATAGCTTGATAAAATAAATACCAACAATAAAGTAATTGGAAACTGTTTCATAATTTAATTTTTTAATTATTTGAATATAATTGTGTCAAACTCATGTAAACTTGTCACAAAATTTACCATTTGGAAACTGTAAATAGTGAAATTTAAAATGAATATTACTGATAGTTATTATTATAAATTTTTAACTCTAAACCAATCAAAATCGGCATATCCTCCTAGATTTTTTGTAGCATAATTAAACAATCCAAAACGATAACCCATAAAATGAGGAAGTGTATAAGGTAAATTTATCGTGCTGCCGATAGCAATCCACTTGTTTCCGTCTAAACTGTAATAAAACATTCCTTTATCGGCTCTTTTTCTAAAATCACATTTTGCTTTAAAATATACTTTGTCTTGATTCAAAGGAACACTTGCAATTTCTTTCGGAAGTCCTTTTGCGGCTTCAATCATTACAATTTTTTTAGACCCATTTTCAATCTTGACAGCAATAAATCCGTATTCTTTTTGTAACAAAGAAAGTCCTGCAAGGTCACCTTCTTTCATTTTGGATATTTCAATAAGTGTAGTTGCTGAACTTTCTGGACCAAAAGTTCTTTGAGTTAAAGTATTTTTGGCTTGAACAAAACTGCTATCTATTCTGGCTGTTTTTAATCTTAAATACCCTTTTCTCTCTCTAACAGACCAAAGCGAATTGTCTGGATTATGATTCCATTGCCAAACTAAAGGCAAAGCTGCATCCCCTTTTTTACGATTAAACTCATCTGAATTTACAATTCCAGGAATTAATCCTTTGCTTGGTGGTAAATCTAAATACTCAGGAACTTTTCCATTCACGCCTAAAATTGGCCAATCCTTTTCCCATTTAACCGGAACTAAATAAGGAATACGCCCCACACCTCCAGCATCTTTAAATAAATAAGAAAACCATCTACCATCCGGAGTATCGATAAGCCCTCCTTGTGCAACACCTTGATCTTGTAATCCCACTTTTCCTTCCCAAGGGCCATTGATGTTATCGGCGCGATGAATAACAACCGTACGCATTCCTCCTCTTGGCCAGTTGATATTAAATAAATAATATTTCCCATTAATTTTAAAAAGTTGGGAACCTTCAGATTGTAACATAATATTGTTTCCTGCAGGGGAACTGGCGTTTTCTATTAAGACTCTTTTAGTTTCTTCTTTTACGCCTGAAAGATCCTTGTTTAACTCTATAATTTGAAGTTTTCCTGCTCCCCAAACCATATACACTTTGCCATCATCATCAAAAAGAATGGAGTGATCGTGATATGAGTTATTTAATACTTTTTTTTTCCAAGGTCCTTTTTCTATATTTTTTGTTGAATAAATATATGTTTTACCCGTTGTTCCTGAAAAAGTACTGACATAATAAATTCCATTTTGGTAACGCAAACAGCTAGCCCATGAACCTCTGCCATAATCATTTTTTCCATTATCTAAATTGAGTCTGTCATTATCATCTTCTAATGTTTCGTAAGCATAATTAACCAGTTTCCAATTTACTAAATCAGTAGATTTCATAATTGGAACTCCTGGATTAACGTGCATTGTAGTGCTGCTCATATAGTAGGTATCACCTACTCGAATCATTGATAAATCAGGAACATCTGCATAAATCAATGGATTTTTAGCTTTATTTTCCTGTGCATAATTAGTCGTAATTATTAAACCAACTAGCAAAACAATATAAAAAAAAGTATCTCTTATTTTCATCTTATTTTTTATTTTAAAGCTTTTACACCTTCGGTAGTTTGTAATATTTTTTGAATAGTTCCATCCTCATTATAATACATATAATCTACACAAACAGAGCGTCTGTAACTACCTCCTGTAGGCAAAGTTCCGTTATGGTAAAAGAAGTATGATTTTCCTTTATAATCAATAATACCCGGATGTGTAGTAAAACTGCCAGGTACATTTTCCTGAATAATACCCTGGTAAGTCCATGGTCCGGCAGGATTTGTAGCGGTACAATATTCAATCATTTCCGGTTTTGTACCAGCGCTCGCATAAACTAAATAATAGAGTCCCTTTCTTTTATAAACCCAAGGTCCTTCAATATAATTTTTAGGTTTAAAAGTGGTTATAGGACCATCTATTTCAGTCATGTTCTCTTTCAATTTTACCCATTTACAGCTTCCATTACCCCAAAACATGTAAGCTTGTCCATCATCATCTACGAATACAGTAGGATCAATATCATCCCAAGCGTGAGGTAAATCTTTAGTCATTTCATTTATCACAAGAGCCTTACCAATTGCATCTTTAAAAGGACCTGTAGGCTTATCCGAAACAGCAACTCCTATTGCTGCTCCACCTCCACTAACTCCATCTTTTTTATGAAACGTAGATACAAACCAGTAAAATTTGCCATTTCTCTCAATACACTGCGCGGCATAAGCATCGCCTGTAGCCCATGAGAAAGTACTTGGTGAAAGTGGTGCTCCGTGATCTTTCCATGTGGCCATATCGATTGTAGAAAACACATGCCAATCGGCCATTTTATAATTAGTATCTGCTTCGGTAGCAACATCATGACCTGTGTATAAAAACAGCGTGTCGTTGTGTACTATAGGAGAAGGATCAGCAGTAAAAATGTGCTTTATAATAGGATTTTGTGCTGTAATTTCGATCATCGACAAACAACAAAATGCCAATAGAATCTTGGTATTCAATTTCATATTTATAATTTTTTGGTTGGTTATTTTAATTCTTGGAAATAGTATTATCTGTTTTTATTTCATTTCAAATTCAGTTTATTTACTTTTTTATTACTACTTTCTTACCCGTATATTTTATTATTTTTACTACACTATCATTTTCGTTCCCTGAAACCCATTTAATATTCATTGTGTAAGTAGTGGTTTGATCTTTATAATTTCCTATTTGATTTGAGAGAGTCAGCGTTTGATTCTTTTCATTCCAAATTATAGGAATTTCAATGTATTTTCCTTTTTCATAATTGTAATTATCACCTTCGTCATCATACAATGTAAACATGGCATCTTTACCCGTATACACCCGAATTTCAAGTTCATCCTGCTTGGCTTGAGTACTTTGAATTACATTACCCATAGGTACAATGGAACCTTCTTTTACAAAAACTGGAATTTTATCCAATGGAGCTGCCGTAGCTATAGTTTGTCCTCCTTCAAATCGTTTTCCTGTCCAGAAATCAAACCATGTATTTTCTTTTGGCAAATAGACATTCCACTCGGTAACATTAGCTGCTGTTACCGGAGCAATTAAAAAGGCTTTTCCAAACATATATTGATAGGCTTGACTTACAGCAGTGGTATCCTTATTGAAATCCATAATTAATGGTCTCATTAAAGTATAATTATTCTTAGAAATTTGCCAAGCTTCTGAATAGATATAAGGCAACAACTGGTATCTAAGATTCATCATAGCACGCATATTGTTCTCTACTTTTTCTCCATATTTCCAAGGCTCCGTTTCTGTTTGATATCCATGCATACGGAATATGGGATTAAAAACAGCCCATTGAAACCAACGAGTTAGTATTTCGTGATACTTTTCATCCTTATATTGTCCTGAACCTGGACGGAAAAAACCACCAATATCAGTAGTCCAATAAGGCATTCCGGTAAGATTATAATTTAAACCTGCCACTATCTGACGTTTATAAGTATCCCAGTTCCAACCTATATCACCTGACCAATTAATCGTAGCATAACGTTGCTGTCCTAAAAAAGCAGAACGAGTAAGAATGGCTACTCTTTTTTCTGGATCTGTATTTCTTTGCCCTTCATAAACGGCTTTACTAACAAATAATGGATAAGTCAAGCGGTAAAAATCGCCTAAACCAAAATAAGTTTGTTTTCCTTTTAAAGCATCATTCTCAGGTTCAGTAGCATCCATCCACCAAGAATCTACTCCAAGAGTAAATAAATTTTTATTTAATGCATTCCAATGCGTTTTTTGAGTTTCTGGATTGTAAATATCGATCCAAGGGCTATTAGGTATAAATAAATTTTTCCCTAAATATTCCTTAGCAATTTCAGATTCTTTGTTTAAATTTTCCCAAACAGAAATAGAAAAATGAGTGTTCAAATCGTGCAATTCTTTGATGAATTTTTCTGGTTCCGGATAATGCGTTTCATCAAATTTTGGTACTCCCCAACCGTATTTACCCCAATATTGCCAGTCTTGCACAATTACATCCACAGGCAAATTGCGTTTTCTAAATTCTTTTATGGTTGAAACCAAATGTTCTCCAGAAGTATAGCGCTCACGACATTGCCAAAACCCAAATGCCCATTTTGGCAACATAGGTACAGTACCGGTCAAGTTTCTATAATTAGCTATAATTTCGTCGGTATCATTTCCTGCAAAAACTACATAATCAAGTAATTTAGCATTAGGAGAATTAAAAATTGTTTCGTTATTAGAAAGTTTTATACCAAGAGAAGGTTTGTTACTCGATTTACAAACAACTTTTACTGTATGTTCTCCTGCTTTTAACTGAACTAATTTACTAACCGCAGGTGGTAACCATTGATTGGATTGATTGATTACATCTATACCATCAACTAATACTAAATGACGGCTATCCATATCTCCAAGATCCAGCATCAATGAATATTCACCGTCTTTATCTACTGAAAAACTACCCGAATAAACTGATTGCTGTTGTGATACTTTTTGTGTACCCGAAGTAGTTGTCACTTCCACTTCTCGTTTTTCTCCTTCGTTTACGGCATTTTTAACCAAAGAAATATTTTGATTGGTCGGATTAAAATAAGTCAAACCATATTGATGCCACAACAATCCATATCCTTTATTAGATACTAAAAATGGAATCGCAATTTGTGTATTGACCTGAATTAATTTTCGGGTTGTATTTTTTAAATTATAAAAACCATCCTGAAACTGTCCTAAGCCAAACAAATATTCATCCTGAGGAGATTCAAAACCTTGTTCAGCTACAAAACAAGGTTCTCCCATAATAGCACTTGGTTTCATTAATCTGGTATTTGCTTTTTCACTAAGAAATACTTTTCCTGATTTATCACTATACTGAATAACTCCTGTTTTTTTATCAAATGCAACTGTTATTGCTTTTGTGCTAAGTTTTAAACTTGTTGCACTTTCTTTAAATTCAAAATTGGGCACATTGGGTTTGTTGATGAATACAAACTCTTGTGCTTCTTTTGCATTTCCAATTTCATATCTTATTCTTACCGATTTGTCCGTAAGAGGGGTTATACTAAGTGTCCCTTCGGAAAGATCAATCGACAGCTTGTCTTTAGTCAAGCTGTGCTTTTTGTACTGCTGTGCACTAATTGAAGTACTCAGCAAGCCTAAAAATAAAATGTAAACTAATCTTTGCATATTAATGTTTTTAAAATAGGAACTATTTTTCCATTGGAATTAAAGAAACTACAAAACCGCCTCTACGAAGTAATTTTACCTCAATAGTTGAATTTTTATTTACTACGATAGTCTGTGATGAAAAAGCCTTATCATGTTTGCCATCTGCAATTAAAACAGCTCGATAATTTATTCCCTCTGCTAAAAATTCTAACTTAAGTTTTTTTGTTATTTCTTTACGATCAGATGCACTAATACCTCCAATGTACCAATTAGCTCCTTTTTTACGCACCATCGTTACTTCCTGACCAGGATAACCGTCAATAAGTTTTGTGTCATCCCACACTGTAGGTATTTCTTTCAGGAAAGTTTTAGCTTCATTAGGTAATTCATAGTAACCTTCTGGTCTGTCTGCCAAATGTTGCAAAGGAGATTCAAATAGTACTGAAAGAGCCAATTCATGCCCATAAGAAGTACTATGTGGATATTGAGAATTAGTAAAAGTAACAGGTGTATAATCCATGGCACCTACTACATTTCGGGTAAAAGGTAAAATTGTATTATGCTCTGGTGCTGTATTAGTAAATTCTGGAACATTATTATACCATTCTGCACCACGAACTCCCTCATAAGTCATTAGATTAGGATAAGTGCGTGACCAGCCACGTGGTACAATACAACCATGAAAATATACCATCATATCAAATTTAGCAGCATCTTCTAAAATATCAAGATAATATTTTATCATATTTTGCTTTTCACTTTCAAAAAAGTCAATTTTAACCCCAACTACACCTAGTTTTTTAAGTTTTGTAAATTCTTCAATTCGATTTTCATGAGTAAGCATTCTATCTTTTGGAGTAGAAGAAACCCAAGTATGATCTCCTCCTGAATTATACCACATTAATGGTTTTATTCCTTTTGAATGTATATATTTTAAGGCATCTTCTAGATTTCCACCATTACTCATAGCGTCCCATTCCCAGTCTAACAGCGTATAAGGCCAATTCATTTTTACTGCTAAATCGGCAAACTCACATACGGTTTTATAATCTTTAGTTCCATGATTACTGGACCAGTAATTCCAGGATACTTTACCTGGTTTAACCCAGTCAGTAGTTTTAAAATGAGTTGGAGTTGACACGTCTTCCACCAATGTACTCTCAACAATATCAGACAGACTACCCATACTTATTACCCTCCAAGGCGATTTCCATGGTAGTGAAATATTTGGTTTTGATTCACCAGTACCTCTACCGTCTTTAGGATCGGGAAAAGTAAGTTTGTAAGTATTTATATCTTTTGCATTACTCAATTTTGTCCCACAATAATTGCGATCTAAATCGGCCTCATGTAAAAGAAACCAACATGATTTATCCGAAGAGTTAAATAATGCCGGATAACACCACTCTTGTTGCAATATTTTATCGTCACTGGACTCATCATACAAACCCTCATTAGCTGTGTTCCATTTTTCTAACCAACGTTTACTTTCTTTTGGTATTTGGTAAGTCGTTAATTCATCATTAACTACATAAGAACCTTTTTTTTCAGGAAATTCATATCGAAATGTAATTCCATCATTGTAAGCTCTTATAATTAGATTTAATTGGGCTTTGCCAGGATTCTCAAACGAAACAACAACTTCATTCGCTTCATTATCACGCACTAACTTTTTACCAAAAGGAAGTTCATAATGTTCTTTTATTAATTTTGGTTTTGTTGCATTTAAAAAAAGAAGTTCTTTTGAAAAATCCTGATCACTTCGAGATATTCCTAGATTTACCTTTGGAAGTATTTCAGCTGTATTTTTATCTTTTTGATATGATATTTTCAAATACCATTCTCCTTTATTATTTGAATCCATAGCATACAAGGCTACCACATTTTTTTTATTGGGTGACTGTAATACTATTTGTTGTGACCAAACCTGACAAAAGCTAAGTACAATAAAACACACTAAAATAATTTTTAATTTCATGATTTTAAATGATTCATTTTTAATAGGAAATCGAATATTTGTTGGCAAGAAAGCGAAATTTATTTTTTATTTCTTTAATACCTCAAGCATCTTTGAAGCATAACGTTTCCCTAACATTCTATATCCTTCGGCAGTAAAATGAAGATTGTCTGCACCATCAGGGCATCCACTGGAAGAAATCACATAAGAATTGGGAATTGTTTGTGGCAAAGTGGCAATAATTATGTTCATACTGGCACATATTCCATTTTGGTCTGCATGAACTACTTCACCAGCTAGTAGCGGAGTAGATTCAGCTTTGAGATTTAAATCTTTCAATAAATTATCATATACTACTTTTACTTTTTTTGTCCAAAGCGTATCATTTGTATTGGATTCTCCCTGATGCAATAATATCCCTTTTATCACTCCGTCTTTCTGAGCAATTTTAGCCATTTCTACCAATCTGGCATACGGATTTCCATCATATTGTGCCACCGTTGATTTTAACCATTGTGGAGCAGTACTCACATAAGATTCATAATTATCTTTATCAAATAGTTCAATTTTACATCCTCCAACAGCTACGTTAATGACACCAACTTTTACATCTTCAGGAAGATTGGCAATCATTTCTCTTCCAAAATAATCTGCTGGGGTAAGTCCTGTCGTACAACGACACAAAGGCGGAACTGCGGTGTACCATTGTCCTTTTTTTCTTTTCAAATTATCGCAATCTACAGCTTCTAAAACCTGAAAACGTTTATTTACTACTGTGTCTTGAGCTTCAATTTTAGCATAGCCTTCCATATTCGATTGTCCTAAACAGAGATAGATCTGGAATTTAGGATTTTGTGCAAATGTATTTGTACCCAAAAGTAATAGTGAGACTGCAAAAAGTAGATTTATTTTTTTCTTCATTTCAGTTCTATTTTAGAATTTTATAAAATTATTTTATTTACTAACTAATGTATAAATCTTTCCTTTTTTTGTTGCAATATCAACTAAAACGGTAGGTTTAAGTTCAAGTGGTTTTATATTAGATTTTTCAGATATAATGGCTTGTGCTGTTTCATCAACAAAATAAAATGGATTTGGATTTTCTCCATTTGCCATTGTTAATTCAACACCTGATTTTTGTTTCATATCATTTGGCAAACGCAGTCTTAAATTTCCTCCTAATGTTGATTTTACAACTAATTTAGTAAGCTTAGCATTCTTCCATTGCATTTCAACAATTTCAAATCCTCCTCTGGCACGTATTCCTTCAATAGTTCCTTCGGGCCAAACATCAGCTAATGCCGGAAGCAGATGAATAGCTCCATCTGAACTTTGAACTAACATTTCTGTGATTCCAGAAGTACAACCAAAATTTCCATCAATTTGAAATGGAGGATGCGCATCAAAAAGATTATTATAAGTTCCTCCTCCTCCTTTGTTTACACCTAAAGGTGTTAGCTGATTTTTAATAAGTGAATAAGCATGATTTCCATCTTGCAATTTTGCCCACCAATTAATTTTCCAGCCCATACTCCAACCCGTAGATACATCGCCACGGTGAAGCAAAGTATTTTTGGAAGCAGCAAATAATTCAGGTGTCTTGTATGCCGAAATTTGATTAGATGGAAACAATCCGTAAAGATGAGAAACGTGACGATGATTGTCTTTAGGATCATCAATATCATCCAGCCATTCTTGAAGCTGATTGTGTTTTCCCACATGCATAGGAGCCAATCGACTGCGTAACTGTTTCAGCGTATCTATTAAAGTAGCATCTTCTCTTAAAATTTGTGCTGCGCGAATGGTAGTTGAAAAAACATCATACGCAATTTGCTTATCCATTGTTGTTCCTGCATCAAGCGAGGAACCATTATGAGCTTGAGGAGCATTTTCCGGAGAATTCCCTGGATTTACAACCATCCATTTGTATTTTGGATGCTCTACCAAAAAATCTACATAAAATAATGCAGCACCTTTTAGTACAGGATATACAGATGCTAAATATTTTTTATCTCCTTTATAAAGATAATGTTCCCATAAATGTTGACTTGCCCAACCGCCACCAGCTGTCCACAATCCCCAGAAAGCACCATCTACTGCACCAGTAGCACGCCAAATATCGGTATTATGATGTGCCATCCATCCTCTTGTTCCGTACATCGTTTTAGCAGTTTCCTGTCCCGTAACCGCCAAGTCTTTTACCATTTGTAAAAAAGGTTGGTGAAGCTCTGAAAGATTGGTTTTTTCAGCAGGCCAATAATTCATTTCAGCATTGATATTAATGGTGTATTTACTGTCCCATGCCGGAGTAAGGCTGTTATTCCAAATTCCCTGTAAATTAGCAGGTTGTCCACCAGGCTGAGAAGAGGAAATCAATAAATAGCGACCATACTGATAATATAATGCGACAAATTGGGGATCATTGGTATTTCTGAAATTTTCCAAACGCTCGTCTGTTGGCAAATCAGCCGCATGAGTTTTACCTAAATCTAATTTAACCCGATTGAAATATTTTTGATAAGCAGCAATATGTTTCTTTTTGATTGTTTCATACGGTTTTCCAAAAGCGGAATTCATATAATCGGCAGCACGTTTTGCCTCGTTTCCGCTTACATCATTATAATTATTAAAATTGGTAGCTATCGATATAAAGATAGTAGCCGCATTAGCATTTTTTACAATAAGTGAATGATCCGTTTGTTCTAATTTTCCTTTATCTAATTTAATACGGCTTATACCTTTAAAATTAACCAAGCTTTTTACTCCTTCATGATCACTGGTTGTTCCTGTAATTTCAAGATCTTTTGAATTACTTACTGCAAAATTTTTAATTTTATGAGGCGAAGAATAATTAGCAGTAAATGAAATACTCCCTTTTTTATTCGCTGTAAGATGAATCACTATCACTCTTTCTGAAAATGAAACAAAAGCTTCTCTTACATAAGTTACACCATCAACTTCATAACTGGTTTTTGAAATGGCATTTTCTATATCAAGTTCTCTCCTATAATTAGAATATTTATCGTGTCCATCAAAATTCAGATTCAGATTCCCTACTGGTTGAAACATCTGTCCATGTGATTTTTTTGAAATGAAAGCCTGATTTGCTAATTTTTCAGCATCCTTATGTTTTCCTTCAAAAATCATTTTTCTAATTTCGGGTAAAGCAGCTAAAGCATTTGGATTATCGTTTCTATTTGGCCCACCACTCCATACAGTATTTTCATTCAGTTGGATAATTTCATTCTCTACATTTCCATAAACCATAGCACCTAAAAAACCATTGCCAATAGGCAAAGCATTTTCCCAAGTTTTACCTGAAGGTTGATTATACCAAAGTTTAAGGTTATGACTTGTTTGAGAATAACCCATTGCGAAACCTAAAAACAAGTATATTAAAAAATATTTTTTCATTCTGTAAATTGATGTGATTCTTAATTCTATTTAAAAAATTATTTTATGTACTATAATTACTTATTTCACATGTGTTAAAAATACACTTAAAAAAATTGCTAAAAAAACTCATTTATTAATAAGTTTTGTATTAATGAATGAATCGTATTATTATGTTCAATTGAAAACTTCGTTGATTAATTTAGATTTAGAAAACCTAATTCTGATATATCATTTCCCTACTCCTCCGTAAAAGTTAGTATTAAATATAAAACCTAATTAATTCTATTTTTTATATCCAAAAAAGGCTAACAATAATTTCTACATTACAAATATATAAAATTACACAATCGGTTGCAATTTATTTTTTATTTTATTTTTAAAAAAAATATCTACTATTTTTTAAACAATCAATTACTATACAGAAGTATCAATAAGAAATATTAAATTAACTGCTTTTATAAAATGAGAGATTTTGTCAATCGTAATTAAACAATATATGTTTTCCGTTTGTTTCAATAAGCTAGCTGCACTGGTATCGTTTCCTCTCCTATAAATCTGGCTTATTTTTAGTAGAGCAACTCGATTTGTCCAGTGACTATATAGGAGGTGTAAAAAGTCGGTATTCACGCATCAGATAAATTTTCGAAGAAGCATCAATTTTATCGTATCAACAATTCGCTTTTATAAAATCACGAAACTTATTAATTTTTAAACAAATCCAAATTTACAAATTCTCCCATTTTTTTATAACCTTCCTGATTAGGATGCAAATAATCCTTGTCGTGCATATCAGGCAATATCACACCAGGCTCGTTGCTTTCCATCAAACGGTCAAAATCAATAACGGCATCAAACTTTCCACTGGTTCTAATCCATTTGTTCACAGTTGAGCGTGCTTCCTGTCTAAAAGGAGCGTCATAAAATGATTTTGCAAAAGGTAAAATTGTAGCGCCATATACTTTAATTCCTCTGGCATGTGCTTTGCCAATCATAATCTGATAAGCGTCAATTAATTCCTTTGCTAGAATTGGAGCATCTTCTGCTTTTTTAATGCCGCCTATGTCGTTAATACCTTCCAGGATAATAAGCCATTTCACACCGCTCTGATTAAGAACATTGTAATCAAAACGGTTTAAAGCAGTAGGTCCTAATCCACCTCTTACAACGCAATTACCTCCAATACCAAAATTTAAAACCGCTGTATTTTCGGTTGAAGTATTTACCAATAATCTTTGAGAAAGAATATCCGTCCATCTATTTTGCTTATTTGTCCCCGATCCTCGTCCATCTGTAATTGAATTTCCCAATGCCGCAACAACTGCAGATGATTTTTCAGTTTTTACATCTAGATTCATAATAGAGTACCAATGATCTGTTTTTACAGAATTTTTAAATACTGCATTTTCTGATTGATCTCCCTTTAACAAGTAAGATGTAGTTCTGGATCCTGGATGCCCAGTGAGTGATTTGGTGGTTTTACCGTAAAAAATAGTTATTGCTAATAGCGAATTTGATTTTAATTTAAAATTAACTGGATCGGTATATATGTCAGATCCTGGAGAAAGCACAATTCCCTTTTTTCTGCTAAAAGTAAGTTTGGTAATACTGTTTGGAATTACTTGACAACTGTCACTAGATACAGCAATTGAAACAGCATCTATGAATAGTGAATCTTTACTATACACATTGGACATCCTCAAACGAATTTTATTTCCTCCTAAAGATACCCGAATAATTTGCCGTAGCGTATTATTCGATAATCCTGGTTCAGGAGGCAGGTTGTTAGGCTCGACCAGTTGTGGAGCTGTTGCCCAAGTCCCTACCCAATTTTCATTAGTGTTATTAGAATTTTCTTTTTTACCCAAAGAAGAACAGGAAACCAATAAACAAAACAAAATAAGGACAACGAAAAAGTTTTTAATAAATCTCATGTTTAAAATTTTATTATTCCAATATATTAATATCAATCTACTTTACTCCTATAAAAATGATGTTGGCATTTCTCTGTCATTTTTTGTCAAAACGGAAAAATTTGTCAGCAAATTAGATTAAGAATACTATTGATTTTTATTCCTCAAAAAAGTGTAACAATATTTCTACTATACAAATATACAAATATACAAATATACAAAATTACGCAATCGGTTGTTTTTTATTATTTTGTTTTAAAAAAAATAAAGTACTATTTTTTTATTATTCGTTACATAATAAATCTAAAATAAAAATAGTCTGACACTTGAACTCTTCTTTCTTTTATTACATTTTTTAATATTCAAAAAAATTGTAATAGAAGAACTTAAATCAATAAGTCATATCACAAATCTAAGCTATTGAAAAACATAAAATGGATAAAAACTCTCAGATTAAAATCCCGACAAGCCAACAAAAAAGGGATAATTGACAAATCATCCCTTTTTTTATGCAAAACAAGATTAGAATCCCATCTTAAAACACTGCCTTTATAAGCAAATTTTAATCCTCATTAGAAGGCTTCCCTATTGTTGCTAAAATTCCTCCATCAACGTAAACAATATGGCCGTTTACAAAATCACTTGCTTTCGAACTTAAGAAAATAGCCGCTCCTTGTAAATCATTTGGATCTCCCCAACGACCTGCCGGAGTTCTTCCTATAATAAATTCATTAAATGGATGTCCATCAACTCTAATTGGTGCTGTTTGGCTAGTGGCAAAATACCCTGGACCAATCCCATTAGTTTGAATATTAAATTTAGCCCATTCCGTAGCCATGTTTTTAGTTAGCATTTTCAAACCTCCTTTTGCAGCAGCGTAAGCGCTAACCGAATCTCTTCCTAATTCGCTCATCATAGAACAAATATTGATAATCTTTCCACCACCACGTTCAATCATTCCTTTGGCAACATTTTTAGAAACTATAAATGGACTGATTAAATCTACATTTATTACAGCAGCAAAATCTTTAACTTCCATTTCAATCATAGGCGTTCTTTTGATAATTCCAGCATTATTGATTAAAATATCGATAGGACCAACCTCTGCTTCTATTTTTTTAATACTTGCAATCACAGCAGCTTCATCAGTAATATCAAATAGATATCCATAGGCCTCAATTCCTTCCGATTTATATTCAGCAATTGCATTATCTACAGCTTCTTGTGAAGAAAGATCATTTACTACAATTTTTGCCCCTGCGTGCCCAAGCCCCTTAGCCATTGCCATTCCTAAACCATGAACACCACCAGTAACTAAAGCAGTTTTACCCGTTAAACCAAATAAGTTTATTGACATAATTAGTTATTATTAAAGATTATTAAAATTGGTATTTTTTTTTCAAAAGTATCTTTTCTTTAAAAGAATCCCGTTCTGAACTGTTTGTTAAATTCAGCATTTACAAAACAATTTATATTTGTATAGATACTAATTATTCAAACAATATCAATTTTAACAAACAGTTCAGAATAGTGTTGGTTTAATAATATTCTATATTTGAAATTCAATTTAATAGTACCGTATTTCAAAAATATTTAACTAATAAGAATTAAACAACAGACTAAAAAAACTATTCCTTTTGGGGTTAAACAAACAATGAAAAAAATAGCATTTATTATTTACTTTATCGTGTTTTCAACGATGAATATTATTGCTCAAAATTCTATATACCAATGGTCAGTACCCGTAAATGGGATGATTTCGAACGAGACCAAAGAGCATCCCCGTGCTTTTTTATGGATTCCTGAAAATTGTAATCAGGTTCGGGCTGTGGTTTTAGGTCAGCACAATATGACTGAGGAAACTATTTTTGAACATCCTAAATTCCGCAAAGAAATGTCTAAATTAGGCATAGCTATCATTTGGGTCACTTCAGGATTCAGCATGAACTTTGACCCTAATACAGATGCTAGTAAATTGTTTGAGGCTATGATGAACGATTTAGCTTCGGTATCAGGCTATGAAGAACTTCAATTTGTTCCAATAATTCCAATTGGCCATTCCGCTTACGCAACTTATCCTTGGAATTTTGCCGCAGCTAATCCTGCTCGAACTTTAGCTATTATCTCCATACACGGTGATGCTCCCCAAACAAAGCTTACAGGATACGGAGGAAAAAACATCGATTGGAGTACTAAAAATATTGATGGTATTCCTGGTTTAATGGTCGAAGGAGAATACGAATGGTGGGAAGCGCGCGTACAACCCGCTCTTGATTTCAAACAACGTTTTCCTAACGCAGCCATTTCTTTTTTATGTGATGCAGGACACGGGCATTTTGATATCTCTGACGAATTGATTGAGTATCTCAATTTATTCATTAAAAAAACCGTGAAATATCGACTTCCTTTAAAAAAGCCATTAGACAAACCAGTAGTTTTAAATGTTATAAATCCAAAAGAAGGTTGGCTGAAAGAACGTTGGAAGAAAGATGCAAAACCTACACAAGCAGCAGCTTCTTATAATGAATACAAAGGCGATAAAAAAGAAGCCTTTTGGTATTTTGATAAAGAAATAGCAAAAGCTACCGAAAAATTTTATGCGAATGCTAGAGGCAAAAAAGAACAATACCTTGGCTTTAGCCAAAATGGAAAATTACTCCCTTTTAATCCAAAATCTCATGCTCGTATTGTTGGTTCATTTACTCCAGAATCGGACGGAATCAGCTTTCATTTAAAATCGGTTTTCACAGATACCTTAAGAACAAAAATCACAAACAATCACGCCAAAGGAAATCCGATAATTACCCGAATTTGTGGACCAGTTGAAAAAGTCAACGATACCACTTTTACCGTTCGTTTTTACAGAATGGGACTGAATAACGAAAAAAGAACGGGAGATATTTGGCTTATGGCCAGCCACCCTGGAGACAAAAACTATAAAAGTACCGTTCAACAATTTAATATGCACATCCCTTTACGAAATACGGAAGGTATGGAGCAAAAAATAACATTTGAGCCTTTAGAAAATCAAAAAAAAGAAATAAAAGAAATTACTCTTAAAGCAAAATCAAATAGTGGATTACCAGTATATTTTTATGTTCAGGAAGGACCTGCCGAAATAAAAAATGGTAAATTAGTAATTACAAAAATCCCTAAACGAACTAAATTTCCTTTAAAAGTAACTGTAGTTGCCTGGCAATACGGTCGATCAATTGAACCTAAAGTACAATCAGCTGAACCCGTTGTTCAAAGT
>JBDLTG010000110.1:0-18858 GCA_039805885.1 Bacteroidota bacterium
TAACAAAGCTTATTAAGAAAAACCGAAACACAAACGTGGAAGAAATTTAAGAACCTATTGCTAATAAATATGCCAAATCGTTTCTAAACCTAGTCGATTTATCAAAAATTGACCTTGAAAAACACCAGTATTGAAGTTAGACTAATTTCAACCTTAAAAATTCTTTTCATTGTCTGCTAATAATTTCAACATAAAAGGATTAACTACAGAGCAGGTTCTTCTTGCAAGGGAGAAATTTGGACAAAATAACTTAAACTATAAAAAAGAAAACAGCTTTTTAGATGTTATAATCAATCTGGTCAAAGAGCCTATGATTATCTTATTATTGCTGGCTTCTATTATCTATTTTATCAGTGGAAAAATCGCTGATGGATTTTTCCTTTCGTCAGCGATAGTTACAGTTTCTATCCTTTCATTAATGCAAGACTCCAGAAGTCGCAATGCTCTACAAAAACTAAAAGACTTCACCCAAGCCAATTGTAAAGTAATCAGAAATGGTAAAACCGAAGAAATAAAAAGTGAAGACTTAGTTGTAGGTGACTGCCTCATTGTTGAAGAAGGAACTTTAATTACCGCCGACGGAATCATTATTCACTCCAATGATTTTTCGGTAAATGAATCCATTATCACAGGGGAATCTCTAGCTGTTTTTAAAGACAAAACCCAAAAAGACAATTTAATTTTCAAAGGTACCACTGTCAGTAGCGGATTAGCCATTGCACAAATTACCAGCATTGGAAACGAAACCAATTTGGGAAAAATTGGCAAAAGCCTTGAAAGCATCAAAGAAGAAAAAACACCATTAGAGTTACAAATAAGTGATTTTGTAAAAAAACTGGTGATTGCGGGTGCTGTAGTTTTCGCCATTGTTTGGATCATCAATTATTTCCATTCCTATAATTTATTAGACAGTTTGCTCAAAGCACTTACTCTTGCCATGAGTATTTTACCTGAAGAAATCCCAATGGCATTTACCACTTTTATGGCAATAGGTGCCTGGCGATTAATGAAAATGGGGATTATTGTCAAGCAAATGAAAACCGTGGAAACATTAGGAAGTGCCACTGTTATTTGTACTGATAAAACAGGAACAATTACGCAAAACAAAATGAGTTTGGCTAAACTCTTTGTACTATCCTCTCAAAACATCACCCATCCCGAGGCTCAACTTACTAACGATGAAATACAACTAATTACCATAGCTATGTGGGCTAGTGAACCCATCCCTTTTGACCCAATGGAAGTTGCTTTACATCAGGCCTACTCTAAATTTGAAGAAAATGATGAACGCCCTCAGTTCAAAATGGTTCATGAATATCCGTTGAGCGGAAAACCGCCAATGATGACTCATGTTTTTGAAAACAATCAGGGAAAAAGAATTATTGCTACTAAAGGTGCAGCTGAAGCAATAATGAAAGTATGTCATTTAACAGCAATAGAAACACAACAAATCGAAAAAGTCATTCATAGCGTAACTCAGGAAGGCTATCGCGTTTTAGCGGTTGCAGAAAGCTATTTTAAAGAAAATAATTATCCTAAAACACAACAAGAAATCCGTTTTGAATTTAGAGGAATAATTGCTTTTTATGACCCTCCAAAAGAGAACATCAACAAAGTATTAGAAGATTTTTACAAAGCTGGTATTTCAGTAAAAATAATTACTGGCGACAATGGTGCGACAACCAATGCCATTGCAAAACAAATAGGTTTTAAAAATTTTGAAAACAGTCTTACTGGTGATGAATTAATGCAATTATCCGATTCAGAATTACAAGAAAAAGTAAAAGAAATTAGTGTTTTCACCAGAATGTTTCCTGATGCAAAATTAAAAATCATCAACGCCTTAAAAGCAAACAATCAAATTGTTGCCATGACTGGCGATGGAGTAAACGATGGCCCTGCTTTAAAAGCGGCTCACATTGGTATTGCAATGGGAAAGAAAGGTACAGAAATTGCCAAACAAGCTGCATCACTGATATTATTAGAAGATGATTTATCAAAAATGGTAGACGCAATAGCAATGGGTAGAAAAATTTACACTAATCTAAAAAAAGCCATTCAATACATTATATCCATTCACATCCCTATCATTCTCACTGTTTTCATTCCGCTGGCATTGGGATGGATTTACCCAAATATCTTTTCGCCGGTACACATTATTTTTCTTGAATTGATAATGGGACCAACCTGCTCTATCATTTTTGAAAATGAACCCATGGAGAAAAATACCATGCTCCAAAACCCGCGACCTTTTTCTACTACATTTTTCAACTGGAAAGAATTAACAACAAGTATCATTCAAGGAATTGCTATTACGGCCGGAACTTTGTTTGCATACCAATATTCGGTTTATCTAAACTTTAACGAAGCCCATACCCGAACTATGGTTTTCACCGTTTTAATAGCTTCTAATATTTTTTTAACGCTGGTAAATCGCTCTTTTTATTATTCCATTTTTACCACGTTGAGATACAAAAACAATTTGGTTTCACTTATCATTGCCATTACTCTTGTTATTACTGCTCTTTTGCTTTTTGTACCAACATTTACAAAATTTTTCGAATTTGAAACACTCACAGGTTCAGAATTATTTAGTTGTATTTTAATTGCATTAGTAGTTGTAATGTGGTATGAATTAGTAAAAATAAAGACAAGACTAAAAAACAAAACGGCAATTAACATCACACTAGCAATATAATCTAAGAAACTCCTAAAATAAAAGCCCTTTCACTCCAAAGATCGAAAGGGCTTCTAAATGATATAAAAACAAGAAGTTATTTTTTTCCAAACTTCCAGTCAAACTCATCTTTATCATTGATGATGGCACCAACTTCTACTTTTACAACCTCATCAAACTCCGTTTGAAATAACAACCAATTGTCTTCATTAAAATAATTCTCAAAAGTATCAAATTCTTCCTGTGTGAATTTAGAAATGCTTTTTTGAGCTAAATCTTTTTTAACGTCTTTGATATTTCGCCCAATCAGTTTATTGCCAAACAATTCCAAATCGGCACTAGAGGCTACAATATAACCCATTTTAAAATCTTCCTCTTTGTAAAAAGTCAAACGCATTTTGAACTTATTATACACAAAAATTACATTCTCATCTTCGTCTTTATAATTTCTTTCTGGCTTTCCATAAATGGCTTCAACATCTTTTTGTTTCATACCGAAAATGAGTTTATCAATTCCGTTTTTAAGGTTTATTTTCATATATGTAAAATTTATTTTTTAGCGGTCAGACCTGTCTGCCGACAGGCAGGTATGTTATCGCCTTTTTACTTAACAGTGTTTGCTTGCGCAAACTTATTATTAGTGGCGATTTCATATCTCTAATTTTTGCGCAAAGTTCGCAAACTTTTTCACATCTCGAGCATCTTTAGTCGTTTATAATCTTAAGATTTTACTAAAGCCAAACTGGATGCGATAAATTTTCAGTAAATTAGTATGCAATGGTTACCCAAATAACAACAGCAATTTTGCTTTAAAAAATTCGAAAAACCATCCACAATCTAAATTGGTTTTCGAAAAAAAATAATTCTTATGAACCTACCTTTCAAAGATAAAAAGTTTCTTTTCTTACTACTATCTGTTGGTATTGTAATCATCTTAGAAATACTATCGCTTTTAGGAATTCATTTACCGATGCCTTATGCGCCATTTGTTTTTGTTCTTTTCATCATCATCATTGGCCATGAAGTTATCCTTAACGGACTCCAAGCTATTATTAAACTCAACTTTAGCAGCATCAATTTACTAATGACTATTGCAGTTATTGCAGCCTTATATTTAGGTGAATATCCGGAAGCGGCCGTTGTAATCGTTCTTTATGTTTTAGGCGAACGTCTGGAAGACATTGGACTGGAAAATTCAAAATCGGCACTGGACGACTTAATTCAAAGTGTACCCAAAACAGCACTTGTAAAAAAACTAAATAAAGAAGTTGCTATTGACGAAATTGAAATTGGCACCATAATCCAAATCAAACGAGGTAACATTATTCCTTTGGACGGAAAAATTACTTTTGGAGAAACTATGATTGACGAATCGGCTATTACGGGTGAACCTATTGCAAAAGAAAAACAAGTAGGCGATACTGTATTTGCGGGTACGCTCAACACCACTGGTTTTATCGAAATAACAACCACTAAACTGGCTAACGATACTACGTTTGCTAAAATTATCCAACTTACATTTGAAGCCGGAGCTGCCAAAAGTGAAACTCAAAAATTCATTCAACGTTTTTCAAAACTATACACTCCCATTATCATTGGATTAGCTATCTTAATTTTTGTTATTCCAGTTTTTGTAATAGGTCTGGATTTTAATCATTGGTTAAAACAAGCTGTAACATTATTAGTCATTGCTTGTCCTTGCGCTTTAGTCATCTCGACTCCTGTTGCTATTTATGCCGCTATTGGTAATGCTTCTTCAAAAGGCGCTCTAATAAAAGGCGGGAAATATATTGAAGCTTTAGCCGAAATTAAAGCGATTGCCTTAGATAAAACCAGAACGATTACTTATGGAACTCCTGTAGTTTCAGATGTTTTTCCTCTAATAGGAACCAGCCGGGAAGAATTACTTTCTTGTGCAGCTGGAGCCGAATTATTCTCTGAACACCCATTGGCTCAAGCCATAATCACAGCAACTAGAGCAGAAGGATTTGAACCACATACTGCCAAAGATTTTAAAAGTATCATAGGCAAAGGAGCTACTGCAAAATGTGAAGTATGCCAGGTAGACACCGTACTTGTGGGTAAACTGGAGTTTATTAGAGAATACCATGAAATATCAGAAGAAGTAGAAGCAATAGAAGCACAATTAGCAACCGAAGGAAAAACAAGTGTATTAGTGAGTTTTGGTAAAGGTGTTGCGGGAATTATTGGTCTTACCGATAAAATAAAACCTGATAGTTCTCCAGCAATACAACAATTGCACGAACAAAACATAGCCGTAATTATGCTCACTGGCGACAGCGAAAAAGCGGCACATTATGTAGCAAGACAAGTGGGAATTACAAAAGTATTTGGAAGTTTGCTACCCGAAGAAAAAGCAGAAGAAATAAAAGCCCTCATACAACAATACGACAAAGTCGCGATGGTGGGCGACGGAATCAATGATGCTCCTGCACTAGCCTTAAGCACTGTGGGAATAGCCATGGGAGCAGCAGGCAGCGATACCGTAATAGAAACCGCCAACATTGCTTTAATGAACGATCAACTTTCATTAATTCCTTTTCTAATTCGGTTGAGCAAAAAAACCATCAAACAAATAAAAATCAACACTATTAGTGCTGTAGCGACTAAACTTGTTTTTATTCTGCTTGCTATCTTTGGTTACAGCAATTTAGTTTTAGCCATTGCTGCCGATGTGGGGGTAACCTTAATAGTGGTTTTGGTTAGTTTGAATCTAATGCGATTTGAAAACACCAAAGCTTAAAACTATTTTTCAATACTTTCAGCAGAAAAAAAAGAAGAATTAGACTAACAATCAAGACATTATTCACTAACTTTCCTATTGCAAAAAAATCAAAAACAGTCTTTCTTTAGTCTTCAATTAAAATCTGGAAGCCATGAATATCTCTTTTGAAAAAAAAATATTTCTAGGATTTATCATTAATGTTGTAATTGTCATTGCAGCTGCGTGGATTTTTTTAGCTCGAATAAATTCAGAACGAGATATTGCAATGGATAGCAAACTGGAAATCATCGAGATTGGTTTGTTTGCTCTTTCAATTCTTCTATTAATTGTGGTTTATTTTATTATTAGAAGCCAACTAAAAGCGAAAGAAGCGGCTCAAAAACTACTGGAAGAAAACAAACAACTACTCCAATCTATTATTGACAACACTTCAAATCCAATTTCTATAAAAAAATTAAATGGCGAATACCTATTAATCAACAAGAATTTTGGCGAATTATTTGGAACAACAAACGAACGAATTATTGGCAAAACCGATCAGGATTTTCTATCCCGGGAAATTGCCGAAAGCTATCGAAGTTCGGATTTAGAAGTCGCAAAAAAATTAATCGAAATAAAATCAGAGGAAACCATTCAGCAAAAAGATGGGCCTCATACCTATATTGCAGTTAAATTCCCTTTGTATGATGCCACAGGAAGGATTTATGCCATCGGTGGCATATCAACCGATATTACCGAAAGAAAAAAACTGGAAGATTCGCTAAAAGCAACTGATGCTTTCTTTAATATGTCTTTCGATATTTTTACCGTGGCTAAAAACGACCATTTTATAAAGATCAATACTGCGTTTACCAATACCTTGGGTTATACCCAAAAAGACATGGATGAAATCAAATTCATGGATCTTACCCATCCCGATGACCGTCCTACTTCTGACCAAGTATTAACCGAAATACTGAAAGGAAAGACTATTATTAGCTTTAAAAACAGAGTACGCCATAAAGACGGTACTTACCGATGGCTGGACTGGAACAGCAGTATCGATTTGAAAGAAGGAATCATCTATTCGGCAGCTCGCGATATTACCGAAACCGTTGAATTAGGATTAGAACAACAAAAAGCCGTTGATGAATTATATGAAAACGAAGAAAAACTACGCGTAATTGTAGAAAACATTGGCGAAGGGGTTATTGTAGCCAATGCCGACAAAAAAGTTATTCTTGCTAATTATATGGCTAATGATATTTTTGGAATTGAAGAAGACGATAAAATTTCGATGGATCTCACCACTCATTTCGAGCTTTACTTTCCAGACGAAAAAACCATATTTCCTGCGCAAAACTTACCCATGGAACGAGCCTTTAATGGCGAAGTAACCGATGATGTAGATGTAGTGCTTTGGGACCCAACTTCACGCGAAAAAAGAAGAGTTCTTATTAGCGGACGTCCTTTAATTGATCAGGATAACAATATTGTTGCTGCCGTTATAACCATCAAAGACATTAGCAAATACAAAAAAATGGAAGAAGAACTCGAAGAAACGGAAACCAAATACCGCAAACTCATTGGTTTTAAAAATGAGGCCAAAGAGGATAAAACAGAAGATAAAGACAAGAAAAAGCCATTAGAATAGCATAAAAAAAGCGTTAAGTTTTAAACCTTAACGCTTTTGTATTTTATTCTTCCTCGTACATTTCATCGTAACGGGCAGGAACTTGTGGATCATACAGTGGACATTTGAATTCTTCCATCACACCTACTAAAACATCCATTGTTTTGCCTGATGTTCCGTAACAATCTATTTGAACGGTTTGATGAGTTGTTTTTACTTGAAAAGCACCTACTCCATCATTGTTTTTCCAGCTGTTCTCGTCTACTCTTTCCCATTTAGAAAACACCGAAGCAATTCGGTTGATAATAACCGCAACAGGAAGTTCTTCTAAACCTTCGATAGTTTCTTGCCCATCGATGGCTTCATAAACCTCTTGATGGTTTAAATAAACACCTTCTAAATAATTCCAAAAAAGTAATTCGTACATAATCTTTAAAGTTACAAAGGTTCTGAGATTCTGAGCTACTAAGATTCTATATAACTGAAATGTAATAAAAACATCAGCAACTTAGTTCCTTAGGCAACTCTAATTAATATTCGAAAGTACCGTATTCGCTGGAAATAGTTAATTTCTTAGTATCAGCAGCTTCAACGCGACCTACAATTTGTGCATTAACATTAAATGATTTTGAAATAGCAATAATATCCTGTGCAACAGCTTCAGGAACATAAATTTCCATACGATGTCCACAGTTAAAAACCTGATACATTTCTTTCCAATCCGTTTTTGATTGTTCCTGAATTAATTTGAACAATGGTGGAACTGCGAATAAATTGTCTTTTATAATATGTAAATTATCTACGAAATGTAAAATCTTGGTTTGCGCTCCACCACTACAGTGAACCATTCCGTGAATTTCGTTCGAAGAATATTGATCTAAAATCTTCTTGATAATTGGTGCATAAGTACGTGTTGGTGAAAGCACTAATTGACCGGCATCGATTGGAGAATTCTCCACAGCATCAGTCAATTGTACCTGACCAGAATAAATCAATTCTTCAGGAACTGCAGCATCGTAACTTTCCGGGTATTTTGTTGCCAAATATTTCCCGAAAACATCATGACGCGCCGATGTCAATCCGTTGCTTCCCATTCCTCCATTATAGCTTTTTTCATAAGAAGCCTGACCGAAAGATTCCAATCCAACAATTACATCACCAGCTTGAATATTAGCATTATCAATTACCTTAGAACGTTTCATTCGAGCCGTAACGGTAGAATCTACAATGATTGTTCGAACAATATCGCCCACATCAGCAGTTTCACCACCAGTTGAATGAATGCTCACTCCAAAAGTTACCAACTCTTTAATCAATTCTTCGGTTCCATTGATAATTGCCGAGATTACCTCAGCCGGAATTAGGTTTTTATTTCTTCCAATTGTGGATGAAAGTAAAATATTATCGGTTGCACCTACACATAATAAATCGTCAATATTCATGATTAAAGCATCTTGAGCAATGCCTTTCCAAACCGAAATATCTCCAGTTTCTTTCCAATACATGTAAGCCAATGAGGATTTAGTTCCCGCACCATCGGCATGCATGATAAGACAATAATCATCGTCTTGTGTTAGATAATCAGGGACAATTTTACAAAATGCTTGAGGAAACAATCCTTTATCTATATTTTTTATAGCATTGTGTACATCTTCTTTGGATGCCGAAACACCACGTTGCGCATATCTTTTTGAAGTATCTGAGCTCATGAATTGTAATTGTGTTAGTTGCAATGGAGCAACTTGGTTTTGCGGCAAAGATAATTATTTTTTTGGGTTTATCCCGCCCCATTCTTCTAAGCGTTTTCTAAAATATGTTATCATCATTCAGAATCCCATTTTATTTCACTAAATTTAATATAGAATACTAAAAACCAATTCGATAACAAAAAAAGTAGATTTAAAAATACAATACAAGGTGGAAACCAGCGACCACAATAAAAAACGGGGCTATTCCGAAAAGCCAAAAGAGTAGGAAACTAATATTTTTACAAGATGCCAAAATATGTAATTGAAAGAAACATTCCTGGTGCAGGAAACCTTAGTGCAGAACAGCTAAAAGGTATTTCACAAACTTCCTGCGGGGTATTGAACAAAATGGGACCTGAAATCCAATGGGTAAACAGTTTTGTAACAACCGACAAAATCTATTGTGTTTATATTGCTCAAAATGAAGAAATGGTTCGTGAGCATGCAAAACTAGGCGGATTTCCAGCAAATTCGATAAGTAAAGTATCCACAATTATTGACCCAACTACTTCTGAATGATTCATACAATCAACAAAATTAGTTTCATCAAAAAAATCTTTAGCGACAACTTAGAGAAACAAAAAAATGCCTATCCAAAACGAATAGGCATTTTCTACAATAAACAATATCTTATTATTTAGTAAACAACAACTCTCTGTATTTAGTTAGTGTCCACAATTCATTATCAACTAATAGTTCTAATTTATCACAGTGGTTTCTAATGATTTCAAAATACGGTTTTACTTTATTGCAATAAGCCTCAGCTGTTTTTTGAGCATTATTCAAAGCATTCGCATTTTTTCTTTCATTACGCATCTCCTCTACTTTAGCATTGATGCCTTCGATATGAGTAGAAATTTCTTTTATCAAACCGATTTGCTCTTTTGCAATCGATTCAAATTCTTTTCCAAAAATATCTTTCAAACCCTTTACATTTTCAATCAACGTATTTTGGTAACGAATAGCTGTTGGAATAACATGATTTTTCGAAATATCACCTAAAACCCTACTTTCAATTTGGATTTTCTTAGTGTATTCTTCTAATTCAATTTCGTAACGCGCTTCTACTTCTACATGATTCATAATTCCTAATTCAGAAAATAAATCCAAGGCTCTTTTTGATGCTCTCGCTTTCAAAGCTTCAGGTGTCGTTTTAAAATTACTCAAACCCCTTTTCTTCGCTTCTTTTTCCCAAGCATCGCTATAACCGTCGCCTTCAAAAAGAATATCTTTAGAAACCTTAATATACTCTCTCAAAACATTAAAAATAGCATCGTCTTTTTTCATTGCTTTAGAATCAATCAAAGCATCCACTTCCACTTTAAAATCTCTCAATTGCTTAGCAACAATAGTATTCAAAGTAGTCATTGCATTCGAACAATTTGCCGAAGAACCTACAGCTCTAAACTCAAATTTATTTCCTGTAAAAGCAAAAGGTGACGTTCTATTTCTATCAGTATTATCTAAAATTACTTCTGGAATTTTTCCAACTACATTTAATTTCAAATCGGTTTTCTCTTCTGGAGATAATTTACCTGTAGTTACACTTTCTAATTCAGCTAAAACCTTAGTTAATTGTTCTCCAATAAACACCGAAATAATTGCTGGCGGCGCTTCATTAGCTCCTAAACGATGGTCATTGCTAGCCGTTGCAATCGAAGCACGCAACAATTCTTCATAATCATTTACTGCTTTGATAGTATTGATAAAGAAAGTCAAAAATTGCAAATTACTCATTGGAGTTTTACTCGGACTCAACAAATTAACACCTGTATCAGTTGCCAACGACCAGTTGTTGTGTTTTCCGGAACCATTTACTCCTTTAAAAGGCTTTTCATGCAGCAAGACTTTAAAATCATGACGCTCAGCTACTTTTTGCATCACATCCATCAAAAGACAATTGTGATCAACTGCCAGATTTGTTTCTTCGAAAATAGGTGCTAATTCAAATTGATTAGGTGCCACCTCATTATGACGCGTTTTAACCGGAATTCCTAGCAACATACATTCTTGTTCTAAATCACGCATATAAGTCAACGCACGAGTAGGAATAGAACCAAAATAATGATCGTCTAATTGTTGGCCTTTTGCCGAAGTATGTCCTAGCAAAGTTCTCCCTGTCATCATTAAATCAGGACGAGAATGAGCCAAAGCTTTATCAACCAAGAAATATTCTTGTTCCCAACCTAAGGTTGCAGTTACCTTTTTTACATTTTTATCAAAATAACGACAAACCTCAGTAGCTGCTTCATCCATTACAGCCAAAGCTCTTAACAAAGGAATTTTATTATCTAGAGCTTCTCCAGTATAAGAAATAAAAACGGTAGGAATACACAAGGTTGTACCATATATAAACGCTGGAGAAGTTGGATCCCAAGCCGTATATCCGCGAGCTTCAAAAGTATTTCTGATTCCTCCGTTAGGAAAACTGGAAGCATCAGGTTCTTGTTGTACTAATTGAGCTCCACCAAATTTTTCTACCGGATCACTACCGTCATAAGAAGTTTCAAAAAAAGCGTCGTGTTTCTCAGCTGTTGTTCCTGTTAAAGGTTGAAACCAATGGGTATAATGAGTAACTCCTTTGGCCAAAGCCCATTCTTTCATGCCCATGGCAATATAGTCGGCTAGCTTTCTATCTATCTTAGTTCCATGCTGAATTGCTCCTTGTACAGCCTTAAAAGCATCTGAAGTCAAATATTGCTTCATTGCTTTTTCATTAAATACATTGGATCCAAAAATGCTTGATTTTCTATCTGTCTCTTCAAAATGTACTGCTTTTCTATTTGAAGCCTCTCTTAGTGCTTGAAAACGTATTGTTGACATTATTAAGGTATTTTTAAACTGTTAATAATCAATGTTTATAATTAAAAAACACAAAGATAAAGAATCTTAGCCTAAAAACCGTTCGCCACCCCATTGTCAAATTGTTTTTTATTTAGCTTCAAAATTGCTTTTTTTTAAATATACCCCCATCCAAAATATAGTAATGTGAAAAATAACACCTATTGAAACAAAAGACACCCCAAGGTTTTCAGCACTAAAAAAAATATTCTATATTTGCACCACAGTTTAAAATCAAGAAAATTAATTTATATTATTATGGCTAAAATAAAGTTAGAGTACCTTTGGTTAGATGGTTACGAACCAACTCAAAATCTTAGAAGTAAAACTAAAGTTGAAGAGCACGAAAATTTTCAAGGAACTTTAGAAGAAATCGGAAACTGGTCTTTTGATGGTTCATCTACAAGACAAGCTGAAGGAGGATCTTCTGATTGTTTATTAGTTCCAGTTGCAATTTACCCAGATCCTACTCGTATTAATGGATGGTTAGTAATGACTGAAGTTATGAATGCTGACGGTACTCCTCACGCATCAAACGGAAGAGCTACTATTGACGATGACGGAGATTTCTGGTTTGGTTTCGAACAAGAGTATTTCATCATGGATACTAAAACTTTATTACCATTAGGTTTCCCTGTAGGAGGATACCCTGCACCACAAGGTATGTACTACTGTTCAGTAGGTGGAAAAAACACACACGGAAGAAACTTAGTTGAAGAGCACGCTGATTTATGTATCGCTGCAGGAATCAACTTTGAAGGAATCAACCAAGAGGTTGCTTGTGGACAATGGGAATTTCAATTATTTGCACAAGGAGCTAAAAAAGCAGGTGATGAAATCTGGGTTGCTCGTTACTTATTAGATCGTTTGACTGAAAAATATGGTTACTATATTGAGTACCACCCAAAACCACTAGGAGATACTGACTGGAATGGTTCTGGAATGCACGCTAACTTCTCAAACAACGTATTAAGAACATGTGGTTCTCAAGAAGTTTATGAAAAAATTTGCGAAGCTTTCCGTCCTGTAACTGCTGAACATATTGCTGTTTACGGAGCTTACAATGAGCAACGTTTAACTGGTAAGCACGAAACTGCTTCTATCCATGATTTCTCTTACGGAGTATCTGATAGAGGATGTTCTATCCGTATTCCTTTGATGACTGTTCAAAAAGGATGGAAAGGATGGTTGGAAGACAGAAGACCAGCATCTAACGGTGATCCATACAAAATTGCTGCAAGAATTATCAAAACTGTTAATTCAGCTTTGTAATTCCTTTTTTATAAAATTTAAAAGTGCTTTCAGAAATGAAAGCACTTTTTTTTATGTCATAAATCAGATTCTTATATTAAAAGTAAAACACATAAAGTATCTTTGTAAAAACACAAAACGAATATCATGATAGTTTGGATATCCTTTATAAGTGCTATTTTATTATTTCTGGCTTTAGACCTGGGAATTTTCAACAAAACGCCACATGAAATCAGCTCAAAGGAAGCCGGGAAATGGACTGGAATTTGGGTTTCACTATCTTTCCTGTTTTCGGCTGTAATTTATTGGTTATACCAAAATAATCATGTAGAAAACCCCGACCAGTTAAAACCTGCAATGGCTTCAATGAAATACATAACAGGTTACCTTATCGAACTTTCCCTGAGTGTAGATAACATTTTTGTAATTGCCATTATCTTTTCTTCTTTTAGAATTCCTAAAAAATACCAACACCGCGTATTATTTTGGGGAATCATTGGTGCCATTATTTTTAGAGGTATTATGATCTATTTTGGCGTCTTGATTATCAACAAATTTGCCTGGACAGCCTATCTATTCGGAGCTTTTTTAATTTATACTGCTATAAAAATGCTCTTCACAAAAGAGGATCACGAATACAACCCTCAAAATTCATTGATATACAAATATTTAAAAAAACTAACCCCAATTACAACAAAGATTGACGGCGAACATTTTTTTGTAAAAATCGAAAACATCAATACCGCTACCCCATTATTTGTTACTTTAATCCTTATAGAGGTAATGGATGTTATTTTTGCATTAGATAGCGTACCAGCCATTTTAGCGATTACCTCAGATCCTTTTTTAGTATTCAGTTCAAATATTTTTGCCATTTTAGGACTGCGTTCTATGTATTTCTTTTTAGCTAATATGCTAGAAAAATTCAGCTACTTAGAATATAGTTTAATTGCTATTTTAAGCTTTGTGGGATTAAAAATGATTTTCCACGATTTCATCCATCTACCTGAATGGGCTTCCTTATTATTCATTGCAGTTGCTCTATTATCAGGAATTATAGCTTCAATACAAAAGGAAAAACGAAGCCAAAAAGTATAAAATAAAAAAAGGAAATCTCACGATTTCCTTTTTTTATACATTTTTCTTAAGCTTTACAATTTCACTTTTTGAACCTGACTTTCACTAATTTTCAAAGTATTCATAACCGCTGAATAATTACTGGTATCCATAGAAGCTGCTAAAGCCGAAGGAACAATAACAACTCTAAACGTTTGATTATTGATATATCCGGGTGTATCTAATAAATTATAAGTTCCTCTGGCAGTAATTATAAAATCTACTTTGCTAAAATCATAATCATAATCCAATTCCTGTCCATTATCGAAATAAATGGTTCTTGGAATTAATTGCCAAACCGGAGTAGTTGAATTAATCAGAGTTGTCAATCGATAAATCAATACCGTTTCATCATCATACAAATTCCCTCCTATTTCATACTGAAAAGTACTTTTAAAATTATACTCATTAGTAGTCACCTTAGCTAAATTAACATTCTTGATTTCAAAAGCTTCAGGAAAAGTATCATTATCTTCTTGAAAGTTATCCTCAGTAGTACAACTAGAAACAGCTAAAAAGCTAACAAATGCGAAAAGTGTTATTATTTTTTTCATGGTAATAAATTTTAAATGGTTAAGGTTTACAATCTATATTCATGAATTGTGCCAAAGTTTAATTTTCAAGCAACTTTTCTATTTTTCATCAATTATAAAACTATTAGCAATAAAAAAGCACCCGCTATAAAACGGGTGCTCCATTAAATTAGATTTACTATTTAAATTATTTAGCCTTAGATATTACATCATGAGTTGTAGATCCTTGACTAGTAGTCAATTTTATATAGAAAATCTGTTGTTGTTCGCTATTAAAATTATAGTCTAATATAATTATTGTACCATTAGAACATTGGGCTTGTGCTTTAGTATAAACCAATTGATATTTACTATCAAAGACTTCAATTGTCACATCAGAAGTATAGTCAAAAGTACATTGAATTGTTAACGGACCATCAACTGGAACTTCGTAAGCTATAAAACCAGCTGTTTCTGTACTACTGATTTTAGCGGTTGTTGTTATTGAAGTTGGTTCTGATGGTACTCCTGTAGCAGGACAATCTTTAGCTGGTACATTATAACCAATTGGAATTTTACAACCATCAAAAACATTGTTAATACCATCGACAATACTTTCAATATTTGAATATGAAACTCCTTGAGGCAATGAATCTCCTCCTAAAACATCATTCGCTAATTCAAATAATCCTTGTACTGTTACTGGATAGCCTCCAGAAATTAAAGCGTCAATAATATTTTGTGGAATATCCATTTTATGATACTCATTCATTACATAGTCAAAATTACCCTCACTATTATAATGACATTCACGTGCTTTAGGAATATCAGAACCACAACCGCCTTCAGCATCTGCTGTTGACAATTCGCCTACTTGTAAAACGAAATCACCAAGAGCTCCATTGATACCAATATTAAGACCTAAAGTAATAGTTTGAGCCAATAGACTATTATTGATATTACCTTTTTTCAACAAACTAGGAGGCAAATTACTTATAGAGAACAAACCATTATCAGGTTGGCTAGGTAGTTCTTTACTTGAACCACCACCTGGCAATACTTCTATAAGTTTTGCTATATCAGCGTCAGAATCAGTAATTAAAACATGACGCACACCTTGTTTACCTATATACATTGAACCATTATAAGAGGCCAATGCACGTTTTATAAGCTCAACAGTTGTATATGAGCCAAATCCGTCAACTAAATCCTCTTCATCCGGAGCACAGGACATACCGCCTAAGTTACCATAATATCCTTGAGTATAAGTACATAAAGCAGCAGCACAAGATTCAACCATAAGTTCTCTTGAACAAGTACTTTGACAACCATTAGCATTAGTAATTGTTACATAATAAATTCCTGCAACACTCACATTGATAGATTGTGTAGACGCAATGAAATCATTTGGCCCTGTCCATGCATAACTTGACATTCCATCTGTAGCTGTAAATATTGAACTGCTTCCAGAACAAATTGTTTGTTCTCCTGTGATATCACAGGTTGGTAAAGAATTTACTGTTACAATTGCTGTACCACTACAACCATTCGCATTCGTATAAGTAATAGTTGATGTTCCGGCTGAAATCCCTGTTACTACACCTGTATTAGCATCTATTGTCGCTACTGCTGTGTTACTGCTGCTCCATGCATTAGTACCATCTGTACCCATATCAACTGTTTTGCCTACGCAAACTGACTTAGCATCAATTGTTGGATTTGCATATACCGTTACAATTGCTGTACCGCTACAACCATTCGCATTCGTATAAGTAATAGTTGATGTTCCGGCTGAAACTCCTGTTACTACACCTGTATTAGCATTTATTGTCGCTACTGTTGTGTTACTGCTACTCCATGCATTAGTCCCATCTGTACCCATATCAACTGTTTTACCTACGCAGACTAACTTAGCATCAATTGTTGGATTTGGATTAACATAAATTCTAAAAGAATTTTCACCATAACAACCTTTATTTGATAAACTTTCATTACGAACATAAATAGTAGCATAACCATCTGAATTAACAAGATTACTAGGTACAACATAAGCCGTTGGATTAGCACCTGGTAATATTATTTCATTCGCATATCCTGCATCAGTATAAAAGTGTATCGCACCACCAAGAGGTTTTGCAGGATCTGCAGAAGCAAATTGTGTAAGATTTACGGGAGAACCTGCACATACTGTAGTATTTGTAACTAATATCTCTGGGTGACCTCCAGTATTACCAAACAAAAATGGCCCTGCAAAGTCTTTCAACTCACTACCGAAAGCCCCTTCATTACTACCTCCTCCACTACTACGAGTTTTCACCAATAAACTCCCTAATAAATTAGAACAAGAATCTTGTGCTCCTCTTCTGTCCAATCCGAATCCTGTTAAATCAATACCTATTTCAACGAATTGATATCTGGTATACATTGATACAGGATCAGGTTTAACTCCTTCAAAGGTTCCAAAAGGCGGAGCTTCAGTTCTCGATCCTTCATAGGTAGCAAAATCATCATTGACTCTACCCCATGTATAAAGACCATTATTTTTAGGATTAATAGCAGCATAACCAAAATCTCCTGAGCCTGTCCCCTTCTCAAAAGCTATAGTTTTATCCACATTAAAGGGTCTGCCAGCAAGGGTATTATCATAATTATTAAAAGTGGTTTGACTCATCCATACCCTGATTCTTATTGTAGGAACATTACCTCCATTAATATAGTCAACTGAAATAATAAGGGTACCTGGCACAAGAATTTTTCCATCATTATCATTAAATGGATCTTCAGCACTGGTACCCGCTAAATCAAAAGTCCAGGCAGTACGTCCACCATTTGGTCCTAATTTAGTTGGATCACTCAAATCGGCTACAGTTTCTAATGCAGTACGAAAAAATTCGAAGTCAAGATGCTTATTACCATTAGTAACTACTAGGGAAGCTCCTGCATATGCCCATAATTGTTTAAAAGGACGGTCATCTGTAGCATCATAACCAGGTGTACCTGGAGGAAGTTGGTTAGGTGGAATTTGAATTTGCTCTCCTCTTATATGAGCATAGACATCAATAATATCATCTTTTTGAGGCACACTACCTGAAGTACCTATTTGCCAAGTAGTTGGATTATCTGAATTTTTATCTCCAGAACCTGCAAAATAGGATGTTTCCGCATTTCCTCCTTGAACATAAGTATCACGTCCATATACGGCATCTAGCCATAAATATCTTCCCACCCAAGTTGAAGGATCCAAAGGATTAAAGCCAGCTGAAGGAACTACAGGATAAGGGAAAGGCGCTGTAGGAGCAAATATTGACTGTCTTAATTGAAAAGATGTGTTAGCGCCTGGCAAAGTACCTTGATATGATTTTGGATTAAGTTGATCCTGATCAATTACACCTCTACCTAAATTAGAAACAGGAGTAGGAGTAGTTGGAATAGTATAATACCTAAACCAATCATCAGAATCAACTTTTTCTTGATCAGTAGGTGCATTTACATTAGGATTAGGATTAAATTGAAATCTTCTGGCAGTCACATCTCCATCAATACCAAAATTACCTTTAATGGCAGATGAACCTGCGTCCTGCCCAAATGAATTGACTGTAAAAAACAAAGACATAAATAAAAGCATGTTATAATAAAGAAACTTCTTGATTACAACATTCTCCCAATACATCTTTAATAAAACTGTCTTGCAGCAATTGAGAAAAGTGCTAAAACTAACTTCTGCACTTTGCATCGTATAAAAAATATTTTTTTTCATGATATAAAGTATTTATATTCCATAAGTTATATTGTAGTAGGAAATTGAAAATTTGGGGGAATATGAAAAAAACATAGAAAATATCTTCAAAGTATGATCCAATGAAGTAGTCCATCATTTATAAGGATAACTTTTATAAAAAAACAATACTTATCCTTTTACTAACCAAAAATCTATTAAAAAATAGTTTTAAGGATTAATAGTATTCGATGGGTTAAAAACAATTGTTTTCAGAATCTGGGGGAAGAAAACTTGTAGAAAATTGACCTTCATAAATACTTATGAAGTATGCCATCCGCAAAAAGCATTCTATTGTGGGGTACAATATGGATTCTTTTTAAAAAAATTAGTTTAAGTACGTAAAATTTAATTCAAAAAAAGCCTTTAAGAGATTAATATAAATCAGGAATCCAAATTAGAAACTAAAAGTTCATTTAAAAATAATTTAAAGAAACTTAACAGTAATAAGACCAACTTCAAAAAAGAAATTATTAAAGTGTACCATCTTCCAATAGAGCTAATTATTAAACCAATAATTCATCTATTTATACATTCTAAAACTATTATTTTTATTAACAAAAAACTTTAAAAACAATAC
>JBDLTG010000111.1:0-5329 GCA_039805885.1 Bacteroidota bacterium
CTCCTATTGCTTGTTTTGGTGGAACAACTAATGTTACTTTAAACACTACTGGTGGATCAGGAACGTATACTTATAATGTAGCTAACCCAGCTACAACTGCTTTAGGTGCTGGAACATATACTTACAAAGTAACTGATGCAAATGGTTGTGAGGCAACTGCAACTGTTACTATCAACGCTGCTCCTGCTGCTCCTTCTGCTCCAACGGTTCCTCTTGATGTAACTCTATGTGAAAATGGTACTGAACAAACTTTGACCGCTAAAGCAACAGTCCCTCAAGGTTCAACAATCACCTGGTATGATGCTCCAACTGCCGGAAATATAGTAAGCCCAGTTTTAGTAAGTACAACAGCGGCAACTAAAACAGTATACGGACAAACTTCTAACGGAACTTGTTTTAGTTTAACCAGAACTGCTGTTACTTTAACTATCAATGCCGCTCCTGCTCCAACGATAATTACTGTCCCTGATTTTATCAATAGTGTAAATGGTACTCCGGTAGACTTAAGAAGCTACCTTCCACAAGATGCTCCTGAAAATGGAACTTGGGTAGACGTAAACAATTCAGGTGCTTTAAACGGAAGTATTTTAGACCCTAACAACGTGGCCACAGCTAATTATAGTTTCCAATACACTATTGAAACTAATACATGTCCTATTAGTTATGTAATCAATTTAAAAATTGACCAAAGTTTTGTATTAGGATGTGGAACTATCTTTGTTCACAATGCTTTCACTCCAAATGGTGATGGAGTAAACGAAGTATTCAAAATTGACAATATTGAAGATACACTTTGTTATCCAGAAAATTCAGTTGAAATTTACAACCGTTGGGGAATACTTGTTTTTGAAACCAAAGGATATGATAATGTAAATAAAGCATTTAAAGGATACTCTGAAGGAAGAGTCACAGTTGATAAATCTTCTGGATTACCTACAGGAACTTATTTCTATATCTTAAGCTATACCTCTGTTGGTTTACAAAACGAAATTATTGCTAAAAAAGAACAAGGATACCTATATCTTTCTAAATAAAAAACTCAAATCTAATACCAGAGGTTTTATCAAAAGCCTCTGGTTATAAAACCAAGTCAAATGAAAACAAAACTATTACTAATCAGTTTAATGTTTACAGCAATGCTAAGCTATGCGCAACAAGACGCACAATTTACGCAATACATGTACAACACAATAAATGTAAATCCTGCCTATGCTGGATCGAGAGGAGCTATGAGTATTTTTGCATTACATCGTACACAATGGGTTGGATTAAACGGAGCACCAACAACTAATGCTGTTTCGATAAACACTCCTTTTAATAATAGTAGATTAGGTTTAGGAGTATCAGTCATCAATGATAGAATTGGTCCAACAACTGAAAACACTATTTCTGGAGACTTATCATATACAATTCCTACTTCTGAAACCGTAAAACTTTCATTTGGTTTAAAAGCTACAGCTAACTTATTTGATTTAGATGTTAATAAATTAACTCCCGAACAACAAGGTGATTCAAAATTAACACAAAACTATAATAATAAGTTTTCGCCTAACCTTGGAGCGGGTATCTACCTTCACTCTGATAAAGCTTATGTTGGTTTTTCTATACCTAACTTTATACAGTCCAATCGATACGATGATAATGAGGTAGCTATCTTCAAAGAAAAAATAAATTATTATTTAATTGCTGGTTATGTGATGGATTTAAATTACAATCTTAAATTCAAACCGGCTTTATTAACAAAAATGGTTCAAGGAGCTCCATTACAAGTTGATATGTCAGGTAATTTTATTTTTAATGATAAATTTACTGTAGGACTTGCTTATCGTTTGAGTGCAGCAGCAAGTGCAATGGTAGGATTTCAAGTTTCAGAAGCAATGTATATTGGTTATGGATATGATTTAGAAACAACCAAATTAAAGTACCATAATTCAGGGTCACACGAAATTTTCTTGAGATACGAAATTTTCAAAAACAATAATAAAATTACAACTCCAAGATTCTTCTAAAAATCATTATCATGAAAAAAAATATACTCTTTTGCATAGCCATGATAAGTGTTTTTTCATTAAACATTTATTCTCAAAAAGCAAAGTTGGCTAATGCCGATAAAAAGTACGACAACTATGCTTATATAGATGCTATTAAAACCTATGAAAAAATTGCTGAGAAAGGATACAAGTCTGCTCCTTTGTTCCAAAAACTAGGTAATGCCTATTATTTCAACGGCGAGTTAGATAAAGCTGTTAAATGGTATGCCGAACTTTTTGCAATGCCTGACACGGTAATTGAACCTACTTATTATTATCGTTATGCACAATCACTTCGTGCAATTGGTGATAACAAAAAAGCCGATCAAATTCTGGAACAGTTTGATAAAATTTCAGACAATGATAGTAGAGCTAAACTTTTTAAAGAAAACACTAATTATCTGGATGAAATAAAACAAAATTCAGGAAGATACAAAATAGAAAACGCGGGTATCAATTCTCAATACTCTGATTACGGTTCTAGCATTTATAATAATAAAGTTGTTTTTACTTCAGCTAGAGATACTGGAAGTTTAGGTCAAAGAAAACACACTTGGACTGACCAGCATTTTACAAATTTATACAGTGCTGAATTAGACGAACAAATGTCGCCTAGCAATCCTGTTAAATTTCATAGATCATTAAATTCAAAATTTAACGAAGCTACGCCTGTTTTTACAAAAGATGGAAAAACAGTTTATTTTACCAGAAACAATTATATTGATGGTAAAAAAGGTAAAAATGAAAATGGGATCACTTTAGTTAAAATATACAAAGCAACATTAGAAGGTGAAAATTGGACTAAAATTACAGCACTTCCTTTTGATAGTGATAATTACAATACGGCTCATCCAACTTTAAGTCCTGACGAAAAGACCCTATATTTTGCATCTGATATGCCTGGGACATTAGGCTTATCTGATATTTTCAAAGTACAAATTAATGAAGATGGTTCTTTTGGAACTCCTGTAAATTTAGGTCCAACTGTAAACACTGAAGGAAGGGAAACATTCCCTTTTGTTAGCCAGGAAAACGAACTTTACTTTGCCTCTGACGGACATCCAGGTGTGGGAGGATTAGATATATTTATGTCTAAAATTAATGAGGATGGTTCATTCAATAAAGCATTAAACATTGGTATGGATGCCAATTCTCCTAAAGATGATTTTGCTTATATAATTGACAGTAAAACAAAAAAAGGATTCTTATCCTCTAATAGAGATGGTGGACAAGGCTATGATGATATCTATAAATTTTTAGAAACAAGAAAACTAATTTGTGAACAAGAATTATATGGTAAAATCACAGATGTCGATTCAAACGTAGCTCTTCCTAATGCTAAAGTGACTTTGTTTGACAGTAAAATGAATATTCTAAAAAATGTTGATGCTGACCTAAATGGAGATTACACCTTTCTGGTAGAATGTGAAAAATTATATACTGTTAGAGCTCAAAAAGAAGATTATAACACTAACGAAAAACAAATAACCATTCCTAAAACCAATGGTAAAACTAATCTTCCTATAGCTTTAGAGAAAGATAAATGTAAAGTAACAGTAGGTGACGATTTAGGAAAATGTTTTGGTATTAAAAGGATTTATTTTGACTTAGACAAATCGAATATTAGAACGGAAGCCGCGATAGATTTAGAAAAAATATTAGATGTTTTAAACCAATATCCTAAAATGAAATTAGATATCCGTTCTCATACTGATAGCCGTGCTTCTTTCAAATACAATGAAGCCTTATCAGACAGAAGAGCAAAATCTACTATCAGTTGGTTAGTTAAAAATGGAGTAAATCCAGATAGATTAACAGGTAAAGGTTATGGTGAAAATCAACTAGTAAATAGATGTGCTGACGGTGTAAAATGTTCCGAAGAAGAACATCAAATGAACCGTAGAAGCGAATTTATTATTACAGCTTTATAGCAAAAAACTCTTACTGAAATAACATTGCAAATCCTCGAATGAATTATCATTCGAGGGTTTGCTTTTTTAATAAAATTCTGTAAAAAACAATAGCCATAAATCAGCTTTCAACACTTATTTTATTTGTACTAAAATTACATTTAAACGAGTTTTTAGGTTACTTACAGACTAAATAAATCATTCTCGTCAATTCTTCTTAAATTTAATCATAAGTTTTTCATAAAGAAAAATTAAAAAAAAATATTATTAAATAGTATTTTTTCTCCAAAAAAAGAAATAACATCTTTTAAAATTAAAATACTTGAGCCCCAAATGAAATAATTATCCAAATTGATTATTTCATTCTAAACAGATTTCAGCATATAGTTTATATCTAAACAACTATAATTAATTACTTCCAAAATAACAATGTCTATCAAATTTTAAGATATACATTACCCTTTTACATATTAAAATTTTCATTATTAACGATTTAAAATAAATCAATATGAAAACAACTTTTACTCTTTCGACAAAATTACTTGTCTTTATTTTATTAAGTTTACTTAGTATATCCACCTATACTTTTAGTCAAACGTTTCCGGATCCTAGTTCTTGTACATCAAAAGATTTAGAATTAGTTGGTGCTTCTCTTTCAGGAGGAGGTCTGTGCAATTCTTGCCCAACAAATACCACAATAACAAGGTCATTGACAGTATCAATTAATAACACAACTGGTTCTACAAGAACATCTTTTGCTTTTTGGGGAACGTTAGACGAATATAATGGTAGTAATGGTTCTTTAGTCTCCTCGACTCCAATTACCGGTTGTGTTGGTCCTCTTCCGGGGAATACTCTAACCTCTATAATATCAAACACCATAACTTATACCTGTGGAAATATATTAAAAATAAATAATTTATATTTAGCATGGACCAGTTCTTCACCTGGTGAAACTTGTCCCTTAAATTCTGCCACTATAAGTCCTAAATGTGGTACACTGCCTTCCATCACAATTAATGGAGGCGTAAACGGAGAATTTTCCGTTACTAATTCAAGTTGTGGTAACGCAAATGGGAGTATCGATCTAACTCCTACTGGAGGTACTGCACCCTATACCTATTTATGGAGTAATGGTGCAACCACACAAGACATTTCTGGTCTAACTTCAGGAACATATTCTGTTATTATAACTGATTCTAACGGCTGTACAATAACAAAAGAAAGAATCATTACCACGAGTTCTCTGCCTGATCCTCCCACAGGAAGCAACCAAAAAGAATGTCAGCAATCTCCAATACAGACTTTAACTGCCACAGCAACTGTACCGGCAGGATTCTCTGTTGTATGGTATGATGCGGCTGCAAACGGAAATGTAGTAGCTAATCC
>JBDLTG010000112.1:0-25707 GCA_039805885.1 Bacteroidota bacterium
GTATATATCTTCTTAACGCCTGTAAGGAGTTGTATTTATTGGCACTCTTTAATTTTTAAAACCCTTTAGTACAACATAAGTACAACAAATCAGAATACTTTTATTTGACTATAGATCCCAATATTATTAAGCTGCGCTTGGCGGTTCATCGCTTGATACTCTGCTAGCTTGCCACAATAATATTGTTGGGTTGCTTTAGCATACCCATTTTGTAAAAGTAATTCATTTAAACATAATCCACTAGGCAAAATTACATACCCTAATTGTCTGTTCCAGTAGTCGTAATAGTTCTCCTGTTCCGTAATGATAGTTACAACCGTTTTAGGCGGTGCAACCGACAAAACGAAGTGCAAGGATTGCAAACCAAATTGAAGCAATAATTGGGCTGGTAAACTGCTTTTTTCTTCGTCCTCTTTCATCTTCCTATTTAGTTTTACTTCTGGTGCATCCAAGCCATAAAGTCGGATTTCTTTTTTCATTTGAGTGAAACGATTGCAAATGATTATGCTATCTCCGTCAAGGACTTCTTCAATTTGCCAATGGGTTTCCACTATGTACGGTGCTTTTGCGTTGTATTGCATTGATTTACAGTATTTTAAGTTATTGATAATCAAAGATAATCATTGAAATTTGTCTTATGAATTTAATCTAATTATTAATCCATTAAAACTTAAAAAAATGGCAAGACAGAAAGGTGTTATCAAGTATGTTGGAACTCTTGGAGATATCCGACATTTTAAAATTAAAGGTCAAGAAGGCTACTTTGCCGGAATGGTTGGTGGTCCAACTGGTGACCAAGTACTCTCAGCTCCAGAGTTCGAAAGAACTCGTGAGAATATGAACGAGTTTGGCGCGAGTGCCAAAGCTGGGAAATCGGTTCGTACTGGTTTATCTCAAGTGATGAAACAAATGGCGGACAGTCAAGTAACAGGAAGATTAACTTCTATTATGAAGAAAATCAATTTGGAAGACCAAACTGAAGCTAGGGGTTACAGAAAAATTGAAATCTCTACACAACGAAATTACTTGAAAGGTTTCGAGTTTGACAAAAACTCTTCCTTCAACGGTATTTTCAACGCTCCTTACTCCTTAACCCACGCGGTTGACAGAGCCAGTGGAGAGTTTGTAGTTGATGCGTTTAATCCAGCGAATTTGGTGAGTGCTCCATCAGGAGCAACACATTTCCGTTTGATTAGTTCTCTTTCCGTAGTTAGTGATTTTGAATACAACGCCACCACAAACAGCTACGATCCAATGGATGCAGCTTTGAATGAGGTAAGTGACATTCAATACAGTGACTTTTTGGACTTGTACGCTCCAGTTCCTGCCACTACAATTTCTGCAACATTACCAGGCGGAGTTCTTCCAACGGTAAACACCACAGTTTTGCAGTGTATTGGAATTGAGTTCTACCAACAAGTGGGACCAAATTACTACTTGTTCTCCAGTGGTAATTGCTTGAAAGTTGAGGATGCTTTTTAGAAAAACCTTCCGAAAATCCCTCACCAAAAGTGAGGGATTTTTTGTTTAATCTCAAATCTATCAAGACTATGGAAAGTAAAATAATAAGAGTAGCCCAGGGCAAAGAAAGCACATTGAGCCAATTGTACATTAACGGAATATTTCAATGTTATTTGTTAGAGGATAAAATTAGAGAAGTGAAAATAGCTTCACAAACTGCCATTCCAAAAGGTGTTTTTAGTTTGAAGTTGAACACTCACGGAGCTAAAAATGTAGATTACAAAAAAGCATTTGGAAAGCTTCACGAAGGAATGATTGAAATTACTGGTTTGCCAAACTTCAGCTTTGTTTATATCCATACCGGAAATACTATCAAAGAAACTGCCGGGTGTCCGCTTTGTGGTTTTGGTTTCCAATTCGTTGATGGCAATTTTCAAGTTGCTCAAAGTGTTGCAGCTTACAAAATGATTTATCCAAAATTGGTAGCACTGGCAAAAGCTGAAAACAATACAATAATCATTGAAAATAATTTTCAATTCTAAAAAGGCCAAAAAATGGAAAATATCAACATCATCGCTACACTTTTTGGAACGTTAATCACCTTGTTACTCTCGATTGTGGCTTATTTTATCAAGCAATTACACACTGATTTCAAGAGTATGGAGAAAGATTTGATTGAAGTAAAAACGATGGCTTTAATCATCAAAACAGAGTTCAAAAGTGGTAACGATTTATTGAACCAGAAAGTAGAATACATCGAAAAAAGAGTACACAATTTAGAATTATCAATTTATAAAAATCCAGATTATGAAAAATAACAAAATGAATTTAGTAGAAAGAACCTTGGCACCAACTCCAAAATGGTTTAAAATTCTTCGCACTGTCGGAATTGCTTTGGCAAGTGTTGGCGGAATTATCATCGCTTCGCCTATTGCTTTACCTGTTGGATTGGTTTCGGCTGCTGGTTACTTGGTTCTTGGCGGTAGTATTATTTCAGTAGTTTCTCAAACTGCTGTAAAATCGGAAGAAGAACCGAAAACAAACCCTTAAAAACGGTTAATAACCACATTGAAAGCTCCATTTATTGGAGCTTTTTTTGTTTTTAGCAGTCAATAAAAGTAGATTGCTTTTCTTTTCTTCGATTTATTTAAGTGGTGCAATCATATTGCACTTATGCGTTGGTTTGCTTGGGAATAAGGCGCAATCAATCCTAGTCCATTTGGACCAGGATTGTTTTATTTTCTACAATAGCGGTATAAAATGGCTCTGCGGATGTCATTTATGAGCATCATATCCTCTTTGTATTGTTTTTCTTTTTTCTCCAGAAGTTTGAGAGCTGCAACATTTTTTTGGTGCTGCTCGTGCTCCACCATCATTAAACTGGCTTGGGGATTGAATTGTTTTTTGAAATCTGGAAGGCGCAAAAACGAAATAACCGAACCTACTAAAAACTGATGCCAGAATTTAGTTTGCCATAAACTATAAGCAATGAAAAAAAGGCTTTCGCAGTCTTCTTCATTTGAAAAAATGATAACAAAACTGTTAGTAAATGGCGTTTTTTGTGGCTTTCCGCTGTTCATCCCTTTGTTAAGTACAAATAAATGGGGTTTTGTGTAAATAGTGTCCTTTCGGTGGGTCTTGATGATGAAATTTAGCATAACATTCGGCTTTAAAAATTGGTTAGATTTTCAATTTTCCACAGGGTTCCAGTTGAAAGACCAATGTGCTTCGCTACGCTCCGACCATTAAATTTTTCAAAAGAAAAAAAAGGAAAAAAAAGAAAGCCATTCGTTCAAGTGGAAGGTTTCAAAAAAGCAAGTTTTTTTGATAAAATACTACCCGATATATCATCGGGAGTGTGGGCGTGAAGGCGGAATTGAATGTTGTTGCGAACCGTTATGGGTGGAGATTTTATCAAAAACCGGAGGCTTGAACTTGCTTTTTTGTAAACCTGGAACTTACCTTTGCTCTCTTTTTTTTTATTTTTTGTTTTGATTTCATTAACCAATCGCCATCGTATAATCGGAAGTTTTGCTAAGGAAAGGGAGTTGATTTGGAAGAGGGTGGTTTTCGGAAAGTGTGTGGATTTTTAAAACAGAAAAAAGAAATATAAAAACCATTCCTATTATTTTTCTGTTTTGAAAATCCATACTCTTTCTTGGACTTGATTTTGTGGGTATTGAAAATCACTTTACGGAGTTTTTTACTTTTATAGTACAGGTTTTCAAGTGATTTTCAATACTTACAAAAACAATGAAAAAACAATACCTAGTGCGATGGGGCAGTAGCTCAGGCAAGTGTGTGGTTTTTTATTTGTTTACTGGGGTGTTTCTGATTGCTTTTGTGGAAAAGTCGATGCCATAGACTTGAAAGAAAGATAATGCTTCGGGCTAGTCAACTGTATATTTAGGAACTGTATGGCATCGGCTTTTCCGCTGAAGCAATTACTTCGGGTTTTCTGGCAAATAAAAAACCACACTCTTGCTGGCTTCTCTTGATTTTGTGGGTGTTGTAAATTGCTTATTCCTATGACGTGAATGTTAGAAATGGAGGTGATAAGCAATTTGCAACACTCACAAAAACAATGCAAATACTTACCGCTTTAAACATCAAGTTGCTAAAAACAGTCAACGTGAAAGTTCATCAAAGTAATTATAACCGTAAAGTTTCCTATGAAATTGCGAAGGTTCTTAAAGACAGTGGCGAAGGACGGCTTTTTTTATTGCAGGCCGGTGCGAGGAAGCAATGAAAAAAGCTGTCCTAGAGCCACTGGCAAGCGCGTTGGGTGTGGCGGCTGTTTTACATAAATGATATTATAGCTTCATTGCAAAAACCAAAAAAACAATATAAAAGCTTTGTAATGAACTATAATACTCAATTATGTAACACAGCTTTGGGGAAAAAATTACTGGCGCAAGTTGCGAAGCGTACGTGTTTTTTCTAAAAACTGTGCCAGTAATTTTTTTTGGAGCGTTGGCAAAGGAGTGGCAACTGAAATGTAAAACGTCCTTTTAACCACCGAACGAAAAAAGAGTGTTCTCGCTATTGAAAACGTAATTAGCGAAATGAAGCAAACAAAGATGTGAGTTTAGGAATACTTGGACTAAACGAGGATTTTGTGCAGCTGAATGAGATAATGGCTTTGAATTTTAGAATTTAAATAAACAAATCTTTTTTCTATTATAATGCACTTTATTGTGGCAAATGAATATTTTTTTCCAATAAAATGATATAAGCGGATAAAAATTTTTATTATAATTTGAAACGGAGAAATTTTACAATATCATATCTGATAGATTCTAACTCATAGAATTTGCTACTTATTTGTTCTTTGGCATTTTGCAGATAAAGCGTTGGGAGAAAGAAAAAATACAGGGTTATTAGCAGCACATTAGCTCTGATAGATACAAAAAGTGCAACAATAGTGTGCTATTGTAAAATATGTTTATCCTTTTAAAACTAACCTTTGTCGGCTAATTATAACTAATCGAATACTCGAAACACAATAATTCTAAAAAATTATATACAACTTTTATGTATTATTATATAATTGTTGTATATTTGCCATAATAAAAAAATCTCTGTTGGAGCAGAGATTTAAGATTACCAATGGTTGTAATAAAAAAATAATAAATTATGGTAGATGTTTTAAAATGCGAAGATAATAAATCTTCAAGAAGAATGCAAGGAAAAAGAGTGCTCGCTGTAAATGAAACTTGTAAAATTGAATTAAATAGGGAAATTCAATTTTTACATAAGGCTTATGAAGAAGCACTGGCTAAAGCTAGTTTGGCATTATCTATGTTTCCTTTACAGAGTAGGTCAAGAACTTTAGAGGCTTCTGTAATTCAAAGCTGTTTTGCGGAAAGTTTATTAGAAAACTTTCCAAACAAGGCATTTTTCGGAAAATACAGAAGACTTATTTTAAGAGTTAAAGGGTATTTAATTTTATTTAAGAAACTTAGTGAAAAAGGTTATCCAATGAACATTAAGACTCTCAATGTTCAATCGATACTAAATCAAAATCAAGTTTTAGATTTATTTTCTGAAACAGACTATAATGATGAACCTATACTTTATTTTGGTTATCAAAAAAATAGAGTTGGTGAGTATGTTAATCCTCAATTAATATATATTGATGAAGGAGAAATTAAATTCACAATTACTGAAGCTGATATTCAAGTACAATTATCTATTCCAAATACTGTGAATAAAAATGAAACCGTTGAAGTTAAGCCTAAATTAAAAGACAATCAAGTTTTAAAGCAAGCTAAATAGTAGACGTAACACTTGGTTGTTCTCATTAAAATAATTTTATAATTAATTATTATGAATCACAAACAATTAACATTCGCTAGAGAATATAGAAGCTATTCCCAGACAGAATTAGCCGACACTATAAAAGGGCTTTCTCAATCTAATCTATCAAAATTTGAAAAAGGATTTGGTGTTTTGTCTGATGATATACAGAAAAAAATAATTGAGTTTTTGGATTTTCCATTTGAGTTTTTTAATAGAAAAATAAATAGTTCAATTGAAAATGCAAATTATAGAAAAAGGGCTGCGATTGGGAAAACTATAATTCAAAAATTTGAAAATAAATGTAAACTAATTGGTTATTTAATTGATGAGTTTTCTGAAAGTATTGAATGGCCGGAATTTACTTTAGCACCATTAAATGTTGAAGAAGGATTTTCTCCTCAATATGTCGCTAATTATAACAGAAAATTATTAAAGTTATCAAAAAATGAACCTGTTAGAAATATCATAAGTTTACTCGAATCAAATGGAATTATAGTTTATGAGATTGATGAAATGGAAAAACTTGATGGTGTTTCTTTTATTTCTGATAAAGGTTTTCCAGTAATTATTGTAAATAAGAATTTTACAAACGATAGAAAAAGATTTACTATAACTCACGAACTGGGACATCTCTTGTTACATAATGAAAATAATTTTCCAATTTCTTCATTTAGAGATAAAGAAAAAGAAGCAAATGTTTTTGCAAGTGAATTTCTTATGCCCGAAAATGAAATTAAAAATTCATTACGATATTTAAAAATGAATGATTTGGGAGATTTGAAAAGTTATTGGTTAACTTCTATGTCTTCTATAATTCGTAAAGCAAAAGATTTGAATTGTATAGATGAAAATAGATATAGATTTTTTATGATTGAAATGAGTAGATATGGTTATAATAAAAAGGAACCTATCGAAGTTTTTATAGACAAACCTACTTGTTTCAAGAATGCTTACAATTTGTTTAAAAATGAATTATCTTATGATATTGACGATTTTGTAAATTTCACAGCTTTACCAAAAGATATTATTGATGATTTATTATCTTTTGATAGGTTAGTAAAATTAAAAGTTTTAAAATTTAATTAAAGAAATCCCTCATTTTAGAGGGATTTCTTTTTAAAAGCATTGACAAATAAATACCTACTTAGCTAGTTAAATGAAGTTTCATTTAGGGTAAAAAGGCATAAAATAGTCATTAACGAAATGAAGCAAACAAAGATTTGAGTATAGGAATACTTGGACTAAACGAGGATTTTGTGTAGCTGAATGAGATAATGGGATTAAGAAATGTCTCAAAGATTTATTTAAATTTTATTTCAAATCGTTGCAAGATAAGCTTCAAATTATTGAGTTTATCATTTATACATTATAATAAACCCGATTAGTTTATTGTTCAAACATTGGTTTATCGTGATGATATTTAATGTATTGCATTAGTAGTTAAATAGGCTTAAAGATTTAACATAAGGAAAGTTAGAAAAGTCTATACCGTAAAATTTAAAATATCATTCAATTCCTTTTCAAATTCTTCTTTTGAAGGTCTATCAACAAAAAATGAATTGTTTTGCTCCAAATCACTAATTAAATCATACTTCTTAATCAATGCTTTAAATTCTAAAGGAACTCTATTTGAAGCTATATAATAAAAGATAAAAGCTTTTTCATAAGAAGTAAGATTGTTTTTTAAATAATCAATAAAGAATGAATTATCTTCTATATCATCTATAAATTTCAAAACATATTTTAGGCTATTGAAATAACCATCAAAAAATCCACCAAACTCTCTATAATTATTTTCAAATATATTATGATAAATAGTGTATCTCATTTCCAGAGGTGTTTTATAAAAATAAACGGATCCTATAGATTGTAAAGCGTTTCGTTGTTCTGCCGTCTCATAATTATTACTATCAACATAAAATTTTATAAATTCCCATCTATCATTGAAGTCATCAATTTTAATTATTTCGTTTCTTAATTCAATTGCTTTTGTTGTATCTTGTTCTTTAAGTACATTATTTGCATTTATAATTTTCATATAAAAATTTTCAGCAATCTGTTCTGGTATTTTTGCTAATAACTGTCTGCCAAATAATGTACATTCTCCATACATTTCATTTCTAAACTTTTTAATTAAAAATGATAAAACTTCGAAACTTTTAATTTCCATTTGTCCCTTACCTTCGGGAATATTAAATGAATAATTCGTTATACGGTTGTGTAAATTGTCTATCAATCTGAAAAATAATTGATCCTCATTTTGTTTCTGAAATTGAAGTTTAATTTCCTCATTGGCATCTATTTGAGCTTTCAGAGCAAGAAAAACTAATATTGAGCCAAAAAAACTTAAAAACGGAGCCGTTACGCCACCGATTGTATCACCAATATTACCAGTATCATTAAAAGAAATTATATCAAAATCCCTTGTAAAAAGATACGGCAAAAAGCAAATTAGAATTCCAATAATCAAAAAGGATATTTTCTCTTTTTTTGTTAAATTTATTTTCATTATTCTATTTTCATTAATCTAAACAAACCACATTATCAGCACCAAATAATTCTTTTGCCTTTTCAATAACAGTTGGTTTAGGATTGTGATAGTAAACCGCTAAATTTTCTTTTGCTCGTGTGCAACAAACGTAAAATATTTTTTGAGTTCTTTCCAAAACGCTTTGTGTGCCACTATTTAAAAACAAATTCTCAAAGTTATAATCATTCCATCTACCATTATCTAAAATAACTAATACATTATTAAATTCATCTCCTTTAGTTTTATGTTGGGTTGAGAATGGTGTAGCACCTTCTAGATAATCATATAACTTTTGAAATTCAGCAAATTCTATATTTTTTACTCGATTATAAACATATTCCTTTTCTGTAATAAATTTCAATAGATTATCATCAATAAGGCAAATTCCTTTTTCATTAGCATCTGTAATTATTTGTTCGATTGTTTTATCTCCAACATCAATTAATTCATTTATGTTTCTTTGTAATAATCGCTTTTGTTCTATATTTTTAAAATTATATCTAAAATCAGTATGCCTCAAAAACTCATTGTACTTTCTCTTTTGATATAATGAAATATTATTTTGAATTTTGAAAAGATGTTTTATTAAATGGTCTCTTTTTGAACCTTTTTTATTTTCATCTTCTTTATCCTGTTTTTTATCATCTAATAATTGGTCTTTGTCTAGATATATTTTTCTAAAATCTGAAAATTTATAATTTCTAGCTGTAGAATATAAATCTTGATTTTCAGTTATAAATCGATCTATTACTGATTGAGCTTTTACCGTAACATTTACTTGATCTATAATTGCTCCAAAAGTAGCTTCTTCAGAAATTTCAATATTCTCCTCTTTAATTTTCTTTGTAATCTTATTTTTTAGTTCAATTATTCTATCACGATCATATATTTCCATTAAACCTTTAAATCCTGCTTTTCCTGCAATTAGATTATGAGTTAAATTCAATTCTTTTGTTTGCTTTGAATCTGAAAAATCCCAGCCTAGATAATCCCTAAAGGTTTGTAAATTACCATCAGTTGAATAAGCAAATTTTACATTACCATCTTTTACGATTCCCTCCGACATATTAGGTGCATTATTATCATCGGAATGGGTTTGAATTAATCCATCAGTATTAACTCGTAATCTGTTTGCTAATTCATATACTAGTTTTGGATTTCTTCTGTTTTGCTCTTTTTTGACTTCTTTAACCTTTTCAACTCCCTCACCTTTATAATCATCCAAATTACCTATACCATCTGGATAAATTGATTGCATAGCATCACCAAAAAAACCAATTATATTTTTCTTTTTACTTTGATTTAATTGAGTAAGAAATATTTCAATTACTTCTTTGTGGGTATCTTGATATTCATCAACAAATATGAATTGGTATCTGTCTTTTAAAATATCACATAATTTTGGAAAACTTTGAAACATACTGTTGGCAACGATTAGTAATTCATCGTGAGAAATAATACCTTCTTTAAGGCGTAAATATTCTTTATACTGAATATCGTTTTCTAAACTATCAAAATAATCAGGTGACACAGTTTCAGTATCAATTTTTATTTTTGTTTCATTTTCATCATTTATTAATTTTACTAATGTTGATTTAAGCTCTTTTTGAAAATGCTTGATATTGTCCCAAAGAAAATCGTGGATAGTGGTAACATTCAAGTTATCGTGATTTACTCTTTCTTCAATTTCTTTAACAGCTGCATTTGTATATGTCATACAAGCAACTTTAGAAGTTGGATTGTCTTCAATAACTTGTTTAATAACTTGTACGAGAGAATAGGTTTTTCCGCTTCCAGCTCCACCACTTAAAAGAAAGTTATTGCCATTTTTGATGTGTTCCATAATTTGTTGAAACTCATCTTTTTTTTCTAAAACTAATCCTGTTTCAACCATAACAATCCTTCTTTTATATATCCTGGTATTTGCCAATTACTAAAATCATCGTTGCTATGATATAATATGTCCAAGGCAAAATGAGTTTTTTTCTTAATACAATGTTCAGCTAATTGATAGGCGTTGTTTGCTGCGTTATCAAAATCCGAACGCCTTTGCAATCCTTTAAATTCATCTTTTAATGGAGTAATAAAATCTCTGTTTAAATGAATAAAAGAGTCTTCAAAACTGCGAGAATTAAATCCATTTTCAAGTATTTGATAAACAACACATAATTTACCATTAACATCAACATTCCATAAACCATTCGTATTACTAAAAGTCTTATTTTGAATAGTAAAACCTTTTAAATCAATTAGTGTGGGATTGTTGAAAAAGAAATTTAAAGCATCATTTGAATAGTTAACTCCAATTGAGGGCTCACATTTTTCACGGATTAAATCTACCGTATCTAAATCGGTAACAATTAAAGTTTTTATGCCTATAAATTCTATAAACTTTTCAAAAATTTGCGAATATGCTCCAACTTCTATAATTGAGATGTTTTGAGAAAGAAGAGGAAGTGAATCATCTACAGTTCCGAGGTTATTATGTTTTTTTTCTACGTCAATATCATATTTTTTCATCAAAGTTGGAAACAAAATTCTTTCAGTATCTCCTTCAATTAATATTGCTTTATCAGCAAAAAATATCTCGGCTCTATTGATTGTCAGGTATTGTTTTAGAAATTCATACTGTTTAGTATTTGTTTTATATTCTTCTTTTAATTCTTTTAAGTTTTTTGTAATTACAGAATTATTGCCATTCTTTTTTAAGTATTTAATATCATCAAAATTACTTTCAGAAACAATATGAGAAGAATGTGTGCTAATTATTGATTGCAATTCACCACTTTGACCATCATCTCGTATAATTCCTTGTTTTAATAATTCCTTAATATTTTTAATAAATACATATTGCATCTGTGGATGAGTATGCGCTTCTGGTTCTTCAATAAATAGTAAATTTATATCCGAAGGTTTTTCATCTTTACTGTTTTTAAAATCTTGAATAAGTATTTCAATTTCGAATATCATACTTATTAAATTCATATACCCAAGACCATTGTAATGTTCAGGTAGAGAACTTTCGTTATGAGTGTACATAACAGTTGTATTGCCTTCCAGTAACTCGCGATGCTGTAATGTTGAAATTATTTCAATAATTGAATCGTCTTTTTTGACACCTCCAAAAGTTTTGACTTTTTCGATAACATTTTTAAATAGATTTGAATAAATATCACTTAATACAAAATCAGTATCACTTAATTTGTCTTTAAAATCATCAATAGCTTCTTGTTGTTCATCACTTGCTTCTGTCTTTTTGTAAATTTTTGAAGTTTGAATTGATAAAGTTTTATCAACTTCTTTGTTAGAAACCTCACGTTTAGCACTAATAAATTTAAAATTAATTATTTCTTTAATGCTGATTTTTTCTTTTATTAAATCAATAAAATTTAACTCATTTTCTTCATTAGTACTTAAATCAAACTCAATAGATTTTTTAGCGAACGTGAAGTAATCTTGATGATTTGCTTTCAAAAAATAAATTAAATCTTTCAGCGACTTGGTTTCATCGTCCTTTTTCTTTTTAAATTTTATTGCTTCTTTTTTTTCAAATTCATTATAATCAATTCTTAATTTATTCAATTTTTCGAAATCAAGAACGTATTCAAAGCCTAAAACAATAAAGTTATTATTTGGATCTAAATCCATCATTACCCTTGAAATATTAGATAAATCATCTTCTTCATTGTACTCAATAAATAGTTTTAATTTTATGCCTTTTTGCTCAAAAACTTCAACATCTTCGAGAGGATTCTCAACTAATGCTTTAATTTCATTCTTAAAATCTACATTAAAATCATCAAATGAAAATTTATTCTTATCCGACTGATTTAAAAACTTATCTAATACAGCCAATAAAGAAGTCTTACCACAATTATTTTTACCAATGACCAATGACAGTTCATTTTCGAGGTCTAATTGAAAGTCTTTTAAAAGTCTAAAATTTTCAATTTTAATTTTATTTATCTTCATATTTTTTTAATTATTCTTGTCCAAATATTTCTTCATAACCCATCCAGTTTCCATTAAATTGTCTTTTGGATTGATATAGCTAATAAATGCCCATTTATGATTTATTTGTAAAACAATCACATTAAATTTTTGTGGGAGTGTTGCTATAATTAAGGTTTTAGTTTTGGGTTTAAACATTACTTTTGAAATGCGATTTGTGGTGCGGTATTCTTTATGGTCACTGAATTTTAATTCTATAGCTTGAAGCACTTTTTTTTCGAACTTTACTATGTCTTCTTTGGTAAAAGATTCAGGTTTAGGATTAAAAGAATCATAAATTTGGTAAAGACCATAAATCAAAACTATTAAGTTTAAAAAATTATAAGCTTTCTTCCCTAGATGCTTATTTTTTTGAATAAGCTCGAAAACATTATCAATAAGTTGTTGGAATTTTATACTTTCTGATTCTGTAAAAGCAGTTTCTGTAGAAAAGTTATTTACAAATTCAAACGCTTGTTCATTTATTTCTTCAAAATCATCCAATAATTGCCAATTATTATTTTGAGCTGCTATTGCTGCTATATGTCCCGAAATGCCACTCATAACTATTTGCAAGCTATTAATTTGATTTACATATGGTTTATGAATCTCGCCTATTGAGGCAATCCCTTTTAAGCCATCAAATAAACTTTCCTGCATTTGACTTATACCTCTTATTGCATCTAAAGTTGGATCTGGAATTTTGAACAAACTAGCTTGCTTTGCCAAAGTTTTTGAAAGCGTATCAAGACCAACAAAGTTTTTTGAAAATAAGTTTTGTTGTTGCGCAATACTTTTAAAAATAGCATCACTCATAGTCATCGCACTTAATTTATTTTGCCAGAGCTCTTGTGAATGTATCATTTGCATCATCGAGTTACTAATACTCAATTGATTATTGAGTTTTTGGGCAAAATTTGTACTTTTAATTATAGCATCTAGAGAGTTCATCATAATTTATACTTTTGTAATAAAGTTAATTATCAACTTGTTTTTCATCCATTTTTAGTGGGAAAAAATACATTTGAAACCAGCCGTTTAATCTTTTTACATTAATTTGACCAACATTTGTTTCCCAGCTACGACCCAACCAGTCTTCACCGTTTTTTATTTCGCCTAATTCATAATAAGTTTTTCCATTTACATCTATACCAAGTTTATCAGCGAATAATTTCAACATTGCTTCTAATTCTTGTTGACTAATGATATAACTTTTTGATGGACTTTCTTTTCCTAAAATAAATAAAGCATCATTTACTTCGGGATTCGGGATTAGTATTTTATTGAAAAAATTAAAAAAATATTGGCTTGTGAAATTTACCCAACCAAAACTTTCCCCACTTTCATATCTCTGTTCTTGAAAATTTTCAACTCTTTTCATTTCATCAATTATACTTCTAAAGTGATCATCAAAATTATTTACATTTAGAAATGAGTTGTAGTATTGAATAAATTCATTTGGTTTTAAAACAATAGTATAAACCCCTAATTTTTGAAATACTGCTTTTGTTTTGTGATAATTTTTATCATCGTTAGTAATGTAAAACTCGCATCTTGATGCAAATGCTGAATGGGAAGCATCTTCGGTTGTATTCTTAAATGTATTTTTCTCTTTGTCAGTAACTTTTACTTTGTCGGCTTTAAAACCGTGCATATCTAATTTGACATACTCATTTGTAATATCATTAAACCATTCTGGAGCATTTTTAGTTTTATCAAAATATTTATCTACGTTGAAATTTTCTACTCCTGTTTTTTTGTAAGCATTATCAATTACTTCAAAAGGATTTTTATTTTCGTTGAAATGTCCGCTGTTTACTCCAATTTTTTGAACCATACTTCTTAAATCTTTATAGTCCTCTGTTTCATTCATATTGTGAAACATTTTACCAAAACTCTTAAAGAAACCGTTCATAGTTTGGTCATCTTTTAGTCCTGGAAACATTTTGTCCAACATTGCTGTACTTTCAGGATTTTCGAAAGCTTCTTTAAAAGCAATGTCCAATGGTAATGAAGATAGCATTTCTTTCATAGTATTTACTAGTCCAAACACTGGATTATCTTCCGCAATTGAACTAAATAAACTGTCAATACTAAAATCTTGAAAAAGTGGAGCTTCTCTAATTCTATCGTCAAGTAATTCTCCTGGTTGGTATGTACTTAAAGTAACTTCCTTTGAGTTATTTACTAAACATAAATCATTCGTTAAATTGGTTATGTAATCTAAATCTTCTCGAACTAATTTTTGTTCTTCTTCACTGTGATTCTTAATGCTTGCAAAAATATCACCAATGTGTGAAGTGGAATATAACAATAGAAATTTATCCTTTTTTAAAATTATATCATTTAGTTCTTGGAAATGATTATTCTTCATTCCTGACATAACATTCCAATCTAAATAGATTTTAATCATATTATAAATTTTATCAAATTATAATTCATCTAATCCTGATAAGCGTGCAAGTAATGAAGCTTTTTTAGATTTAAATCGTAAACCTCCAGCTCTGCCTAAATGATATGGAATTTCAATATTTCTCAATGTATATTGGTCACTTGTTATATCCAATATTTCATCAGTTCCTTTATTTTGCAGAAAATAATGAGTTCCATTATTCCAGTCTTTAGGATCATTAATGCTTTTTATAAACCAGTTATCTTTTCCTCCACTTAATCTATAAATCACTTCGGATGCTGAAAAACAAAATCCTGTTGAATTAATATTTAATTGACGATTTAGTTCGAGCCAATTAGGTTGTAATACTTGTTGCTTTATATTTTCTTGTTCAAAAGCATTTTTTAAACAAGTAACAATTTGACTTAACTTCATATTTTTTTTGAATTTATGTTTGTTCCTAATTCAGGTTTCCATCAAAACTCTATTTTCTTCCTAATCTTCTATTTGATAATTTTTTCCAAATCCTTTTAGCTATACTAATTTCAATATCAGTCAAGCCATAAGTTTGTTTTAATAAAATATTGTCTGTATATTCTAATATTGTGTCAATATCTATTTTATCCCTAATCATTCTATCAATTTCAGGTAATAAAACTGAATGAGCTTCATTATATGGCAAAAGTATTTTTTCAACTTCACTTGGCATTAATTCTAATACACCACCACCATAACTTCGACCTACGATTTCAGCAAAAGCAAACGATAAAGAGTTATAATAACTTGCCGTAAATGCTTTTATTTTTGCATTGGGTTTGGTGTTTACTCTGTGCATCGTATCTGTTGTATATGCTTCGGCTTCGTTTACTATAAGTCTAGGGTATAAATTGTTTCTACGTATAAATAAAGCATCCGATTTTTTGATTGATGGTACAACATACCAATCTTCTCTGATACCTGTTTTATACCCTTTATTAATTCCTAAAGTTTCCCCATTAGCAATGTATTTTAAAGCACCTTCTTTATTTTTCAAAGCTCCATTAGGAGGAAATACCAATAAATTTGATTTAGCTTTTGTTAGCTGATTATTTTCCCAGTCTTGTTTTGAAAAAATCACACTATTTACTTGAACACTTCTGCCTACCATAGGTCTTGCAAATTCTTTAAGTTCAAATAAATCTACAATAGCTTTAGAAACTGTAAAAAAATCATTGCTGCCTGTTGTTATACCCACTTCAACTTTTGCATAATCTCCGATTGTTGGTAGATTTTTTCTGCTTTTAATTTCTTCAATAAAATCAATTTCTTCTTGGTCTAAAAAATAGAATGTCCATTTATTGTTTTTAATATCAATTCTTTTTTTGGGGCTTTTTAAAATGTTTACATCTAATTGTAATAAAGCTTCAGTATCTCTAACTTCTAAATGGTTTATTTGATGCTTATTTGTTTCGTTTTTTTCGCATAACAATAAAACTACTTCTTGTTGAATATCTGGAAACACTAATTTCTCAAAAGATATAATATTAATTTTGTTATAAAATTTAGCTAAAAACTCTCTTAATTGAATTGCATAAGAAACTTGTAATATTTCTGCCGGTAAAACAAAACCAATTTTTCCATTTTCTTTTAATAATTGACTTGAACCAATCACAAAAGAAACCCAAGCATTAGTTAATTTAGAGTATTTTAAACCTGATTTATTAAAGATTTTAATTGCTTCATTTTGCTGTTCTACATCAAAATATTGGTATCTTATGTAAGGTGGATTGCCTACAATTATATCATATCTATTTTCAGTATTGTTGCAATATTTATGAAAATCTTCATTTATGATAGTGCAATTTTGAAGCATAATATTATCCGATTTCTGTGCTTCAATTTCATCAAACTCAACTCCAGTAATAGAATTGTATTGATAATTATTCTCTTTTATTTGTTCAATAAATACACCATCGCCACAACTTGGCTCAAGTATATCTGAATTTACGGAACCATTGATAGCCCACTTTAATACAAAAGCTGCTATTTTTTCAGGAGTATAAAAACCTCCTCTTAATTTTTCAGCGGAAGCATTTTCAATTAGTTTCATACAATTCTTGAATTAATGGTATTAGTTTGTCATCTTCACCCAATGCGTAAAGTTCTTTTAATGTATTATCGAGCTCGTTTTTAAGATTTTCAAACTCTCTTTTTAATGGGACTACAATTCTTTTATTCGTAGAATTTAGTTCTATTTTGTCATTTATTTCGATAAGTTTCTTTTGAGTTTGGGCAATTTTATCGTGTATTTTTTTATCAGCTTTATTTTTGAAATCAATAATTCTAATAGGCAAATTGTTTAGGACCTTAGTACCTCTTGCAATATAGCCACCTCTGAAAACTTCACCGTATAAAGCACAAAACCATTCTAAATATTTTGAATTTAAGAGCGCTTGGATATAGTAGATATTGTAATCAGAATTTTGAGGTAATGCAACAACACAATACCCAGCAGTTCCACCAGAAGAAATTAAAGTACCAAAAACATCGACTGCATATTTATTTCCCTTTGATAATACACCAACAATTAATTTTTCAGCTAAACTACAATTGTCTAAACTTTGATGTCTGCCATATCTATGCCATTCATTACTAGTTTTTGGTGTTGGTTTTATATCTCTTTTAGGATTGTTAAGTACAGTTTTAAATTCTAATAAATATTTGTAAGCTTCTTTATATTTTATTTTAATACCTGATAAAGAAATTAAATCTACTTTGCTGCCGTTTAATACATAAGGATAAATTACCCTTGCATTAGGTTTAAAAGTTCTATAAGTGAAAAGGTTGTCTTCGCCTGAAGAAGTTTGAAAATAAGGTTTTGTAATTGTTTTTTCGATTTTGTATTCCTTCCCTTTTTTCTCGAAATAGTAATAAATATTGTCCTCTCTAATTGGAGTAAAAATGTAAATTGGATTTGCACTTGTTTGAATTCCATTAAATACATTTTCGCCGCCAACCAAATCAATTAATTTGGTACTTTGAGATACTATATTATTATATGGATTTTCTAAATCTGAATTTACCAAAACCCAAATTTCATCACTTAACTCACCACTTTTTTTATGATTGAATTTGAGTGAATTATAATCTCTTATTTTCCATTGTGTTAAATTATTTACTTCTGTAAAAGTGAATGTTTCATTACTCGTTTTGGTTGTAAATAATAAGCAAGTATAAGTTGTTTTGTCTTTAAAAACTTGATTTGCACCAAATGAAACAATACGTTTTAAGTTCCCGTTTTTAGCCAATAATTTTCTTAAATTTTTACCTGAACCCAGTTTTGTAAATTTACTTGGAACAATGTAGCCTAAAACACCATCTTCTTTTAGTAAGTTTAATCCTTGCTCAATAAACAAGAAATATTTATCAAATTGCTTATAGGCCGACTTAAAATTTTCTTTATAAATAGGTAATTCAACAGGTGTTATATTTTTCATATCCTCAACTTTTAAATATGGAGGATTTCCAATAATTACATCAAACTTTAAGTCTTGAAAATCAAAAGGATTAATAATTTCAAGTGTTTTATTTTCTTTAATTTCTGAACTATTTATTAATGAATTGCCAAAGAAAATATTATTGTCTAAATTAGGTAGTATAGGATTGCTCTTGTTTACAGAGTTTACATCTTCACCTTCTAATAATTTTAATAGCAAGCCGAATTTTGAAGCTTCAACCGCATTGTAATCCTTATCAACTCCAAAAACACAATTGAGCAAAATTTCTCTTTTGGTTTCAAAGGACAATTTATAAGTGTCTATGTTAGTTTGAATAAGCTTTGACGTGTCGTTTTTTAGATAATAATCAATAACAATGTCATTTAACAATTGGAATAACTCCAATAGAAATGCACCAGAACCACAAGAAATGTCAGCAAATTTTAAACCTAATATTTCCTTTGCTGTTTTGTCATTACATTTTGGAATTACTGTATCTCTTAAAATATCATTTATGATATAGGTAGGAGTTGTTACAATGTCTTTGTCAATGTTTTCAGGCTTCTTGATTAGCTGTATTGTACCAGCAACAATTGATAGTTTTTCAGATAAGAAAATCTCATAAATATTACCCAAAATATCAGAAGAAAAAACAGAAAAAGAGTAAGGGCTTTCAGGAAAATACAATTGTTTTATAATCTTCCAAAATACAGAACTTACATTTTTTATAATCTCATTAGACAATAGTTGGTCAAATAAACCAGAATTATATTTTTTATCTGCTTTAGTGAATTTTTCAATTAAAGCATTAAAATCATCATTTGTTGCTAATTGTAAAAGTGTTTGATAAACCTCTAAATTTCTATCTTCACAAACTCTTAAAAAGATTATTCTATTGATATAACTTTGGACAATGTCATTTAGTTCTTGTTCAGAAATTGTTTTATTATGATTGAAAATCTCCTTACCTAATTCGACCCTCCATTTATTGATTTGGGTTAAAAACAATTTATCAACTGAAAATTGATTAAGTTGTGTTTCAATGAATTCCCAAGTTTTATCAAACTCACCATTATAAACTACTTCTTTACTTAATAAAGTATAGATCTCTTCAAACTTTTCAGCATATTCTGTGTAATGATATTTTTTAATCAATCCTTTAGTGAAAACATCGTCTTTTTCAACTTTTACAGAGGTGTCATATATCATTAAATATTCAAAGTTTGATAATACTGAAATCTTCAATTTTGCAGTAAAACCATATCTTCTAACTTGTTTTGCAGTTTCATTATCCGCTTCAATTTTTACGTAAGGTTTCTTTGCTTCCAAAAAGAATTTTCTTTCTGAAAACAATCTGAATGTATAATCAGGTTTTTTAGTGTTTGATGATTTGTTTTCCTTTAGTCCTTCTTCTAAAATTACTTCTCTTTCATTAGTAGGTTTGCCAGAAGTGTTTTTAATATCCCAACCTAACAACTCAAATAAAGGATCAAGAAAATCACTACGAAGCAAAGTTTCATTATACTTTGAATCTGTATAATTAGCTTTATTAGTATGATACTTATCTATTAATTTTTTTATTTCCATTCTAATTATTTTGAGTTGTATTTTATTCTTTCTTCTGCCACTTGCAATGCCCTTAACGCGACATCTTCTCCTTGGATATCGTCATAGATTTTTTCACTTAACCACAAAGTAAGTAGATTTTCAAAGTTTAAATCTAAGGCAGTTGCTAATTTTTGCAGTTGTGATCTTGTTGGCTTTCTATCTCCTTTTTCAAATCTGCTAATCATCGCAGTATCAACATCAATTAAAGACGCAACTTCTCTTAAAAGTAGTCCTTTAGTTTCTCTTCCTGTTTTAATAACTTCTGCTAATGTTTCCATTTGTTTTTTTTGTTCTTGTCAAGTTTTGTCAAAAATAAATAAAAAATATCATAGTTTGTATTATTTTTTTATCATAAAAATGAAATGTTTAAAAACTTTGAATTGTTTTAGTATTCATTTTTCATACAAGACAATTTGAAGAAAAATAAAGCAATTAATTTTAGGGTGTAGGGTGTAAGGGAAAAAGAGGTAAAAGATTTTTTATTTTTATATTTTGAAATAAAATGGATTTATACGGAATATTGGGTGCAAAATGGTTTTGGTAGTTTATCAAGTTGCTTTATTTTGGTCTTACATTACCCGATTTTATTTTTGAAAAAAAATAAAAAATGTTTGTGTTAAAATTTGGTTACACCACCTTACACCCTAAAATTAAAGTAAAAAGGTGCAATTTGATAAATACAAATTACGAATTTCAAATATCAAATTATGGTTTAGAAATAAAAAAAGTGGAAGTTTTTAGTTCCACTTTTTACCAGTTTTTTATTCTGAGACTTCTCTGTTTTTAGAATCTACTTCCTCATATGAGTATTCTTTAACTGCGTAGACTGGTTTACCTTGCCGCATTAATCGAGTGAAATTGTGTTTTTTTAAAGCTTTTCCTAGTTTGTTAATTGTGCCATCATTCAAGTTTAATTTTGTCCTATCGGCAAGTTTGGCAGCTATTTGAGAAGCATTTAAAAACAGCGTTGCTTCTTCTTTTGGACAAGGTTCAAACCACGTTAATAAAAGTTCTTCTTCAGGGCTATGCAACTGATATTGTTCATTATTTTCGGTGATGGATTTGATTTCTTCCTGGTCAAACCAAAATCTAAAACCACTTTTGAAAAGGAATAATGCTTGTGAAAAAGCCATATTAATATCTACATCGTGTTGGTATTTAATGCCTTCCAACTCGAAACAAAGAAACCTTCTGCTGCCTGTACTGTCATTTAAGAACTGTGCGGTATTGACACTTCCGGCAAACGATGCCCTTCTGGGCATTGTTTCGTTGTTGTGTCCGTAGGCTTTGCGCATTCGGATTTGGGTTTTTGTGATGATTTCTTTTAAGCTGCCAATTTCGGAACGGTTTAGGTTTTCGAGTTCGTCCAAGTTGATTAACATACATTCGGAAAGCTGCACCAATGTATCTTTGTTGTTAGGGTTTATGGTTCCAGAAAATAGATATTCTTTTAAAGGTCTTGGGACCAGTTTTTCTACCCAGGTTGTTTTACCTAATCCTTGTTTGCCACTGAACACAATAACTGTGTGATTGATTACTTTGTCATCGAGAACACAACCTACCATAGCCACTAACCATTTTTTAAAACATTGTTGCCAAAGTTCTTGTTTAGTAGTTGTGATTGTATTTGCTAATTCGGTAATGTAATCGGTCTTTTCATCATAAGAAGGTAAATTAAAAAAGTAATCTTCAAATGGATTGAACAGTACACAAAAATCAGAATAAAGCAAGTTTCGTAATGATGAAAGATTGGTTTTAATTCGACCTTTTAAACACTCTCGAAGCATTGAATTTTCAATAAAATCATTCATTACATTCCACTTCTTTTTACCGAAATATTGGAACTCTAATTTACCAGAAACGATATTGTGCCGAAAAACATATTTGTTTGATAAAAACAACTCTAAACGGTCAATTTGGGTTGGTTTTGGTTTGTCTTCGTCGTCTTCTTCAGAGGTATCTGTTATTGAAAAATTGGCTGCCTTTTTAGGTTTAGTAGGTGGTTCAAATTTTTCATTTTTGCCAAACTCGTGACTATTTCCGTAAGCACTGTTTACAGCTTGAGTTACTTCTTTTTCGTCATACCCAAAGTCTGTTAAAATATATCCTAGAGCTTCCTGTAATGCAACACCTTTTCGGTTTAGATTACACGCTAGTTGGTGCACGAATACGTTGCGACTACCATTCACGAATTGCACTTTTTTTTCGGTGAATTTTATGCAATGGTTGTAGATTGCATCGCTATTAATAACAATTGTTGGCTCTGTTCTTTTAAACTCCCTCTCGATGTTAGCTTTAGGTTCTTTTTCTTGTTCTGTAACACTAAATATTTTTGCGTCTTCATTGTAATAAAGGTTTTCATCATAAGAATAAAAGCATAGTCTGGTTAAGTCTTTGCCTGATTTGTCTATTTCCAGTTTTAGAATGCTCTCATAATGTGCTTGTACTAATAGAAAAGCCTCTTTGTGATTGGCCTTATCTGAATTTATTTTAACTAGAATTTTTAATCCGTTACCTGATGGACTAATGAAACTGGCAAATGTGAATTCACTTTGATTGGCCAAATGCTTTGCATTTTGCAAATCGGCAGCACTTAATTTGTCAATGTCCAGAATGATACAACTGGAATAATTCGCTAGAAATTCCAATTTTCGACCTCCAACAAACTTTCCCGACGGAGTGAATGCTGGAAGTGATTTTTTGGCTTTATTGTAGGCTTCTGTTTTGTTTTCGGCAAGTGATTTACGCAAGTAAATGATACCCGGTCTGTACTTTCCTGTTTTGATTTCTTCTAAAATTGTTGAAATTGTTTTGTGTTCTACAACCTCATTGAAGTTTTTAAAGACTGTTACCATTGTTTAGGTTTTAAAATTATTTTTCAAGATTAGAAGTTTCCCTTTTGTGATTGGTATGCAATCACAACTTTCGCAAGTTCCGTTACACTCTTTCATTTTATCTTCCTTTGAAAGATTTGTTGTAATGCTCTGTAAGGAGTTTTTCAACATCAGAAAGTTTGTAATAGATTTTGTTTCCAACTTGACTAAATGAAATTTTGCCTTCGTCTCTCCAGGTTTGAGCAGTACGTTTTGAAATTTTCATCAATAATAGAAATTCTTGATTGTCCAGAAAGGTTTCTTTCTTAGGGTCAGCCTTGATTGAGATTTGGCTTTGAATAGTGTCTAATTTGCTCATTAGATCTGTGAACTGGTCTTTTGTGAAGATAATTGCATCCATTTTTAAAAGTTTTAAATTGTTATGGTGCAAATGTGAGAAGTTGTAAAAAGTCCAAAAGTCCTGAAATGGTCTTTCAGGACTATTTTGTTTTAGAGCATTTTGTCGATGTCTATTCTTTTGTGGGGTTTCGGACGTTTTTCGGTTCTGGAAGGAGTGAGTATTGTTTTGACTGTTTCAGGACTTATATCTTTTCCATCTTTGTCAAGATAAGAATTTACAATAATTGCCACCATATCATTAACCGAACCATCAAGGATAGATTTTCCATCCACAAATAATTCTCTTAAAAACTGATAATGAATATCAATGAACTGGTTTAAATTGCAATTGATTTGCATTTTTTTGAATGGCATTTGAATGCCTGAGTTGTGATTTTGAGCTTCTTTAATTGCCGTTTGTATTTTTTGTAAGGCATAAATATTCTCTATTTCTTTGGTGCATTGTGCATCATAAAACGGCGTTTTTTGATTGATAAACTCGATATTAGCTTGTTGGTATTCGAACATTTCTTTGGTTAACAACAATATTTTTTGATTGTCATCATTGATTTTTTCGAGCTGCTTTTTTATCTCATAAAATGAAAAATAACGGTCTTCACTTTCGGCATTAATGAATTTTTTAGGTGTTTTTACAACTGGCTCTTTTACGCTCAAAGATTGCAGCTCTGTTCGTTTTTTTTCGATTAAAATGTACAACTTATTGTATCTACTCATAGCCGTTTTGGAGCTGAAAAAGGCTTCATTATTGGCTAATAATTTTTCGAGTTTGCATATCCATATTTCCGGGTTCTTCACCTGGTTGAATTGATAATCTATAAAAGCAGGAAATTGGGATTGTTTGAGTTCTAGAATTTTTGCAATTAAAGCATTGCAATAGTTTTGAATGTTGATTTTGTCTTCAACGATTATATCAAATAAAGGATTTTTGGCTAGAGCCGAAGGCACTGCCAATAATTCTACAAACGGAGCTGTTTGCATATTTTGATCCTTTGAATTCAAATTGTAGTATGTTTTTTTTGGTATTCATTTAGTATTGAAAGGTAATTAAAAGCGGTTTTAAATTGGTTGCTTTTTGGAAGTCCTAGTGTTTTCTACTAGAGTTCGTTTATCACTCGTTTCGAATGCTTTAAAAATTACTTGTTTACTTTGTTGTAAAGTTATAAAATAAAAAAAATCCTTGTTAAAGGATTTTAGTTGAAGTTATTAACAATCGTTTAAGGTCAATAAAATAGATACTTTACACGATATTTAAAAAATATAGTTGTCTACCGCTTTATCCAGTTCTTCGCTGATGATTTTAGCATATACCTGCGTTGTGCTGATGTCACGATGGTCCATTAATTTAGAAACGTGCTCAATTCTCATACCATTATTTAACGCATTTGTTGCAAAACTGTGTCTTGATAAATGGAAAGAAAGGTCGAAAGGTAATTTTATTTTAGTTCCCATTTTTTTAAGATGCCAATTTGCTAATTTATTGAAAGCTGCTGTTTGAAAATATCGTTTTGCTTCGCTGTCCAAATACCCCTTTTTGTCGACAATAACTGGAAAGATAAAATCATCGTGATTGGCATTTTCCTTTTTGTATTTTTCTAAAATATCGATAGCCACCTTACCAATTTTGAACTGGTGTACTCTTCCTGTTTTACGGATGTGTTTGTTGATTTTATGTTCAGCTTCATTGTAATTGGAATATTGCATTTCGATAACATCACTAAAACGCAATCCTCCGGCATAAATAGAGAAAAGGAATAAATCTCGCCACATCATAGCTTTTTTTCCTTCTATGAGCTTTAAATTGGTTAAAGCATCAATCTGTACCTTATTAAGAAATAATCTTTTAGAAGAGCTGATTTTGAGGGTTATTTTGCTAAAAGGAAACATAGTTTCAGGAATTACTTCTTCACGAATTGCATCCCTGAATATGGTTCCGAGCACAATTATGGAAAGGCGTTGAGTTGTATCTCCGTTGCCTAAAGTATCTCCTAAATGAAATTTATAGTCGTTTAATAGTGCTACCGTAATTTCATCAAAATACACATCCTTTGTTCCCATATATTTTTCAAATTTATCAACCTGGGAGGTGTATGCTCTGTAAGTGGAATACGAAACAGTACTTTTGATTTTCTCTAATCTCTTTCTGGCATATTCAAAAAAGTTTGGTACTTCTTTCCCCTTTATGGCTTCTTTGAGTTTTTTAACCGATACGGTTTTTATTTTGCGTTCCATATCTGCAACTTGACCTTCGGCATCTGCAATCTTTTGAGATAATGCAGCATTCATTCTGGCACTGTTGGAATGGTTCTTTTTTACTTTCTGCTTTACTTCATCCCACTCGTTCTCTTTAAGCTTCACTCCAGCAGTGATAAATTTCGTTTTTCTATCTTTTATAATTCGGATATACAAAGGGCTATGTCCTGTTTGATCAACCTGATGTGTTCTTAAAATTAGTTTTACTGATGCCATAATAATAGGAATTTAGAAATGTTATACTACTTTTGTAAATTAATGCAAACGAGTGAAAGTGTTGTAAATAAAGGGTTTTCAATTGGGTGCATCGTGATACGAAGGTACAACATTGGGTACAACAAAACAAGTATTTCGTTGCTTTTTGTTGCTTAAAATTGCATTGTTCATTTTTATAAAGTCAATGAATACAACACTTTAAGTGCAAATGGGAGGGTTGAATGAAAAGTTGTAGATAACTTGTATATA
>JBDLTG010000113.1:0-24022 GCA_039805885.1 Bacteroidota bacterium
CTAATACCACGGGAAGTAATAATACCGCAGTGGGTTATAATGCAGACGTTTCAAGCTCTGCTTTAACCAATGCTACAGCGATTGGGAATGGTGCTATTGTTACAGCGAGTAATAAAATACAGTTGGGTAATGGAAGTGTAACTTCAGTAAATACCAGTGCAGCAATCACAGCCGCTTCCTTCATCAAATCAGGAGGTACATCTTCCCAATTTTTAAAAGCGGATGGTAGTGTTGATTCAAACACTTATGTAAGTAGTGCGAGTGCAGCATCAACTTACTTACCATTAACAGGTGGAACATTAACGGGTGGTTTAACTGGAACTACATTGACTACTAGTGGAAATGTTACATCGTCTGGGACTGTAAGTGGTACTAACGGTTCGTTTGGAAGACTTGTTTTAAATACAGCAACACAATCTTCACCTTCTGTAAACAATTATGATGTTTCTGGGATTGGAATCTTATTTATTGTTCCTAACAGTAATTGGGAAAATATTGCTGGATTATCAGGAGGAGTTACAGGTCAGGTTATCCAAATTATAAATGCAAATAATGATGCAATAAGTTGCTGTACAGGGGTAGTTTTTCAAAATGATAATGCAGGAGGAACTCAAAAAATAAAATGTTCATCTGATATGCCATTAGGAAGTAATCAAGGGGTTTCTCTTGTTTTTGATGGAACATATTGGAGAGTTATGAGACCACCAAACTAGATTTAATAATAATTTTTGTAAGAGAGTAAAAATATCAAAATTATTGTTTTATGATAAAGTAAAAAAGGTTCAACTTTAGGTTGAACCTTTTTTTATGTATAGCAATGAATTAAAATTAGCTTAAAATAATTGTCAGATTTTTTACTATAAAAACATTACATTTCCTTAATAATCTCTCTAACCGCCAGCTCGTAATTCCGAATACTCTTTGCCTTTTTTATCTTTTTATGCACTTTATGTGGATTGGAAAAAATTACTGAAAAGTATTCCCATAAATGATGCATTTTTAATAAAATATGTGTGGCTCCAGATAATGATTCACTATAACCGGAGTACAAGGTATCATGAAAATCGCTGAATAATTCCATTTTGTTGGATGGATATTCGGAGCTGTTATTTTTAATCATACTTGGCAAAAAAGGATCGGAAATCAAACCACGACCTATCATCCAATGGTCTATGGTAGGAAAGCGTTCTTGCATTTTGTGAAATTGAGCTACCGAAGTAATGTCACCGTTGTAATATAGTTTTAATTTAGTCGCGTCTACACATTGTTGAAAACCGTCTAAATTAACGCCTCCATTGTACAATTGTTTTCCAATGCGGGCATGAATAGCCACATTTTTGATGGGATATTGTTCTAACAGCGGTAAAACATCCAGAATTTCCTCGGCATTATCATATCCCAAGCGCATTTTCATCGACACAATAATATCCGATTCGGCATGTACTTTTTCTAAAATTGCATTGATTTTTTCGGTTTGGCAAATCAATCCCGAACCCATCCCTGATTTGGTTACCATAGGATAAGGACAACCCAAATTCCAATTGAGTTCTTTATACCCTAGTTCCTGAACATATTTAGAAACAAATAAAAATTCGTCAGCATCATTGGTAATGATTTGTGGAATGACTTCTAAGCCTTCATTATTCTCAGGAAGTAAATCGCGTTGATAAGAGGATTTAACAACCAGTTTTCCATTTAAACGGATGTAGGGTGAATAAAAAGTATCAATTCCTCCAAAATATTTATTTTGGGCATTTCTAAAACGAAAATCGGTAAATCCTTGAAGAGGTGAAGAAAGAAGAGTATAGCTCATGAAAAAAATAATTGTGCAAATATAATCAATGCAAACTACAACTGTATCAAACAAAAAAAGACTTTCGTGAGAAAGCCTTTTTACTATTTAAATTTTAAATTGAATTATACTTTTCCTAACGTATACAATTGTTCCATTGTAGGTGTTATACTTCCGCCAGCAGGTTCTAATGTGATACCAAATGCCTGAGCATCTCCCGTATTATTGACTGCAAAAAAGCGTTGGTCATTTTTATCAAAGTTATCCAGCAATCCGATACTTGTAGGAGTCAATGGATTTAATTTTAAAGCCCAAACCTGATACACCATGCCTTTAGGAGGTTCTGGTAATCCGGAAGCATCAACATACACTTTTTGAGTTTCTTTGTTCCAATATATTTTTGCTGAAGACTCAGGAGCTACAGTTTGACCACCAAGAGCAACTACAGTATTTTTTTCGTCTTTTATAACTGCTAAATTAGTTTCAATTGCTGCTTTTTTAAGAGCTAACTGATTCAGTTCTTTTTCCACTTTAGCTTTTTCTATTACCGCATTTACCACTTGATTATTGGATTGTTCTAATTGGTTGTATTGAAAACCAATTCCAACCAATAATAGTATTGCTGCAGCCCAGCCAATGAATTGTGCCCAATTTTTCTTAGGAGTCATTGGGATTACTTCAGCTGCTTTTAAATCTAGTTTTTCTTTTATTTTAGCGTAATTTTCTGCTGATTGAAATGGCGAAAAGCTGGAAGACAATGCTACAATTGATTTCTCAATTGCTAAAATTTCAGCATTAATTTCGGGGTGTTTTTTAGCCATTGCTGCTACTTCTTCGCTTTCGGTTTCAGTTAATGAGCCGTAAACGTAAAGTTCTAATATGCCTGATTCTATATATTCTTTCGTTTCCATTGTACTATACTTTCAAATAGTTTCTTAAATCATTAATACAGTTTCGGTTGTGTGTTTTTACTGTTCCTAAAGGAATTTCCAGTTCTTCCGCAGCTTCTTGTTGGGTATAGCCTTTAAAAAATAATAAATCTATTATTTGGATACATTTAGGTTTTAATCTTTTAATAAATTCTTGCATTCCTATTCCATCAACCTTGTTCGTCAGTTTGTTACTATCTTCTAATAGATTTACGAAATTATCAGAGGAAAGGTTTTTTTGACTGTTGTTAAAGTTTTTAGAACGTAATTTATCAATAGAGGTATTACGGGCAATATTGAGTATCCAAGTGTAAAAACGACCTTTACTCTCGTTATAACTGTCTAAGTTTTTCCAAATTTTTACAAATACTTCTTGAAGGACATCTTCGGCTTCTTCCGTATTTTTAATGAGAACACTAATCACAGAAAATAAACTTTTAGCATACATATCATAAAGATGTGTAAAGGCTTTTTCATCCTTTCTGTAGATTAAAACTAATAATTCGTCCTGGCTCATAGTTTTTATTTTTGCTATACAAACTTATACAAACTTATTTAGAAATAAATACCTTTTCATAAATTAAGAAATAAAAATCTTATTTTTCTTTTATTATAACCCGTTGGGTGAAATTATTAAAAACGTCAGTTCGAGTGTTTTTTGTGTAGTGAAACGGAACAAAAAATGTATCGAGAACCGTTTTTAATGAAATTTTTCTTGTTCTCGATACGATCCCGTCCAAAAACGGGATCACTCGAACTGACGAAAAATTATCATCAAAAACTAATTTTACCCAACGTGTTATTATAATGAAAATCAAATTTATTGTTAGATGCAGGATAGCACTTAAATGATACAGGATACTATTTATAACTTGCTATTTTATTTTTGGCTTTAGCCAATTAACCAACTAAAAAGTATAATTTTTTATGAAGCATATTTTTACATTACTTACTGTTTTTATAGGTTTTTGTTCTTTCTCGCAAACACAAAAAGGTATTGTAATAGATGGTTATGGAAATGCAGTTGAGAATGCTTTTCTCATCAATCCTAGTACTGAATCTCATTCGCATACGGATGATTCAGGGGTTTTTACAATTGAAAAAACTAATGTAGGCGATGTTTTGAGAATTACCGCTCTAGGGTTTAAAATAAAAAGTTATAAAGTTAGTAATGTGGGAAATAAGATTGTTCTGGAAGATGGTGTACTGAAATTAAATGATGTTGTAATCCAGCACAAGCTTTCGGCAATGAGTTTAATTTCCAAAATAGATTTGCAAACTTCGCCAGTGAATACTTCTCAGGAAATTTTGCAAAAAGTACCGGGATTATTCATAGGGCAACATGCTGGTGGAGGAAAAAGCGAACAGATGTTCTTAAGGGGTTTTGATATAGATCATGGTACTGATGTTGCCATTTCAGTAGATGGAATGCCTGTAAATTTGGTTTCCCACGCACACGGTCAGGGTTATGCCGATTTACATTTTGTGATTCCTGAAACAGTCGATAAAATTGATTATGGTAAAGGAACTTATTACGCTAATAAAGGAGATTTTGCAACGGCTGGATACGTAGGTTTTCAGACTAAAGAAAAATTAGACAATAGTAGCATTAGCATCGAATCAGGACAATTTAATATGAAACGAGCTGTAGGTATGTTTAATCTTTTGGATAATGCTAAAAATCAAAGAGCGTACATTGCCACAGAGTATTTCTTGACCGATGGTCCTTTTGAATCGCCTCAAAATTTCAACCGTTTTAATTTTTTAGGAAAATATACGTATCTCTTGGGGTTGAATAGTAAATTTTCGATTTCCGCTTCTCATTTTTCAAGTAAGTGGGATGCTTCTGGACAAATTCCTCAGCGTTTAGTGGATGATGGGACAATTTCCAGATTTGGAGCAGTTGATGATACCGAGGGAGGAAATACTTCGAGAACTAATATTATTGCTTCTTTGAATAAGCCAATAGACAAAAACACCTTTATAAAAATCAATACTTTTTTTAGTAAGTATGTATTTGAGCTGTATTCTAATTTTACTTTTTTCTTAAATGATCCTGTCAATGGAGACCAAATCAGGCAAAAAGAAAATCGGACACTTTATGGAATGAGTGCCGAAATAAATAAAAAAATAAAAAATGACCGTTGGGATATCAATTATCAGGCAGGAATTGGTTTTAGAGCCGATGCAACAAAAGACAGTGAATTGTCACATACTTTGAATCGAAAAACGACATTGGAAAATATTAAACTAGGCGATATCGATGAAAATAATAATTATGGGTACTTCAATTCTGAAATTATCTTCGGAAAATTAATGATTAATCCAGGGTTGCGTTTTGATTATTTTAAATTCAATTACCAGGATAAATTAAGTGAAACGTATATTAATCAATCGGAGAGCGAAGTGAAAATTTCTCCAAAATTGAATTTTATCTATTCTCAAAATAACAATTTGCAATTTTTTGTAAAGTCAGGAATGGGATTTCATTCTAATGATGCCCGTGTAGTTGTTCAGGATAATACTAAGAAAACCTTGCCAACAGCCATAGGTACTGATATTGGAACGATTTGGAAACCTTCTCATAACCTGATTATTAATTCGGCTTTGTGGTATATGTATTTGCAACAGGAGTTTGTGTATTCAGGTGATGGGGGAATTATGGAGCCTAGTGGAAGAACAAAACGCATGGGAGCCGATTTTGGAATTCGCTACCATTTAAATGAGATTTTATATATCTATTCCGATGCCAATTATACTTTTGCCAGAAGTATGGATGAAATTAAAGGTGAAGATTACATTCCATTAGCTCCTGATTTTACTACAACCGGAGGAATTAGTTTTCAAAATTGGCATCGATTTTCAGGAGGAATACGATATCGTTATTTAAAAAGCCGTCCCGCTAATGAAGATAATTCTATTGTTGCCGAAGGTTATTTTGTGACAGATATGAATTTAAATTATGATTTTAAGAATTTTACTTTTGGCGTAGCCATTCAAAATTTATTTAATACCGAATGGAACGAAACCCAGTTTGCTACCGAATCCAGACTGAAAGACGAGCCCAATCCCGTTGATGAAATTCATTTTACTCCAGGAACACCATTTAATTTAAAAGCTAAAATTAGCTATCGATTTTAAAAATTGAAGTGTTTTTTGTTGGGTTTTATTTAACCTTTGTTGAATCAAAATTAGTTGTTGAAAAGAATGGCATAGAAATTGAATTTGATTAATTTTAGAAAAAAATATAGCTATATGAAAAAATTATTATTTACGGCCTGCGCCGCCTTATTACTTTTTAGTGGATTTACTCAGGCACAAAGTAAAAAAAGCGATAAAATCAAAAAAGAAAAAGCAGTGGATACACAAAGTATTTATCAATTTAAAGTAGAAGATTTATACGGAGAAAAATTTGACTTTTCGACTCTAAAAGGAAAGAAAGTATTGATTGTTAACACGGCTTCTAAATGTGGATATACACCACAGTACGAGCAATTAGAGGCAATTTATAAAGAATACAAAAGCAAAGGTTTTACTGTTATTGGTTTTCCTGCTAATAATTTCAATTCTCAAGAACCGGGAACAAATAAAGACATTGAGACCTTTTGTAAATTAAATTACGGAGTAACTTTCCCAATGATGGCTAAAATCTCAGTAAAAGGAGCTGATATGAGTCCGATTTATCAATTTTTAACTCAAAAAGAGAAAAATGGAGTGAAAGATTCAGAAGTAAAATGGAATTTCCAAAAGTATCTGATTGACGAAAAAGGACATTTGGTAGAAGTATATTTTTCTAAAACCAAACCTGATGCTCCGGAAATTGTAAATTGGATTAAACAATAAACAGTTTGGTTTTTATAGAAAAAGCGATTTTTAACGTAGTTTAGAAATCGCTTTTTTTATATAAAAGCTAAATGAATTCAAGTATAATATTATGTTTTTAGTATAAATTATTTATGTTATAAGTATAAATTTTTATATTAAAGTAAGGGCATCTTTGTATCTTTGTTTTCTTTTGAAATAAAAACAATGATTTACCCCAAAATACCTTTAGCGCAAAGCATTATTCAGATTTGTCAAGCCAAAGGAATCCTCGATATAGTAATTTCTCCAGGTTCTAGAAATGCACCCTTAACGATTGGTTTTGCTTCTAATCCTAATTTTAAATGTTATAGTATTGCTGACGAACGATGTGCAGCTTTTTTTGCTTTAGGAATAGCCCAACAAATCAAACGTCCGGTAGCGGTAGTTTGTACTTCGGGTTCGGCATTATTGAATTATTATCCCGCTGTTGCCGAAGCTTTTTACAGTCAAATTCCTTTGGTTGTTATTTCGGCTGATAGACCACAAAGCAAAATTGATATTGGTGATGGGCAAACCATTCGTCAGGAAAATGTTTTTGCAAATCATTCTTTGTACAATGCTAATTTAACCGAAGAAGCTTCAAAAACAAACGATCATAAAATCAACGAAGCCATTGATGCCGCTTTCCATAGAAAAGGACCGGTACATATTAACGCTCCTTTTGAAGAGCCTTTGTACGAAACCGTTTCTGAACTTTCTGTAGCTGCGATGGTTCATAATTTCGCCAGTTTAAATCCAATACCTCCGCTGGAAGATTTGACTTCTTTTGTTGATATTTGGAATAAATCGACTAAGAAATTAGTTTTGGTAGGAGTGAATGATCCTAATTCCATTTCGAATGCAACTATTGAGGCCTTAGCCAAAGATGAATCGGTTGTGGTGATGACAGAAACGACTTCTAACTTGTATCATCCTGATTTTATTTCGAATATTGATACTATAATTACGCCATTTGATAATGATGATTTTGAAGATTTCTGTCCGGAAATTTTAGTCACTTTTGGCGGAATGATTGTTTCTAAACGTGTCAAAGCCTTTTTGCGAAAATACAAACCAAAACACCATTGGCATATTGATTCTTTACGCGCTTATGATACTTTTGGCATATTAACAAAGCATTTCGAGCTGAATCCCAATACTTTTTTTGAAGCATTTTTACCTTTAACAATTGATGTAAAAAGTGATTATTTCGAAAAAATGAATCAGATTAAAGAAATTCGAAAAGAGAAACAAGCAGCTTATTTAGCTAAAACTCCTTTTTCTGATTTTGTGGTTTTTGATACGATAATTAAAAGTTTGCCTTCAGATAGCCAATTGCAAATTAGTAATAGTGCAGCCATTCGCTATGCACAATTAATAGATATCAACCCTTCTATTGAAGTATTTTGCAATCGAGGAACAAGCGGAATTGACGGCAGTACTTCAACAGCTATTGGAGCGGCTGTGGCCAATAATAAACCAACTGTTTTTATTACGGGCGATGTGAGCTTTTTATACGATAGTAATGCATTGTGGAATAATTATATCCCAAATAATTTTAAAATTATCGTCATAAATAATGGAGGTGGTGGTATCTTTCGAATTTTGCCAGGTCATGATGAAACAGAAGTGTTTAATACTTTTTTCGAAACTTCACATGGTTTAACAGCAGAGCATTTAGCTAAAATGTATGGTTTTGAATATATTACTGCTACAAATGAAGATAGTTTAGAAAGTGGTTTAAAGCAATTCTACAATCTAAAAAATCAGCCAACTATATTAGAGATTTTCACACCTACATTAGAAAACAACGGGATATTATTGCAGTTTTTTAAAGAGCTTATTTAAAATAGTTGTTTTACAATTTTCTTCCTCTTGATTTTTTATTAAAATACAGGATAGTACAGGTTAGTTTATTGATTTGAAGTGTTTATTTTAGTAAAATTTAACTTACTTAGATTCTGCTAATTAATCGCTTCGTTATTTTATGTGAAAAATATAAGATATTTGGCAGGATCAAGTTGGATTTTACTTTTAGATTGTTTAATAAATACTGAGTTTTGTATGGCTAAAACTGTTCTTGGCAATAAAAATTGCTATTTGGTTTGTTTTTTTTGGTTGGTAGTATCAATAGGTTTTTTGCACGCACAAGACAAAAAAACGATTTCTGATGTAGAGAAAGTTTATCTTCATACCGATAAATCAATTTATTTTATAGGAGAGGATTTATGGTACAAAGCTTATAATGTACGTGCCTCTAATAATTTACTTTTTGATAATAGCAATATACTATATGTGGAATTAATTTCACCCGATTCTAGGATAATTTCCCGAAACAAGACTAATATAGAAATGGGTTTAGGCTCTGGTGATTTCCAATTAACAGATTCAATTGGTGTGAAACCGGGAGTTTATCAATTACGGGCTTATACTAATTGGAATAGAAATTTTGGTGATGATTTTGTATTCAAAAAGAATATTGAAATCATAGATGCTTTTGAATCAAATTCTAAAACGAATAAAACAGAAAACCTTACTGTAGAAATGAAAACTACAGTAAATGAAACGAGTAAACAAAATACGCTTACGGTTGATTTCTTCCCTGAAGGTGGTTCGCTTTTAGAAAATGTGGCCAGCGTTGTAGGTTTTAAAGCTGTTGATAGTAGCGGAAAACCAATAAATGTTAAGGGTGATATTTACGACTCCGACAACGAATTGGTTACTTCTTTTTTAAGTCCTCATGATGGTATGGGGAAATTCCAAATAATGCCAATTGAAGGAAAAAATTATTATGCAAAGATTAAAACTTTAGCAGGGGAAGAATTACGAGTTGAACTTCCAAAAGTGGCTAAACAAGGCTATTTATTAAGTTTTAGGTCTTTCAAAGGCAAAAACATCATAAGCATCAATACAAACCAAGCAACTTTGACACAAAATCCTAATGCGGCACTAACGGTGGTTTGCAAAGCAAAAGGAATTTCTTATTTGGAAAGCACACAAACACTTACTGAAACAACATTGGCTTTTGAATTGGCAAAAGATAAAGCTCCAGAAGGTATAAGCCAAATAACGCTTTATGACAGCAATAATAAACCACAAAGCGAGCGCTTGGTTTATATTGAAAAGGAACAAGATTTAGATGTACAGTTATTGACTGACAAAGCAAGCTACAAGCCAAATGAAAAAGCGATTGTAAATGTGAGTTCAAAATCAAAGTTGGGTGCTGTTAAATCGGCAAGTTTTTCATTAAGTGTAACTGACATGAATGGAATCTTGGAAGACAAAGATTTTGGTACAACTATTAGTTCTTATTTCTTGATGGAATCGGATATTAGAGGTAAGGTGCATAATCCCGCTTATTATTTTGATGCTGCTAATCCAAAACGATTAGAACATTTAGACGATTTGCTTTTAGCTCAAGGTTGGCGTGACTTTCTATGGAAAACAATGCCAAAATTTAACGATACCATTAGCTATAAAGCAGAAAAAGGAATTACAATAGCGGGTAGAGTGAAACAACTTCTTGGCGAAAAGGCATTAATAGGTAATAATATGACTTTGGCTTTAATTAATAAAAAGCACATGAATATTTTTAACGCTACTACAGATGCTAATGGAAGTTTTAAATTTGAAAACATAATGTTTTCTGGAAAAACCAACATGTTTTTAAATTCCAGAAATGAAAAAGGAAAGTTTAGAGGCGAAATACTAATAGATGCTATTGAGCAAGGTCCAATCCCTGTTTCTTTTCAAAATGAACCCATTAATTGGACAACAACCACAAAGACAATAGTTGAAAATGTATTTAAGAAATTTACAGCTTTTGGAATAAAGCCTGAAAATGTTTTGAACGAAGTTAAAATTGTTGCTAAAAAGAAAAACACCACACCTATATTTTATGGAATTCCGGACAATAGTTATGTGCCAGATGAAAGTGTAGCCACGTTTACTGATATTTTTGATATGATTGTCCAAAAACTCCCAGGTGTCATTTCTGATGGGGACACCGTTCGTTTTCAACGTTTTGATGGAGAACCACTTTATTTATTAAATGGTAATACCGCGTTTAAGACCGAAATCGATTTTATACAACCTAGTGATGTTGAAAAAATAGATGCAGTAAAAGGAGCAACAGCAACATTGTATTATGGAAATGACGCTGCTAATGGTATTATTGCGGTTTATACCAAACCAGGGACAAAACCAGCTGAAAAAGGAGGTTTTCATGCTATTAAAAAAGAAATAAACGGCTTTTACACGGCACGTGCTTTTTACTCGCCAAATCCGGAAAAACCTAATTTAGAGTTGGATGAAAAAGCAGCTGTAAGAAATACACTGTATTGGAATCCGTTTGTGCATCCTGATAAAACGGGTAATGTTAGTTTGAATTTTTACAATACTAAGGTGGAAACGAAAGTAAAAGTGGCTTTAGAAGGGATTACCGCAGCTGGTATTCCTGTAGTCAAAAACACTTATTATACGATTAAAAAATAAATACATTTAATAGAATTAGCAAGCCGCTGAAAACTGCAAAAGTCTTTTGATTTTGCTTTTTTAGCGGCTTTTTTATGTGATTTTTTTAAGGTTTTACTACAAGTAATTATTTCTCTCGTAAAAAAAACTACACTTTATCGTAAATTAATATTTTTTTTGTAATAATTGGCTTAGTAATTGTTAGTTAATTTATTAGGAATTTTATGTGTTTTTAATTGTGTAATATAAATTTGAACTTATATGGTTGAAGCTTTTATAAGAAGTAAAAATTACAGCTTAGTTTGTGTTTTTTTGTTGATTGTATCATTTGGTTTTTTACAAGCTCAAGACAAAAAAACGATTTCTGATATTGAGAAAGTCTATCTTCATACCGATCGATCCACTTATTTTGTTGGAGAAGATTTATGGTACAAAGCTTATAATGTACGTGCTTCTAATAACTTACTTTTTGATAATAGCAATATTTTGTATGTCGAATTAATCTCTGCTGATTCAAAAATAATTGCCCGAAATAAAACCAATTTAGAAATGGGATTGGGTCATGGCGATTTTCAATTACAGGATTCTCTTGGTGTAAAACCGGGGATTTACCAATTAAGGGCTTATACCAATTGGAATAGGAATTTTGGAGATGATTTTGTGTTCAAAAAAGAGATTGAAATTATCGATGTTTTTGAATCGGATTCTAAACCAAATACAATACAAAACGGTATTACAGAGAACAAAACAAAAACAAAAAACACCAAAGTTAGTAAAGAGAGTAATTTTAAAGTCGATTTCTTCCCCGAAGGAGGCTCGCTTTTAGAAAATGTGGCTAGTGTTGTAGGTTTTAAAGCGGTTAATAGTAGCGGAAAACCCATAGATATTAAAGGTGAAATTTATGATTCGGATAATGAATTGGTCACTGCTTTTCAAAGTGCTCATGATGGTATGGGAAAATTGCAAATTCTACCAATTGAAGGAAAAAATTATTACGCAAAAATTAAAACATTATCAGGGGAAGAATTGCAGTTAGAACTTCCAAAAGTAGCTAAACAAGGTTATTTATTAAGTTTTAGAACATTCAAAGGCAAAAACATTGTAACTATCAATACAAACCAAGCCACTTTAACACAAAATCCGAATCAGGCATTAACGGTCGTTTGCAAAGCCAAAGGAATTTTTTATTTAGAAACTGCGCAAACACTCGCTGAAACGACATTGTCATTTGAACTACCAAAGGATAAAATGCCCGAAGGAATCAGCCAAATCACCTTATTAGACAATACTAATAAACCTCAAAGTGAGCGATTGGTTTTTATCGAAAAGGAACAAGATTTAGACGTACAACTTGCAACTGATAAATCGAGTTATCAACCTAATGAAAAAGTGACCCTGAATGTGAGTTCAAAATCGAAAACAGGTGCAGCTAAATCGGCTAGCTTTTCATTGAGTGTAACCGATACAAATGGAGCAGAAGACAAGGATTTTGGCACAACGATTAGTTCTTATTTCCTGATGGAGTCTGATATTAGAGGAAAAGTGCATCATCCAGGCTATTATTTTGATGCAACTAATCCAAAGCGATTGGAACATTTAGATAATTTATTGCTAACCCAAGGTTGGCGTGATTTTCTTTGGAAAACAACTCCAAAATCAGATGATGCAATTAGCTATAAAGCAGAAAAAGGGATTACCATTTCAGGTAGAGTCAAACAAGTATTTGCTAATAATCCATTATTAAATAATAACTTGACCTTGGCTTTAATGAGTAAAAAAAAGAATGCTTTTTTTAGTGCTATTACCGATTCCATTGGTCGATTTCAATTTGAAAACTTGCTGTTTTCTGAAAAAGCCAATATGTATTTAAACAATAGCAATGAAAAAGGAAAGTTCAGAGGGCAAATAGTTTTGGATTCTATCGAACTAGCTCCAATTCCTGTTAGATTAAAAAAAGATGTAATTCTTTTGCCTGATACAACCAATTCAATTGTTGAAAATGTGTCTAGGAAATTTATCGCTTTTGGAATAAAACCGGAAAACATGTTAAAAGAAGTTGAAGTGAAAGCCAAGAAAAAAAATATAAATCCTTTTTATGGAGTTCCTGACTATAGTTTTAAGGTAGATAAAAAAGAAGCAAATAAGTTTTACAATTTTATTGATTATCTGGAAGAAACATTAAGAGGTGTTGTTACTGTTAATTACGACAGTATAGTTGCAAAAGACGCTACAGAATTACCATTTGCATTACTAATAGATGGTTTTCAAGCGGTAGATGGAACTCAATTACTTTTAGTCTCACCTGATGAAGCTCTAAGAATAGAAGTTGTAAGTGGAATGCATATAGAGGCACTATACGGAAAGCGTACTCTTATTTCCATTTTTACAAATGCTAAAAATGGGCAACGTACTAAAATAGTTCCTGTTTATTCTATTAAACAAGAAATAGAAGGATTTTACATGGCTCGTGTTTTTTACTCTCCAGATCCAGAAAAACCAGATGTAGAATTAGATAAAAAAGCCGCAGTTAGAAACACTATTTATTGGAATCCGTATGTGCATCCTGACAAAAGCGGTAATGCAAGTGTGAATTATTATAATACTAAAGTAGAAACAAAAGTAAAAGTAGCTTTAGAAGGAATTACGGGTAGCGGAATTCCTGTGGTTAAAAACGCTTTTTATAGCATTAAAAATAATCAATAAAATAATTTTAGATGATTGAAACTTTTTATAAAAATTGTCGTATTCTTAGTTTTTTGTGCGTGGTTTTAACATCTGTTTTTTTGCAAGCCCAAGACAAAAAAACAATTCCAAATATTGAAAAAATCTATCTTCACACCGATCGATCGACTTATTTCGTTGGAGAAGATTTATGGTACAAAGCTTATAATGTACGTGCTTCTAATAACTTACTTTTTGATAATAGCAATATTTTGTATGTAGAATTAATCTCTGCAGATTCAAAAATAATTGCCCGAAACAAAACCAATTTAGAAATGGGATTGGGTCATGGCGATTTCCAATTACAGGATTCTCTTGGTGTAAAACCGGGAGTTTACCAATTAAGGGCTTATACCAATTGGAATCGAAATTTTGGAGATGATTTTGTGTTCAAAAAAGAGATTGAAATTATTGATGTTTTTGAATCGGATTCTAAACCAAATACAATACAAAACGGTATTACAGAGAACAAAACAAAAATAAAAAACACCAAAGTTAGTAAAGAGAGTAATTTTAAAGTCGATTTCTTCCCCGAAGGAGGCTCGCTTTTAGAAAATGTGGCTAGTGTTGTAGGTTTTAAAGCGGTTGATAATAATGGAAAACCCATAGAGATTAAAGGTGAAATTTACGATTCTGATAATGAATTGGTCACTGCTTTTGAAAGTCCTCATGATGGTATGGGAAAATTTCAAATTTTACCAATTGAAGAGAAAAATTATTACACAAAAATTAAAAATTTATCGGGGGAAGAATTACGAGTAGAACTTCCAAGAATAATTAAACAAGGTTATTTATTAAGTTTTAGAACATTCAAAGGCAAAAACATTGTAACTATCAATACAAACCAAGCCACTTTAACACAAAATCCCAATGCAGCATTAACAATAGTTTGTAAGGCAAAAGGAACTTCGTACTTGGAAACAACACAAACGTTAACAGAAACATCTTTGTCTTTTGAATTACCAAAAGACAAAATTCCAGAAGGTATAAGCCAAATCACATTATTCGACAATACTAACAAACCTCAAAGTGAGCGCTTGATTTTTATCGAAAAAGAAGCCGATTTGGAAGTACAACTTGCAACTGATAAATCGAGTTATCAACCTAATGAAAAAGTGACGATAAACGTTTCTTCAAAATCAAAGGCTGGTGTAGTCAAATCGGCTAGTTTTTCGTTGAGTGTAACAGATATGAATGGCGTAGAAGATAAGGATTATGGTACAACGATTAGTTCTTATTTCCTGATGGAGTCTGATATTAGAGGAAGAGTATACAATCCCAGTTATTATTTCGGCACAACTAATCTAAAACGATTAGAACATTTAGATAATTTATTGCTAACCCAAGGCTGGCGAGATTTCGTATGGAAAACTATGCCAAATGCGAATGAAACTATTAACTATAAAATAGAAAAAGGAATTACCATTTCAGGTCGGGTTAAACAACTTTTTGCTGATAAACCATTAGTAAATAATAATCTGACATTGGGTTTAATGGGGAAGAAGAATAACGGGATTTTTAGTGCTACTACAGATTCCATTGGTCGTTTTCAATTTGAAAACATGCTATTTTATGGAAAAACAAATATGTATTTGAATACCAGGGATGCAAATGGTAAGTTTAAAGGAGAAATTGTTTTGGATTCAATTGAACAAGCTCCAATGACTGTATTGTTAAAAAAAGAATCGGTAGATTTAGCAGGAACAACTAATTCATTTGCTGAAAATGTTTACAAAAAATTTACCGCTTTTGGAGTAAAGCCAGAGAATATTTTGAAAGAAGTTATTGTTGCCAATTCTGCTAAAAAGAAAGATGATATGGTTGCTAATTATGGAAATTATGGATTTGCTGACAATACTTATGTTGCAGATGAAGATACGCATCTATTTACAACTATTGGTGAACTTATTCAGCAAAAGATTCCTCGTAGTGAAGGGGTTGATATTTATATAGTAGATGGTCGTCGAATCTATCCAGATGAAAAACCGTTTTGGGTTAATGTTATTCAACCTAGTGATGTTGAAAGAATAGATATTATAAGAGGAGCTCAGGCAACGTTATTCTTTGGCGAAGAAGGTGAACGTGGTATTATCGCTATTTATACCAAACCTAATACGGGTAACAAACCTAAAAAAGCTCCTATTCAATCGATTAAAAAGGAAATAGAAGGATTTTACACCGCACGCGTTTTTTACTCACCTGACCCAGAAATACCTAATTTAGAATTAGATAAAAAAGCAGCAGTTAGAAACACTATTTATTGGAATCCTTATGTACATCCGGATAAAACGGGTAATGCAAGTGTAAATTATTTCAATACTAAGGGGGAAACTAAGGTAAAAGTAGCCTTAGAAGGAATTACGGGTAGCGGAATTCCTGTAGTTAAAAACACTTATTATAGCATTAAAAAACAAGAGAATTTAAAATAGTATTGTGGTACAGTACAGGATGATATTGTGTTTCTTCACATTTATATTAGCATCCTTAATACTATTAATTTGCTAAATTATGATAAAAAAGAGTGGTTTAAAGTTGAGGTCTAAACTAGTATGGATTGGAATACTGTTGCTGTGTTCAACAATTGAAATAATAGCACAAAGTCAAAATATAAAGAACGATGTTTTTTGGGATACTAAAGAAGGACTTCCTATTTATAGTCAGGGTGGTGGTGTTTTTAAATTTAAAGATCCTAAAACAGGACTTGAAAAATACTATTGGTACGGTGTGCATTATGAAGAAGCCGAGAAATATAGAAAAGAACCGATTGTAACCTATCCACATTGTACTTTTAAATCAATAACATGTTATAGTTCCACTGATTTAGTGAATTGGACTTTTGAAGGCGATGTTTTTACTGATGAAAACGCATTTCCTGAAGGGAAAAAAACATGGGTTGGACGTTTGGGAGTGGCTTATGTAAAGGAAATGAACAAATACGCACTTTTTGTTCAACATGGAAATCAGGTTCTTATTATGTTAGGAGATTCGCCTACGGCTTCATTTTCCTGGCATCAAAAAATAAACATGCAACCTTGGATTGGGACAACAAATACAGGCGATCAAACTGTTTTTACAGATGATGATGGAAAATCCTATCTTATTTATTCCTATGGACAAGGACGCAATAAAATATATGTTTCTGAAATAGGTGTGAAAGAGGGGAAAGTGAATATTTTAGATTGTACTAAAGTTTTTCAAGGACAAAGCAGGGAAGGAAATTGTATGTTTAAATACAAAAACAAGTACTACATGGCTGCTTCTAATATTTATGGCTGGGACGCTTCTTTTGCTTATTATTTGGTTTCAGATAATATCAGAGGGCCTTATTTACCAACCAATGACATGAAAATTATGGACGGTTCCGCTGAGGATTATGCACATGTAACACAAACTGGATTTTTTTATACGATAAAACGAAACGGCAAAGAAACAGTAGTGTATTGTGGCGACCGTTGGGCTGATTTTGCAGGTAATGGTTTAGGATACAATCAATGGGGGCCGCTTTCTTTTGATGGTCATAAACCTTATTTTAATTCGTTAAGCTCATGGAATTTGGACGAAAAGACAGGGGATTGGACTGTTGGTGCAGATAACAATTATGTGAAAAACGGAAGTTTTGAAGCTGATAGAAATAAAATCCCGAGTAATGTTAAACCCGTTCAGGAACAATTATTAGGCTGGAAAACCAAAGTAATCAAAGGGAATACAATTCAGGTGAAAAGCGAAATTTCGCCACAATTGAATTATTTTAATACCGAAAACGACCGAAAAGAAGTAATTGGCGAAAAAAGCTTGAATATTACCGATAAAGTTGATTTTACTAGAGAAATTACGCAACAAATTAGCTCTTCGTCTTATGTGGCTTTAGAAGATGGTGTGTATAATTTGACAGCCAAAGTTAAAAACAGCAAAGGTTTCGCCGAACTTAAAATGCATGCAAATACGGGTGGTGTTGATTATAAATATAGTATTGAAGAAGAAAATACTTCCTGGACAAGTATTCGTATTTCAGACATTGCAGTAAAAAAAGGTAAAATAACTATTGGATTTTTTGCTAATGGAACTGCTAATGCTGTTTGTTTAGTAGACGATGTGACTTTGGTAAAGAAAATATAGTATTTATGGTAATTTAACTATTCTAATATTATAAAGGATAGCTATAAAGTATTAAAATAATTAGACACAAATTTCACCAATTATCACTAATTATAAGCGTTTCAGAGTTAATTACACGAATTTTTATCTGCCAAAGGCAGATTTGTGTAATTAAAAGTAAGTCTGTTTCGTGCAAATTGGTGTAATTCGTGTTTAAAAAGAAAAAGTGTTTGCTTTATCAATATTTAAATCAAAACTATTTCTTAGTATAATCTTCGTACCTTTGCGGCTTAGAAAAAAGAAGAAAATGCTTAAAATAGGAAAATACAACAGCTTAACGATATTACGTGATACCAAAGTAGGATTGTTTTTGGGAAATCCAGAAAAAGATCCGGAAGGAATTCACGACGTCCTTTTGCCTAATAAATATGTCCCTAACGAATTTGAAATAGGCGAAGAGCTTATTGTTTTTGTTTATTTAGATCACGAACAACGTCCTGTGGCTACCACATTGGAACCCTATATTTTATTGAATGAATTTGCACTTTTGCGTGTTAATTACACCAATCAGGTAGGTGCTTTTATGGATTGGGGAATGGAAAAAGACATTCTCGTTCCGTTTAAGGAACAAGCCCGACCGATGGAAAAAGGAAAACGTTATTTGGTTTACCTTTATATGGACGAAAAAACCAATCGATTGGTTGCTTCAAGTAAGACGAATCAATTTCTTAATAACGATGATCTTACAGTTGAAAATGGTGAAGAAGTAGAATTGATCGTTTCTCATATTACTGAAATTGGAATTAATGTAATTATCAATGAGAAACACAAAGGACTTTTATATAAAGACGAAGTCTATGATGATGCTATTCGTACCGGAGACAGAATGCGTGGTTTTATTAAAAACATTCGACCGGATAACAAAATAGATGTTTCGTTACAAAAACAAGGTTACGAAAATATCGAACCTAATGCCGAGAAAATCTTGGACGAATTAAGAGCAAGCCGAGGTTTTTTAAGATTAAATGATAATTCGCATCCTGAAGATATCAAAACGGTTCTTAAGATGAGTAAAAAGACTTTTAAGAAAGCTATTGGAGCTTTGTATAAAGAGAAACTAATCGAAATCAAAGAAGACGGAATTTATCTCGTGAAAGAATAAAAAAGAAAGACTAATCCTCACGGTTAGTCTTTCTCTTTTTATAGCTCTTTCTTATTTTTGGACAAGCTATAATATATTTGACAATTGGAAATCCTAATTATAGGTTTCTCGTTAACTGTTCTTTCTTTATCTTTTTTTAACTTCTAAATGCTATTTGGAATCCCATTTTGCAATAAAAGCCTTTGGTGTAAATAGTTTCTTTGGATTTTACAAATTCATTTTAATGAGTGTTTCATCTTGTATAGTAATCCAAATGTTTACCGTAGGTGCTACTTTGAGTAAATTCTAATAAAATTTAGCGTTTCCCTTTTGGGCTCTTTTCTTCCGAAGTTTAAATTTAGTAACGTACTAAAAAGAGTGATAAAGCTTGTTGTTTGTTTCAATAATCTTTTTTTAGGTTAATAAATCCGTTAAGTAACTCTTGTTAGTTTGTATTGTAAATATTTGACCAATTCCTGAACTAACTATGTCTAAATTAGTGAAAAAAATGTTTCAGCTTTCAAAAAAAAGTCTTTATTCGACAAACTTTAACATTTTTAAAGGATTAACGGGATAAGGATTACTGCAAAGTCAATTTAAGCCAAAATTTGAAAAAAAGGAGTCGTTTAAAAGTACTATTAAATCATCTTAAATTAATTTTCGGTAGAACGTATGCTTTCTGATTTGGTGACAATTTCTTTAATCACGTCGTCTAACTCGTTACTCGATACGATGATGTTGTCTATCAGAAATGTTTTTTCTTCGTCTGTATTGTCGTTTTCTTTTAAAAGATTAGTAATTGCCATTAAGCGCGATAGCGGTGTTCTTACCACATGAGATTGAATCCAGGTGATTTCTTTTAAAACCTCATTTTGTTTTTCAATTTTTTTAGTGTGACCAATATTGTTTTTAAAACTTTCATCAAGACCATTGAATAATTTTGGAACTAAGGAACAAACTAAAAAGCTTAGGAAAATTAGATTTGAAAAAACCGCAAAAAGTTCGCTTGATTTAAAATCGATATTGTGCGGGGGAGTTAAATCGAGATAAAATAGACATATATAAAAAATAGAAATATATACATTAAATAGAGCAGGGGCATATTGGTTTTTAAAAGTATATATAAATGTTGCTAAAAAGCAAGCTGCAAGTAAGTATAAGGTACTGTTCAGGCCTACAAAATAAATTAGGAAAGAACTTAAAGTATATACCATGCCTATAAATAGTATTTTGCGTTTCTTTATTTTAATTCCTTTTTTAATTCCCGCAAACATAGCTAGTGAAACGGATAAGATGTCAATAAAAACCATAATGTAATACTCTGATTCGAAGGCCCAAATTAAAGAAGGAATCAAAGCAATGGCGCTTAATGGGATGATGTATATTATGGTATTGGCAAACATATCATCGCGCCAATATTTCAAATCTTTATTTTCTTCGGAAGAAATCAAGATATTTTGCCTGACAATTGAAGTGTATTTATTCCATATATTCATAATCAAATAGTGTTTTTATATGTTTGGAATTACTGTAAATATAAAAAAATAAAGTAATAAAATACTTATTTTAAGTAGGTAATTTATTCGATAGTATTTTATTGAATGAGTTTTGTTTTTGAGTTAACGATTCTTTTTTCGGGCTAAATAAAGGATAGCATAGATAAAGTGTAAAAAATGATTTATTTTTACGCTAAAATAATTTAAACCCATTAGGATGGATTGGATCACAGCAAAAGAATACGAAGATATCACTTATAAAAAATGCAACGGTGTTGCCAGAATAGCATTCAACAGACCTAATGTTCGAAATGCCTTTAGACCTAAAACAACTTCTGAATTATACGACGCTTTTTATAATGCGCAAGAAGATACTTCTATAGGTGTCGTTTTGTTATCAGCCGAAGGGCCTTCAACTAAGGATGGAGTGTATTCTTTTTGTAGCGGTGGCGATCAAAATGCACGCGGTCATCAAGGCTATGTAGGCGAAGATGGTCAGCACCGATTGAATATTCTTGAAGTACAACGTTTAATCCGTTTTATGCCAAAAGTGGTTATTGCAGTTATTCCAGGTTGGGCTGTAGGCGGCGGACATAGTTTACACGTAGTTTGCGATATGTCTTTGGCCAGTAAAGAACATGCTATTTTCAAGCAAACGGATGCCGATGTAACTAGTTTTGATGGAGGTTACGGTTCAGCTTATTTGGCTAAAATGGTAGGACAGAAAAAAGCACGTGAAATTTTCTTTTTAGGACGTAATTATTCGGCTCAGGAAGCTTTTGAAATGGGAATGGTTAATGCTGTAATTCCTCATGACGAATTAGAAGCTACGGCTTACGAATGGGCTCAGGAAATTTTAGCGAAGTCGCCAACATCTATCAAAATGCTGAAATTTGCAATGAATCTTACTGATGATGGTATGGTTGGCCAACAGGTTTTTGCAGGAGAAGCAACAAGATTAGCTTATATGACCGAAGAGGCTAAGGAAGGTAGAAATGCATTCCTTGAAAAAAGAAAGCCTAACTTTGAAAAGAAATGGTTACCATAATTTAGTAAGCAGTGTGCAGTTTTTAGTATTCAGTTAGAATCATAAACTACAAACCATAAACTATAAACAACAAAATTATAATGAAACACTGGATTGAAGCCGCAAGATTGCGCACCTTACCTTTGTCTGTATCAGGGATTATTGTTGGGAGTATGTATGCTCTGGCACATCCTACTGATGAAATATTAACACCAACCGAAGTTTTTAACTGGAGACTTTTTGGCTTTGCCATTCTAACCACATTAGGATTGCAAATCCTTTCCAATTTTGCCAATGATTATGGCGACGGAATGAAAGGAACCGATAATGAAGATCGCATAGGGCCTAAACGCGCCATTCAGAGTGGTGTGATTACGCCTGCTGCTATGAAACGTGCTATAATTATCACTTCTTTTTTGACTTTGCTTTCGGCAATAGCATTGATTTATTACGCTTTTGGAGATACTAATTTGTTTTATTCTTTATTCTATCTTGCATTAGGGATTTTAGCAATTTTATCGGCTATTCGTTATACTGTTGGAAATACCGCTTACGGTTACCGTGGTTATGGCGATTTGTTTGTATTTGTGTTTTTCGGATTGGTAAGTACTTTAGGAGTTAACTTTTTGTACTCAAAACAATTGGATTTCGAATTGATTTTACCCGCTATGGCTATCGGTTTTTTAAGCGTAGGTGTTTTGAATTTGAACAATATGCGCGATGAAGCTTCAGATAGAAAAGCAGGGAAAAATACAATTGTAGTGAAGATTGGAGGCGAAAAAGCTAAAAAATACCACTACTTTTTAATTGCGGGAGCAATGGTTTTGACTTTAGTTTTTGCTATTATAAGCAATTTTAAATTTGACCAATACTTGTTTTTATTGGCATACATTCCTTTAACTAAACATTTAATTACCGTTTCTAAAAATCAAGAGCCTAGAGCTTTAGATCCCGAATTAAAAAAACTAGCCTTAAGCACTTTTCTACTTTCGGTTTTGTTGTCTTTGTGTATGATTTACTTTTTTTCAGATATAGTTGTTAATACCTTTTTAGGTGGTAGATAAATCCTTGGTTTGTAGTTTTTAGTTTATGGTTGGCAGTTAAATTAATTCATTGTAACGCTTTAATAAGAAATAATGAATTTTAAAATCTGCATAAATCTGCTAAATCTGCGTGCTAAATTAAAATAGAATAAAAATGAAAATAACTTATTACGGTCATGCTGCTTTAGGAATTAAAGTGGGTGGAAAACATATTATTGTAGATCCTTTTATTTCGGCAAATCCATTGGCTGAAAATATTGATATTGACAATTTAAAAGCCGATTATATTTTGCTAACGCATGCACATGGTGATCATATTTTAGATGTTGAAGCAATTGCTAAACGTACAGCTGCGGTTATTGTTTCTAATGCCGAGATTGCGGGTTATTATGCTGCCAAGGGTTTTCAGGCGCATCCCATGAATCACGGTGGAAGCTGGAATTTTGATTTTGGAAAAGTAAAATATGTAAATGCTGTTCATTCCAGTTCGTTTCCTGATGGTTCAAATGGAGGAAATCCGGGCGGTTTTGTTATCGAAGGCGAACATAAAAACATCTATATCGCTGGAGATACGGCTTTGACAATGGATATGAAGTTGATTCCGATGCGTACCAAACTCGATTTAGCGATTTTCCCTATTGGCGATAATTTCACAATGGATGTAGAAGATGCTATTTTAGCTTCTGATTTTGTCGAATGTGATAAAATCTTAGGTTATCATTATGATACTTTTGGATACATAAAAATCGACCATAAAGAAGCTATCCAACGATTTTTCGACAAAGGAAAAGACTTAATGCTACTCGAAATAGGAGGCAGCATCGAATTGTAATTTTAAGACAGAAGCCCTTTTAGGGTTTTAAAGCCTGAAAGGGTTTGGAATAAATTAAGTCTTTAGTTTTATCTAGTTAACACCAGTTACATCTGTGAAAAAAATAATTTTAGTGCTATTGATTAGCATTTTTTACCAGTCCGTTTTTGCTCAAAAATCAGGTTATTGGGACAAAGAGAGAGCTACTTCTAAAGAAATTGTTGTTTCGGCAAGAGATAGAATAATAATAGAAACCGATGATTTTCCGGCAGGAACAACCGAATTGATTTATAGAATTACGCTTTTGGATGACAATCAGCAAATGGCGAGTAGTCTGGTTTCTGTTCTAAAATCCATTCCAGACCCAACAGGGATTAGTCAAGGTTCAGCAGGAGCGGTTTTTTTATTGTCTAAAATTTCGGGAGACGACAAATGCAAATATGCAATTTTTTCTACGAATGAATTAGCGAAAGAATACAGTTTAAAAGGAGAAACTGCTAATGCTTGTTTGGCTCAAAATGTGGCTTTAAGCAAAGACGCCAAACGACTTTCGATTGATAAATCTACTTGTATTAAAACGAATACGACTAAATTGTATTTTGGTTTCGAAAGTTCTAATTGGATTATGAAACAGAAAATTGTTCTGGAAGT
>JBDLTG010000114.1:0-9155 GCA_039805885.1 Bacteroidota bacterium
ATCTGTGAAATGTTGTTTTAAAACTAATTCTACACATTCTAACTTAAATGCAAAATCGTACTTTACTTTTTTTTTCATAAAAAATGCCCCAAATAGTGTCTAACTTTTTGGGGCATGTTCACGTTTTGCGAATGGCTTTTAGTTTATAATGAAGATGGATTATTACAATCCAAATGCAGTTTTAATTTGGTCAACATAATCTAGTTTTTCCCAAGTAAACAATTCTACAGTTACTGTTTTCTCATCGCCTCCTGGAGCCGAAAAAGTTTTTGTAACTACTTCAGGTGTACGTCCCATGTGTCCGTAAGCCGCTGTTTCGCTATAGATAGGGTTTCTTAGTTTTAAACGTTGCTCGATAAAGTAAGGGCGCATATCAAAAATAGCTTCCACTTTTTTAGCAATTTCTCCATTAGTTAAGTTTACTTTTGAAGTTCCGTAAGTATCGATAAAGATACCCATTGGTTCGGCAACACCAATAGCATAAGAAACTTGAACTAAAATTTCGTCAGCTACACCAGCAGCAACTAAGTTTTTAGCAATATGACGCGTAGCATAAGCAGCACTTCTGTCTACTTTACTTGGGTCTTTTCCTGAGAAAGCACCACCACCGTGAGCTCCTTTACCACCGTAAGTATCAACAATAATTTTTCTACCAGTAAGTCCAGTGTCTCCATGAGGACCACCAATTACAAATTTCCCTGTAGGGTTAATGTGGTAGTTAATTTTATCATTGAACAAGTGAGCGTGCTCTGGGTTTTTAGCAATGATTCTTGGAATTAAAATCTCAACAATGTCTTTTTTGATTTTAGCAAGCATTGTAGCTTCTTCGTCAAAATCGTCATGTTGTGTAGAAATTACAATAGCATCAATACGTATTGGTGTATTGTCATCGCTATATTCTAAAGTAACTTGAGATTTAGCATCTGGACGTAAATAAGTGATTTCTTTGTTTTCACGTCTTAAAACAGCTAATTCTTTTAAAAGGCTATGTGATAAATCAAGTGCCAATGGCATATAATTTTCAGTTTCGTTAGTAGCGTAACCAAACATCATTCCTTGATCTCCTGCTCCTTGCTCTTCAGGGCTTTTTCTGTCAACACCTTGATTGATATCGGCTGATTGTTCGTGAATAGCTGAAAGGATTCCACAAGAATTAGCTTCAAACATGTATTCGCTTTTTGTGTATCCAATTTTTCGGATTACATCACGAGCAATTTGTTGCACATCTAAATAAGTATTTGATTTTACTTCTCCAGCTAAGATAACTTGACCAGTAGTTACTAAAGTCTCGCAAGCTACTTTTGAGTCAGCATCAAATGCTAGGAAATTATCAATTAATGCATCTGAAATTTGATCTGCAATTTTGTCTGGATGTCCTTCGCTCACAGATTCTGACGTAAATAAATAGGCCATAATATATAATTTGTTTAAAATTAAGCGAGGAAAAATAATTGCAAAAAGGGCTAAAGGAGAGTTTCTGCTTTAGCATTTTTTTCTACTGAGAAATTCTCAGTATTCATAATGAAGTTCTTTCATTATGAAGAGGTTGCAATCAGTTCAAATTTTTCCTCTTGTATTTTGAGGTGCAAAGGTATGAAACCATTTTCGAATTGTAAATTAATCTTAGCTAATTTTTTAAATTAAATAAAAAGCCTTTGTTTGGGCATTTGAGCTGGTTGAGTTGTAGTGAAAAATAAGTTTTTTAGAGCGCTTAAAGTATTTTGGCTTTAATTTAAACTTCAGTTAACATTAGATTTGGATTTCGATTGTATCTTTGACACATCAAATCAGGAGAGCGGAATGGAGATGATTTTTAAATTATCTTGGAGAAAAGGCTCTTTTTTGATTTGTTTTTTAGTTTATAATCGAAATTTTATGTTAAAAAGCTTAATTAGTTGTTAATTAGCGTGATTAGCCGAAATTTTTTTAAAAATATAAAGAGTGATAAATAATAATTTGTATATTTGTCACTCTAAATAAAAAAGAAAAATGAAATTTATTATTTGTAAAAAATCTATGGTTCAGGCAAAAGAAATCGGCAGGAGTGCGGTAGCTTAATTTTTTTATTCAAATAAGACTAAAATATAGCAAAAGCCTCCTGAGAAATCGGGAGGCTTTTTTGTTAGAAAAACAAATAATTAAAATTTCAAAAAAAAATAGATTACAATGATTACTATTAATATTCAGAAAAATAAACAGTTTACAGTCTCTATGCTTTGCGCAAAGTTACTGGTCTGTTGATATCCAAAAGTATCGTTTATATCGTATAAACCCTTTTGGTACAAGAACCAAAAGGGTTTTTTTAATTTCAGAGCATAATAAGAATAATAACAAACAACAATAAGTCAAATAAATTAAATTTAAACATCATGAACACAAAAAGATTGATTACAAGAGCATTGGATCTTATAAGGAATATAAGGACAAACAACATTTCAGAAAAAGAAAATAGAATTGAGTTAACCAATAACCGATTTGGTATTAGTACAGATGTGGATTTTAAAAGCCAAAAGAAAGCATCTGATTCATTAACGTTTTTGATGTATTCTAAAGAAAATGAAACACTGTTTATCTAAATATAGTTTTGTAAATATAGGTTTCAAACGCAGGTGATTTCTGGATTTTGTGTTCAGTGATGACTTGCGTTTGTTTGTTATATAGTTGCGGGTTTAAATCTAAATCGGCAAAATTTGTTTGTTTGAAAAAATAGTAGTTACTTTGTGCCTTTAAAGTTCATAAACGTATTGAAATGTTATAAAGAAAGCTTGAGGGAATAGACCCGATGAAAGCTTAGCAACCCTTTGCAAACGAAGAAGGTGCTACATTCTATCCGTATAAGCGGAAAAGATAACAATAAAATCTCAAGTTTACTTCGAGCTTTCTTTCTAATGTTTCCATCGACAATCATATATTTAAAGATTTGAAATTGGAAAATAAACCCAATCACATTATAATTCAAAATTTCACTACCGAAAGTGGTGCGTTTTACCCTGTTATCAATTTAAGTTACCAACTTTTTGGACCTGAATTGCATACAGCTCCTGTTGTTTTAGTTAATCACGCCTTGACTGGAAACTCTCAAGTTATTGGTCCAACAGGATGGTGGAATGATTTAATTGGAGAAAATAAAACTATTGATACTAATGAATACAGCATTTTAGCCTTTGATGTTCCAGGAAATGGTTTTGATGGTGCTATTGTAGAAAATTATCTGGATTTTAATGCTAGAGATGTTGCCAGACTTTTTATAGAAGGAGTTAAATTTTTGCAAATCCAGCAGTTGTATGCTATAATTGGCGGTTCAGTAGGTGGTGGAATTGCTTGGGAAATGATTGCTTTGCAGCCTAAGTTGGCATCGCATTTAATTCCTATTGCTACCGATTGGAAATCGACCGATTGGTTGATAGCCAATTGTTTTTTGCAAGAGCAAATTTTAAAAAATTCGTCTAATCCAATCGAAGATGCCAGAATTCATGCGATGTTGTGTTATAGAACTCCGGAATCTTTCAAATTGAAATTTGACCGCACCATTAATGAAGAACTAGCTATATTTAACATTGAGAGTTGGTTGTTGCATCATGGTAAAAAATTACAAAAACGCTTTCAGCTGGCTTCTTATAAAATGATGAATCAATTGCTTAAAACAATTGATGTAACCAGAAACAGTGATTCTTTCGAAGTATTTGCCTCTAAAATTGAAGCCACAATACACATTATCGGGATAAATTCAGATTTGTTTTTTACCGCAAGAGAGAATAAAGAAACCTATCAGGAGTTAAAAAAGTATAAGGTGAATGTATCTTATAACGAAATAGAATCCATCCACGGACATGATGCTTTCCTGATAGAATACGAACAATTAAACAACTTACTTGCTCCTATTTTTTAGTAGCAACACAAAATAGAATGAAATGAAAATATTAAAATTTGGAGGTAAATCTTTATCGAATGGTGAAGGAATCAATAAAGTTGTTTCTATTGTTACAGATAAAGTAAATCAAGGAGAAGAAATTGCCATTGTTGTTTCGGCACGTGGAAATGCTACTGATGAATTAGAAGAGATATTAGTAGTAGCTTCAAAAAATGGCGATTATAAAATTTTACTGGATGAGTTTAAAAAATACCAGCAAGATGTTTATTCAACAGTAGATTTATCTGAGGAATTTGCAGTTTTAGATAAATTATTCGAAGGAGTGAGCCTGATAGGCGATTATAGTTCTAAAATCAAAGATCAAATTCTTTCGATTGGAGAGTTGCTTTCGGCTAAATTATTGACGGCAATTTTAATCGAAAAAGGAATCAACGCCCGTTTTGCTGATTCCAGAATTTTCCTGAAAACAGATTCAAAATTTGGAGATGCACAACCGCTGGAACAAATTTCGAAGAAAAATGTAATTCAGTATTTTAAAGAAAATGCAGGTTCAGTAGTTAATGTTGTAACTGGTTTTATTGGTTCTAACAATAATAATGTGACTACAACTTTAGGTCGTAACGGAAGTAATTATACCGCTTCTTTATTGGCAAATTATTTAAATGCTAAAGAACTTCAGAATTATACTCACGTGGATGGTATTTATACTGCTAATCCGGATTTAGTTTCTGATGCTAAAAAAATTGACCATTTGACTTTTAATGAAGCGAATGAGTTGGCTAATTTTGGAGCAACTATTTTGCATGCCAAAACGATAATTCCTTTGTTAGAGAAAAATATTCCATTGCGAATATTAAATACTTTCAATCATGAAAACGAAGGAACTTTAATTACAGCCACTTCTAAGAATGCGGGAATTAAAACACTTTCGGTTTTAGAAGATGTAGCTTTAGTGAATCTTGAAGGTAGAGGTTTACTTGGGAAAACAGGAGTTGATGCCCGTATTTTTAAAGTAATGGGTGATAATAATATCAGTGTGAGTATTATTTCGCAAGGTTCTTCTGAAAGAGGAATCGGATTAGTAGTTGCGGAATCTCAGGCTACAAAAGCAATGATAGAATTAGAAAAAGAATTCGAAAATGATTTTTATTCTAAAGACGTTAATAAAATTTCGGTAACTGATGATGTTTCGGTAATTTCGATTATTGGACAAGATTTAAGTACTTTTTATAAGCCTTACACGGCTTTGATTAAAAACAAAATTGTCCCTATTCTTTTTAATAATACGGTTACAGGAAAAAATGTGAGTTTGGTGGTTAAAAAATCAGAACTGAATAAAGCATTAAATGTTATTCATGGAGAGATTTTTGGAGTTTCTAAAAAAATCAACATTGCCGTTTTTGGTCATGGATTAGTAGGAGGAACTTTGATTAATCAAATTTTAGAATCGGCAATTGCAATTGAGAAAAGAAAAGACATCAAATTGAATGTTTTTGCTATTGCGAATTCTAAAAGTGTTTTGCTAAACAAGAGTGGAGTGACTCCAAACTGGATTAACGAAATTCAAACTAACGGATTTTCTTATACAATTAATGATATTATTGCTTACGCAAATGAACATCATTTAGAGAATTTAATTGCTGTGGATAATACGGCTAGTGCGACATTTGTTGAAAATTATATTCCTTTAGTTGAAAATGGTTTTGATTTAATTTCGTCGAATAAAGTAGCTAATACTTTGAGTTATGGTTTTTACAAACAATTGCGTAGTGTATTGGCCGAAAATCAAAAGAGTTATTTGTATGAAACCAATGTTGGTGCAGGTTTGCCATTAATTGATACGATAAAATTATTGCATCTTTCGGGTGAGAATATCACTAAGATTAAAGGAGTTTTCTCAGGAACATTGAGTTATTTATTCAATAATTTTTCTGCAAAAGGTGTTCCGTTTAGTGATATATTGAAAGAAGCGATTGATAATGGTTATACCGAACCAGATCCAAGAGAGGATTTATGTGGAAACGATGTAGGTAGAAAATTATTGATTTTAGCGAGAGAATTGGATTTGCAAAATGAATTTGAAGAAATTGCAATTCAGAATTTAATTCCGGAACATTTACGTGAAGGAAATGCTGCTGATTTCTTGACAAAATTAAAAGAATTCGATCCAATTTATGATAAGATAAAGAACGAGCAACAACCAAATCATGTTTTGCGTTACATAGGTGAATTGTCTGGTGATTTGCAAAATGACAAAGGAATATTAGAAGTGAAATTAGTTTCTGTCCCTTCAGATACGGCTCTTGGCGGATTAAAAGGTTCGGATTCTTTCTTCGAAATTTACACTGAATCTTACGGAGACCGACCAATTGTAATTCAAGGAGCTGGAGCTGGATCGGCAGTAACTGCAAGAGGGGTTTTTGGAGATATTTTGAGATTGTCGGATAAAGGATAGTTGATTTTAGATTGTAGCCCTTCGACAAGCTCAGGGTGACAGTTTTGAATTTAGATTAAAAAAGTAAAAAATCTGCGTTAGAAAAATCGCATTATCAGCATTAAAAAGAAAGGCTATGGTTGAAATTTTTAGTGGGTCGTATTTTGAGGCAATGAATGTTAGAAATTTATTAGAAGGAAAAGGGATTTCCGTTTTCACTCAAAATGAATATATGTCAAATATTCAACCTTGGGTTGTTGCTTCGGGAGGTTTAAATCCGGTAAAACTTCAAGTTGATGAATTGGATTTAAATGCGTCAAAAATAGTAATTGAAGAATATTTAAACGGAAATAATAATTTAGAAACTGGAGATAAATAAAAAAAATCGTTGAATCTGCGTTTGAAAATCCGCATCTCAGCGTTCCATAAATAAAATTAGTTAATAATTAAAAAAAGGCAAACCTCCAGTCTTGACTCCCTCCCCTTTGGGGAGGGTTGGGGAGGGGATAAAATGAAAATAACATTAGACAGAGTAAACGAAAACTTCCACTTTCAATTAAAAAATGAAAGAGGACATATAGTAAATGTAGATGCGCGTCCGGATTTTGGAGGTAATGATATGGGGCCAAGCCCAATGGAATTAGTCTTGATGGGGGTTGCAGGATGTAGCGGAATTGATATGATTTCGATTCTAAAAAAACAACGTCAGGAAATTACTTCTTTCAAAGCTGAGGTTGAAGGAGAGCGTGTACAAGTAGGAGAAGCAAAACCGTTTAAAGATATTCATGTGGTTTTTTCTTTGGAAGGAAATATTAAAGAAGACAAAGCGGCTAAAGCAGCACAATTGTCTTTCGAAAAATATTGCTCGGTTTCTAAAACAGTAGAGCCTACAGCAACCATTCATTACAAAGTAATTTTGAACGGTATCCCCCTAACCTCCGAAGGGGAAACAGGCAACAAATAAACAGAAATATTTTTGCTTAATTAACAATTAATAACAATTCTCCAGTTTCGGCTCCCTCTCCTTTGGAGAGGGTCGGGGAGAGGAAAAATAAAATAAAATGGACGAACAAGAATTTGGTTTTGAAACCCAAGCCATACGTACACATATAGATAGAACACATTACCAAGAACATTCAACGCCTTTGTTTTTATCTTCAAGCTTTGTTTTTGAAGATGCAGAGGATATGAGAGCTTCTTTTACTGAGGAAAAAGAACGTAACATTTACAGCCGTTTTTCTAATCCTAACACCACGGAGTTTGTAGATAAGGTTTGTGCTATGGAAGGCGCTGAATCTGGTTATGCTTTTGCAACCGGAATGGCGGCTATCTATTCTACTTTTGCAGCTTTATTGAGTTCAGGTGATCATATTGTGTCAGCGGGAAGTGTTTTTGGTTCTACGCATGCGTTGTTTATGACTTATTTTCCAAAATGGAATATAACTACGTCTTATTTTGATATTAATAAGCCGGAAACAATAGAAAGTTTTATCAAGCCAAACTCTAAAATTCTTTATGTAGAAACGCCAACTAATCCGGGTGTTGATGTGATTGATTTGGAATTGTTGGGAAATATTGCTAAAAAACACAATTTGATTTTGATTGTGGATAACTGTTTCGCAACACCTTATATTCAACAGCCTATTAAGTATGGTGCGCATATCGTTATCCATTCGGCTACAAAATTAATGGATGGTCAAGGACGTGTTTTAGGAGGAGTTGCTGTAGGTCAAGCTGATTTAATTCGTCAAATCTATCTTTTCTCAAGAAATACAGGTCCGGCTTTGTCTCCATTTAATGCTTGGGTATTGTCAAAAAGTATCGAGACTTTGGCTCTTCGTGTAGAAAGGCATTGTGAAAATGCGCTGAAAGTAGCTGAGTTTTTAGAAAGTCACCCGAATGTAAACAGTGTGAAATATCCTTTCCTGAAATCGCATCCTAAATATGAAGTGGCTAAAAAGCAAATGCTTTTAGGTGGTAATATTATTGCTTTTGAAATAAAAGGAGGTATTGATGCAGGTCGTGCTTTTTTAGATAAAATAAAATTATGTTCGCTTTCGGCTAATATTGGAGATGCTAAAACTATTGTGACGCATCCCGCTTCAACTACACACAGTAAATTGTCTGTTGAGGAAAAATTGGCGGTAGGAATTACCGAAGGTTTAGTACGTGTTTCTGTAGGTTTAGAAACTGTAAAAGATGTAATTGCTGATTTAGAGCAAGCGCTTTCTTAATGATTGCAAATTGTAGATTAACGATTTTTGATTTCAGATTTTCTGTAAATCAAGAATCGTTTTTTTATGATTATTAGTTCAAAAAAACATATTTTTGTTTATCTCCAGAGATTAAGTGAGTGTTTAATCGGCAATCGTTAATCTTGAATCAAAAATCTAATATCTTCATAATGCTCTCAAAGAAAACAAAATACGGAATTAAAGCTTTGACTTTTTTGGCTCGCCAGGAAGATCAAACGCCAGTTGCTATTGCAGATATAGCTAAAAGCGAAAATATTTCGATTAAGTTTCTGGAAAGTATTTTGTTGTTGCTTCGTAATTCAGGTTTTTTAGGTGCTAAAAAAGGAAAAGGCGGCGGTTATTATTTGATTAAAGATCCTAAAGAGATTAGTATGGCAAAAGTGTATCGCATTCTCGAAGGGCCGATTGCTTTGCTGCCTTGTGCGAGTCATAATTTTTATGAAAGATGTGATGATTGTGAAGACGAATCAACTTGTGCAGCACGTCGTTTAATGACTGAGATTAGAGATAATACCTTAAAGGTTTTAGAAAATAACTCTTTAGCCGATATTGCTTTTTAGAGTATAGATTTATATATAAAAAAAGACCTTTTCAA
>JBDLTG010000115.1:0-24291 GCA_039805885.1 Bacteroidota bacterium
GTGTAAATGCGTATGCGTTTTATGCTAACTTCAGTAATGTTCAATCGGCATCTATTTCAAAAGCAGGAGGCGAGCATGAATTTGCTTGTGTTCAATCGCAAAAAACATTGATGGGTAGAGGCGACATTATTAAAGAAACTACTCTTGAAATCTTTAATACAAAAGATGCTTCAATTTGGAATGAAGTTCCTATGGTATCTTTAGATCATCAAGAAGTTGATGCTACAACTGTAGATTTATGGACTTCATTTGATCGTTCAATTGGACACCACTTTAATCTTTCGATCGATTTAAATGCTTGTACAGGTTGTGGAGCATGTGTTATTGCTTGTCACGCTGAAAATAACGTTCCTGTTGTAGGTAAATCTGAAGTTAGAAGAAGTCGTGATATGCACTGGTTGCGTATCGATAGATATTATTCTTCTGAAGAAACTTTCGCAGGTGATAACGAAAGAAAAGAAAATATAGCAGGTTTGTCTAGTTCACTTTCTACATTTAATGAAATGGAAGTGGCGTCAGAAAATCCACAAGTTGCTTTTCAACCTGTAATGTGTCAACACTGTAATCACGCACCTTGTGAAACAGTTTGTCCAGTTGCTGCAACTTCTCACGGTCGTGAAGGTCAAAACCATATGGCATACAACAGATGTGTTGGTACTCGTTATTGTGCGAACAACTGTCCTTATAAAGTACGTCGTTTCAACTGGTTCTTGTATAACAAGAACAGTGAATTTGATTATCATATGAATGATGATTTAGGACGTATGGTGTTAAATCCAGATGTTAACGTTCGTTCTCGTGGGGTAATGGAAAAATGTTCTATGTGTATCCAAATGACTCAGGCGACTAAATTAAAAGCTAAAAATGAAGGTCGTCCAGTTGCTGATGGTGAATTCCAAACAGCTTGTTCAAATGCTTGTTCTTCTGGAGCAATGATTTTTGGTGATGTTAATGATAAAGTAAGTAAAGTAGCTAAATTAGCTGCAGATGAAAGATCTTATCACTTATTGGAGCATGTTGGAACTAAACCGAATGTGGTTTATCACGTAAAAGTTAGAAATACTTAGAAATAAATTTAAAATCAATATAAAGGAATATGTCTCATATATACGACTCTAGTATTAGAAAGCCTTTAGTTATAGGTGATAAAACTTATCATGATGTAACAGTAGATGTGGCGGCGCCTGTCGAAGGTTTGGCTAATAAACATTGGTGGATTGTTTTTACAATCGCCTTAACAGCCTTCCTTTGGGGAATATGCTGTATAGTTTATACAGTATCTACAGGTATTGGAACATGGGGATTAAACAAAACAGTTGGTTGGGCATGGGATATCACAAACTTCGTTTGGTGGGTAGGTATTGGTCACGCTGGAACTTTGATTTCTGCGGTATTATTGTTATTCCGTCAAAGATGGAGAATGGCGATTAACCGTTCAGCAGAAGCAATGACAATTTTCTCAGTTATTCAAGCAGGTTTGTTCCCAATTATTCACATGGGGCGTCCTTGGTTAGCTTACTGGGTTTTACCTATTCCGAATCAATTTGGATCTTTATGGGTTAACTTTAACTCGCCATTGCTTTGGGACGTATTTGCAATTTCTACTTATTTATCAGTATCGTTAGTTTTCTGGTGGACTGGTTTATTGCCTGACTTTGCAATGCTTAGAGATAGAGCAATTACTCCATTTAATAAAAGAGTATATTCTATCTTAAGTTTTGGATGGAGCGGTAGAGTAAAAGATTGGCAACGTTTTGAAGAAGTATCTTTGGTACTTGCTGGTTTAGCAACTCCTCTTGTACTTTCTGTACACACGATTGTATCTATGGACTTTGCTACTTCTGTAATTCCAGGATGGCATACAACAATTTTCCCTCCTTACTTCGTTGCTGGAGCGGTTTTCTCTGGATTTGCTATGGTGAACACCTTGCTTATCATCATGAGAAAAGTGTCTAATCTAGAAGCTTATATTACTTTACAACATATCGAATTGATGAATCTTATCATCATGATTACAGGTTCTATCGTAGGTGTGGCTTATATTACTGAGTTGTTTATCGCTTGGTATTCCGGAGTAGAGTATGAGCAATATGCGTTCTTAAACAGAGCTACCGGACCTTACTGGTGGGCATATTGGTCAATGATGACTTGTAACGTATTCTCTCCACAGTTTATGTGGTTTAAGAAATTAAGAACTAGTATCATGTTTTCTTTCATTATTTCTATTGTTGTAAACATAGGGATGTGGTTTGAGAGATTCGTAATTATCGTAACTTCTCTTCATAGAGATTACTTACCATCTTCTTGGACAATGTTCTCTCCAACATTTGTTGATATTGGAATTTTCATTGGAACAATAGGTTTCTTCTTTGTATTGTTTTTATTGTATTCAAGAACTTTCCCTGTAATTGCACAGGCAGAGGTTAAAACAATTTTAAAAGCAACAGGAGATAATTACATAAGAGAAAGAGCAGCAAATAAAGATTCACACCATGAGTAGTAGTAAAGTAATATACGCCATTTATAATGACGATGATGTATTGATGAATGCGGTTAAGAAAACCAGAGCAGCTCATCATCATATTGAAGATGTTTTTACTCCATTCCCAGTACACGGTTTGGATAAAGCTATGGGAATAGCACCATCAAGATTAGCAATTTGTGCCTTTTTGTATGGATGTGTTGGTATCTCTTTTGCAACTTTCATGATGAGTTATATTATGATTCATGACTGGCCTCAGGATATTGGAGGAAAACCAAGTTTCAGTTATATCCAAAATATGCCCTCTTTTGTGCCTATTATGTTTGAGATGACTGTATTCTTTGCAGCCCACTTAATGGTTATTACTTTTTATATGAGAAGTAGATTATGGCCTTTTAAAGAAGCTGAGAATCCAGATGTTAGAACTACTGATGATCATTTCTTAATGGAAGTAGCTATCAACGATAATGAAGAAGAATTGGTTTCTTTTTTCAAAAATACAGGTGCTGTAGAAGTTAAAGTAATAGAAAAGAATTAATTTAGATATGAAAAGGGTATATAAAATAACACTATTGTTAGGCATAACTATTTTAGTAGCTTCATGTCATAATGATAAAGCGCCGAATTATCAGTATTTTCCAAATATGTATGAGTCAGTAGGCTATGAAACTTATTCAGAGTCTAAAGCTTTTGCTAACGGAAGAGAAGGTCAATTACCTGCTCCAGGTAGTATTAATAGAGGTTTTGAACCTTACGAATATGAAAATTCTACAGCTGGATATGAATTGGCTAAAGCCAATTTAAAGTCACCACTTGATTCATTAGATAGAAATTCTGGTAAAGGAAAAGAACTTTTCGAAATCTATTGTATTAGTTGTCATGGTGCAGCTGGTAATGGTAAAGGAAAATTAGTTGAGAGAGAAAAATTTCTTGGAGTTCCTAGTTATGCTGATAGAAATATCACTGAAGGAAGTATTTTTCACGTTGAGACGTATGGTTTAAATGCAATGGGTTCTCATGCCAATCAATTAAGTAAACACGAGCGTTGGTTAATTGCTGACTATGTGCTTAAACTTAAAAGCCAATTATAATTGTTGAACAAACTGATCGTAATAGATATGTATACATTTTCAAGTAAATTAAAAACTTTTTCTATCATCTTAATGGCCGTTGGTATATTAGGAATAGGGTATGGTTTTTTAAACGCACCTAAAGATATTCATGAAGTTGAGAATATCCTTGCCGCAGAATCTCACGGTGGACATGGTGAAGCACATCATGAAGAAGCTAAAGCTGCTGAAGGAGCTCATGCTAAAGCGGAACATGCAACTGCAGAAGAAGTTAAAGAAGCTGCTGAGCATGAAGAGCATTTAACTCATGTTTTACACCAATTGCAAAATAAGCCATGGGCAGCTTTATATGTTGCTTGTATTTTCTTTATGCTTATTGCTATGGGAACTTTAGCGTTCTACGCAATTCAACAAGTTGCAGTAGCGGGATGGTCTCCAGTTTTATTTAGAGTTATGCAAGGTATAACAGCTTACCTTCCTGTAGGATCTGCTATATTCTTTATAATATTAATTTTATGTGGTCTTCATTTTAACCATATGTTTACTTGGTTAGCTGAAGGTGTAACTGATCCTACAAGTGCTAATTATGATAAAATGATTGCTGGTAAATCAGGTTACTTAAACTTTGGATTTTGGATTGCTAGAGCAGCTATTTTCTTAATTGGATGGAATTTATACCGTCATTATTCAAGAAAAAATTGTTTGGCACAAGAGGCATCTAATGATAATACTAATTATAAAAAGAATTTTAAATTATCAGCTGGTTTCTTAGTTTTCTTTATTGTTTCTGAGTCTATCATGTCTTGGGACTGGATTATGTCAATTGACCCACACTGGTTCTCTACATTATTTGGATGGTATGTTTTTGCAAGTTTCTTTGTAAGTGGTATTACTATGATTGCTATGGTAACTGTTTATTTAAAATCAAGAGGGTACTTAGAGCATGTTAATACAAGTCATATCCATGATTTAGCTAAATTCATGTTTGGTATCAGTATCTTCTGGACTTACTTATGGTTTTCTCAATTTATGTTAATCTGGTATGCAGATATTCCTGAAGAGATTACTTATTTTATTACTAGAATTCAATTATACAACCTACCTTTCTTTGGTGCTGTTGTTATGAACTTTGTATTTCCTTTATTGATTCTTATCAATACTGATTTCAAAAGAATTACATGGGTAATTGTTATGGCTGGTATCGTTATTATTGCAGGTCACTATATTGATTTCTTTAATATGATTATGCCTGGTACAGTTGGTGATCAATGGTTTATTGGTGTTCCTGAAATCTCGTCCGTTCTTTTCTTCCTTGGGTTGTTTATTTTTACTGTATTTACAGCATTAACTAAAGTTCCTTTATTAGCAAAAAGAAATCCTTATATCGAAGAAAGTAAACATTTTCATTATTAATTTTTAAAGAGATAAACAGATGACAAGTTTGTTGGTAATTATAGTTTTAGTTTTATTAGCAGTTGCATTGTGGCAATTGACCAAGATATTTGATCTTACTCAAGTAGGATCTTCTTCGGACGATTCGCAAGTTGCATCAGATAATGATAATAATATTCAAGGGTATATTATGTTTGGCTTTTTAGCTTTCATTTATATCTTCACTATCTACGGTTTATTAAAATGGGGTAATTTAGCACTTCATACTCCTGCTTCTGAGCATGGTGTTTTAGTTGATAGTTTGATGAATATTACTTGGGTTTTGATCTTTACAGTTCAAGTTATTACACAAGGATTATTATATTGGTTTTCTTTTAAATATAAAGGGAGTAAAGATAGAAAAGCATTATTCTTTGCTGATAGTAATAAATTAGAAGCAATCTGGAGTATCATTCCATCTGTTGTTTTGGCTGTTTTAATTCTTTACGGATTGTACGCTTGGAACAACATTATGTTTGTTGATAAAGATGAAGATGTAATCGAAATCGAATTGTATGCTCAACAGTTCAAATGGACTGCTAGGTTATCTGGTGAAGATAACGTATTAGGTAAAGCTAATGTTAGATATATTGAAGGTGTTAATACTTTAGGAGTTGATTTATCTGATCCTAATGCACAAGATGATATCGTTGTTTCAGAATTACACATACCAAAAGGTAAAAAAATACAATTTAAGTTACGTTCTCAAGATGTTTTACACTCCGCTTATATGCCTCATTTTAGAGCGCAAATGAACTGTGTTCCTGGAATGGTTACTGAATTTGCTTTTATTCCTACTTATACAACTTCAGAGTATAGAGAATTACCATATATGATTGAAAAAGTAGCTCATATTAACGAATTAAGAGCTAAGAAAAGTGTTGAGTTAATTGCTAATGGTCAACCTGGTTTAGATCCTTACACTTTCGATTATTTGTTGCTTTGTAATAAAATTTGTGGTGCTTCTCACTATAACATGCAAATGAAAATTGTTGTTGATACACCAGAAGAATACAAAAAATGGTTAGCAGATAAAACTACCTTAGTTAATGAAGTAAAAGCATCATTAGAAAAACCTGCTGATGACGCATCAGGAAAAGCTAAAGGGAATGATACAGTAGCGGCTACTAAAGAAGTTGCTATTAAATAATTTATTAAGAAAATTTAAAGTATAATATATGTCAGCAGAAGGTCACGATCACGCTCACGATCACGAACACGAACACCACCATAAAGAGACATTCATTACTAAATATATTTTTAGTATTGATCACAAAATGATTGCTAAACAATACCTTTTAACAGGTATTATTATGGGAGTTATTGGTATTAGTATGTCTTTGCTTTTTAGAATGCAATTAGCATGGCCAGAAGAATCTTTTAAAATATTCAATGTTTTATTAGGTGATAAATTTGCTCCTGATGGTGTTATGGCAAATGATATTTATCTAGCTTTAGTTACCATACACGGTACCATCATGGTATTCTTTGTACTGACAGCCGGATTGAGTGGTACTTTTAGTAATTTACTTATCCCACTTCAAATTGGTGCCAGAGATATGGCATCCGGATTTATGAACATGATTTCTTATTGGTTGTTTTTCTTGTCAGCTGTAATCATGTTAAGTTCTTTATTTGTTGAAGCAGGTCCTGCTTCTGCAGGTTGGACAATTTATCCTCCATTAAGTGCTTTGCCTCAGGCAATCCCAGGATCTGGAACAGGTATGACACTTTGGTTAGTTTCGATGGCTATATTTATTGCATCTTCTTTAATGGGATCATTAAATTACATTGTTACTGTTATTAACTTAAGAACTAAAGGAATGTCTATGACTAGACTTCCTCTTACAATCTGGACATTTTTTGTTACTGCTGTTATTGGGGTAATTTCTTTCCCTGTATTATTATCTGCAGCTTTGTTATTAATTTTCGATAGAAGTTTTGGTACTTCATTTTTCTTGTCTGATATTTATATCGCTGGTGAAGTTTTACATTACCAAGGTGGATCTCCGGTTTTATTTGAACACTTATTCTGGTTCTTAGGACACCCTGAGGTTTACATCGTAATCTTACCTGCAATGGGTCTTGTGTCTGAAATTATGGCTACAAACTCTCGTAAACCAATCTTTGGTTACAGAGCGATGATTATGTCAGTTCTTGCAATTGCATTTTTATCTACCATTGTTTGGGGTCACCACATGTTCCTTTCAGGAATGAATCCTTTCTTAGGATCTGTATTTACCTTTACTACATTATTGATTGCAATTCCATCTGCTGTAAAAGCGTTCAACTGGATTACAACTTTATGGAAAGGAAACTTACAATTCAACCCTGCAATGTTATTCTCAATCGGAATGGTTTCTACTTTCATCACAGGAGGTTTAACAGGAATCATTTTAGGAGATAGTACTTTAGATATTAACGTTCACGATACATACTTTGTAATTGCTCACTTTCACTTAGTAATGGGTATCTCTGCACTTTACGGAATGTTTGCTGGTATTTACCACTGGTTCCCTAAAATGTACGGAAGAATGTTGAATAAAAATTTAGGTTATATTCACTTTTGGGTAACTGCAGTTTGTGCTTATGGAGTATTCTTCCCAATGCACTTTATTGGACTAGCTGGTTTACCAAGACGTTATTATACAAACACAAACTTCCCATTGTTTGATGATTTACAAAATGTAAATGTTTTGATTACAATGTTTGCTTTAATTGGTGGTGCTTTCCAATTAGTGTTCTTGTACAACTTCTTTAGTAGTATTTTCTACGGTAAGAAAGCAGTACAAAACCCATGGAAATCTACAACTTTAGAATGGACAACTCCAGTAGAACATATTCACGGTAACTGGCCAGGTGAAATTCCTCACGTATACCGTTGGCCTTATGACTACAGTAATCCAAATCATGACGTAGATTTTGTACCACAAAATGTACCGATGAAAGAAGGTGAAGAAGTTTTACACCACTAAAAAAATATATAGAAACGACTGTCCGAAACGACAGTCTTTTTTTTGTTTTGTAAAATTGGAATCTTGTGACGTTTGTTGAGGGAAATGCAAATAGTAAACAATCTCAATATTTTAAAATTCCAAATTCCATTGATAACGATTATTATTGGAGTTTGGAATTTTCTTTATTTGGAATTTAACTATTTTACAAACTGATTACTTTGTCTATCTTTGTTACATGAATGAAAATTTAGACCCAACAAACAAAGGATACAATCCTGATGAACTTGATCTTGAAAAACGATTAAGACCTCTTTCTTTTGATGATTTTGCAGGACAAGATCAGGTTTTAGAAAATCTTAAAGTTTTTGTTGCTGCAGCTAATCAACGTAATGAAGCCTTAGATCATACTTTATTTCATGGCCCTCCTGGACTTGGAAAAACGACATTGGCTAATATTTTGGCTAATGAACTAGAAGTGGGTATCAAGATAACTTCTGGACCTGTATTGGATAAACCAGGAGATTTAGCCGGTTTATTGACTAATCTCGAAGAAAGAGACGTTTTGTTTATTGATGAAATTCATCGTTTGAGTCCTATCGTTGAAGAATATTTGTATTCGGCTATGGAGGATTTTAAGATTGATATCATGATTGAATCAGGGCCAAACGCAAGAACGGTTCAGATTAATTTAAATCCGTTTACTTTAATTGGTGCCACAACCCGTTCGGGACTTTTAACGGCGCCTATGCGTGCTCGTTTTGGTATCTCTTCGAGGTTGCAATATTATACTGTGGAATTGTTGACTACCATTGTGCAACGAAGTGCTTCTATTTTAAAAATGCCTATTTCTATGGAAGCCGCTATTGAAATTGCAGGCAGAAGCCGTGGAACGCCCAGGATTGCAAATGCTTTGTTGAGAAGAGTTCGTGATTTTGCCCAAATAAAAGGCAATGGAACTATTGATATTGAAATTTCGAAATATGCCTTAAAAGCGCTTAATGTAGATGCTCATGGTTTGGACGAAATGGATAATAAAATACTGAATACCATAATTGATAAATTCAAAGGAGGCCCTGTAGGATTGAGTACTTTGGCAACTGCTGTTTCCGAAAGTAGTGAAACCATAGAGGAAGTTTACGAACCTTTTTTAATTCAGGAAGGTTTTATTATGCGTACTCCACGAGGACGTGAAGTTACCGATAAAGCTTATAAGCATTTAGGTAAGATTAGAACTAATATTCAAGGAGGACTTTTTTAGTTTATAATAAAAGTTAAAAGTTATGTGTTAAGCGTAAAGTCATAATTCATAACCTAATTCATAATCCTTAACTCATAACCCATTAACAATAAATCAAAATATTCGCAATTTATAAAATCCGAAGCCAAACGCCTCGGATTTTTATCTTGTGGCATATCTAAAGCTGGTTTTCTTGAAGAAGAAGCACCTAGACTTGAAAACTGGTTGAATAAAAACCATAATGGGCAGATGGCCTATATGGAGAATAATTTTGATAAACGCCTTAACCCAACTTTGCTTGTTGATGATGCTAAAAGTGTCGTTTCGCTTTTACTGAATTATTATCCCGAAAAAGAACAAATTCTAGACTCGTATAAGATTTCGAAATATGCCTACGGTAAAGATTATCATTTTGTCATTAAAGAAAAATTAAAAGAACTGCTTTTTTCGATTCAAGAAACTATTGGAGAGGTTTCAGGTCGTGTTTTTGTGGATTCTGCACCTGTTTTAGATAAAGCTTGGGCAGCCAAAAGTGGCTTGGGTTGGATTGGAAAAAATAGCAATCTATTGACTCAAAAAGTAGGTTCTTTTTATTTTATAGCCGAATTAATTATCGATTTGGATTTAGAATATGATAATCCTACAACTGATCATTGCGGAAGTTGCACCGCTTGTATCGATGCTTGTCCCACACAGGCTATTGTTGCTCCTTATATTGTTGATGGAAGTAAATGTATTTCTTATTTTACTATTGAGCTCAAGGAAAATATTCCTATGGAGATGAAAGGACATTTTGATGATTGGGTTTTTGGATGCGATACCTGTCAGGATGTTTGCCCTTGGAACAGATTTTCTAAAAGTCATAATGAGCCATTTTTTAATCCTAATCCTGCTTTGCTTTCGCTGACTAAAAAAGATTGGGAAGAAATGACGGAAGAAACGTTTAAAATCGTTTTTAAAGATTCGCCTGTTAAAAGAACTAAGTTTCAAGGATTGAATAGAAATGTTAATTTTTTAAAGGAATGATAAAATTAGGGGTTGAATTTTAAATTGTTCGCAGTCGGTTTTTGGTGATTTTTTTTTATATTTATAGTTCTTAAAAATTCTCAATATGACTGTAAATCAAATATTAAGCACGAAAGGGAATAATGTATATTCAATTATTTCTACTATTAGCGTTTACGATGCTATTAAAGTAATGGGAGAAAAAAATGTTGGAGCTATACTTATTATTGAAGATGACCAACTAAAAGGGATTCTGTCTGAGAGGGATTACGCTCGAAAAATTGTTCTAAAGAATAAATCTTCAAAGAGCACTTTAGTACACGAAATAATGGTAAGTAATGTAATTACTGTTACGCCAACAGATGATTTGGATAATTGTATGGAATTGATGATTTCAAAAAGGATTAGACATTTACCTGTTGTGGAAAATAATAAAGTCATTGGACTTATCTCTATTGGTGACGTTGTAAAATCAATTATTGAAAAACAAAAAGAAACAATTCAATTGCTTGATTCTTATATCAACGGGACTCAATCGTAGTATTTGATTTTATTTATAAAGGATATCTTCTAGCCGCAATTTTTTGCGGCTTTTTTCATGAAATTAATTGTTGGTTTTTTATAAAAGAATTATGAAAATGTTAACTTTTTAAGTTAAGACTTCTATCTTTGTATATAAGATAAAACTGCTATTACTCTTGTTGGTTTCCTGGGATAGGAGATTGGTAAAAGCAATTTTAAACAAAAAAAACTTTTATAAAAAAAATAGATGATTGCACACTTACAAGGAAAGTTAGTTGAAAAATCGCCAACACAAATTGTTATTGATTGTGGTGGAGTGGGTTATGATGTTCATATTTCATTGCACACTTATTCTTTACTTCCTAATTCTGATTTTATAAAAGTATTTACCTATCTTCAAATAAAGGAAGATGCGCATACATTATTTGGTTTTATTGAGAAATCAGAAAGAGAAATTTTCAAATTACTGATTTCAGTTTCAGGAATTGGGGCCGGTATTGCAAGGACTATGTTATCTTCATTAGATCCTAAACAAATTACTAATGCTATTGCATCAGGTGATGTAGGTACTGTTCAGTCTATCAAAGGAATAGGGAGTAAAACGGCGCAAAGAGTAATTTTGGATCTTAAAGATAAGGTCTTAAAGCTGTACGATTTAGACGAAGTTTCTATGTCGCAAAGCAATACAAACAGAGATGAAGCGTTATCTGCATTAGAAGTTTTAGGATTTGTTAGAAAAGCTTCAGAAAAGGTTATAGAGAAAATTATAAAAGAGGATCCAGATGCATCTGTAGAATCTATTATTAAACAAGCATTAAAAAGCTTATAAAGGCACAGTAAAAACCAATTGTATGCATAAAATCTGTATTTTTTTGGCGGTTTTATTATGTGGTTTTGTATCACGAGCTCAGGTAAATGAACCAGTTCAAGATACAACAAAAAGAGAGTATTCATTAGGGAAAGTTCAAATAAAAGACCCTAAGAGTATTCTTTCGGCATATACTTATGATCCAAAAACAGACAGATATATTTATACTAGTTCCGTTAACGGATTTTCCATTAAGTATCCTCTTATTTTGACTCCCAAAGAATATGAAAACTTAGTTTTGAAAGAATCGATGAAAGATTATTTCAAAAAGAAGTCAGATGCAATTGATGGGAAAAAAGAAGGAAGTGAAGCTGCCAAAAAGGATTTGCTGCCTAGGTATTATGTTAAATCAGGTTTGTTTGAATCTATTTTTGGGAGTAATACCATCGATGTAAAGCCTACGGGTTCTGTTGAAATGGATATGGGAGTGCGATATACAAAACAAGACAATCCTTCGTTTTCTCCAAGAAACAGATCTAATCTTTCTTTTGACTTTGACCAAAGAATTAGTATGAGCTTGATGGGAAAAGTAGGTACTAGATTAAATGTAAATGCTAATTATGATACTCAGTCTACTTTTGCTTTTCAGAATTTACTAAAGTTAGATTATAAGCCAACAGAAGACGATATTATTCAGAAAATTGAAGTTGGTAATGTTAGCATGCCGCTAAATAGTTCTTTAATTAGGGGAGCGCAGAGTTTATTTGGTGTTAAGGCACAATTGCAATTTGGTAAAACGACTGTTACGGGTGTTTTTTCTGAACAAAAGTCGCAAACAAAAACAGTAGTTTCTCAAGGAGGAGGAACTATACAGGATTATGATATTTATGCTCTGGATTACGATAATGATAGGCATTTTTTCCTGTCTCAGTATTTTAGAAATAGATACGATACAGCATTAAAAAACTATCCTTTTATAGATAGTAGGGTACAAATAACCCGATTAGAAGTTTGGGTTACCAACAAGCAAACCCGATTGAATACTACTTCAAATAATCTTAGGAACGTTATTGCTCTTCAGGATTTAGGAGAAGCGCAGTTAACAGGATTAGATGATAATGAAGTGGTAGTTTTAGATCCTTCTACAGGAATGTTTAATAAATCTGCAGATTCACCTTCGGATAACTCGAATAATAAATATGATCCTGCCCAAATTCAATCGGGTAATGGAATATTGAATTCAAATATTCGTGAAATTGCAACAGCAAATTCTGGATTTAATAGAACGGTGAGTGAAGGACAAGATTATTCTAAACTTGAGAATGCTCGAAAATTAACCACCAATGAGTATACTTACCATCCGCAATTAGGATATATCTCTTTACAACAAAGATTATCAAACGATGAAATTTTGGCAGTAGCCTATGAATATACAATTGGGGACCAGGTGTATCAAGTAGGGGAATTTGGAAATGATGGTGTCGATGCAACCCTTGTTACAGGTACGCCACAATCCACTCAGGCAGTTGTTACACAGAGTTTGATTTTGAAAATGCTGAAAAGTAATTTAACCAATGTTAAAAATCCAGTTTGGAACTTGATGATGAAAAATATTTATCAAATTCCAGGTGCTTATCAAGTAAAACAGGAAGATTTTAGATTTAATATTCTGTATACTGATCCGTCACCTTTAAATTATATTTCTCCCGTTGCAGGAAGTACATTTCCACCAAGTCCACTACCTGAAAATAAAGTAGAAGAGACTCCGTTGTTGAATGTCTTTAATTTAGATAAACTGAATTATAATAATGATCGACAAACAGGTGGTGATGGATTTTTTGATTTTGTTTCCGGTTTAACAGTGGATTCTCAAAATGGACGTATCATTTTTACCACAAAAGAACCTTTTGGAGAATTGCTTTTTAATAAGTTAAATGATCCTTCTGATTCAAGAGATTATGACGTTCCAGCAAATTATAATGAAAATCAAAGAAAATATGTTTTCAGAAGTATGTACCGCAATACTCAGTCCGGAGCATTACAAGACAGTGATAAGAATAAGTTTTTACTAAGAGGAAAATACAAATCGTCTGCTGGTGATGGAATTCCAATTGGCGCCTACAATGTGCCACAAGGTTCGGTTGTAGTTACTGCCGGAGGTAGAGTTTTAGTTGAGGGAGTTGATTATAGTGTGAATTATCAATTAGGACGTGTTCAAATTCTAGATCCTTCGTTGCAGGCATCTAATACTCCAATTAATGTTTCTCTCGAAAATAATTCCATTTTTGGTCAACAAACCAGAAGGTTTATGGGGGTAAATGTGGAGCATAAATTTTCGGATAATTTTACTTTAGGGGGAACCTTTTTAAAAATGACTGAAAAACCATTTACTCAAAAATCCAGTTATGGACAAGAATCCGTAAACAATACCATTTTTGGATTCAATACCAATTTCTCTACAGAGGTTCCGTTTTTTACAAGATTGGTAAATATGCTTCCTAATATTGATACCGATGTTCCGTCGAATTTATCGGTAAGAGGAGAAATTGCATTTTTAAAACCCGATACACCTAAAGCAGATCAATTTGAAGGAGAATCAACACTTTATGTTGATGATTTTGAAGGTTCGCAATCTACTATCGATATGCGTTCAGCCTATGCTTGGAGTCTGTCGTCAACACCTGAAGAGAATACACGCAGCACTTATAATTTTAATGCAAAATCGAATGATTTAACTTATGGTCATAAAAGGGCAAAGTTAGCCTGGTATACTATTGACCCTATTTTTTATGTTCAAAAACCATCTGGAATATCTAATGATGATATTTCGTTAAACTCAACCAGAAGAATTTATAGTGAAGAATTATATCCGTTAACTGATATCGCACAAGGACAAACACAGGTAATCAATACTTTGGATTTGACTTATTTGCCATCTGAAAGAGGGCCTTATAATAATAATTCTAATTTTGGTTTAACGCCAAAAGATAATTTTGGGGGTATTATGCGTTCGCTGAGTTCAACTAATTTCGAACAAGGAAATGTGGAGTACATTCAGTTTTGGGTTTTAGATCCTTATGTGGGTAATGGAAAATCACAAGCCACTAATACTGGTAAAGTTTATTTTAACTTAGGAGAAATCTCCGAAGATATATTGAAGGATGGTCGAAAACAATATGAAAACGGACTAGGGCCAGATCAGGTAAAGGTTAGTCCACAGCCAATTTGGGGAGATGTTCCTGCTTCGCAATCCTTAATATATGCTTTTGATGCAGACGCAAACAATAGAAAGAATCAAGATGTTGGATTGGATGGTTTGACAAATAATGCTGAAGCCACGATTTATAATAATTTTGCTTCTGAACCGGATCCAGCTGCTGATGATTATACTTATTATCTTAATGCTTCTGGTGGAGTAAAAGAGCGTTACAAAAATTATAATGGCGTGGATGGCAACTCGGCTGTTGATATAAATGATCCTAATCGAGGCGCTTCGACTGTTCCAGATGTGGAAGACATAAATAGAGATAATACCATGAATACCATTAATGCGTATTATGAATATAGCATTGATATGAAGCCTGATTTGCAGGTAGGACAAAATTATGTAACCGATGTCAGAGAAACTCAAGCGACTTTGCCAAATGGTGAAGTGACTAGCGCAAGATGGATTCAGTTTAAAATTCCGGTTTCATCACCTGAAAACACTATTGGTAATATTTCTGATTTTAGATCTATTCGTTTTATGCGAATGTTTATGACAGGTTTTGATGATGAAGTAACATTGCGTTTTGGGGCTTTAGATTTGGTGCGAGGTGAATGGAGAAGATATACGAGTACCTTAGATCCTAATGATACTAACGTTGCTGATGATAATACAGAATTGGATGTTACAGCGGTTAATGTTCAAGAAAACAACACAAAATGTCCTGTGAATTATGTTACTCCTCCAGGGGTGCAAAGAGAACAGTTGTATAATAATAATACGTTGATTAATCAAAATGAGCAATCCTTATCATTAAGAGTTGCGGGTGATGGTTTAGAGATAGATGATGCTAGAGCCGTTTTTAAAAATGTAAGTGTAGATATGCGTCAGTTTAAAAAACTGAAAATGTTTTTACACGCCGAATCTTTACAAGGAAAAGAAAATAGTTTAAAAGATGATCAAATGGTTGCTTTTATTCGTTTCGGAAATGATTTTACACAAAATTTCTACCAAGTTGAAATTAAATTAAAAGTTACTCCTACTGTTGATAATCCAGATCCAAATCCTAATATTCCTTCTAAAGTAGTGACTAGTTGTAAAATTGATGCTGAAGAAGTTTGGCCTGAAGCCAATGAAATAGATTTAGCATTGTCTTTGTTGACCAAGTTAAAGATTAAAGCTATGGCTATAGATGCCAGTACGCTGCCTTTGGATGGAGTTTATTATTTAGATGATGATACAACTATTCCTGGAGATCCAGATGGACGTGATGGCGATAGTAAATTAAGATTGGGTATTAAAGGAAATCCTAATTTCGGGATGGTGCGTACCTTGATGGTCGGAATTAAGAGTAACGAACCACATCAGGATCTGAAAGGAGAGGTTTGGTTCAATGAGCTTCGTTTAGCCGATATGGATAATCATGGTGGTATGGCCGCGGTGTTAAATGTAGATGCTAATTTTGCCGATTTTGCAACGGTTTCCGCAACTGGAAAAATGAGTACAGTAGGATTTGGAACTATTGAACAAGGTCCAAATGAAAGAAGTCGTGAAGATATTCAACAATATAATATTGTGACCAATTTGAATTTAGGGAAGCTATTGCCTAATAAGTGGGGGATTAATTTACCCTTTAACTACAGCGTAGGTGAAGAGACTATTAAGCCAGAATACGATCCGTTTAATCAGGATATTAAATTAAAGCAGCTTTTAAATGAAACGGATGATGCTGATGTAAGAGCTAATTTGAAAAACAGAGCAATAGACTATACTAAGCGTACTAGTGTTAATTTTATTGGAGTAAGAAAGCAAAGAGGAGCTGAGCAAAAACCACATATTTATGACCCTGAGAATTTTACTTTTTCGCAATCGTTTAATAAAGTAGAGCGTCATGATTATGAAATTGAAGACTATCTTGATCAGCAAGCGAGTACTTCGGTTGATTATGCTTATACTTTTGATTCTAAGGCAGTAGAGCCTTTCAAGAAAACGAAATTCATGAAAAAGAGTAGTTATTGGAAGATGTTAAGTGATTTTAATTTTAATTATTTGCCTTCTAATGTTACTTTCAATACTAATATTAATAGACAATACAATCGTCAACAGTATAGACAAGTAGATAATGTTCCCGGGCTTGAATTAGAACCTTTGTACCGAAGAAATTTTGGTTTTAATTACAATTATGGATTCAACTATAATTTGACTAAATCGTTGAAATTTAGTTATGCTGCTTCAACGAGCAATATCGTTAAGAATTATTTGAATCAAGATGACCAGCCGATTGCTGATTTCTCAATTTGGGATAGCTATTGGGATATTGGTGATCCAAATCGACATACCCAGCAAATAATTTTAAATTATGATATTCCTATTAATAAGATTCCTCTATTTAGTTTTGTAAAGGCGAATTACTCTTATACTGGAGATTATAGTTGGCAAAAATCAGCAAATGCTTTGTCTGAAATTGAAGTGGGTGGCTCTGCTTACAATTTAGGAAATACGGTTCAAAACGCACGTACCAATACTTTGAACACTACTTTCAATATGGATATGCTTTACAAATACTTAGGTTTGTCCAAAAAAACAAAAGTAGCAGCCAGAACTCCTGCTGTTGCCCCAAAACCTGGACAAAAAATCACTAACGTCGCTGCAAAACCACAAGTACAAGGCAATGAATTTGTAGATGGATTGATGGGGGTTTTAACTAGTGTTAAGAATATTCAAATTAATTATTCGGAAAATAGTGGTACATTATTGCCGGGATATACACCGAGTATTGGATTCTTAGGTTCGTCCAGACCGTCATTAGGTTTTATCTTTGGAAGTCAGGATGATGTAAGGTATGAAGCGGCTAAAAATGGTTGGTTGACTAACTATCAGGGGTTTAGTCAAAACTATACACAGGTTAGTAATAAAGTGTTGAGAGCTACCGCTAATGTGGATTTGTTTCCTGATTTGAAAATCGATTTAACGATGGATAGATCACTTTCTACAAATTATTCTGAGCAGTATGATGTATCTGCTGATGGGACTTATAATTCGCGTTCTCCTTATAATTATGGAATGTTTTCTATTTCTACAGTGTTAATAAAAACTGCTTTCTCTCAAAGTGATGAGAATGCTTCTGCTGCATTTGATGATTTTAGAACAAATAGACTTTTGGTAGCAAACCGATTGGCAACTGATCATTATGGAGCTGTAGTACCACGTTATGATGCTGCAACTCTTCCAGCAGAAAATCCGAGTCTTCCGGAAACAGATTTAGCGAATCCTAATAACCCGGAGCGAAAAAGAATTATTTCGAATAATGGATATCCGATTGGATTTGGAAAAAACAATCAATCTGTTTTATTGCCGGCATTTGTAGCAGCCTATTCTGGTGCTGATGCATCGGGTGTTTCTACTGGTATTTTTAGAAGTTTTCCAATTCCTAACTGGACAGTAAAATACAATGGTTTGATGCGTTACGGCTTATTTAAAAAGAATTTCAAGCGATTTTCTTTGCAACATAGTTATAGAGCGTCTTATACTATTAATCAATACCGATCTAATTTTGATTATGATAAAGATCCAGCAGGAAAGGATGATAGTGGTAATTTTTACAATAAAACAATTATGTCTAATGTGAATTTAGTGGAGCAATTTAGCCCGCTTGTTCGAATGGATTTTGAATTGAAAAACTCACTAAAAGTGCTTACTGAAATTAAAAAAGACCGCGCTTTGTCAATGAGTTTTGATAACAATTTATTAACCGAAGTAAAAGGAATTGAATACATAGTAGGTTTAGGCTATCGTTTTAAGAATGTTGTTTTTTCTTCAAGACTGGCTGATAATCCTACTGGAGTTATTAAAGGTGATATTAATGTCAAAGCCGATTTGTCGTATAGAAATAATCAAACGATAGTGCGTTATTTAGATTATGATAATAACCAATTAGCAGGGGGGCAAAATTTATGGTCTTTGAAATTAACGGCTGATTATTCATTTAGTAAAAATCTAACGGCTATTTTCTATTATGATCATTCATTCTCTAAAGCGGTGATATCGACTTCGTTTCCTATAACTAATATTCGATCTGGATTTACACTTCGATACAATTTTGGGAATTAATTTCTTGAATCTCGATAAGATTTAATTCGAAGATTGTTACATTTGCCAAAAAAACAATTATCACATATATCAATTACTATTATTATGAGTATACCAGCAAGTTTAAAGTACACTAAAGATCATGAATGGGTAAGTTTAGAAGGAGATATTGCAACAGTAGGAATTACACATTTTGCTCAAAAAGAGTTGGGTGATATTGTCTATGTTGAAGTGGAAACTTTAGATCAAACACTTGAAAAAGATGAAGTTTTTGGTACTGTTGAAGCAGTAAAAACAGTGTCTGATTTGTTTCTTCCTTTGTCAGGAGAAATTGTTGAATTCAATACTGGATTAGAAGATGCTCCAGAATTAGTGAATTCTGATCCTTATGGTGCTGGATGGATGATAAAAATTAAAGTTTCAGATTTAGCTGAATTCGATACTTTGCTAACTGCTGAAGGCTATAAAGAGCTTATCGGTGCTTAAGAAAATTTGTTTAGGAGCTGCTTTGTCTTGGGCAGCAGTTATTCTTTATTTGTGTCTAATTCGGATAAGTGAGCTTCCTGAAATAAAGATTCTTTATATTGATAAAATTATTCATGCCTTTTTTTATTTTGTCTTTAGCATATTGTGGTTTTATGCGCTTCGTTTTTATTTTAAAAAACAAAGTAGCTCAAAGCTTTTAAGAGTTGTTTTTGTGATGGCTCTTCTTTTTGGAATTGCAATAGAGCTATTTCAAACCTATTTTACAACTTTTAGAAATGGAGATGTAAGGGATGTTTTGGCAAATACAACTGGGGCATTGTTGGCAATAATTATGATCAAGCTTTTAGATAAAAAAGTTTTTTTGTGTAAAAATTAAAAATAGAATCCTGCTTAGGCGGGATTTTTTATTGTTTATTTTAAAACGGATATATCCCCAAATTTTCTAGCCCTGATGGAAGCGGTATCCTTTAATACCAGGGTTTGGTATTAAAGATATAGGGGACAGCAGGAATAGCTACTGATAATAATTAACAATACATTAATAGCCAAAACTAATTTTAGAATGGTGTTTTGTTAGTTTTTAATTTCTAAATTTGCATAGTGTTTAAGGAATTAAAGACTTTATATTTATAAATTTTAAATAAAAAAAATATGGCATTAGCAATAACAGATGCTACTTTTGAAGAAGTAGTTTTGAAATCAGATAAACCAGTTATGGTAGATTTTTGGGCAGCATGGTGTGGACCTTGTAGAATGGTTGGGCCAATCATTGACGAATTGAGTACTGAATACGACGGGAAAGTGGTAGTAGGGAAAGTTGATGTTGATGCAAATCAAGAATTTGCTGCAAAATACGGAGTGAGAAACATACCTACGGTATTGGTTTTTCATAACGGAGAAGTCGTAGGAAAACAAGTAGGAGTTGCTCCGAAACAAACTTACGCAGATAGTTTAGACGCTTTGTTGTAATCGTAAGATTATGATTTATATGAGAAAAAGGTTTGGCGAAAGTCAAGCCTTTTTTTCTATAATTAATTCAAACCCGACAGTTTTTTAAAAGCGGTCGGGTTTTTCTTTTTTGTTATCTTTGAGAGATGAAGATTGAATCGCAAATAGGAAAAATTTCTAGTTTTCAGCATTTGGAGTTGTTGGCAAACCAAGTGGTGGAAGGTTTTATTTCGGGCATGCATAAAAGTCCGTTTCATGGTTTTTCGGCAGAGTTTGCTGAACATAAGGTGTATAATGCGGGCGAAAGCACCAAGCATATCGATTGGAAATTGTTTGCTAAAACAGATCGATTGTACACCAAACAATTTGAAGAAGAAACTAACTTGCGTTGTCATATTATTATAGACAATTCTTCGTCGATGCATTATCCGAAATTAAATGGGAATCAGGATTTTTATGAAAACAAAATAGGATTTTCTGTTTTGGCTTCGGCTGTTTTGATGAATCTTTTAAAGAAACAACGAGATGCGGTAGGGCTAAGTGTATTTTCGGATACTTATGAGTACTACGCGCCCGAAAAAGGCAGTGATCGCCATCATAGAATGGTATTAAACGCTCTGGAGAATTTATTAAAAGAGCCAGTTGTTCGGAAAACTACCGATACGATTACTTTTTTACATCAGATAGCCGAAAAAATTCACCGTCGTTCGATGATTATTTTGTTTACTGATATGTTTCAAACTGGAGAGGAAGAACGCTTGTTGAATGCTTTGCAACATTTAAAATACAACAAGCATAAAGTGGTTTTGTTTCATGTGGTAGATGGAAAAACGGAACTTAATTTTGACTTTGATAATGCCCCACGGAAATTTATTGATGTAGAAACTAAGGAAGAAATAGTTGTTTTTGCTGATAATGTCAAGGAAGAATATGAAAAACAGGCTTCTTTATACTTTAAAAAGCTTGCTTTAAGTTGTGCTCAAAACAAAATCAAGTACGTTCCAGTAAGTGTTAGAGAAAATTTTGAAAAAATAGTGCTGACTTATTTGGTTGAAAAACAAAACTTTGGCTAGATAGTAAAAAAATATATTATTATTTTTAATAAAAACACTTGTGTAAACAGAAATCTATTGTATCTTTGCCACCGCAATAAAGCAGAGGTTTGGTAGTTCAGTTGGTTAGAATACATGCCTGTCACGCATGGGGTCGCGGGTTCGAGTCCCGTCCAGACCGCTAATATTGGGAAAGCCTTTCGTAACTGAAAGGCTTTTTTTTCCACTATACGGTATCTAAAGCTAGTTGTGTTGTTTGGTTAGCATTTGTAACGCTAACCGCGGTTTAGTAGTTAGACCAATGAAAAGCTTTTCACTTAAATGTGAATGGCTTTTTTGATTTAAGAGCTATTTTAAATAAGATTTACTTTTTTTATTTTAAGGCTTGTTTTTAAAGAAAATTATATTGTATATTTGCACTCGCAATAAAGCAGAGGTTTGGTAGTTCAGTTGGTTAGAATACATGCCTGTCACGCATGGGGTCGCGGGTTCGAGTCCCGTCCAGACCGCAAATTTGCAAGAAGCCTTTCTTAACGGAAAGGCTTTTTTTATTAAAACTATTTTCTCCTTTCTTTATTATCTTAGAAAAATCAAAAAATCATTGTATTTTTATAAAATATTAGTCCAATTCAAAAACAAAACCTTGAAGCACTATTACTTTTTTTCACTCTTTATTTTATTCACTTCTTGTCAATACTTCGAGAAGCAAGTGCCGTCTGAGAAAGAATTATTGCAAAAGGAATTGAAAGCGATTAACTGGAAAGAGGTTGACGAATATCCTTCGTTTGTAGACTGTGATAAATTAGAAGAAAAAAAACAGCGTCAACAATGCTTTTTTGATTATTTAACCCAACTCATACAGGAAAAATTACGCGTAGATACGCTTTCGGCTTTGTATCCTGAACTCGATACAATCGAAGTCAAAGTGACTGTTTTTCCAGATTCTAAAATGCAATTCGAACCTCAATTTCCTAAAGATTCGGTTGCTTATGACACCATTAAAATCGACAGTATTTTACACGCCCGATTAGTGAATTTTCCAAAAGTAAATCCAGCTATCAAACAAGGAATTCCTGTAAAAACCCAATTTATTCTTCCTGTGATTATTAAAGTGGAGTAGTTTTTTTAGATTTCTCACAACTTTGCTTGTAAAAAAGATCAGCTTTTAAATCAAAAATCAACATTCGTTAATCAATAATCTAAAATCTCCTCCCTTTCCATTCATACTTCCCAAACGCAGTATACAAAGCCACACTGACACTGAAAAAAGGATAGAGTAAACTACTTAATAAAAAAGAATGTGTTTTTGTTTTTAAAAATTGATTTGTTTTATGAATTAGAACAAAGTCAATTAACAATTTTACAATTACCAAAAACAGCAATATATAAAAATTTCCAATCCCCAACAATAAACCATAAACTACAAACCACAAACCGATGTTTCCTGTAAAAACTACCAAACCTAGTACTTTTCCAAAATTACTTTGGTACGAAGTGGTTTTCGAAGCCCAGCGAACTCTCTGGTAAAATAAGGATTTCCAGTTGTCAACTGGTTTTGTAGAGATGATAGTATTTTCTGATTTCAAATAATGTACTTTTTCAGTCCCGAAACTTCGGGAGCGCACTGCTTTTTGCAAAAGAAAAACATCATCGCCACTGGCAATAGTATTGTTTCCTTCAAAACCATTGAGTGCTTCAAATAGTGATTTGGTATAAGCCAAATTCGCACCATTACACATAAAAGCTTTTCCTATTCCAAAACTACCAATGGTGGCTCCTTGTAAGCTTGTCAAATCCAGTTGCTGAAAATGGTGTAAAAACGAATTGTTACATTCGTAAGTAACTGCTCCAGCAATCATTGAAACTTCATGTGTTTGAATGTAATTGTCTAAGGTTAAAAGCCAATTCTCAGGAACTAAGCAATCGGCATCGGTAGTGATAATCCATGCCGTTTTTACTAGAGGAATAGCAGTTGTAATGGCATCTTTTTTTGGAGAATTCGAAACTCTAATATTGTCGATTATCGAAATCTGAAATCTGGAATCTAAAATCTGAAATCTACAATCTGAATCATCATCTACTAAAATCACTTCGAATAAATCCGTTGGATAATTCATTTTCGAAATACTTTCTAAAAGTAAGGGCAAATTCTCGGCTTCATTTCGAAAAGGAACTACAATTGTAAAGGTAGTTTTTGGCTTTAAGCCAATAGCATCGTAGTTTTTTACTTTTGTAAAACCATAAATTAAAACTAATATGGTTGCGAAATAAATGGATAATATGAAGAGTAGAAAAAGCATTATGCGATTCCTTTGGACTTGAAATTCAATACATAATAACTGCCAATTACCACCGGAAGCACCACATTAAGAAACCACATCAAAGTAGAAATAAAAATTACAATCCATTCGTTTATGCCTAAAATTCCAAAGAAATAAACCGCAACACTCCCTTTGACAGCGAAGTCTAAAAGCTGAAAACTAGGCAAAGCAGAAGCTAAGAAATACACACTTGAAATCGCTGCAATGAGGGTTAAGTAAGGTAAATCAACATCGAAAGCGAGAAACAAGAAATAGTATTGATGTGAGAAAACAATATAACGACAAATGCCAAGGAAGATATTGCGCTGGTGAATGCTTTTTGGAATTTCGTTAATCTTATGGATTAATTTTTCTATCGAATACCCTTTAATCGTTAGTTTTTTTATCGAAAAAAGAAGAGCAAAAATGCAAATTTTAATCCCGAAGAGAATCAAAACGGCGTTTGATGTAATAATATTAAACTCCGCATTGAAGTATAATAAACCAAAAAAACCAAAAATAATGGTCAAAATCATTTGGATTCCGTTGCAAATCAAGTTCAGGAAAATCACCCTTTTAGCTTCTGATTTATTGAAAAACAAGGCTTTTCCAGCATATTCTCCTACGCCGTTTGGAGTAAAAATTCCAGCCGTTAAAGCAGCAAGTACTTGTTGGGTTGCTTGGGCTACTGTGATTTTA
>JBDLTG010000116.1:0-8554 GCA_039805885.1 Bacteroidota bacterium
GTAATAATACCCACCAGTAATCTGTAATTGTTGTCATATTTTTTTGAAAGTTAGTTAAATCAAAAATAGATTATTTTTCTCACTTTTTAAATTAAAAGCAGATTATTTATTGCTTAATAATTTTGATGGTATAATTTTGTAATTTTACCCAATACAAAAAACGAATATAAAATGTCAGTTATAATTAAACTTAAATTTTTTCTCGAAAAACATGGCTTTCATGTGTCTTCCCGACTGGCAGATAAGTTGGGGATGCGAGCTAATAGCGTTCGATTGTTCTTTATCTACATTTCGTTTGTGACCGTAGGGCTTGGTTTTGGAATCTATTTAATTCTGGCTTTTTGGATTCGATTGAAAGATCTGATTAGAGCCAAACGAACGTCGGTTTTTGATTTATAAAAAAAAAAGCCCTCTGAAAATTTTAATTTCAGAGGGCTTTTTTCAAAGAGTTATTGTACTATTTTGTTTCTTCGGGATTGTTTAAAACACTGTTTTTTCGACTAAATGAAAAATAGACAACGATTCCTATTGCCATCCAGACAAAAAGTCGCATCCAGTTTACCCATCCCAGTCCGTACATCATCGCTAAACAGACAACAGCACCTAATATTGGTACAAAGGGTACAAATGGAGTTTTGAATTCGCGAACCAAATCCGGTTCTTTCTTTCTTAGAATAATTACCGAGATGCAAACTAAAACAAAAGCAAATAAAGTTCCTATGCTCGTCATATCTCCTACGATGTCTCCAGGAATGAATGCTGCAAATCCACCTACGATTACAAGAATTGCAAGATTAGCTTTGTATGGAGTTTTGAATTTTGGATGTACATCGCTAAACATTTTAGGTAATAATCCATCTCTACCCATAGAATAAAAGACTCTTGATTGTCCTAAAAGTAATACCAGAATTACCGAAGAGAATCCTGCAAGAATAGCTATAGTAACAAATTCTCCAAGCCATTCATATCCTATCATGTATTTGTTAATGGCAAATGCTACTGAAGCCTCTTTTCCTCCTGTTCTAAAATCTTCTACTGTAGCAACACCCGTAAGAACATGCGCAAAAAGAATGTATAGCACTGTACAAATTGCTAATGAACCTAAAATTCCAATTGGCATTGCTGTTTTTGGATTTTTTGTTTCCTGAGCTGCAGTACTTACCGCATCAAACCCAATGAAAGCGAAAAATACGGTTCCGGCTGCTCCCAGGATACCCATTATTCCTCCATAAGAATGATCAATTCCATGTTCATCAGTAAAAATAGAAGGTTGTGGTATGTAAGGAGTATGATTAGCAGGATTAATGAATTTCCATCCTATATATATAATAAGGATTACAATGGTTGTTTTTAGAATAACAATTAAGCCGTTAACAAAAGCCGATTCCTGAATTCCTTTAATTAACAATAAGCTAATAACTGTAACTATAAATAGAGCCGGTAAATTAATGATTCCATGAACGCCTTCTGCAGATGTTTGAAAAGGAGAGTGTGAGAATTCAAAAGGAATTGGGCTGGTGTGTATGACATTTATTAATAAATCATTCAGGTATTCACTCCAGGCAATTCCTACTGTGGCTCCTCCTACAGCATATTCTAAAATTAAATCCCAGCCAATTATCCAGGCTAGAAATTCACCCATGGTTGCATAGGTATAAGTGTAGGCACTTCCTGAAATAGGTATTGAAGAGGATAATTCGGCATAGCAAAGTCCTGCCAAAGCACAACCTATTGCTGCTACTATAAATGCTAATGTTACTGATGGTCCGGCACTTTGTGCTGCTGCTGTAGCGGTTCTTACAAATAATCCGGCGCCAATAATTGCTCCAATTCCTAAGGCAATTAAAGACCAGGCTGTAAGAGTCCTTTTTAATCCTTTCTCAGAATCTTCTGCTTCAGCTAAGAGTTTAATTAGTGGTTTCTTGTTCCAGATAGACATGGTTTTGAGGTTTGTTATTGTTAAGTGCCAAATGTATTATTTTTTATGAAAAGAACAATGACTTTGGGTTTAAGTTGTAGTATTAATGTTAAAGTGGTTTTTAGCTTGGGTTTTCTTTATGATTTGTTAGTTTTATGTATTTATTTTATATATTTAGTTAGAAAAAAACTCATTTAATAGCTACCGATGAATTTTAAAGCAATTAGAAGATATTTTAATTTTTCAAAAGAACAGCAAAAGGGAATTCTTTCGTTGTTTTTTATAATCATTGTACTGCAGGTGGTTTATTATTGGGTGGATTTTAGTCCAGTTTCGAAAGTAAATCCGGAAAAACAAAAATGGCTTTCGTTAGAATCCCAAATAGATTCGATGGAAAATAGCTTTAAAAAAGAAATTCCTAAAATTTATCCTTTTAATCCCAATTTCATCACAGATTATAAAGGCTATAAATTAGGAATGTCAGTTGTGGAGTTGGATAGATTGCATGCTTTTAGAAAAGATAATAAATATGTGAATTCGGCGAAAGAGTTTCAAGCTGTAACAGGTGTGTCTGATTCTTTATTGGCGGTTATTTCTCCTTATTTTAAATTTCCTGATTGGGTAAAAAATAAACCAACATCTAAATTGGTAGCATTTTCAAATACGAATCCGAAGGTTTTTTCGAAAAAAGAAAAAACAGTTGTTAAGGATATTAATCAGGCTACTCAGGAAGATTTGATTAAAGTCTATGGAATAGGAGATGCAATTTCGATGCGAATTTTAAAGTTCAAAGAGAGTTTGGGTGGATTTGTTTCGATGGACCAAATGAAAGAGGTTTGGGGTTTGTCGCCCGAAGTTATTCAGAGTTTGAATGCAAGTTTTAAGACAGGAACGCTTTCGAATATCAAGAAAATCGATATTAATAATGCTTCTATGAAAGAATTAGCGCAGTTTCCGTATTTCAAATATAATCTGGCAAGGGAAATTGTGATCTATAGAAGTATGCATGGTGATATTAAAAATGTTGCTGATTTAACAAAAATTAAGGGAATGTCTATTGAAAATGCAAATATTATAGCCTTATATTTGGACTTTTAAAAATAAGCCATAATGATGCATTTTGATTACAGCGAGACGCAAAACATGATTGCCCAATCTATAAGGGATTTTGCAGAAAAAAACATAAGACCTTATATAATGGAATGGGATGAGGCGCAAATTTTTCCGGTTCCTTTATTTAAGCAATTAGGAGAAATGGGCTTTATGGGGGTTTTAGTCCCTGAAGAACTAGGAGGCTCAGGATTAGGTTACCATGAATACATTACTATTATTGAAGAAATTTCTAAAGTAGATCCGTCTATAGGATTGTCAGTTGCAGCACATAATTCTTTGTGTACTAATCATATTTTGACCTTTGGTAACGAAGAGCAAAAAAAGAAATGGATTCCTAAATTAGCATCGGGTGAACATATTGGAGCCTGGGGATTGACGGAGCATAATACAGGTTCGGATGCCGCAGGGATGAATACTACTGCAAAAAAGGACGGCGATTATTGGATTGTTAATGGAGCGAAGAATTTTATTACCCATGCCATATCTGGAGATGTTTCGGTAGTTATTGTTAGAACTGGTGAGAAAGGAGATTCCAGAGGGATGACTGCTTTTATTTTTGAAAAAGGAATGGCAGGGTTTTCTTCGGGGAAAAAAGAAAATAAATTAGGAATGCGTGCTTCGGAAACGGCTGAATTGATTTTTGATAATTGTCGAATTCCGGATGCCAATAGATTAGGTGAAGTAGGAGAGGGTTTTATTCAGGCGATGAAAATTCTCGATGGAGGAAGAATTTCTATTGGAGCACTGTCATTAGGAATTGCAAAAGGAGCTTATGAAGCGGCTTTGAAATATTCGAAAGAAAGACATCAGTTTGGAAAAGCTATTTCCGAATTTCAAGGAATTTCGTTTAAATTAGTAGATATGGCTACTGAAATTGAAGCTTCGGAGTTGTTATTGCATAAAGCGGCTTTCTTGAAACAGCAGCATCGTCCTGTGACTACGGCTGGTGCAATGGCTAAGATGTATGCTTCTGAAGTGTGTGTGAAGGTGGCAAATGAAGCGGTGCAAATTCACGGAGGTTATGGTTATACAAAGGATTATCCTGTGGAAAAATTCTATAGAGATGCTAAGTTGTGTACCATTGGCGAAGGAACTACCGAAATTCAAAAGGTGGTGATTTCGAGAAACTTGTTGAAAGAATAAAGAATTTTTAATCAACTAAGATGAAATCTATTTTCTATACTCTTTTATCTTAATTTAAAAATAATTCAAAATTCATAACTCATAATTAATAATTAATAATTACTTTTGCAGCCTTAACGAGAGGAGGTGTCAAAATTATGTTAATTATACCAATTAAAGACGGAGAAAATATCGATAGAGCATTAAAGCGCTATAAAAGAAAATTTGATAAAACTGGAACAGTTCGTCAATTAAGAGCTCGTACAGCTTTCATTAAGCCGTCAGTTAAAAATAGAATGAAATTCCAAAAAGCAGCTTACATCCAAGGTTTGAGAGATAGCCTAGAAAGTTAGTAGTTTTTTTGAAACGAAATAATACCGTTAGTGGTCAGATTTTTTATAAATTTGATGCTAACGGTTTTTTTATGGCTACAAATTTAGAGGCATTTGCAGGTTATCTTCAGAAAGAGAAAAAATATTCTCCGCATACTCTGTGCGCTTATGTGAAAGATATCTCTGATTTTCAGGATTATAATTTCGTTAATTTTGAACAAGATGCCATTGATCGTGTTGAGTATGCTCAAATTCGATCTTGGATTGTGTTTTTGGTTGAAAGTGGTCTTTCGACTATTTCTGTAAACAGAAAAATAGCTTCTCTGAAAGCATTCTATAAATTTCTTTTAAAAATAAAACAAATTGAAGTTAGTCCGCTGTTAAAACATAGGTCTTTGAAAGTGTCTAAGAAAATTCAGACCCCTTTTTCGGAGAAGGAATTGGTGCTTGTTTTGCAAAATATTGAATCGGAAGAAGGTTTTGAGGCGGTTAGGGATCGATTGTTAGTGGAGCTATTGTATTCTACAGGTATAAGAAGATCAGAGTTGATTTATTTGAGGGTGGATGCGGTTGATTTTTCTAATTCGACTATTAAGGTTTTAGGAAAAAGGAATAAAGAACGATTGATTCCGGTATTAGCTGTGGTGTTAAAACAAATGCATTTGTATCTTAAGGAGAGAAGTGATTTGGAGATTGTTAAGGATGTAGAGTATTTTTTTCTAACAAAAAAAGGGTTAAAATTAAGTGAATCGTTTGTGTATCGCTTAATAAATTCATACTTTAGTAAAGTCTCTGAAAAGGTAAAAAGAAGTCCGCATATGTTAAGACATACGTTTGCAACTCATTTATTGAATAACGGGGCTGATTTGAATTCAGTTAAAGAGTTGTTAGGGCATTCTAGTTTGGCTTCGACGCAGGTTTATACTCATAATAGTTTATTAGAGTTGAAAAAAGTCTATGCGGGAGCTCATCCAAGAGGTGTTGATGATTCTAAAGTTTAACCATAAAAAAATATCGATTATGAAGGTAAATGTTCACGCCGTTAACTTTGCTGTTGATGGAAAACTAGTAGATTTTGTTCAAGAAAGAATGAATAAATTGGAAAAATACTATGATAAAGTGGTTTCTTCAGATGTCTATTTAAAAGTAGAAAAGACAAGTGAGAAAGAAAATAAAATTGTGGAGGTGAAAATTAATGTACCAGGTGATGATTTCTTGGTAAAAAAACAATGTAAAACTTTTGAAGAGGCGGTTGAATTATCGGCAGAATCATTGGAGCGTTTGTTGGTAAAAAGGAAAGAAAAAGTAAGAACGCATATATAATTGAAATTTTTTTAAAAAAATGTTTTGATTGAGAGATAAAATCTATACATTTGCAGTCCGTTAGAAATAGCGGACTTTTTTTATTGAATTTGCCAGCGTAGCTCAGTTGGCTAGAGCAGCTGATTTGTAATCAGCAGGTCGTGGGTTCGAGTCCCTCCGCCGGCTCAAATAAGACTGAGGTTTTAGATAGGTTAAGATAAAAAAAGAGGGGAGATACTCAAGCGGCCAACGAGGGCAGACTGTAAATCTGCTGTGTGAACTTCGCAGGTTCGAATCCTGCTCTCCCCACAAAAGTTAGGAATTAAAATTCTTAATTTGATTAAGAATTTCAATTAGAACTCTCTGCCGGTGTAGCTCAGGGGTAGAGTGCTTCCTTGGTAAGGAAGAGGTCTCGGGTTCAATTCCCGACATTGGCTCAATTAAAAAATTTTGAACACTAATAAATAAATAAAGATTAAAATCTAAGTAAAATGGCAAAAGAAACCTTTAATCGTTCGAAACCGCACTTAAACATTGGTACAATCGGACACGTAGATCACGGAAAAACTACATTAACTGCTGCAATAACTAAAGTGTTATCTGATGCTGGTTACTGTCAAGCAAAATCTTTTGATCAAATTGATAATGCTCCTGAAGAAAAAGAAAGAGGTATTACAATTAATACATCTCACGTAGAGTATGAAACTGCTAACCGTCACTACGCTCACGTTGACTGTCCAGGTCACGCGGATTACGTAAAAAACATGGTTACTGGTGCTGCTCAAATGGATGGTGCTATCTTAGTAGTTGCTGCTACAGATGGTCCAATGCCACAAACTCGTGAGCACATCCTTTTAGGACGTCAGGTAGGTATTCCAAGAATGGTTGTATTCATGAATAAAGTGGATATGGTTGATGACGCTGAGTTATTGGAATTAGTAGAAATGGAAATCAGAGACTTATTGTCTTTCTATGAGTATGATGGTGACAACTGTCCAGTTATTCAAGGTTCTGCTTTAGGTGGATTGAATAATGATGCTGCTTGGGTTCCTAAAATTCTTGAATTGATGGATGCTGTTGATGCTTGGATCGAAGAGCCAGTACGTGATACTGAAAAGCCTTTCTTGATGCCAGTTGAGGATGTATTTACAATTACAGGTCGTGGAACTGTTGCTACAGGTCGTATCGAAACTGGTATTGCTAATACAGGTGATGCTGTTGAAATCATTGGTATGGGTGCTGAAAAATTAACTTCTACTATTACTGGAGTTGAGATGTTCCGTAAAATCCTTGATAGAGGTGAAGCTGGAGATAACGTTGGTTTGTTATTGAGAGGTGTTGCTAAGGAAGATATCAAAAGAGGAATGGTTATCATTAAGCCAGGATCTGTTAAACCACACGCTACTTTCAAAGCTGAGGTTTATATCTTGAAAAAAGAAGAAGGTGGACGTCACACTCCATTCCATAATAACTACCGTCCACAGTTCTACGTACGTACAACTGATGTAACAGGAGTTATTACTTTACCAGAAGGTGTAGAGATGGTAATGCCAGGGGACAACTTAACAATCAATGTTGCTTTGTTAAGCCCAATCGCAATGAGTGTAGGTTTACGTTTTGCTATCCGTGAAGGTGGTAGAACTGTAGGTGCAGGTCAGGTAACTGAAATTGTAGGTTAATTCCAAAAGAATAAATTTTAAAACCAGTAATCGCTTCGGTTGGTTACTGGTTTTTATACGGGCGTAGTTCAAGGGTAGAATAGCGGTCTCCAAAACCGTTGATGGGGGTTCGAATCCCTCCGCCCGTGCAATAAAAAATATATCATAATGGCAAAAATTGTTAATTACATATCAGAAGCATTTGAGGAGTTAAAGTCAAATGTAACTTGGCCAGAATGGGCTGAGGTGCAAAGTCTAACAATTGTTGTGGCTGTTTTTTCAGTACTGTTTGCTTTAGCTACTTGGGGAGTTGATGAGTTTTTTGCAAAGGCATTAGAAGGATTTTTTAACTGGATAAAAGCGTAGTTTTTATTATGGCAGATAATAATGTTAAAAAATGGTATGTTGTTCGAGCAGTAAGTGGGCAAGAGAATAAAGTTAAGGCATATATAGAAACTGAAATCACTAGACTAGGGATGGCTGATTATGTGTCTCAAGTTCTTGTTCCTACTGAGAAAGTAGTATCTGTAAAGGATGGTAAGAAATTAGTTAAGGAAAAAGTATATTTTCCTGGCTATGTTATGATAGAAGCAAATTTAGTTGGGGAGATTCCTCATATTATTAAATCAATAACTAGTGTTATTGGTTTTTTAGGAGAAACTAAAGGAGGGGAACCAGTTCCGCTTAGGCTTTCAGAAGTAAATAGAATGCTTGGTAAGGTTGATGAGTTAGCTGTTAATACAGATACAAAATCAATCCCATTCAACTTAGGTGAAACTATAAAAGTTATCGATGGGCCATTTAATGGTTTCAACGGTACGGTTGAAAAAATCAATGATGAAAAGCGTAAACTTGAGGTTATGGTTAAGATTTTCGGAAGAAAAACACCATTAGAGTTAAGTTTTATGCAAGTAGAAAAAGTATAATTTTCGTTACACTATAATAACCACTTCAATTGCTTCCGTAAATTGTTGTGTTAAATTTTTTAAAAAATGGCTAAAGAAATTAGTAAGGTAGTTAAACTACAAGTTAAGGGAGGTGCTGCGAATCCGTCGCCACCGGTTGGACCTGCTTTAGGAGCTGCTGGGGTTAATATCATGGAGTTCTGT
>JBDLTG010000117.1:0-20022 GCA_039805885.1 Bacteroidota bacterium
ATCTGTGAAATGTTGTTTTAAAACTAATTCTACACATTCTAACTTAAATGCAAAATCGTACTTTACTTTTTTTTTCATAAAAAATGCCCCAAATAGTGTCTAACTTTTTGGGGCATGTTCAAAATGATAGGCTTTTCTCAAAACAATAGGTTTGTTATTGAATATTATATTCGTCTAATTTTCGGTAAAGTGTCGCAATTCCAATTTCAAGTAAACGTGCAGCTTCGGCTTTATTGCCTTTGGTATAGTTCAACACCTTCTGAATATGTAGTTTTTCAACACTTTCCATAGAAAATGCCGATAAAGTTTTATTGGTTTTATCAACTTGATGCTGTATTTCATAGGGTAAAACATCTTGGGTCAAAATATCGTCGTTCACAAGAATCACAGAACGTTCAATTACATTTCTCAATTCACGAACATTTCCAGGCCAATGATAGGTTTCTAGTTTAGACATAAAATCAGCATCAATGGTCAGTGTCTTCTTATTTCCGGTTGACGAAAATTGTTCAACGAAATAGTGCGTTAAAGGTGTGATATCTTTTATACGCTCTCGCAAAGGCGGGATTTTAATTTCGAAAATGTTCAATCTAAAATACAAATCCGAACGAAAACGATGTTCATCACTTTCTACCTTTAAGTCACGATTGGTAGCGGCAATTAGACGAAAATTAGATTTTTTTGGTATTGTATCACCTATCTGAATATACTCATTAGTTTCTAAAACACGTAACAATTTGGCTTGCAGTTCTAGTGGCATCTCTCCTATTTCATCTAAAAATAAAGTACCACCATTAGCTTCTTCGATGAATCCCTTTTTGTCTTTTATGGCTCCTGTAAAAGCCCCTTGTTTGTGTCCAAACAATTCACTTTCCAAAATTTCCTTGCTGAAAGTACTGCAATTTAAAGCCACGAATGACTTACCTACCCGATTGCTGTTTTCGTGAATGGCTTGCGCAAAAACTTCTTTTCCTGTTCCGGTTTCTCCCGTTAAAAGCACCGTTGAATCGGTTTTGGCAACTTTTTTGGCCAAGTCAATCACTTGCTCCAAACCTTTTGACTTTCCAATAATGTTATCAAAAGAATATTTATCAGAGATTCGTTTTTCGAGTTGCTTTACTTTCTTCTGTAATTGTACTTTTTCCAATGCTTTATATAAAAGTGGAATGATTTTATCGTTATCATCTCCTTTTACAATGTAATCAAAAGCACCGTTTTTCATCGCTTGAACACCATCGCAAATTTTACCGAAAGCGGTCAATAAAATCACCTCGGTCAAAGGAAATGCTACTTTAATTTTTTGGACAAAATCAACTCCATTGCCATCGGGAAGTTTGACATCGCAAAGCACAACATCAATATCCTTGATTTCCAGTTTTTTAAAACCCGATTTTAAATCTGGTGCTTCAAAAACTTCAAATCCTTCCGATTTTATGATTCTGGCGAGAAGGTGACGTAATTTTTCTTCGTCATCAATAATGAGGATGTTTTTCAAAATGGCTTTTTTGTCAAATATTTAGAATACAAATTTATATGTTTTTAACCCCGAAAAATAAAATTTTACGGGGTTTATACATTTAGCCACTAATTATAATTATTTTTTTCTGGTTAATTCAAGATTCGTGATGGGTTGATATACCATAGGTATTTCCTCAATTTCAACATCACTTTTATCCAATCCAAAGGCTTTTTCCTCAGAAAGTGATAGTTTTTTTAACCAGAAATAAGAATAAAGCAGCCAACCGTCTTGTATGGTAAACTCATTTTCGACCGACAGGAATTTTTCAATAATAATAAATTTAAAATCGGGTTCAGCATTATATTTTGTAGAACCATCGGGACGAATGTGTAAATTCAATTCTTTTCTTTCCACTAATTCCTGAACAATTCTCTTGAAATACAATTCCACTTTTGGTTGCACTCTGAAACCTACATTCAGTACCACTTTGATAACTTTATCATCTAATATCTCTTCTACTTCATAATTTAAAGTAAATGGTTCGTTGGTTCTATTGATATGCAAAAACCAGTAAACGTCGGCTCTTTTAGGCTTTTTGGAAAAAATTGATTTAATAATTTTCTCCTCAATTTCGTATGTTCTGTCTGCTTTGGATAAGTAAATTAAATGGGTCGAATATTTTGGAATAGTATCGTCTTGGCTTAATTCATTCAACAATGGAGTTTGCTCAATTAAATTGGTGAATTTTAAAAAACGATTGTTGATTTTTCGAGAATAATACCAAACGTACATTACCATAAAAATAAAAAGTTCGAAGAATAAGAACATCCAACGTTCTTTGATTTTTACCACATTAGCAATGAAGAAAGCGACTTCGATTATCGTAAATATACATAAAATAATAGCAACCCAGCCTTTGTTTATTTTCTTAATAAATATCAAATAATAGGACAACAGAAAGGTAGTCATTAACATTGCAATGGTTATAGAAAATCCGTAAGCCGCTTCCATATGAGCTGAATTTTTGAAGTACAAAATCATTAAGATGCAACCTGCCCAAAGAATCGTATTTACTGATGGAATATAAATTTGCCCCTTTAGATTTGTTGGATTTTTCAAGGCTACACGAGGCCAAAAATTCAAAGAAATGGCTTCGTTAATTAACGTAAATGAACCACTAATCAAGGCTTGGGAAGCAATAATTGCAGCAAATGTGGCAATCACGATTCCGATGATTAAAAACCATTTTGGCATGATCGTGTAAAATGGATTTTTACCTTCCAAAAATTCATTTCCCTGATGCATTAACCAAGCTCCCTGTCCTAGATAATTGGTTACCAAAGCAATTTTTACAAAAATCCAAGTGATGCGAATATTCTCTTTTCCACAGTGTCCTAAATCGGAATATAGAGCTTCGGCTCCCGTTGCACAAAGAAATACAGCACCGAGCAACCAAAATCCGTGTGGATATTCCGCTAATAATCGGTATGCATACATTGGATTCAATGCATTTAGGATATCTGGATGATGCATGATTTGCGAAACTCCCAAAACGAGCAGCATCGTGAACCAAATCACCATGGCAGGTCCAAAAATATACCCCACTTTTTGTGTTCCGAAACGTTGGAAAAGAAACAAGCCCGAAAGAATGGCAATTACGATTGGAATTGTTGGCAAGTTGGGCACAACAGCCTCTAAGCCTTCTACTGCAGAAGCTACTGAAATTGGTGGCGTAATAATTCCATCGGCAAGCAAAGTGGTTGCACCCAAAATAGTTGGAATAACCAATTTCCCTTTACCAAAACGTTTTACTAGCGCATATAAAGAGAAAACGCCTCCTTCACCATGATTATCTGCTGAGAGTGTTAAAAGAATATATTTAAAAGTTGTTTGAAATGTCAATGTCCAAAAGACACAAGAAATTCCTCCATATACTAATAATTGGGTTATTGGTCTATCACTAATAATAGATTTCATAACGTATAACGGACTCGTTCCAATATCGCCGTAAATGATACCGAGTGCCACTAAAAGTGTTGCTGCGCTTACTTTTTGTATTGTAGATTTATTCATTTTAAATTTAATATTAGTATTTGATATTTTGAGAAATTAGTTTGTATTAAATCGATAACCAACACCCGATTCGGTAAGAATATGTTTTGGATGGTTGGAGTCATTTTCAATTTTTTTTCGGAGTTGTGCAATAAAAACGCGTAAATATTGAGTTTGGTCAGAATAACTTTGCCCCCAAACTTCTTTTAGAAGGTATTGATGTGTTAAAACGCGACCTTCATTTTTTATTAATAATGCTAACAACGTATATTCTGTAGTGGTTAGTTTTACAACTTCGTTTGCTATTTTTACTATTCTCGCACTAAAATCGATGGTTGCATTTCCAAAATTAATAATGACATCATTTTGTTGACCGTGGGCCAAACGCAAAGCGGTTCTAATTCTGGCTAATAATTCCTGAGAACGAAAAGGCTTTGATAAATAATCATTTGCACCATTATCTAAGGCTTTAACAATTTCTTCTTCAGTATTTTTAACTGTTAAAATGAGTATGGGATTGTTATACCATTCTCGTAATTTTTTTAATACATTTTGACCATCATCATCAGGTAAACCTAAATCTAAAATAATCAGTTCTGGTGAATAGTTAGAGGCTGCAACGAGTCCTTCTTTTGCGTTTATGGCAAAGTTTACCTTGTATCCATTAGCTTCCAAAGTGATTTCCAGTAGTTTTCTAATTTGACTTTCGTCATCAATAACTAATATAGATACTGTCTTATTCATTACCAATATTTTTTGTATTCATTGTTGGAGTTGGAAAAGATAGTTTAAAAACTGCTCCACCTTCGGCGGCATTTTCTACTACTACTTTTCCTCTTTGTGCTTCGACAAAACCTTTTACTATGGAAAGACCTAAACCAGTTCCTCCAGTTTTAGAATGTTGCAACCTATAAAACTTATCAAAAACCTTATCTATTTCAGCTTCTGGAAAGCCTTTGCCATTATCTGAAATAGTAATCAAACAGGTCATTATTTGATTATCATGATATCCATAATTAAGATCCAACTGATGCTCTATTTTGACCTCGATTGTAGCGCCTTTTGGTGTATATTGCGAAGCATTATAAATCAAATTATATATAATTTGCTCCATTAATCCGTAATCTAATTTAAAAAGCGCCAAATTATCATCGGCTTTGACAACTGTTTTATGGAATATTAATTCTTCGGATAAACTATCAAAAACTTTATAACTCAATTCTTTAAGGTCGCACCAGTCTAATTTGGGTTGAATATAGCCACTCTCTAACCGAGACATGTTCAATAAATTTTCAACCTGATGGTTTAATCGCATTGACGCTTTCTCCATTTCAGATAATAGTTTCAATTTATTATCTTCTGATAAATGAACCGATTTTTGCTGTAAAGTATCGATAGCTCCAATTATTGTTGCAATTGGAGTTCGCAATTCGTGAGATAAAGAGTCCAATAGTGTATTGTATAGCTTCATGGTTTTCACCTTGGTATCTTTAAGCTGTATTTCGCGTTCTGCTTTTCTAATTTTATAGGTCAAAACTCCATTGATTAAAGCAATGATAAAAAACAATAATAATAGCAAAGTATCTTCGGCACTATCAATGTGTAAGGTGTAATAGGGTCTAATAAATAAGAAATTTAGATATATAGCACTTAATGTAGCACCTATAAGCACAGGAAGTATGTCTAAAAAAATAGCCAATAAAGAGACAACTACCAACAGTAAGTATCCCACGACTTTATATTCGACAACATCACGAATAAATAGACAGAGTAATGCAATAATTGTTACAGAAAGTACACTTATAATATACTGGTTTCTATGTTCCGTATGTTTTAAGATGCTTTTCATTTGTATCTGAATTTATTATGCAAATTTAAAACATCCTTTATAAGTATTTTATAATATTAAAGTTTGAAAGTATAAAGATTTTATAAAGATTTTAATAAAAATATACCTTAATGGGTTATAAATTAGGATTTAAAAGTTAAGAGTTGTAAATTAGAACTTATTAAAAATATGATTTAAAATCATATTTTTTAATCAACAACTAATAATAAAATTACATTTAGGATCACTTAATAATTTTAAAAATGAAAACCAAATTAAACTTAAAAATTGGTCTGCTTTTTATAATGATAATTATGCTTTCATTAGTAAGTGCATACAGTAATTTTTCGATTGAAAATGATACTGAAAACATTTTGAAAGCCAATTATAACACGCTCGAGTATTCTAGAAATATGCTCCTTTCGTTAGACGAAATTAATTCAAATAAGGAAAAATCAATAGCTGTATTTGAAACCAATCTTACCAAACAAATAGGAAATATTACAGAAGTTGGTGAAGATAAAGTGACCTATAATCTGCGGATTAGTTTCGATTCTTTAAAAAAAAACCGGACTGACGAAACCTTGAAAAACCAAATCCGTCAAAATATTTTCCAGATTTTGAAATTGAATATGGTTGCCATCAAAAAGAAAAGTGATATTGTCAAACATACGGCGGAAACCGCCAATTTCTGGACTGCCATTTTAGGAACATTTTGTTTTTTGATTGCTTTTAATCTTCTGGTTAATTTACCTAATAGAAATGAGAATCCAAAAAAATCTTAACGAGAGTATTTCGGACCAACACATATTTATGCTTAAACTTTGTTGCTCCACAGGTTTTAGCATTGATCCCTTGTAAACTCTCTGAAGTATGACCAATATAATACTGATTTAAAGCTTTTTAATACAAAATATAGAAATAGCTCATCTCGATTTTGATTTTAAGTAAAACAAAAAAGCCTCGTAATCGATGATTACAAGGCTTTTCGTGAACGCAGAAGGATTCGAACCTTCGACCGCCTGCTTAGAAGGCAGGTGCTCTATCCAACTGAGCTATGCGTCCATTTTTTTTAAAACTTATGGAAAAGTTTTGTCGGGGTGGCAGGATTCGAACCTGCGGCCTCCTGCTCCCAAAGCAGGCGCGATAACCGGGCTACGCTACACCCCGAAGCAAAATATTAAGCGGAGAGACAGGGACTCGAACCCTGGCGACCGTTACCAGTCGACAGTTTAGCAAACTGCTCCATTACCGCTCTGGCACCTCTCCAAGCTCAAAGAACGTGTCTTGTTTTGCGGTTGCAAATGTAACACATCATCCCATTACTCACAACTATTTTCGGCATTATTTTTATTATTTTTTTTACTTTATTTTAAATCCACTCACAATCAAACACATAGATTCAAACAAAAATAAAACTATTTTTATAAAAATAGAATCAACTAATGAAAATCTAAATTTTATACAAAAAAGAGTAAATTTGCTACAAGTATACATTCAAAACATTATTTAAGTCATGGGCAAAAGAGTTGTTATCGTTTCAGCCGTTAGAACACCTATCGGAAGTTTTATGGGAGCATTATCAGATATTCCAGCCCCTAAACTTGGCGCTATAGCAATAAAAGGAGCTTTAGATAAAATTAATCTAGATCCTACTCTGGTTGACGAAGTACTTATGGGTAATGTTATCCAAGCCGGTGTTGGACAAGCACCCGCTCGTCAGGCCGCAATTTACGCTGGATTAAACACTACAGTTCCTTGTACTACTATAAATAAAGTTTGTGCTTCAGGAATGAAATCAGTTATGATGGCCGCTCAGGCTATTCAAGCTGGCGATGCCGAAATTATCGTGGCTGGCGGAATGGAAAACATGAGCTTAATTCCACATTATACCCATTTAAGAAACGGAACTAAATTTGGCCCAACCGCTCTTGTTGACGGAATGCAAAAAGACGGACTAACCGATGCTTACGACAACCAAGCCATGGGAGTATATGCAGACCTCTGTGCAGCGGAATACAAGATTAGTAGAGAAGAGCAAGACAACTATGCTATCGAATCTTACAGACGTTCTGCTGAAGCCTGGGAATTGGGTAAATTTAATAATGAAGTAGTTCCTGTTGAAGTACCACAAAGACGCGGTGAGCCAATTGTTATTGCAAAAGATGAAGAATTTACCAATGTCAAATTAGACAAAATACCCACTTTAAATCCTGTTTTTTCAAAAGACGGTACTGTAACCGCAGCGAATGCTTCCACTATAAATGATGGAGCTGCTGCTCTAGTATTAATGAGCGAAGAAAAAGCAGCCCAATTAAAGCTCAAACCATTGGCTTACATTAAAAGCTATGCCGATGCTGCACAAGAACCAAAATGGTTCACTACAAGCCCTGCTAAGGCCTTACCTAAGGCACTAGACAAAGCAGGTATCACAATCAACGATGTCGATTTTTTCGAATTCAATGAAGCTTTTTCAGTTGTTAGCTTAGCCAATATTAAAATCCTTGGTTTAGACAGTAAAAAAGTCAATATTAATGGCGGAGCTGTTGCCTTAGGTCATCCGCTAGGCTGTTCTGGCGCTCGAATCATTGTAAGCTTACTAAATGTTTTAGAACAGAATAATGCAAAAATAGGAGCTGCTGCAATATGCAACGGAGGTGGCGGCGCTTCAGCAATTGTTATTGAAAGAATCTAAAAAAAATATAATTAATGTTTGGAATCTGTAATTTAGCTATTATCCCACTTCGGTTTGAACCTAGTGACAAAAGTGAAATTGTTTCTCAAGTCTTATTTGGCGAACATTTTAAAATATTAGAAAAACACAAACAATGGTCTCGTATTAAATTACAATATGACGACTATGAAGGTTGGGTAGATTCTAAACAATACCAAGAAATCTCCAAATCAAATTACGAGCAATTATCAAAAGAAACCCTGATATTAAATTCCGATTTAATCGAATACATTACAGGAACTTCGAATACATTAATTCCTATCCCTTTAGGAGCTTCTTTGTCATTCCTGAACAATAACGAAATCAACACTCAGAATTATGAGTTTGAAGGCACAAAAGTAAATGGGATTAAAGACAAAAAAAATATCATCAATACCTCTTACCTATACTTAAACGCTCCTTATTTATGGGGCGGAAAAACACCTTTTGGAATTGATTGTTCCGGTTTTACACAAATGGTTTACAAGCTTAACGGCTACAGGCTTTTAAGAGACGCTTCACAACAAGCAACACAAGGAGAAGCTTTAAGTTTTATTGAAGAAAGTGAACCTGGAGATTTAGCTTTTTTTGACAACGAAGAAGGCAACATCATCCATGTAGGCATTATCATGGAAAACAACTACATCATTCATGCCAGTGGCAAAGTCAGAATCGACCGGATTGATCATTTAGGTATTTTCAATGCCGAGACTAATAAACATACTCACAAACTTAGAGTCATCAAAAAAATTATCTAAAAAAAAATCCTCTTTAAAATATTTAAAGAGGATTTTTTTAGTATTTTATTAAAGCTTATTTTTTCATTTTAGCTTTTAAAGCATTTTTCTCTGCAGTCATTTCTAACGCACCATAAACTCCTGAAAGCGTTTTAGCAACATCCATATTCTCAGGATCTAACTCATAAGCTTTTTTCAAGTAAGGCAAAGTACTTCTAAACAATTCCTCTCTTTTCTTTTTCAAGATATCATAGCGTTTCATATCTTTATCAGAAGTACCTAATTTGTTCATTTCTTCAATCAGCACTTTCTCGTTTTGCAATTTCAAAACTGCTAAATTGATGTAAGCATTTGTATAATCAGGTTTGATTTCAACTGCTCTTTTATAATATTTCTCAGCCTCAGCATTATCATTTGCATTAGCAGAAATAACACCTAAATTATAAACCAATCCAGCATCATTAGGATTTTTTGTCAATACTTCAGTAATAATCTGTTTGTATCTATCAAAATCTTTAGTTTGCAAATACAAATTAGCCTCAGTTAACATCAATGAAGAATCATCTGGATTTGCTTTTCTAGCATCAGCAACAGCTTTTTTAGCTTCAGCAATTTGCCCTTTATCCACTAAAATTAAAGCCATGTTCTTATAAATCTCACCTCTTTTAGAAGGAATCTCTTCTGTTCTTGGTTTTTCATGAGTTCCAATTTTTACCGCCTTATCTCTTTCAGCAGCAGAAGCAAATCCTACCTCTTGACTATTTACTTTACTTGTAGCTAAATACTCAGTCGCTTTTCCTGAATAATTCAAACGTTTCAACTCATTATACAACTCCATTGCCTTATCATAATCCTTAGCACTAACATAAGTAGAAGCTGCGTAATACAAGTTAATAGTGTCTTTTTTATCCAATTGATAAGCTTCGTATAATTTTTTAGCTCCGTCTAAATTATTATTAACCTTAGTAGCTTCAACACCACTATTGATTAATAAATTTTTAATCATAGTGATAGAAGTCGCTGCTTGTGCAGAATACTTCAATTTCCCTGATTCTTTTTCAGTAGCAATCAAACTTTTATACGCCTCTGCAGCCAAAGCCATATTTGCATCGGTGTCAATTTTTTTATTAACTAAATCCATATGAGCATTTCCTTTTAAAAAGAAATACTGTGCTTTTTCTTCAGCCGAAGCACTAGCCATTACCAACTCTGCTCCTTTTAAAATTGTCAACACTTCGGCCATATCGCCCTTTTTCACTGCTTTATCAGCAGCTTTTAATTCATTTTTCTGAGCAAAAATAGCTACCGACAGCAATAAAGCTGATGCCAACATTACATATTTACCTTTCATAAAATTATTTTTTAATAGTTATTTTGATTGTAGTTTATTCTTCGTCATCCTCAGAATCATCGTCATCAGCTAATTCTTCTTCGCCTGAATCATCGTCATCATCATCCTCTTCTACTGCTCCATCATCTTCAAGAACTTCTAAATCCGGTTTTACTCTTTCGATTGCTACAGTTTCTATTACATTACCATCTTCATCAACAATAACTTCTGCAACATCATCCTTCATTACTTTTGTAACAGCAGCAATAGAATCTTTTCCTTTTAGATTAATCAATCGAACTCCTTGAGTAGCACGTCCCATTACACGTAAATCCTCAATAGCCATTCTGATTGTTAATCCTGATTTATTGATAATCATTAAATCATCAGCATCAGTAACAGCACTTATCGAAATTAAGTTTCCTGTTTTCTCAGTGATATTAAGTGTTTTAACACCCTTTCCACCACGATTCGTGATTCTATAAACATCTTCACCATCTTCGTCAACTAATTTGGTACGTTTTCCGTATCCGTTTTCAGTTACAACTAAAATTTGCGAATCGTTAATATCATTTTTATCTACAGTAACCATACCAATTACTTCATCGGTATCATCTTTTAATGTAATTCCGCGTACTCCCGATGCAGTTCTTCCCATTGGACGAGTCTTAGTTTCTTCAAAACGAACTAACTTACCAGACTTAACAGCCAAGATAATTTGGCTTTCACCATTAGTCAATTCAGCACCTAATAACTCATCGCCTTCTTTAATAGTAATAGCAGCAACACCGTTTACACGAGGTTTAGAATATTTCTCTAAAGACGTTTTCTTAACCTGACCTTGCTTAGTTACCATAACCAGGTTATGCGTTTTGATGTAATCCTGATCTTTTAAATCCTGAGTACAGATAAATGCTTTTACCTTATCATCACTTTCGATATTGATCAAATTCTGAATCGCTCTACCTTTAGCAGTTTTACTTCCTTCTGGTATTTCATAAACACGCATCCAGAAACATTTTCCTTTTTGGGTAAAGAACATCATATATTGGTGATTTGTTGCCACAAACATATGCTCTAAGAAATCCTGATCTCTTGTTCCTGCACTTTTTTGACCAACTCCACCTCTATTTTGAGTTTTGTATTCAGTAAGATTGGTACGTTTGATATAACCTGCATGCGAAATTGTGATTACCACATTTTCATCGGCAATTAAATCTTCAATACTTACATCTCCACCTGAATATTCAATTTGAGAACGACGCTCATCTCCGTATTTCTCACGAATTTCTTCTAACTCTTCTTTAATTAAATTCGTTCTCAAGTTTACATCAGCTAATAAAGCTTTCAAATGCTCAATTAACTTCATCAATTCATCATATTCCGCTCTTAACTTATCTTGTTCCAAACCTGTTAACTGACGCAAACGCATCTCAACAATAGCACGAGCCTGAATATCAGATAATTTAAATCTTTCGATTAATTTCTCGCGAGCTTCCTCCGTATTTTTAGAACCTCTGATTAACGCAATTACTTCGTCAATATTATCCGAAGCAATAATTAAACCTTCTAAAATATGCGCTCTTTCTTCAGCTTTACGCAATTCAAACTGCGTTCTTCTAACCACTACATCATGACGGTGCTCAATAAAATAATGAATCATATCTTTTAGATTCAACATTTGTGGGCGCCCTTTTACTAATGCAATATTATTTACACTAAAAGAAGATTGTAATTGAGTGAATTTATATAAGGTATTCAAAACTACATTTGGAGTAGCATCACGTTTCAGGATATAAACGATACGCATACCATTTCTATCTGATTCATCACGAATATTAGCAATTCCTTCAATTTTCTTTTCGTTAACCAAGTCAGCTGTACGTTTAATCATATCAGCTTTATTGACTTGATAAGGTATCTCAGTAACAATAATAGATTCTCTTCCGTCAACTTCTTCAAAACCAACTTTGGCACGCATTACAATACGCCCTCTACCGGTTTTAAATGCTTCACGAACTCCTTCATAACCATATATTATCCCTCCAGTTGGAAAATCCGGAGCTTTGATATGGTTCATTAATTCGTCAATTTCAATATCATTATTATCAAGGTAAGCTAATGTACCGTTAATAACTTCTGTAAGGTTATGTGGCGGCATATTAGTTGCCATACCTACTGCAATACCAGTAGCTCCATTAATTAATAAGGTAGGAACTCTTGTAGGCATTACTTTTGGCTCATACAAAGTATCATCAAAGTTCAATTGAAAATCAACTGTTTCTTTTTCGATATCAGCCATTATTTCTTCTGAAATCTTACGCATTCTAGCCTCAGTATAACGCATTGCTGCAGGGCTATCGCCATCTACAGAACCAAAGTTACCTTGACCGTCAACTAATAAATAACGCATACTCCACTCTTGTGCCATACGCACCATAGCGTCGTAGACCGAAGTATCTCCGTGTGGATGGTACTTTCCTAAAACTTCCCCGACAATTCTTGCGGATTTTTTATGAGCAGATCTTGAAGTTACTCCCAAATCATACATTCCATAAAGTACTCTTCGATGTACTGGTTTCAAACCATCTCTAACATCTGGAAGTGCTCTTGATACAATTACCGACATTGAATAATCAATGTAAGCTGATTTCATTTCATCTTCTATGTTAATAGGAATTAACTTTTCTCCTTCAGACATAAGTTGTTATATTAAATAATTATATTCATTTCAAAACGTGCCAATATACGGATTTCTGAAATTTTTAAAAGCTTTTCAATACACTAATTTCAATGATTTATTAACAACTTAACATTGGCTTTTGTTTAATAAATTAAAAACAAATTCGAGCTTTTCTGCCTTTTTTTTTGTCTATTAGCTGACATAAGTACTTAGGTACGGTTTTTGTTTTTCAATTAGTAATTCACTAAATTTACACATACTAGAAATAAATATTATGGATGATAATTTTTCACCAAGAGTAAAAGACGTTATTACCTACAGTAAAGAAGAGGCTTTACGACTGGGTCATGACTTCATTGGGACAGAACACTTGATGCTTGGTATCCTTAGAGATGGTAATGGTAAAGCAATACAGATATTAAACAGTTTATCTATTGATTTAGATCATTTACGCAGAAAGGTAGAAATCCTAAGCCCTGCTATCCCAGGAATAGATAGTAATTTAGAAAAGAAAAACCTGCATTTGACTCGTCAGGCGGAGCGTGCATTGAAGACAACTTTTCTAGAAGCCAAAGTTTTTCAGAGTCCCTCAGTTAGTACGGCTCATTTATTACTATGCATATTAAGAAACGAAAACGATCCCACAACCAAGCTATTAAATAAACTTAAAATAGATTATGATGTAGCTAAAGAACAATATTTAAATATGACACCAAGCGAAGAAGAATTCTTAGAAAATTTACCAAGAGCTACAGACTCTTACAATGACGATTTAGGACAAGATGACAGTTTAAAAGAAGGTAATTTCAATAATCCAGCCAACAAGTCTAACAAGAAATCTAAAACGCCTGTTTTAGACAACTTTGGTAGAGATTTAACTGAAATGGCTGAAGAAGGAAAACTGGATCCTGTTGTAGGACGCGAGAAAGAAATTGAACGCGTTTGCCAAATCCTAAGCCGTCGTAAAAAAAACAACCCTTTATTGATTGGTGAACCGGGAGTTGGAAAATCAGCTATTGCCGAAGGATTAGCTTTGCGTATTATCCAAAAGAAAGTATCTCGAATTTTATTCAACAAACGAGTTGTTACTTTAGATTTAGCAAGCTTAGTTGCCGGTACCAAATACCGCGGTCAGTTTGAAGAACGCATGAAAGCCGTAATGAACGAATTAGAAAAAAATGACGACATTATTCTTTTTATTGACGAAATTCACACTATCGTAGGAGCTGGTGGCGCTACAGGTTCGCTAGACGCATCTAATATGTTCAAACCTGCTTTAGCCAGAGGCGAAATACAATGTATTGGCGCAACAACTCTTGATGAGTACAGACAGTACATTGAAAAAGATGGTGCTTTAGAAAGACGTTTTCAAAAAATTATTGTTGAACCTACTTCGGTAGAAGAAACAATTACCATTTTGAACAATGTTAAAAACAAATACGAAGATCACCATAATGTTACCTATACACCTGAAGCAATTGAGGCCTGTGTAAAATTAACAAACCGATATATGTCGGAACGTTTCTTGCCAGACAAAGCTATCGATGCATTAGACGAGGCAGGTTCTCGTGTTCACATTACCAACATTGAAGTTCCTAAAAAAATCCTTGACCTTGAACGTCAATTGGAAGAAATTAGAGAATTAAAAAATGCAGTAGTTAAAAAACAAAAATATGAAGAAGCTGCTAAACTTCGCGATGATGAAAAACGCATTGAAAAAGATTTAGCAATCGCTCAGGAACAATGGGAAGAAGATGCCAAAAGCAACCGAATCCAAGTAACTGAGGACAACGTAGCCGATGTAGTTTCTATGATGACAGGAATTCCTGTGAATCGTATTGCACAAACAGAAAGCAACAAATTAGCTAAATTACCACAACTTATCGAAAGTAAAGTTATTGGTCAAAGTGAAGCTGTAATTAAAATTGCCCGTTCTATTCAAAGAAATCGCGCCGGATTGAAAGATCCAAATCGTCCTATTGGTTCGTTTATTTTCTTAGGACAAACAGGAGTTGGAAAAACGCAATTAGCTAAAGTTTTAGCCAAAGAATTATTCGATTCTGAAGATGCTTTGGTACGAATTGACATGAGTGAATACATGGAGAAATTTGCTATTTCCCGTTTAATTGGTGCTCCTCCGGGATACGTAGGTTACGAAGAAGGCGGACAATTGACTGAAAAAGTAAGAAGAAAACCGTATTGTGTTGTTCTTTTAGACGAAATCGAAAAAGCACATCCGGATGTTTTCAACATGTTGTTACAAGTTTTAGATGATGGATACTTAACAGATAGTTTAGGTCGAAAAATTGATTTCAAAAACACTATTATTATCATGACTTCAAATGTTGGAGCAAGACAATTAAAAGATTTTGGTCAAGGAGTAGGTTTTGGAACTGCTGCCAAAGTAGCTCAGGCAGATGACAATTCGAAAAGTATTATTGAAAACGCCTTAAAGAAAACATTTGCACCTGAATTCTTAAACAGAATTGACGATGTAATTGTATTTAATGCTTTAGAAAAACATGATATTGATTTGATTATCGAAATCGAATTGAAAAAATTATATGCCAGAATAGCTGAATTAGGATACACATTGAACCTCTCAGACAAAGCTAAAGCATTTATCGCTGAAAAAGGTTTCGACAAACAATTTGGCGCAAGACCTTTAAAAAGAGCGATTCAAAAATATGTTGAAGATACACTTGCCGAAGAAATTATTACTTCAAAAATTACTGCTGGCGACGAAATCTTTATGGATATCGAAGATGGTTCTCAAGAACTAACTGTGAAAATTCAAAAAACCGGAGAGGCTACTAATTTATAATCCCAAGTCCTTCACAATACAACATAAACCCGTTACGTTTTCATAACCTAACGGGTTTATTCTTTTAACACAATTGGCGTTTATTTTCAGAACAAATAACTACATTTGGCGTTTTAACAAAACAGTCTAAATTTCAATAAAAAATCACAATGAATAAAGTTGTCGTAGGTAGCGAAGAGTGGTGTTCTTTCCCTGAATTAGGAATTCCAACAATAAAAGCCAGAGTAGATTCGGGAGCAAAAACTTCTGCCCTACACGCTATTAACATTGCACCCTTTATCAAAAACGAATCGAATTGGGTTAAATTTGATATCAATCCTATCCAAAACAACTCTAAGACAATTATTCATTGCGAAGCTCCTTTAGTAGACAAAAGAATCGTAAAAAGCTCTAGCGGATTTAGAGAACAACGCTATGTAATTCAAACTAATCTAAAAATTGGCGACACCATTTGGTCAATAGAAATGACCTTGACTAATAGAGACACTATGGGTTTCCGTATGCTTTTAGGTCGTGAAGCCATGAGCGGAAGAATCCTAGTTGATCCGGAGCAACGATTTTTATTGGGTCAACCCACTTCAGACAGCTTAAAAGAAATTTATAAAAATTCAGAAAAAGCACCTAGCGGTTTGCGCATTGGTTTACTAGCCAGTAATCCTGAATTGTACAGCAACAAAAGAATCATGGAAGCAGGCGAAATGCGCGGTCATGAAATGCATTTCTTAAACATCAAAGAATGCTACATCAAACTAGATGCTAAAACCCCTGAGATTCATTATCGCGGTGGAAAAATACTAAATCAATTTGACGCCATTATTCCTAGAATCCGACCAAGTATCACCTTTTACGGCTGTGCTTTAACACGACAATTTGAAGCTTTAAAAGTGTTCTGCTTAAATTCTGCTACAGCTATAACACAATCACGAGATAAATTATATTCACTACAATTACTTTTGAATAGCGGAATTGATATTCCGACAACTGGTTTTGCTAATTCTCCTTTAGACACTGACGATTTAATAAAAATGGTTGGCGGTTCACCACTAATCATAAAATTGCTCGAAGGAACTCAAGGAAAAGGAGTGGTATTAGCCGAAACCAAAAAAGCAGCTGAAAGTGTTATTAACGCTTTCAAAAGTTTAAATGCTAACATCCTAGTTCAGGAATTCATCAAAGAAGCCAATGGAAAAGACTTACGTCTGTTTGTGGTAGATGGAAAAGTGGTAGCCACCATTCAGCGCGAAGCCATGCCCGGAGAATTTAGAGCTAACATTCATCTTGGCGGAACAGCATCAGTCATAAAAGCAACAGCTGATGAAAAAAGAATCGCTATTAAGGCCGCTAAAGCAATGGATTTAAAAGTAGCTGGTGTAGATATTATTCGTTCTTCAAAAGGCCCTCTATTACTCGAAGTAAACTCTTCTCCTGGTCTTGAAGGAATCGAAACAGCAACTAACAAAGATATCGCTGGAGAAATGATTAAGGCTATCGAAAAAAATTTCAAAATAGAAACAATAAAAATCTAAGTCGAACCACTATAAACACTATTGAAAACAGGGCTAAAATAAGCCCTAAATAGTTTAGTTTTGACAATTTTTCTTTAAAAACAAGGATCCCAACTATACTTCCCAGCAAGATAACCCCCATATTCATTCCCGCAAAAACAGTGGATGGATTTGTCGAGAAAGCTTGATGTGCTTTCAAATAAAACAAAATATTTCCGAAGTTAAAACAACCCACCAAGAAACCAAAAAACAGATTATTAAGTTCGAAAGGTTTCTTTTTCACTATCATTTCGTACAACACCGCACAAATCATACAAAAGAAAGCAATACTAAAAATCACAAACAAAGAAGTCGTATAAGGAATTACAGTAAAAGCAGCTACTTTTTTGAATAAAACATCAATTATACCAAAACCCAAAAACACCAAAACAGGATATTTCAAATCCGTTTTTGTGTTATCAGCAGTTTTATTCAAGACACAAAACAAAGCCAGAAAACCAACTGTAATTCCGATTAATTTAGCAATCGAAAAGACTTCCTTAAAAAGCAACCAAGCCGCCACAACAGACACAAACAAGGATAATCGCTGAGCTGCATCGGTTTTTACAATTCCGATATTTCTAATAGACGCTATTAAAAACAGAAAAACAACCGGCAACAAAATTCCTAAACTTATAAACAGCGGAATTGGAGCTTCAGCAGTGATTGTTTGTACATCTGGAGAGAAAGTTACATAGCAAAGTAAAAGTGCAAAAAAGTAATTAAATAACACTATTTGCTTTGCATTGGTAGACCATTTACGAGCTATTTTAAAAATCACTCCTACCGAAACACTACATATAATACTCAATAACAAATACAACATAAAACCAACTTTAAAGGCAGAAAACACAAAAGCCATCCGACGTGTCAGATGGCTTTCATACTTTATAAAATATTTTTTTACAAGAAAAGACTTAATATATAATAGCAAATGGCTGCTAAAAGTGCCGAAATTGGTATGGTTAAAACCCAAGCCCAAATCAAGCTAACCGTCACTCCCCATCGTACTGCAGAAACTCTTTTTGTCAATCCAACCCCAATAATAGAACCGGTAATTGTATGAGTCGTCGATACCGGAATTTTTAAATGCTCTGTAAAATACAAGGTCAAAGCTCCCGCTGTTTCAGCCGCTACTCCTTCAAAAGAAGTTACTTTGGTAATTTTAGAGCCCATTGTTTTTACAATTTTCCAACCACCACTTAAAGTACCAGCTGCAATAGCGGTATAACAAGCAAGCGGAATCCAGCCCGGCATTACTCCTTTCACCCCTAAATCTTCATTAGGTAAAACAACATCTAACCAAGAATCCATGTGAACACCTGGATTTGTATTGATATATACTGCTACAGCCGCAGCAATAATACCCATAACCTTTTGTGAATCATTTCCACCGTGCCCTAAACTAAAAGCCGCAGATGATAACAATTGCATTTTCTTTAATGCCCCCTCAGCCTGATGAAGATTCAAACTACTGAATATCAAACAAAACAAACTAACAGTTAATATAATAAAGGCAACTAAAAACCATTTAATATTATGGGAATCAAAAATTACACTCCAAAAATGAGATTCAAAACGAGGTTTTTCAATAGCATCAAATGAAACCATCTGAGCACTAACAAACCAAATAGTTGCAATCATTAACGCTACTGTAAATATTTTAGGACCAATAACTTTACGAGAAGCATTTAACAACCAAATCGATATTAAATAAGAAGCAAACGCTCCTAATAATGGTGCCAAAACAATAAAAGCAATGATGATAATAACCCCTGAAGGCATTCCACCGTCTTTTCCTGCCTTGTACCAGCTTACGATTTCGTACCAGTAATGTGTAGCACCATCTTCGCCTATATAAGCTGAAAAACCATGTACCGCTATAGCGTGAGCAACTGCTGCTCCTGCAAAACCTCCAATTAAAGTATGGGAAGAACTCGAAGGAATTCCTAACCACCAGGTCAATAAATTCCAACAAATGGCAGCAATAACACCAGCCAGAATCACAACCAGATTAATCTCCATGGTGTGCGCTGTTTTTGCTACTGTATCAGCTACTCCAAAACCAAAAACCCAATAGGCTAAAAAATTAAAAAAAGCAGCCCAAAGAACTGCCTGAAAAGGAGTCAATACTTTTGTAGCAACTACTGTTGCAATAGCATTAGCAGCATCATGAAAACCATTTATGTAATCAAAAATAAGTGCTAAAACTATAATTGTGATAAGTAAAGTCATACGTTAATTACTTCAAAAGAATAAATTAAATTAAGAATGTTTAACCGAAATAGATTCTAAAACACTAGCTACACTCTTACATTTGTCTGTAGCCGATTCTAGAACAGATAATACTTCTTTGTATTTAATGATGTTCTTAGCGTCTGTTTCGTTTTCGAAAATTTCAAAAACCGCTTTGTTATAAACATTATCAGATTTATTTTCTAACTTAGAAATTTTAGCACAAGCCGCTTTGATTTTATGTGCATTTTTAAAATCTCTCAATTCTTTTACCGCAACATCGATATTTTGACAAGCTTCAAGATTAATTTCTGTCAATTTTCGAATTGATTTAGTAATCTTATCCACTTGATACAAACGCATAATACTTGAAGCACCATGCAAACGATCGGCAACATTATCAATAGAAGTAACCAAAGAGTGGATGTCTTCTCTATCAAACGGAGTAATAAAGTTTCTACTCAATTCCAAGTTCGTCTGACGTGTAATGTCTTCTCCCCTTTGCTCTAATTCATCAATTTTATGAAAAAGAACTTCTCTCTCTTTCAAAGTAAGATTTACAGCTTCGTGTAAATTAGAAGCTAACTCAATCAAATTACTAGAAGCTTCTTAAAAAA
>JBDLTG010000118.1:0-22620 GCA_039805885.1 Bacteroidota bacterium
AATATGACATAAAAAAAATTAAAAAATAATTTTAGTTTAATTTAATAAACTTCTATCCCGACTAAACGCTCCAAATCTTCTATAAAATGGTTCGACATTTGTTCGGTTGGGGCTACTAAGACAAGCTTCAGAGAAATCTGAAGCTTTTTTGTTTTAAAATGATTTTAATCGAAATCTCTTTTACTTTTGCCAAATGTTAGAAATTCTTTACCAAGACGAATATATTATAGCAATTAATAAACCAAGTGGATTATTGGTTCACAAATCATTTTATGCGCGCGATGCCAAAGTGTATGCTATTCAAGAATTGAGAAATCAAATAGGGCAACACGTTTATCCTATTCATCGGTTAGATCGAAAAACATCTGGTGTCTTGTTATTTGCGTTGAGTAAAGAGATTTTAAAAATTATGAATGATCGTTTTGCCACACGCGAAGTCGAAAAAAAATATTTAGCAATTTTACGTGGCTGGTCACCCGAAGAACTAACGATTGATTATGATTTAACCAATGATGATAACATTCAACAAAATGCAATAACCTACTTTCATCGTTTGCAAAATGCCGAAGTGGAGTTAGAATTTAATAATAAACCTACGTCACGATATTGTTTGGTAGAAGCGATTCCCGAAACTGGACGCATGCATCAATTACGAAAACATTTCAAGCATATTTTTCATCCCATTTTAGGAAGTCGTCCACATGGTTGTAACAAACAAAATAAATTATGGCTGGAGAATTATGAGCTAAAAGGAATGATGCTTCATGCACATCAGTTAATTTTTAATCATCCAATAAAAAATGAACAACTAATCCTGAATGCAAAGATTAATGAAGAGTTTAGCAGAGTAGGTACTATTCTTAATCTAGATTTGAGTAAGTATGAATAGAAAAACGGGTTAGACATTTCAATGCTTCCCGTCACTAGAAAAGCTTCAGAATTCTACGAAACTTTCTTTATGCACTAAATTCAAAAATCCTAAATCCTAAAAAAAGCTCCAGATTTCTCTGAAGCTTTTGTAGTTTTAAAATATAAAATTTACAATTTACAATTCATACCATTCTTTTTCAGAAGATTTTGAATTGCTGCCTAAAATATTCTTAAGCGTATATCTTTCGGCTTCTGATTTTGTTAATTGATGCGTCCATGATGCTCTTTCTTTTGGTTTAAAACCTTCACCTGTACATTCATATTCTGCAAAAAAAGCGGTTTTTTCATTATCAGTATTACCCCAATTGTCCCATGCTTGCGGAGCGATTTGTTTAGGCAATTCGCATTTTATAAATACTGATTTTGCCCATGCTCTCCAAGGTCGGCCAAGGTAAAGCTTGTCTACTTCTTCATTCACAATCACTTTGCAATCTATAAAAACAAAACCAAATTCTTTATCTTTTGGCGTATTTGGAGCGGTTATATAAGAATTGGCTTTGCAAAAAAGGGTACAGTTTTTAAAGACCGCTGTTGCTGGTCCAAATATAAAATCAGTAGTTCCCTCAATGTAACAATCTACAAAAAATTGTCTTGAATATTCGCCGCCATGATAGATGGTATCCTGGTTTCCTAAAAATCTACAATTTTTAAAAACCGCTTTATCAGCATCAACATACAACGCAACTGCCTGTCCTACCCGACCCGCCGAATTTTCAAACGTAATATTCTCTGCCCTGAATCGGTTTCCCGATATTTTAGCTGTGTAAGAATCAAAAGTCCCCATTTTGCCTCTACCGGAATAATCATTATACGTTATAATAGTCTTCTCTACACTTTCGCCTATAAAAGCCACATCGGTATTATTGGCCGACAATTCTATCTTTTCGTTGTAAACTCCATTTTTAATGTACAAAGTAATCGGTGCCAAAGGAAACTTTCGCATGGCATCTATGGCATCCTGAATGTATTTATAATCGCCGCTGCCATCTTTAGCAACAGTAAATTGGTATTTGTATTTTTCAGGATTGGATGTTTGTGCCAAAAAGAATTGGGTAACCAATAGAAAAAACAAAATGTATTTTAGTCTGATTAAGTTTTTCATGAAAATAATAAGGTTTAATTTTTAATAGTTGCATTAAGTTCTTTCATTCCTTCAAAAACAAGTCGGGCTACCTCTATTGCTCCTTTAGTTTGAAAATGGGTATTGTCTTTTTGTCCGTCTGGATAAGCTTCATATTTGCCTGCAGGGAAATTCATAAAATAATTTTCAGCCGAAAAAGTCTCTCCTTTTTTAGTAAAAAAGTCGATTGATTTTTTATTCAAATCGATGCATTTCACGTTCAACTCTTGCGCGACATCCTTTGCTGCTTGATCGTACAATCCGTGAACATTTTGTAATTTTCCATCTTTCCAGGGATAATTTCTTGCCACTGGTGTTAAAATAATTGGAACAGCTCCTTTTGATCTGGATTGGCTGACAAACAATCTCAAAAATTCTTTATATCCTTCTATTGTAACATATCTTTCGGTCATAGTTTCAGCTGCATCATTGTGTCCAAATTGCATCAGAACCAAATCATCTTTCTTAAGTTTCTCAAACACCGCACGCCATCTTCCTTCCTGAAAAAACGTTCTTGTACTGCGACCGCCTCTGGCACGATCATCTACAAAAGCATTATCTGTTTTAATTAATTTATTCACTTTTTGCAAACTATCTTTCACTAAATATTGCTGAAAAACCTGCCCCCAACCTGTAACCGGATATCTGGTTTTCATATAATCTTTGCCTGGCTCATAATTATTAGCATAATTAGCCATAGTGGAATCGCCAATTAAGTAAACAGTTGTCGTATTCGATTTTTTCATGCTAAAAGCCATAATCGTTAAACCGGCTATCGCACAAATTGCTGGGATTATAAATTTCCTTTTCATTTATTTATTAAAAACTTTAATTAAAAAATCATTGATATAATTCACGGTTGGATCTACCCAGGGATTAAACAACCAAAAAGTATGGAGTTGAATGTCATGTTTATGAACTTCGGTATATATTCCCCAATCTTTCATCATCCCGACTAACTCATCCTGACCAGCGTGAAATCTTGGAAAACCGCTATTGACAAACAAAATCGGACAAGATTTTTCATTAGCCCAAAAGATGGGAGAAGCATCTTTCCAAATTTCCGGCTTTTCATAAAAAGTGCCTCCTAACCATTGTACATCTGGCGAATCTGATTTTCGATTCAAATTAAGAGACAAAGGCGCCATAAAATCGACCACTCCGTCCAAATCTACGATAGCTTGAATATTACTTGAGAAACCTAAATTTCCCTGATTCCCTTCCTTTGCTTCCACTCCGTTTGTCAGGCCGACTAATAAAGCCAATTGTCCTCCTGCCGAACAACCTGAAATCGCTATTTTGTTAGGATCAATTCCATATTTATCCGCATTGGCACGCATCCATCGTACTGCCGATTTTATATTAAAAACCGCTGCCGGATATTTGGCTTCCTGCAACAATTGGTATTCCACACAAACGGTTACAATTCCTTTGGCTGCTAATTTTTGAGCCATTGGCACTTGTAATGCTTTATCTCCCGCTCTCCATCCTCCGCCATGAACCATAATTAAAGCAGGATATTTTCCTTTTTTCTTTGGCGAAAAAACATCAAGATGCAAATCTCTGTCTCCAAAAGGAGTATTTTTTAGTGTGGTATAAACCAAGTTCCGACTTTCATTTACATTTTGAGGCAAAGAATCTTTAGCGGGTTTTATCTGAGGAAAATTTTTCAGGTATTTCTTGTATTCATTTTTTACCGTAAAAGAAGTATCTTTTGGAATCTTAATAGCCGTTTGCTGTGCTTTTACATAAAAAGAAACAAAAAGAACAATGCAAAATACATTTTGAAAAAACTGCTTCATATTGAAATTTTATTTATTAAATACTTTAATTAAAAAGTGGTCTATATATTGAATTGTTGGACTAAACCAAGGCTCATACAAACAAAATGAATGCGGTGCTCCTTCGAATTCTTTAACTTCAGAATAGATTCCGTTTTTATCCAAAACCTTGATATAATCTTCCCGACCCGCATGCATCCAAGGCGCAGCACTATTGATAAAAAGTGTTGGCGGCGTTTGAGCACTTACATAACTCAACGGCGATGCGACTTCCCACAACTTTGGATTTTCTGCTTTTGAATAACCAAACCAATAGGTTCCTGCCGAAATTCCTTTGCTATCATCTCCTTCGCGACCATCTGGATGTACAAAAGATAAGGTTCCATCAATATCCACTACAGCATTGGCATTCGATTTTGCCTCTAAATTACAAGAAGTTCCTTCAAATAAAGGCATATTTCCTGTTGTTCCCACAAAAGAAGCCATTTCGCCTCCAGCGGAAAAACCTAAAACAGCAATTTTATTGGCATCAAAATTATAAGCTACTGCATTTTCCCGAACCCAACGAACCACTGCTTTTAAATCAGAAATAGCTGCCGGAAAAAGTGCTTCGGTAGAAAGACGGTATTCTGGTGTAAAACACACATAACCCAAACTGGCTAACTTTTGCGCCAAAGGATAATGTTGAGCCCTACTTCCGGTACGCCAACCGCCACCGTGAATAATGATGATTGCCGTTCGTTTCGAATTTGTTTTTTCAATATTATAAAAAGCATCCAAATTCAATTTCCGTTTCCCCATTTCGCAATAAGTAATATTACGTTTTTCTTTAACTGAATTAAAATGAAATTCCGGAACAATCGTAATAGACGGATGTGTTTTTACATCATATTTAAAAGCACTTTTAGTAGAATAAGAAGTATCTCTGACTCCAGTTACTCCTTTATAGGATTGACTATAACTATTGCCAAGAGATAGTATTGAAACAAAAAATAAAGCAAATTTAATCGACACATTGGTAAAAGACATAATACTCATATTGATTCTAAAAAAATTAAGAAAAAAAACCCATGCATTTTAGAAAAATCTAGGAACACATGGGTTTAACCAACTATTTATTAACCAAATTTATTTTTTAATTTACTGGATAACCTGGATTCTGTTCTAATTTAGGGTTTGCAGTCATCTGTTCAGAAGGTATTGGATATATCCCTCTAAAAGTAGCTGTTTGTGTTGTTTTGAATGCCCATGTTCCGGTAAAATAAGTACCAAAACGGATCATATCTCTTCTACGATGACCTTCCCAAATAAATTCTCTGGCTCTTTCGTCTTCAATGTTTTTTAAAGTTAAACTTAATAAAACAGAACCATTACTTCTACCTCTTACTTTATTTACTAAATTCAATGGTGTATCGACTATTGTTGTTGCACCTCCTCTAAATAAAGCCTCGGCTTTTATCAATAAAATGTCTGCATAACGCATTAAAACCAAATCATTATCACCATTAAAACCAGACCAGGATGTTCCAATAGGAGTATATTTTAGTACTTTATAACCTTCATTATCCTCAGCACTAATTAAACTTTGTACTGCAATTATATTTAATTGGGTTCCATTTGGATATTTTAAAGGCGTAACACCATCTAAATAATATTGTGGTCCATATTCAATCAACGATTTACGAACATCCTGATTTTCATATCGATCAAGAGCTTCCTGATACGTACTATATCCATTTGCTGGTGTAAAAGGCAAATTGTACTTTAATTTATCCAATCCGTTTTGAGCGTACAAAATGAACTGATTATTACCTGCATTCTGTGCTGGTGAAATTGAAAAAGAAGAAATAATCTCTGTTGAATTTTGCTCTTTAGTTGACTTGAAATTATCAACTACAGCAGCCTCCAGTGAATATTTATTTGTACTGATAATTTTATCACACATGGTAATAGCTTCCGTCCATTTAGGCGTTCCAGTATATACCTGAGCATTTAAATACATAGTTGCCAAAGCTCCATAAATGGCTTCTTTTGTAAATCTTGGATAATAACTTGTTTTATTTACTGTAGTAATTGAAGGTAAATCTTCTATAGCGGCTAACATTTCTGTTTCAACAAACTTAAATATTTCTGCTCTGGGAGTAGTTCCTGGCAAATTATTAGGATCAATTCGTGCTACCGTAACTAATGGCACATTGCCCCAAAAATCCATTGCATAAAAATACCCATAAGCTCTTAAAGCACGTGTCTCGGCTATTAAACCTTTTAAATTAGCACTATTAGGAGAAGCTTTCAAACTTTCTAAAACAGCATTAGCAGTACCTATTTCTTGAAAAATACCTTTCCAAGCTCTTCCGCATGTCGCATTTGTTGGTGTAACAACATGTTTCATTATGTCAATATTATTCTGGTCAAACCATCCACCGCTAGCTCTTCCAGGCACGATAAACTCATCGGTTCCAAATTCGGCTATACGCCAAGGGTCATTAATATCACACACTTGTGATAAGGACTTATATACCCCTACAACAGAAGAAAGTGCTTCTGCTTCATTATTATAATAAGTGTCAGGTGACAAACTTCCAAAAGTTTCTTCATCCAAATTGGTACACCCTGGCAAGCAAAGTGATACAATGAATGAACACAATATTAATGTGATTTTATATTTTTTCATGATAGTAATTATTAATTGAAATTATGCTTAAAACGATACACTTAATCCAACGCTTACGGTTTTAGCTTTAGGATAAGCCAAATAATCAACTCCTACAGGAGCTACACCAGTTCCAGAAACATCTGAATTAACCTCAGGATCTAAACCAGAATATTTAGTAAACAACAACAAATTCTGTCCCGTAATGAATAATCTTGCGTTAGAGATTGAAGGAACGTTTTTAAGATCTAAATCATAGCCTAAAGTAATATTGTCTAATCTTACAAAAGAACCATCTTCAATCCATCTGGAAGAATATTGTTTTGGCTGGCTTCTTAAAACACCACTTGTAACAGCCTCTTTAAACACATTTCGTCCAGGAAGATTACTCAAATACCCTAAGTTATTAGCAGTTAAATTAAACACATCATTCCCAACAGATCCTCTAAAATTAAAGCCTAATGAAAATCTTTTATAGCTCAACGAGTTTGTAATACCAAATGTAAAATCAGGCTGTGCTGAACCAATCACTTTCATTTCCGGATCAATTATCTCAACACCATTTTCAATCCCTTTAAATTCTCTTCCGTAAAAAGTCCCCACAGGCAATCCCGGTTTTATAAGCTGAGCATAAATACCAGCCGTTAAACCTTGTCCTTGCAATGGTGCAACCTGAATATTATCTCCTTTGTATAAGCTGTTAGAAAGACTTAATACTTTGTTTCTATTTCTAGTGTAGTTAATAGAAGTACTCCAAGTAAAATCAGCTTTTTTAATGATATCGGCAGAAATTTCTAACTCAATACCTTTATTCTGTACACTTCCAACGTTTGCCAATTGTGTACTAACAGCAGTAGGCGAAGGAACTGGAATACGCAATAAAAGATCAGTAGTTTTTTTAACGTAATAATCTACACTTCCTCGAATTCTACCATTCAATAACGAATAATCAATACCCGTATTAAACTGCGCTGTTTGCTCCCATTTTAAATCAGGATTAGCATATTGCAATGGTAAAACAGTAGTGATTCTTTGTCCACCTACAATATATCCGGCAGAAGTAGCCCCAAGTCTTGTAATGGAATTCAAATTCCCTATTTCCTGATTTCCTGTTACACCATAACTGGTTCTAATTTTTAAATCAGAAATGGTTTTTGACTTAAAAAATTCCATGTTAGAAACTCTCCAGGCTAAAGATCCGGAAGGGAATACTCCCCATTGATTTCCTGAACCAAATCTACTTGAACCATCTTTTCTAATAGTTGCAGTAGCAAGAATTTTATCGTCAAAATTATAATTCACTCTACCATACATCGAAATTAATTTATTACTTCCTTTGAAAGAAGTTACCCCCTGATTAGTACTGGCAGCCTGTAAACTATACCATCTGAATTCATCTGATAAAAATCCTGATACGGCATTACGAATCCCTTCATTTACAAAATATTGGTATGAATAACCCGCAATAGCATCTACACTGTGTTTACCAAATGAGTTATTATATCTCAAAACAGTTTCCAGTAACTTGCTGTAATCTTCTAATTTTTGAACACTGGCATATCCTCCCATTCCTTCTCCTAGCGGATTGGATTTTTTAATATAGGAATTTCTATTGATAGCTTGGTTGGTATAACCTAAATTCACATTTACACTTAAAGGATTGAAAATCTTGTAAGTAGTTGATAAATTCCCTAAGAAACGATTATTGGTAACCTCATCTAAAACATCATTGGAAAAAGAAACCGGATTAATTCTATAAGGAGGAACGTGATTGTAGTTTCCATTAGCATCATAAATTGGATAAGTAGGATTAAAAACATAAGACTCATAGTTGATACTCGTTCCTGCTTCACTTCCTACAGTATTGGACACTGGTGAATTATTAGAAAATGTTTGTCCATAATTCACTCTTAAGTCAAATGTAAGCCTATCATTAAGTGCTGTGTGGTTAACATTAATTCTTGCATTCGCTCTTTGTAATTTTGAGCCAATTAAAACACCTTCCTGATCACCATATCCTAAAGAAGCTCTATATGCGGTTTTGTCTGAGCCTCCTGAAAAAGATAAATTATAATCCTGTGTTTTTGCGGTTCTGTAAATTTCGTCTTGCCAATTGGTATTTCCACCTAAATCAGAAAAAGTTAAACCTAAATCGGTATTTACTTTTCTATATTCATCAGCAGACAATACATCTAATTTTTTTGAAACTGTCGAAATCCCTCCAGTAACATCAAGACTCACTTTTAAATTACCTGATTTTCCTTTTTTAGTGGTAATAACAATTACACCATTTGCTCCTCTGGAACCATAAATAGCTGTTGAAGAAGCATCTTTCAAAACAGTTACCGACTCAATATCATTTGGATTAATTGTCATTAAAGGATTCGTTGGTTCCTGATCGAAAAAATCAGTTCCATTTCCTCTGATATTTGCTGAACTCACTCCCGCTGTAGTAGAAATTGGCACACCATCAATAACATACAAAGGATCATTAGTTCCTGTTAGCGAAGTTCCTCCACGAATGATTACTGTATTTGATCCTCCTGGTTTTCCACTATTCTGAGCAATTACAACCCCAGCCATTTTTCCTTGAATGGCTTGCTGTGCGCTCAATTGTGGTCCTTTATTGAAATTTTCTGACTTTACAGAAGAAACAGAACCCGTTAAATCTTTTTGTTTACTTGAACCATATCCTACAACAACAACTTCTTCTAATTTTGCGGTTTCTGGTAGAAGTTGGAAATTGATTACTGACTGATTATTAAACTTTATTTCTTTGGTTCCATAACCAATAAATGATACAACCAAAACACTCTCATTTGATGGTACTTTTATTAAATACTTCCCATCAAGATCAGTCTGTGTCGCTATTTGAGTCCCTTTAATAAGAATACTGGCTCCTGGAATAGGTTGATTATTCTCATCGGTTACTCTACCCGACACCTTTATTTCCTGAATAGCTTTTTCTTTTTCCTCAATGGGCTTTTCTTTCGCTTCAATACTCAGCGCCTCTTTAATGATAATATTCTTATCGGCTGTTATTTCGAAATTCAAATTACGAGATTTAAAAATCGGAGTTAATAATTTAGAAATCTCAATGGTACCTTTTTTCAATTGCACCTTTGGCGCATCTTTAAAAAAGTCGTTAGGGTAAATAAAACTGTAATTGGTTTGCTTTTGAATTATTTTAAAAACTTCTTTGACCGATACCAATTGATTTTCATCAATAGATATTTTTTCCTGCGAAAAGGAGGTTTCAGTATTAAAACTGAAAACGGTTGTACAGAATAGAATTAAAAATGTTTTCATCATAATCAATAGAAGCCGTTTTTGAAATTCAAAACGACAATTAATAGAATTAATTTTCATAGTTTTGTGGTTGTTAGTTGAACAATAGTTTAATTAATGTATAGGGAGGGAAGTAGTTAGGCAACCGCAAATTATCTAAACTACTACCCCTCTTTTTTTTTATTTCAGTATCAAAATTTTATTTTTAAATTCATATTTTTTTATAATTCCGGAGTTTTTAATAGATCTTAAAATTTCATCAATATTTCTATCTTTTATTAAAACACCATTAAATTGTTCTTTTTTGATGGATTCGTTTTCAAAAACAACCTGAATATCATACCATCTCGATAACACTTTCATAATTTCATCCAGTGGTTTATCTTCAAAACTGAAAACACCATCTTTCCAGCATATTTCGCTATAGACATCTACCTTAGCTATTTTCACTTTATTGGTCTTAAGATCAAAATTGGCGCGTTGATTTGGAATTAGTTTTTGCTTCACATTAGCAAATTGCATTTCGACTTTCCCTTCTACTAAAGTGGTCGAAATATTCGAATCGTCTTTGTATGCTTTTATATTAAATTCGGTACCTACAACGTGAATCTCCTGTTTCTGTTGGAATACTGTAAAACCTGCCCCTTTATGAGCTGTACTTGGAGACACATCAAAATAAGCTTCTCCATAAACTAACTCAACTCCTCTGGTTTTACCTTCTACAAAATTCACTGGAAACTTCAATTTGGTTTCTGAGTTCAACCAAACCTTTGTACCATCAGAAAGAGTGATAGCAAACTGCCCACCTCGTGGAATAGTCAAATAATTATACGCTACTTTTTTTGATGCTGAATTGGATTTGTTGTACAGTAATTCTTTTCCTGTACTATTTACGTTTTTATTATTATAGACTTTCCCTTTTTCTAAAACAACAGTAGAACCATCTTCTAAAGTTAGCATAGCTTTATCAGTGCCTACTTCAATTTTGTTAGGAACAGCAGCAACAACAACATTTGGTTTTTGTTGATTAAAAACAGTTGTAAATGTTACGAATAGTACTACTGATGCTGCTACAGCATATTTAAAGAAAGGCTTTTTGTAGAATGGAATTACTTTGCTTGTCTTATTCTTGTCAAAATCCAATTCTAATCGGATTTTTTCATAAATCCTTTCTTGTACATCTTCTTTTGACCCTAAGTGAGCAGGCCAATTTTCGATTTCCTGGTTATTTGAAAAGAAATTTAATAGTTTATCTACCTCACTTTTAGTTATAGAACCATCTAGAAGTTTAGCAACTAAGTCTGAAAAATATTGTTGGTGATTTAAACTCATCTGTTCGTTTTTTGTATGCTTATATAACTAAGTCTCCAAAAAAACGATTTACACCTGCTCTATTTGCAATTATTTTTACTTTTTTTTACACATATAAAATTTTTACTTAAAAAAAAGTGCGATAAACTCAATACTCACCGCCACTCCAAGCGATTCTTTTAAAATTTTTAAAGCTTTAGAAATATGACCTTCAACGGTGCGTTGTGAAATATTTAACTGCTCAGCAATCTCTTTATTAGACAACATGTTTTCTCTACTCAACTTATAAACTTCTCTACATTTATCAGGCAAAGAATCCACAATAGCATCTAAATGGTAAATTAATTCCTGATGCATTAATTTGGTTTCAGGATTAGAAGTTTCAATTTTACTCTCAAAATTATCGAACAATTCATCTTTAACCATTTTTTTATTTTTATTAAAATGGTCATAAACCTTATAAACTGTAGAGGTATACAAATAACTCTTTAAAGAGGCTTTTATCTGTAACTTCGCCCTTCTTTGCCATAATGAAATAAATACTTCCTGAACAATATCTTCACACACTGATTTATCTTTAACAAGATTATAAGCAGCCATATACATGATTTCCCAATATTCTTTATAAATAATCGTTAAAGCTTCTTCTTCGTTTTGCTGAAGACGCCTAACAAGATCTATGTCATTGTATTTATTTACAAATGCCATTTAAAATATGCTTTAAGGGTTAGTGGGTCAAATCTAAAAATAAATAATCAATTTTCGAATATCTTAAAATTTTAACATAATATTTTATTAAACAAAGAGAACAATACCTACAAACATTGAAGATTTTATAATTTTAAAAATTATGAAATTAACATTCTCTCCAAAAACCAAATAAAAAGCAGCCAATTTGTTTTACTTCCAAAAATTTAACTGCCTCCGGCTTCACTAATTCAAAATAATATTTTACTTTCGTAAACGATTACGAAAAAATGAAAAATAAAATAACCATTAGTGACATTGCCAAAGAATTAGGAATTGCTCCTGCTACAGTTTCCCGTGCGTTGAGTAATCACCCTGAAATAAGTGCCAGTACGAAAAAAAAAGTCAAGGCAGTTGCCGAACGCTTGGACTACACACCTAACAAAATGGCTTCTTCACTACGTTCCGGAAAAACAAAACTGATTGGGGTTTTAATCCCAACAGCCGAACATTTATTCTTTGGATCTGTAATTCACGGTATTTCAAATTTGGCCAGCCAGCATGGTTATGATGTTTTAATTTATCAATCGAATGAATCAGAAGAATTTGAGAAAAAAGGAATTAACACTTTTATTGGAGCCAGAGTCGATGGTATTCTAGTTTCCATTTCTAAAAACACCACTGATTTTTCTCATTTCAAATCCGTTAAAGAGAAAAACATTCCGATTGCTTTTTTTGACCGAACCAATGACGATTTAGAGATTTCTTCGGTTTGTATTGATGATTATTTAGGGGCATTTATGGCAACTGAATCTTTGATACAATCAGGATACAACAGCATTGCTCACATTTCCGGACCGCAACATATCAAAGCTTTCACAGAAAGAATTCGTGGTTACAAAGCCGCTTTGGAACAACACAACATTCCTTTCGACAATAACTTAATTTACAACGGAGATATCAGCATTGATGCAGGAAGAAAAGGTGTTCACTATTTTTTAAATTTAGAAAATCAACCAGACGCCGTTTTCGCCGTAGAAGATTTTACTGCTCTTGGCGCTTTAAAAGAATTAAAAGAGAAAGGAATTCAAGTCCCAAATAAATTTGGAGTCATTGGTTTTTGCAATGATTTATTTGGAGAACACATCACTCCTTCTCTGTCTACTGTGGATCAAAAAACGGTACAAATGGGAGAAGAAGCCTTCAACCTTATCTTTGAATTAATTTCGAAAAAAGGAGAAAAGACAAACTATCAAAAACGAATATTGACTCCAATATTAATAACAAGAGAGTCATCCAAAAGAAACTAAAAAAAATTTAAACACTAACCGTAAACGATTACGAAAAATTCATACAAATGATATACATACCAGCAACAAACCGATACGAAAACATGGAATATCGTCGATGTGGGAATTCAGGATTAAAACTATCTGCATTTTCATTGGGACTTTGGCACAACTTCGGAGAAAACAGCGATTTTGAAAACAGCCGGAACCTGATAAAAACAGCTTTTGATAACGGAATCACCCATTTTGATTTAGCTAACAATTACGGTCCGCCTCCAGGATCAGCAGAAACATGTTTAGGAAAAATTTTAAAATCAGATTTCAAAAACTACAGAGATGAAATGATTATTTCGTCTAAGGCAGGCTACACGATGTGGGATGGCCCTTATGGCGATTGGGGTTCGAAAAAATACTTGGTTTCTAGTTTAGACCAAAGTTTAAAAAGAATGGATTTAGAATATGTCGATATTTTTTACCATCATAGACCCGATCCAGAAACACCACTAGAAGAAACTATGGCTGCTTTGAATTTAATTGTTCAACAAGGAAAAGCTTTGTATGTAGGAATCTCCAACTATCGCCCAGCGGAAGCTGAAAAAGCTTTTCAATTATTAAAAGAAATGGGAACGCCTTGCCTGATTCACCAACCGAAATACTCGATGTTTGAGCGTTGGGTAGAAGACGGACTTCTGGATTTATTAGGAAAAGAAAAAGTGGGTTGTATTCCGTTTTCTCCATTGGCACAAGGATTATTGACTGATAAATATTTGAACGGAATTCCAGCCGATTCCAGAGTAGCCACCAGCGGACAATTCCTAAAAGCCGATCACATAACTCCTGAAAGACTTGAAAAAATTATAGCCCTAAACAACATTGCGAAAGAGAGAGATCAAAAATTAGCTCAAATGGCTCTAGCCTGGATTTTACGGGATGAGCGAATCACTTCGGTATTAATTGGTTCAAGCAAACCAGAACAAATTATAGATTCTATTAAAGCCTTAGAAAACTACAATTTCAGTACGGAAGAATTGGAAAAAATTAATTTAATTTTAAAATAAGCATTAATCATAATCATTAAACCCAACCAAATGAAGAATCCCAAAAATATAAGAACATACAGTCTCTTATTCTTTTTAGCATTTGCAACGACTGTTTTCGCTCAAGGGCGAAAAACAATCAATTTTGATGCGAACTGGCAATTTACAAAAGGAGAAATAGCTGGTGCTGAAAAAGCTAATTTTAATGACAAAGCATGGAGAACTCTAAATGTTCCTCACGACTGGAGTGTTGAAGGTCCTTACGACCGAGAAAATCCAACAGCACGTGGCGGAGGTTATTTACCTTCAGGAATTGGATGGTATCGCAAGACTTTTACAGTAGACGCTGCTGACGCCAATAAATTAGTTTCTATCGAATTTGATGGTGTAATGGCGAATAGTGAGGTGTGGATTAACGGAAAGCTTTTAGGAAAACGTCCTTACGGCTACATTAGTTTCAGTTATGATTTGACACCTTATTTGAACTTTGGAAAAACCAATACTATTGCCGTTAGAGCTGACAATTCCATCCAACCAGCTTCGCGTTATTATACTGGTGCCGGAATTTATCGCCATGTGCGTTTGGTTGCCCTAAATAAAACACATTTTAAACATTGGGGAACACAAATTACAACGCCTAATCCAACTGCTAAAAAAGGAATCGTAAACATCAAAACCGAAATAGAAAACAACGGCACTTCTGGAACTTATAAGTTACAAATTGAGATTGTTGATAATACCGGAAAAGTGGTGAAAGCCAGCGAAAGCCAGGAAAATATTGCAGCCAATAAAACCAGCGATTTATCTAAAGAGATTGAAATTTCAAACCCTAAATTATGGGATATTGAAGAGCCAAATTTATATACGGTAAACACCAAATTGTATTCAGGGACTACATTGGTTGACAACCAAAGCATTTCTATTGGTATCAAAAACGCTGAATTTAGAGCCGAAACCGGTTTTTGGCTGAACAATAAAAACTACAAAATAAAAGGGGTTTGCTTGCATCACGATGGTGGAGCAGTTGGAGCCGCTGTGCCATTAGGAGTTTGGAAAGAACGTTTGCAAAAATTAAAAGAAATAGGCGTAAATGGAATTCGTACTTCTCACAATCCTGTAGCTCCAGAATTTCTTGATTTGTGTGACCAAATGGGCTTTGTAGTAATGGATGAATCTTTCGACACTTGGACTGCATCCAAACACAATGGGGAAAAGGGATACAATTTATACTTTAAAGACTGGTGGGAACAAGACACCAAAGACATGATTTTGAGAGACAGAAATCATCCTTCTATTGTGATTTACAGCATTGGAAACGAAATTCATGACGATTTGAGTTATCCTGAAGGCTACAAAGCGTATAAAATGCAAGAAGATGTGGTAAAAAAATACGACAACACAAGACCTGTAACCATGGCACTTTTTAGACCTGGAAACTCTAAAGTTTACCTTAGTGGTTTTGCAGAACACATGGATGTTGTAGGACAAAATTACCGTGAAAACGAATTGATTGCCGCCCATGAAGCACATCCGTCATGGAAAGTTATTGGTACCGAAAATACGCATGTCATTAACCAATGGTTGGCTTTAAGAGACAAACCGTATATGGCAGGACAATTTTTATGGACAGGTTACGATTATCTAGGTGAAGCCGATTGGCCAGAAACGACTAACAATCAAGGTTTGTTTGACCGAGCAGGAAACTGGAAACAGCAATCCTTGCAAAGAGACAGCTGGTGGTCAGCAAAACCAGTGGTTCATATTGTTAGAAAATCGGATAATGCTGGGGCTGGTTTTTGGGTTTCCGATTGGACTCCTGTGGACTTTGACACTTATGACAATGCCAAAGTAAATGTGTACAGTAACTGCGAAGAAGTAGAACTTTTCCTGAACGATAAATCATTAGGTTCATTGAGAAAACCAGCCGACGATTCGCCAAGAGAATGGAATGTTACTTTTGAAGAAGGAACGATAAAAGCCATTGGAAAAAACAACGGAAAAGTGGTTACTCAGGAAGAACATACTTCTGCCGGAAAACCTGCCAAAATTATTTTAACGCAAAGCAAAGACACAGTTGCTAACAACTGGGACGATGTATCTTTTATTACCGCAACTATTGTGGACGAAAAAGGAATTAGATGTGCCAATGCAGATAACCTTATCAAATTCACCATTACAGACGAAGGTAAAATTATTGCCGTGGACAATGGAAACATCATCAACCACGATGGTTACCAAGGTCAGAAAACAAGAGCCTATCAAGGAAAAGCCATTGCGATTATTAAAGCCGCAAAAGACAGTGGTAGTATTTCAATAAAAGCAACTGTTGAAGGTTTGACACAAGGAGCAACAACACTTAGTATTGTTGCGGAAAAGAAATAATAACATTTAATTTTCTATACCCTAAAAGTACAGTGCAAGCTGTACTTTTTTTGTTTTACAAAACACCTTAAAATCTCTTATTGAATTTACTTTTTAAGAATCATTTTTCATAAAAGAATACTAAAAATAAAATTGAATCAAGATGATTAATTAATACAAAATTTATCTAGTCAATTACTTTAAATCATTCACAAAACGGTTCTAAAATCGCCAAAAAACCAACTAAAAACTATAAATCAATAACTTATAGTTTTTCACTATTTACTCTCCCAAAATTCAAAAATTAATCAATAAGTAACTTTACTTCTTTTAAGCCTGAAGATTCTAATTTATTAGAAGGCTCTACAATAGCTGGATAAGAATAAGTAATTCTTTCCTTCTCTGTAAGTTGAGAATCATAAATCATTCTGTTCATCAAAGAATTTGCTACTCTAATTTCTAAACTATTATTACCTTTTTTAATATAAGAAGTAATATCAAGTTGCCAAGGAGAACACCATATTGTACCTGCATCAAGTCCATTTACTATTACCTGCGCTACAAAATTAGGATTAGAAATATCAATTCTGACTTTTTTGTTCTTTTGATTAATCGCTATATTTTTCTTGTAAATTGCTGTTCCTGAATAATATTTTATTTTAGGATCATTAAATTCTGTCCAATCTTTCAGACTTTGAAAAATAACTTTTCCTGGGCCACCCTTTTTTTCATCAAAATAGACTTCCCATGGACCTTGAACAACTTTGTTTTCAGCTGCTTGTCCATTAGTTAACGTAGGTAATTTTTCTAAATCATTACTTATAATCACACAACCAGATTCACGAGCTGCCAAGGATAATTTAATCGAAGCTTCATTGTTTTCATTTTTTATAATTGGTAACGAAAAACGTTTTCCCGTTACAGGATTCCAATATTGAGCATATTTTCCTTTTGCAGAAAATGAAAAAACATTATTTTCTATACTGTCTTTGTGGTTATCAATAAAGTAAATATCGGCATCTTCAAGTTTTCTATGATTAAAATAAATATTCGCACTTTTACAATTTGATTTCTGCAATACGATATCTGGTTTTATCGCTGCAGATTGTAGCGTCTCTGACAAAGTATTCCCCCAATAGACATTCCCCAATCCTAAATGATTTCTTCCTTGTTTTGATGGGTTTTCCCCCCAAAGTCGATCAGTAATATTTTTATACTCTTGTTCTTTTCCAATATCTCTAGCCGATCCTGACCTAATAGGTTTTATTCCATAAATATTTCCTCCTTTTTCTACAATTGAAACTATTTTTCGCAAAGCATCTAGTGTTATATCTCCATTTTTAGGGAGTACCATCATTTTGTATTCAACACCATCAGGAAGTAAAATTTTTCCTTTGCTACCTTCCATTCGAGTTAATAGAGCATCGGTTGTGAATGCATCAAAATCAAAACCTCCAGGTATATCTGGCAAACGATTTGTTAGGATTTTTACAGGAGCATTTTCTCCCAAATAAACGCAAATAGCAGCAGTTGATTTCCCTAAGCGCATCAAATAAGTACTTCTTGACTGAAAATCCCAAAAAGAGCGACTATAGTCCCACCAAGTATTATTTCGATTAATAGCATATTGACGCCCACCTCCAGTACTTCCTGGGAACTTATTAAGCCATGGTTGATAAGCAGAAGCACAAATTACGAATTCATTAATTCCAAAACCATACGCATAATCTGCAAGAGATTTCAATTCGGCAAGAGATGTTGAGTATTTAGCATCAGTAAAAGCTTCTGCAGAAGCAATACTCTTTCCATAAAGATGAGCTGCCGACGAGCTCTCTTTTATATCATAATTACCATCTGGATGTATCACCCAAAATTCACCTTGAGGTTTTGCAACCTTACTTTTAGCCTGAATAGGATCTCCTACAATACATAATGCATTACCTATTGCTTGAGCAGTAAATGTTAAACCACGATCTTTTGCCAAACTATTAAATGTGCCATAATAATTATCAGATATCATATCGGCTATATTACGTCGGACATCAAAAAGAAATCCATCCGATTTTTTTACATTATCCACAACATAGCCCATCATTGAGGGCAAATAATATATAGGATCATATCCTCTTCTAGATTTAAAATCCTCAATAAAATTATTTGTCCAGTTTTGAGAACCTGCTTCGTGGCTATCCATAGCAACTCCTGAAAGATGTCCACTATGTGAATTTTCTAAAGAGTCGGCTATTACTCCTACGTAATTATCCCATTGAACCTTAGCTGCTTCTTTTGAAAGTTTATCACATTCTCTTCCAATTAAGTTGGCTCGACCGTGTTTTGTAGTTGCGCCGGTTGGTTCGTATGCAAAACGCATAATGACCCAATCTCCTTTAGGAACATCCCAATTTAAAATACCTTCAGCACTCATTTTATCTGTTAAGTTTATTATCTTATCTGATTTTACAACTTCATGATCTTTGTATAAAGGTGTTCTGTCAGCTTCAATATACTCTGCAAAAAGCCCTGCTTTTTCTTCATATTGATCTAACTTAGCAGAAGAGTTTAGTCCAATGAAATTAAGTAGTAGTTCTTGATTCTTTTCAGATTCTTCCCACCAGTCATGTAAATAAAATCGGTAATATTTAGCTTTCACCACATTGAATGATACCGTCTTTTGTCTCCAACTTTCATGGGCTTTATAAATTGGTTTGAGATCACATACTTTTTCATAATGTATACCATCATAAGATACTTCCAATTGTCCGAAATCAGGTAGGACTCGATATCCTGTGCCAATAAAAGTTTCTCCTGATGGTCCAGGCACATTTGTAGCACTTGACGATGCTTTCCCTCTAGGTTGCATTTTATAAGATATACTACGAGCCTCAAAATCTTCTAAAAACTGCAAATTAATATAAACACCTAAATCATTTCTAGCAATTTTAGTAGCATAATTGGCATCTGGATTAAAAAGTTTCTCAGTATCAATTCCAGTAATGCTCGACTTAATTTTAACAGGTACAGAAAAAGATGACTTACCTGCTCCTTGTTGCGCAGGAAAAGCCAAAACAGCTATATCTTTGAAAAAATTAAATTTATTTTTCGGCTCGGGTAGCTTTTGTGAAAAACGTTTTCCTCCTTTTACTAGAATTTCCGTCGCCGTAAGACGCTTCATACTTGTTTCATTAGTAATCCATGGGCCTCCCGCTACATAACCATTAGAAAGATGCAACTCAAATATTAAACCAACTCGCTGTGCTTCTTCTGCCGAAAATCTCAACATCTTCCACCATTCTGTTGAAAACCCTTCTAAGGCATTAATAGCTTTTCCATGACTTTGATCATAATACACAACACCACCAATTCCTACTTTTTTAAATCCTTCTAAGTCTGCTGTAATCCCTTCTCTTGTTGTTTCTGTTTCTCCGTGAAACCACCAAACTTTAGTTCGTGTACTATCCTGCGGATTTTCAAATCCAAATTTAGCATCTAATAAAGTATTATTTTTATGGTTTTGAGCAACACTACACGTTGATATTATACAAATAGAAAAAAATAACAATACTAATTTATAAGACATAGTTTTCATTTAAGTTTAGCTTTGGTGAAATAAATACATCTTGTAATAACTTAATTGAGTTATTACAAGATGTATTTATATAATTTTTTCAATGTTTTCAAATTTAATTAATAACAACTAGACAACTATCATGTTCTGTCAAGTTAGACAACAAAATAATTCAATTGAAAACTTAGAAAACATACCAAACATAAAATATCGTTACTGCACTCTGTGAAGAATTCTTTCCAACACTAAAGACTTGGCTATGCAGAAGACTAATGCACAGCATAGTTCTTAACTAGCGAAGTCTAAAGTTCACCTCTGCTTTCCTTTGAATAAATTTAGTGTTTTTTATCAAATACAAAGTAAAGGGCGAAGTCAGAGAATAATTTAGGAATTTAAAATCGTAAAACCTAAGAAGAAATACCTGCGATTTTGATTTAACTATTATAGTTAAAAAACATAAACTATCGCTCGGTAAATCCGAAAACTGGGCTTAATTTAGTCCCAAACCCGCTGTAATAGCAGAACGTTACATGCAAGCGAAGGTGACGAAAACCACTTCGCAGAAAAACAGAAAATCAAAACATTCTTATATGATATGCCAACCATTTAAAGTATTTTTGTAAAACTAAAATATAAAGCTTGATATCTCTATGAAAAACATTGATAAGAACAGTTTAAAAAACGCATATCGCTTGTTTGAATCAAATGATATTAATAAAATAGAAGTTGGTACGACCAAAGGCCTACAGCAAATTCACAATTACTTATTTGGTGGATTATATGATTTCGCTGGAGAGATACGCAAAATGAATATTTCAAAAGGAGGTTTTAGATTTGCAAATTCATTGTATTTAGATGAAATTTTGGTAAAAATTGAACAAATGCCAGAAAATAATTTTGATGAAATTATTGCAAAATATGTAGAGATGAATATTGCTCATCCATTTCTTGAGGGTAATGGAAGATCTATGCGAATTTGGTTAGATATGATTCTAAAAAAAAGACTTGGTAAGCTTGTCAATTGGCAATTCGTGGACAAAACGCTTTATTTACAATCAATGGAGAGAAGTCCGATTAATGACTTAGAGCTAAGAACTTTATTGAAGGAAAATTTAACAAGCGAGATTGATAATAGAGAAATTATTTTTAAAGGAATTGAACAGTCTTATTATTATGAAGGTTACGAAAAAGAAGACGAATAATCGTTAGTATCTATGTCAGCCGGTAACAGCTAGGGCGACACGATAACAAGCCTATTGAACTTTGGAGTAACAAAGTTATTCAACAAAAAATAGATTATGTACATAATAATCCTGTAGGAGCGGGTTTGGTATATAATGCAGAAGATTATGTGTACAGCAGTGCTATTGATTATTCTGGACAAAAAGGACTAATTGACGATGTAGTAGTATTTAGAATGTTTGATATTTAAACGACGAGCCACACGAAAGGATTCGTGCGGCAGCGGGTGGAAAATCCGAATAATGAACTTAATTTAGTCCCAAACCAGTAGTAGTACTAGAACGAACGTTGTAGGCAATGCTACGATGACCATTCAAAACAATTTTTTATATTAAACTAAAATGAATATTAACTTTTTTTCTAACTCACTTCTTTGGTTATTATTAATAATTTTACCAGAAATGGTATTTTCTCAATCGACCGATTTTACCATTCAAGATGTAAAGTTTGAAAGTCAAGGCATCACTCTTGCAGGCTCGATTTTAACGCCTAAAAAAACATTTGCAGCAGTTGTAATTGTTCATGGGTCTGATCCTGTAAAAAGAGAAATGGAATTCGCTAAACGTCTTGCCAAAGAAGGTATTGCTGTATTGACATATGATAAACGTGGAGTTGGAGAATCAGGTGGTGTATATGTAGGACCATCTGTTGGTACGAATAATATTGACACTACTAATCTTAATTTATTATCTCACGATGCAAATGCAGCAGTAAATACATTTCGAACCTATTTGAAAGATAAAAAAACACCTATTGGATTAGTTGGCTTCAGTCAAGCAGGATGGATAATCCCAATTGCTGCAAGCAAAAATCCACAAATAGAATTTATGGTTTTATTTAGTTGCCCTACAATTACGACTCTAGAACAACTTCGATTTCAGTTTTATACTAATGGAAACAATAATTTTTGGGAAAATCATACAGAATCAGATGCTCGTGAACATACTAAAAATGACCCAGACAGGTATCAATTCGTTGCGACTGACCCAAAAATTTCTCTGAATACTCTTTCAATTCCAGGACTTTGGCTTTTTGGTGAGAAAGATATACAGATTCCAGTAAAGTTGTGTATGGAGCAATTAAATACATTGAAAGCTCAAGGCAAACCTTTCGAATATGCCTTGTTTTCAACATTAGGACACAATACTGCTTCTGACAATATTACAGCACCTGTTGATATTTCAATTCAATGGATAAAACAGAAAGCTTTGAACATTAAAAAGTCTAAAGCATCAAAATAAAGCACTGTCTACAACTGCTACAACGAATTTGGGCAATAGGCTTAATGGAAAAATGGTTTTGTACTTGGGATGATTTGGTAAAAAATATCCCTCTAATATGCACAAAATAGCAGCG
>JBDLTG010000119.1:0-43459 GCA_039805885.1 Bacteroidota bacterium
CTTGGTTTCGTGATTATTTGTACATTCCGTTAGGAGGAAGCAAAGGCGGATTGGGAATGAAAATTCGAAACACCTTTATTATCTTTTTAGTCAGCGGTTTTTGGCATGGAGCCAATTGGACTTATGTCGTTTGGGGCGGAATTAATGCCTTGTATTTTTTACCGCTGCTTTTAAGAAAATCAAATAGAAACAATATAGATACCGTAGTCTTAGATAGGAGTTGGGAATCAGTAAAAGTGCTGGGAAATATCCTGCTTACTTTTGCATTGAGCTGCGTGGCTTGGGTATTTTTTAGAGCCAAAACTATTGCTGATGCTGTATTGTATTTGAAACAAATTGTTACAAACGGACATTTTACATCACAGTATTTAGCCAATGAAAGGTATAATTACGAGTTGTTAATCCTAGTGTTGTTGTTTGTCGTTGTCGAATGGAACAACCGTACTAAAGAGGAACCTATTTCAGGTAAGTACCAAAGTATCAAACTAGCTTTGTGTTTAGCTGCAATAATGGTATTAGGTACTTATTCTGATTATAAAGAATTTATTTATTTTCAGTTTTGATATTAAATTTTCGGTCTTCCCCAGCCCTAAAGGGAGCCGAAAATTCATAAAATCTAAAGCGTTCTTGATAAATAAAGATATTCCATTTCTTTTCCCACCCTTTAGGGCGGGTAAAGGAAAAGAAATTCAAATGTTCATTCTTTAGGGGAGGGGAAAGAAAAAAGAAACTAAGTAGGTGATTTTTTAGGATTGGTAAAGGGTAAAGAAAATGAAGAGCATGAATTTTCGTTTTTCCCCGGCCCTAAAGGGAGCCGAAAATTCATAAAATCTAAAGCGTTCTTGATAAATAAAGATATTCCATTTCTTTTCCCACCCTTTAGGGCGGGGAAAGGAAAAGAAATAACAAAAACGTTCTATTTCTTTTTCCCCTTTAGGGGCAGGGGTAGAAAAAGAAATTGTTACATAATTAAAGAATACAGTGTTATGGACAAAAACAAAAATCAATCTGATAATATGTGGAAAGGAGCGTCTCCACAGATTTTTTCAAATGCTAAAAAATTAAGAGAAAATCAAACACAAGCAGAAGAAAAACTTTGGTTAGCATTAAAAGATAATAAGATAGAAGGATATAAATTTAGAAGACAACATCCGCTTAGTATTTATGTGGCTGATTTTTATTGTCATGCTCTTAAATTAGTAATCGAAATAGATGGTGGATATCATATGGATGAAGAACAGCAGCTTTTAGATAAAAAAAGAACATCTGATATCGAATTTCAAGGATTGAATGTAATCCGATTCACAAATGAAGAGATAATGTTGAAATTGCCAGAGGTTATTGATGAAATTAAAGCGTTTATTAAGACAAAACTTTAATTTTTTTATTTTTCAGGATTAAAGAGAGCCTAAAATTCAGAAAATATAAAATATTCTTGATAAATAATGATATTCCATTTCTTTTTTCCACCCTTTAGGGCTGGGGCAAGGAAAAAGAAATTCAATTGTTGACCCTTTGGAATAGGGGCAAAAAAAGAAGCAACAACGTCCTATTTCTTTTTTCCACCCTTTAGGGCTGGGCCAAGGAAAAAGAAATTCAATTGTTGACCCTTTAGGGCTGGGGCAAAGAAAAAGAAATTCAACTGTTGACCCTTTAGGAATAGGGGCAAAAAAAGAAGTAACAACGTCCTATTTATTTTTTTCACCCTTTAGGGCTGGGGCAAGGAAAAAGAAATTCAATTGTTGCCCCTTTAGGAGTAGGGGCAAAAACAGAAGCAACAACATTCCATTTCTTTTTTCCACCCTTTAGGGCTGGGCCAAGGAAAAAGAAATTCAATTGTTGACCCTTTAGGAATAGGGGCAAAAAAAGAAGTAACAACGTCCTATTTATTTTTTTCACCCTTTAGGGCTGGGGCAAGGAAAAAGAAATTCAATTGTTGACCCTTTAGGAGTAGGGGCAAAAAAGAAGTAACAACGTCCTATTTCTTTTTTCCACCCTTTAGGGAGGGGAAAGAAAAAAGAAATTTTAGGGCTGGGAAAAAAAATAATCAATCAAATAAAGAGAATAAAACAATAATGAAGCAATTTTTAGGATTCACTTTAAAAACTATAATCATATTAGTGCTGTTGGCTATAGTATTAGACTACTGCTATACCTCAGTATATCTACAATCCAATAATCGAAATAAAATAGAATACGTTTACAATTCCAAAGCCAGGAATTACGATGTAGTTATTCTAGGTTCTTCCCGAGCCAATAATCATTTTGTAAGCGAAATGTTTGAACAAAAAGGACTAAAAACTTTTAATTATGGAATCAGTGGAGGACATTTGTTCGAATCTTCTTTGTTGTTAAAGCTAATGTTAGAGCGCAATTATAAAATAAAAACAGTAATTCTGGAAACCGATTTGAATTTGTCTAACGAAAAACGTTCCGAAACCGTAGGGGCTAAATTTTTGCCTTATATTCACGATTCGGAAATCATTAAGAATCATTTTTCAAATGAAGCCGATTTTAAATACTTATATTACCTTCCATTTTATCGTTACATTAATTTTGATGCATTAATAGGCTTTCGAGAATTTTATAAAACATTAAGAAAGGAAACAACTAACGTTTTAGATAAAGGAGGATTTCATGCTTTGGGGAACAAAAAAGGAAATATGAAAAATGACATTAGAGCTTTGAAACCTTTAAAAAATAAATATTACGAAGAAATCAAACAACTTTGTAAAGCCAATAATATCAATATGATTTCGGTAATGACACCAATGTGTGAAAATACCAAGGGAATGGATTATTTTGATAAAGTAAAAAAAGCCTATCCGGAGATTTATAATTATGAAAACGTGGTGCTTGAGGACAAATATTTTTCGTCTTGTGGACATATGAACAATGCTGGAGCCAGAATTTTTACGGCTAGAATCATTAATGATTTTTTCAATAAATAAGAGTAAATTGTTGCAGTGAGGATCTGTTTAAATTATTTAGAAAAAGGATTTTCTTTTTCTAAAGACTGGGAAATTACTTGAAAATTCATCAAAATTACACCCTTTAGGGTTTGGGAAAATTAATTTTGATGAATTTTAAACAGACTTTAATTAAGCTAAGCATTAGAATGTTAAAAAAACAAATAATTATAAAAAGGATATGGAAATTATAGATTCAGATCCAGTTCCCTCTGTTATTGGGAAGAATGAAGCAACTTTGGAGAGGGTTGGGGAGAGGAAGATCGCTTTTTTAACTCCCGAATTTCCTCATACTAAGGTAGCTCATGCAGCGGGAATAGGCACGAGTGTCAAAAACCTAACTTCAGCTTTGGTTAAAGAAGGAGTTGCTGTTACTGTTTTTGTGTACGGTCAAAAAAAACAGGAAATCATATTTGAAGACGGAATTACAATTCATTTAATTAAAAATAAAAAATACAAATGCTTTGGTTGGTTTTTTCATCGAAAACACATTGAAAATTATTGTAATACTGTAATTAAAAAAGATAAAATAGATTTGATAGAAGCTCCCGATTGGACAGGAATAACCGCTTTTATGAATTTCAAAATTCCATTAGTAATTCGTTTTCATGGCAGTGATACTTATTTTTGTCATTTAGAGCAGCGTAAACAGAAACTGAAAAACTTTTGGTTCGAAAAATTAGCAGTTTTAGGAGCGGATGCCTTTATCGCACCAACTACTTTTGCAGGAGAATTATCAAAAAAGCTTTTTAAAATAAAAAACAAACAAATCCAGACTATCCATCATGGATTGGATTTGGTTCAATTTGAAAATAAAACATTAGAAGAACATGAATCTGGCTTAATATTGTATGTTGGGACTCTAATTCGAAAAAAAGGAGTATTTGAATTGCCTGCTATTTTTGCTAAAGTACGGGAACAATTTCCCAATGCACATTTGTTGTTAATAGGAAGTGATGCTCCGGATATTCAAACGAATTCGTCTTCCACATGGGAATTACTTTCAACAATGTTTACTGAGAGTGATAAAGAAAAGCTTTCTTATATTGGAAAGAAACCCTATACCGAAGTACAGCAGTATATTAAGAGAGCTAATGTTTGTGTGTTTCCTAGCTTTGCCGAAACCTTAGGGATGGTAACCATAGAAGCAATGGCCATGCAAAAAGCGGTGGTGAATTCCAGTATTGGTTGGTCACAGGAATTGATTGTCGATGGAGAAAGTGGTTATTTGGTACATCCCTCCAATCATAAATTGTATGCGGAACAAATTCTACAATTACTTCAAAATGATACTTTATGTCAACAAATTGGAGAACAGGCAAGAACGAGAGTAGAAGAAAAATTTGATAGTAGTAATTTAGTAAAGGAAAATATAGAATTTTATCAGCAACAGATAAATAAAAAAGGAATTTGAATTTAAAAGTAATGTCATCCTGAGCCTGTCGAAGGATGATTTTTTTAATGCTAGTTGTGACAAAAAAATCGACAAGTTCAAACTATCAAAGATGTGATGTCATCCTGAGCCTGTCGAAGGATACATTTTTAAATAGTTTATGCAAAGGTTTTTAACTGTCTGTCTGAGCCCTGTCGAAGACTTAAGAAGGAAATAATCTGTGATAATCTGTGTAATCTGTGGCTAAAAGAAAAATTAATGTAATTTGCAGTTAAAAGAATTCGCTAAGTGATAATCGTTTACCATAAAAAAAATAAAATAGTCAAAGTAGTAAGGGATGAGGAAACCTTAGTGTTTTCTTTTAATACTATTGCTACTGCTATAGTCCATTTAGCCGAATTGTATCCGAATGATTGGATTATTTGGTGTGATATTGATTTAAAACAAAATTTAAATTTTTCAAAATTTGCAGCCATTTTTCACCATCATAAAATTATGGCTTCTTACACTACTGGAGCACAAAATTACATCTCTAATGCTATTGGCTATGTCGAAGAATCTCCTTTTATTAAAGTCAATAAATCAGTTAGTTATCCTACATGGTTAATGAGTAGTGAAGTGGGGGGGATTCATACTTCAGTTTTAAATCTAATAGGGAGCAAAATAAAAACGGAGACTAATTTTGATTATTTCTTAAATTCAGTTGCCAAATTAGGAATGCTTGCAGGGCTTTTTTGCTATTCAGAACCACAATTACTATCGAATAATCCTCAGGAATTAAAAGAGAATTACCAAGCGAATAACTACCTTTTGTTCCGATTTGTAAAGCAACACTATAAAAGGCGTTGGCTGTTATTGTTATTCTTAAATCTATTTTTTTTTGAAAAACGATTTCCAATAGTCCCTTTTTTCTATTCGTTGTTTTTTAAAAATAGAAAAAAAATAAAGTTAAATTTAGATGCGATTCAGGTAAACTCGACTCTAAAAACGGCAGACAAAAAAACAATCGATGTTATTATCCCTACTATTGGTCGAAAAGAATATTTATATGATGTTTTGCAGGATTTGGCACAGCAGGCACATTTACCCGAAAAAGTAATTATTGTAGAACAAAATCCTTTGAAAGAAAGTATTTCAGAGTTAGATTATCTAACAAATGAAACTTGGCCTTTTACAATTAAGCATATTTTTACCCATCAAGCTGGAGCTTGCAATGCCCGAAATTTGGCTTTGGCAGAAGTGGAGAGTGAGTGGATATTTATGGCAGATGATGATATTCGATTTGAATTATTATTTTTTCAAAATGTAATTGATAGAATATTACAATATGGAGTTTCTGTTGTTACTACCTCTTGTCTTCAGCCCAATGAAATACAACAGTATAAAACCATTCATCAATCAGGTATTTTTGGTTCAGGCAATAGTTTTGTAAAAAAAACAGCACTTCAGAATGTGTGTTTTGATAAGGCACTTGAATTTGGTTATGGAGAGGATACCGATTTTGGATTGCAATTGCGTAATCAGGGACATGATGTAATTTATTTCCCCGATTTGAAAATTACACATCTCAAAGCTCCAATAGGCGGTTTCAGAATCCCAATTAAAAAACAATGGGAATCGGAAGCCATTCAGCCTAAACCATCACCTACGATTTTGTATGTATTGCAAAAACATTATAGTTTACAACAATTAAAAAGTTATAAATTAGTACTATTTTTAAAATTACTAAAGCATGAATCATTGAGTAATTATTTCGGCTTTTATAAAACTTTCAAACAAAAATGGCGTAGCAGTGTACATTGGGCTAATAAATTATAATGATGGATAAAATGAAAGCCAAATATATTTTGAATAAATTTCATGAAAGATTTTTAAGTTTTAAAATTCATCCACTTACAAAACACAATCCTTTAGGAGCTTTGTTTAGATATCTTAAATTTAATTTTATTCAGTATATATTTGAAAAACCTAGAGTGTATAGTTGGATAGATGGATTAAAGTTTTACGCCCAAAAAGGAGATGCAGGTATCGTGGCTAATATTTATTTTAAACTTTTTGATTATGAAGATTCAATGTTTTTAATTCATAATTTGAAGCCGGAAGATTTATTTGTAGATATTGGTGCTAATGTTGGTCATTATTCATTGTTAGCTGCAGGTATATGTAAAGCAGAAGTTATTGCTATTGAACCTATTCCTTCAACATTTATTAAATTAGAGAAAAATTTAAATTTAAATAATTTATCTCAAAAGGTTAAAATATTTAATATTGGGGTAGGAGAACAAAATGCTATTTTAAATTTTACAAGAAATAAGGATGTTATGAATAGCGTTGCTTTGGAATATGAAACTGATATAGTGAGTGTTGAAGTGAAAAAATTAGATGATGTTTTAATAAAAAATAATCCAACTTTTTTAAAAATTGATGTTGAAGGCTATGAATATTTTGTTCTGAAAGGAGCATTAAATGTATTAAAAAATGAGAACCTTAAATATATAATAATCGAGTTGAATTTTTCTACATCAAAATTTGGGCATACAAATGAAGAGATATTTAGTTTTCTATTATCATTTGATTTTGTTTCTATTTCTTATGATGTCGAACACAGGAAAATCACACCATTAAAGACTTATAATCCTCAAAAATTTAATACTATTTTTATAAAAAAAGATTTTTTGAATTAAATGCTAAAATTATACACAATACAAAACTATCTCACTCCTGAGAATAGAAGATTCGTTTTTCCGTTGCTGTTTGATTTATGGTATTTACCAAATGCTAATTTATTAGAAAATTATCAAATTGTTTCTGATATTGAGTCATGTGATATTGCAGTAGTACCTGTTGATATTGCCCATTTTGATACGGACAAAAATCAGAAGAAATTAAATAATTTTATAAAAACGGCATTAGGTTTAGGTAAGAAAGTTTGGATGTATTCAGGAGGTGATTATGGTAAAAGTGTAGATAGTTCAGTGTGCACTTTTAGGATGAGTGGTTTTGATTCTAAACTGAATGCACAAACCTTTATTATGCCTTCTTTTATTGGAGATCCTTATAAAATTTTGCATAAAGAGTTTTGTCCGCTGATCAAATTGCAACAGCCTCAAATCGGTTTTGTGGGCCATGCTTCTAATGCTTGGAGTAAGAAAGTAAAAGAATTTTTGGTGTTTTTGAGTTATAATTACAAACGTTGGACTAAAAAAATAGATACAGATTATCAGTCCTTTTATCCTTCAAGTATTAGACGCTATCAGTTTTTAAGTTTGTTAGAAAATAGTACGGAGATAAAAACAGATTTTATTCTTAGAAATAAATACAGAGCAGGAGCTAAAACATTGGAAGAAAAAAACAAAACAACTATTGAGTTTCTGGAGAATATAAAAAGCAATCCTTACACTTTTTGCATGCGTGGAGCCGGAAATTTTTCGGTTCGTTTTTATGAAACATTAGCAATGGGAAGGATCCCTTTTGTAATAGATACTGATTTTAGGTTACCTTTAAGTATGCATATAAATTGGAAAAAACACTGTGTTATTGCCAAGGAACATGAAATAGTAGCTACACTTGTTGATTTTCATCAAAAAATCAGCCCGGAGGATTTTGAATTAATGCAAATCAATAATAGAAAACTATGGAGCACTCATTTAGAGAGAGAAGCGTATTTTTTAAATATTTATTCCATTTTTAAAGTAAAAGCCCAATGAAATTTACTTTAATCATTTGTACGTATATGCGTGCTGAGCCTTTGTTTAAATTATTGCAATCGGTTGAGAAGCAAACTTTATATCCCGATGAAATTTTAATTGTTGATGGTTCTACAGATAAACAAACAACAGCAGTTTTAGACAACAATCCATTTCAAAATTTGTACTATTTTTCAGTTTCAGATGAGAATCGTGGTTTAACCAAACAAAGAAATTTTGGAATATTAAAAGTTGCTGGAACTTCTGAAATTGTTTGTTTTTTAGATGACGACACCGTTTTAGAACCAGATTATTTTGAAAATCTGCTTAAAACCTACGAAATTTATCCCGAAGCCTTAGGGGTTGGAGGTTATATTAACAATGAAATTCAATGGGAACTAGTAGGAGAAGAATACGAATTAAAACCAACAGATTTTTATTTTGATGGATGGAAAAGAAGTGATAGTTCTCGTTTTGTTTTGCGTAAAAAATTAGGTTTGGATAGCAATTGTCCTTCGGGTGTCTCCCCTTTATTTTCTCATGGGCGAAGTGTTAGTTTTTTGCCTCCTAGCGGAAAGAATTATCAAGTAGAACAGTTAATGGGAGGAGTTTCTTCTTTTAGGAAAATCGTTTTTGATGATTTTTGTTTTTCAACCTATTTTGAGGGTTATGGCTTATATGAAGACGCTGATTTTTGTTTGCGTCTGGCTAAGAGCGGAAAACTTTTTGTCAATACAAATGCGAAGCTTTCTCATTTTCATGCAGATTCGGGAAGACCCAATCAATATCAGTACGGGAAAATGGTGGTGCGTAATGGTTGGTATGTTTGGCGAGTTAAAAATCCTAAACCAGTTTTTAAAGATAAATTCAAATGGCATGCCATCACCATACTATTAGCAGTGATTAGATTATCAAATACAATTACAACAAACAATAAGAAAGCAGCTTTCACCGAATCACTAGGACGTTTTGTGGGTTACTTTAGTTTAATATTTAGTAAACCAAATTAAAAATCTGTTTTACCTGTTACATCTGTATAATCCTTGGACTATTTTAAAAAGAAGTTAGTGAATCTTTGAGTCTTTTTGTGAGCCTTTGCGTAATAATCGAAGCACATTCAAAAAATCATATAAAAAAAGCCCGCACTTAGGCGAGCTTTTCAAATAAAAAAAATAAAGTTAAACTACATCAACCAAGTTGAGTACATTATAGCTACTACTACGCAAAGGATATTGAACGCCATTAACCTCCTGATAAAATTCAATCAACAACAAATAAAATTCGAAACCACTTCCTGTAGGGACACTGGCAGGAGTTAATTCAACAGTAGTTGCCATGTTGTTTAGGTCAATAATAGTTTCAGGACTATAACTATTTTCATAAAGGCCAGTTCCAAAATCCAATTTAGATATGCCAGAACGCAAACTAACATGTGTAGCTCCCTCAGGGAACAAAAGTTGTTGTGCACTTACAAAATTAGCAATAGTGATAGCTCCTGTTGTAGTGTTTAAAGTATAAGGAGCATGCAATACGGCTGCTAAACTGGCTTTGTCATTAAAATCAAAGCCTTTTAAAAGTGCTTTACCCTCAGGAGTATTTAATCCATTAGCAACAATGCGTTTCCCTCTTGGGGAAGTACTGTCAAGGTCTTTTATTTTATTCATTAACTGAAGCATTCGGCTCGATAATTTTGAATCCTTAGCTCGATTGAGCAAAATCCCAACAGAATCTCGTATCAATTTACCGGACTTGGCATTCGAACCAAATTCGCTTAGGTTTTCCCTCGTTCTTGCAAAGGCTGGATCTTTCATAATCCGTTTCTTGCTAACACCTCCTTTAGTGCGTACCATGTACCCTCCTTGAGCCTTGTAAAAAGTCAAGCCATCCAGAGTACCTTCTAATTTAATAAAACTACTTAATTTACCCATAATATAAATATTTAACGGTTAATAAGTATCGAAAATAAAAAGGAATTTTTTGATTGTCAAAATATTGGTGCTGTAACGACGAAATAAGGAACATTAAACCCTTTTGTTCTAAAAATGCTGAAAGTAACATCGATTACTAAAAAATAGCAGTTTTTATCAAAAAAGGCAAAAATTGCGATTTTGTTCAATTTGTAGTAAAATAGTTGTTTTTTACTCATAGGTAAAGCCATACATACTCCATAGATACTCCATACATACCCGCAGTAAACCTATATTAACCCCTTGGGTGTAATTATTAATAGTAACAGCTGTTAAGAAACATTGAAATAGCTATAAATTTAGAATAATAAGAGCGTTAAGGTTTTGATAGCCTCTCTTTTTAATGAATTAGAGTGGTATTGTTTTATTAATGTTTAAGAAAAATTTTATAAAATATTAATAAAGTTCTGAAATATATTACTAAATTTATAAGTACTAGATAGTTAAATAATTAAAATAGTTGTTATGATAAGAATTGTAATTTATCCCAGTGATATTATGGCGCTTACTAATAAAAGTAATAGTTATGCGCGAAAAGAAATTCAACGTATTAAAAAAGCATTGAATAAACTAGATCATCAAAGGCTAACAATCAAAGAATATTGTGAATATTATGCATTTGATATCAACGAAGTAACCGCTTTATTAGACAAATTTGAAAGAAAATAAAGTATCTTCATGACTGATAACCCATAACTCATAACCATTTTATAGCTATATTTGCTAAGCTAGAAAACGACTGGTAAATGCAAAAAAAATGCTCATAAATTAAGTTGATGAAGTTTTTAATTGTTACACATGTGCCTCACGCTGTAGAACAAAACCAATACTATGGTTATGCTCCCTATGTCCGGGAAATGAACATTTGGTTAAAACAGGTCGATGAGTTAATTGTGGTTGCACCATTAGAAAATAATAAACCAACAGCAATTGATAGTTTTTATGAATATAAAAAAATTGATTTTAGAAGAATTTCTAGTTTTAGTTTGACGACTTTTAAAAATACAGTTTCTTCCATTTTTAAATTACCTAAAATTCTTTTCGAAATTTTCAAAGCCATGCAACAAGCTGATCACATTCATTTGCGTTGTCCCGGTAATATGGGCTTGCTAGCTTGTATTGTGCAGATTTTTTTTCCTTCAAAGCCTAAAACGGCAAAATATGCCGGAAATTGGGATTCAAAATCCAAGCAGCCGTGGAGTTATCGTTTGCAAAAACGGATTTTGTCTAATACTTTTTTGACTCGAAATATGCAGGTGTTAGTGTATGGTAATTGGGAAAACCAATCAAAAAATATTAAATCATTTTTTACAGCCACTTATTCGGAAACAGAAAAAGAAATTATTCAAAAAACAATAGCTTCTGATACAAAAATAAAATTGCTTTTTGTAGGGAGTTTGGTGGAAGGAAAAAATCCAATGTATGCTATTCAACTATTGGAACAATTACGCCAAACAAACCTAAATGTAGTTTTGGATATTTATGGAGAAGGAACACTTAGAGCATCTTTAGAAAAATATATTGAAGTAAATAATCTTGAAGAATATGTTGTTTTACACGGGAATCAAAATCAGGAAGTCCTAAAAAAAGTCTATCAGGAAAGTCATTTTGTGGTTTTACCTTCTAAAAGTGAAGGCTGGCCAAAAGCCATTGCCGAAGGGATGTTTTGGGCTTGTGTTCCTTTAGCAACTGCAGTTTCCTGTGTTCCTTATATATTAGATCAAGGCAATCAAGGGGTTTTGTTACAAATGGATTTACACAAAGATGCAACTACAATTAATAAGGTAATCAATAATCCAATGGATTTTGAGAGTAAAAGTAAAGCAGCACTCAATTGGTCGAGACAATATACTTTGGAACGTTTTGAAAGTGAAATTCAAAAACTATTACAAGCATGAGAGTGGTACAACTAATAGATTCCTTAGAATCAGGTGGAGCGGAGCGTATGGCGGTAAATTATGCCAATGCACTTTCGGAAACAATTGCTTTTTCGGGTCTTGTTGCTACTCGTAAAGAAGGGACTTTAAAAGAAAAATTAGAGGGAAAAGTCAATTATTTGTTTTTAGATAAAAGAAGCATCTTTGATTTTAAAGCCGTTTTAAAACTTCGAAAATACATTGTCAGTAATCATGTTGTTGTTATTCAGGCTCATAGCTCTTCTTTTTTTTTAGCGGTATTGGTCAAATTAACTTTGCCAAGCGTAAAACTAATTTGGCACGATCATTACGGGAACAGTGAATTTTTGGCAAAAAGGCCAAAATATTTGTTGCAATTAGCAAGTTTTTTTTTCAACGGGATAATTGCTGTAAATGAAAAGCTGAGAACTTGGTCATTAGAAGCCTTGCATTATAAAAATGGAATTTATTTGCCTAATTTTGCAACGATTGAAAATGAAGTGTCATCGTCTACTAATTTAAAAGGAAAGTCTGGAAAGCGCATTTTGTGCTTGGCGAATTTAAGATCGCAAAAGAATCATTTTTTATTATTGAAGGTTGCTTCAAAGCTAAAAGAATCACATCCGGATTGGAGTTTTCATTTGTTAGGCAAAGATTTTCAGGATAGTTATTCACAAGAATTGAAAATGAATATTAAAAAGCAACAATTAGAAAATCATGTTTTCATATATGATTCTTGTTCGGATGTTGTTGCAGTTTTAGCGCAAGTCCAAATTGGGGTTTTAACCTCTAGATCTGAAGGTTTACCAGTAGCATTACTAGAATATGCCTTACATAGAAAAGCAGTGGTGCTAACTAATGTAGGTCAGGTGGCTTCTATTGTTGAAGACAATAAAAATGGTTTTTTAGTACCATCAAATAATGTAGCCTTATTTTACAATCGATTAGTCGAATTAATTGATAATAAATTGCTTCAAGAAAGTTTTGCCGAAAAGCTCCATCAGAAAGTTGTTGCACATTTTTCGGCGACTTCAATCATAGAAAAATACATTCATTGGATAAGAACAACAATTATAAATGAATAAATCCGAAATCAATTATATCAATCTAGCGCTAATTCATGTTGGTATAGCGCTGACGCTTTTTTATATTCCTTTTTTGTCCAAAATTTATGCGTTGTTAATCGCTGTTTTTGGTGTTGCTTATATTATCAATAAGAATAATAAGAATAATGAAGTTTTGTATGTTTCCGCTTATCTTGTTGGTGTAGAGGTTTTTTTAAGAATGACCGGGGGGAATTTAAATAATGAATACGTCAAAACAGTAGTTTCTTTATTGATGTTATTAGGGTTTGTTTTAAGTGGTTTTTCGAAAAGTAGTATTGTGTATTGGTTGTATTTTTTATTATTACTACCCGCAGTGCTGATTACAATGAGTAATCAAGAGATGAATCTGGAAATTCGAAAAGCCATTACTTTTAATATTTCGGGGCCTGTATGTTTAGGTTTGTGCGCTTTGTATTGTTTTAAAAGGCAAATTACATTCAATCAGTTGCAAAATATTCTGATTTTTTTTGGTTTGCCTATCATTGCAACTTTAGTCTATTTGATTTTATACAATCCAAGTGTCCGTGATGTGGTAACGGGAACTCAATCTAATTTTGCTACATCAGGAGGTTTTGGGCCTAATCAGGTGTCTACCATATTAGGATTAGGGATGTTTGTGTTTTTTTGTCAATTGGTTTTTATGTCAAAGTCCAAAGTAATTACGGCATTAAATGGTTTTCTTTTTGTTGTCACCAGTTACAGAGCTATTGTAACTTTTTCGAGAGGAGGAGTAATGACGGGCTTTGCAATGATTATTTTTGTACTAATAGCCGCTTATTTGTTTTCTAATCCTTCGGGGAAAAGAAAATTAAAGTGGGTTGTTGTTCTTAGTGGTGTTTTGGCTTTAAGCATTTGGAGTTATAGTGTGATACAAACCAGCGGATTAATTACAAAAAGATACGCTAATCAGGATGCAGCTGGGCGAGTAAAAGGTGATCGTTTGGGGGGACGTGAGCAAGTAATGGGAACCGAATTAGAACTTTTTAAAGAAAATCCTATTATGGGAGTAGGGATAGGTTTAGGGAAAGTTTTACGGGAACAGGAATTAGGACAAGAAGTAGCATCGCATAATGAAATTACTAGATTGTTAGCTGAACACGGTATGTTTGGAGTGCTTATTTTATTGATTTTGTTTATTACACCAATTATTCTTTTTTTAAATAATTATCAAAATATTTATTTTTTCTCCTTTTATGTTTTTTGGTTATTGACCATCAATCATGCAGCAATGAGAATTGCAGCACCGGCTTTTGTATATGCATTGACTTTATTGAACGTAAGAATTAAGCCCGTTGAAAAGATAAATAAAATAGTTTAATGTTCTGTTTTATATGTAAAAAGGCATTTAAACTGAATTTCAAGTTGTTGAAAGAGTATGTTTTTAGCATTAGTAAATAGTTTGTAAACTTGTATAGAAATTATGTTTTAAAGCTCAGTTGAGTTGAATTTTTTCTGGATAAAAACTATATTGCTAACAAAAAATAGAATGCCAAAAAACAAAATCCATTTTGAGATTTCCGAAAGAAAAATGATTCTGCATCTTGTGGATGTTTTCTGTGTTTTTATGGCTTTGCATGCTGTTGGCTACTTTTTTGACTTAGCTTATTTAAAATCTTCGGTATCTAATTTTATTTATTTGGTCGTTTTAATTCTTTATCTCAAGGTTATTGGAACTATTTTTGAACTCTATAATCTTCAAGTAGCAAGTAATGAATTTCAAGTTACAAGAAGTGCGATTCTTACTGTAACGACAACAGTTTTAGCATATTTTTTAACACCAGTTTATTCGCCAGAATTACCAAAAAATCGTCTTCAAATTTTAACTTTTTTATTCGTCGTTTTCTTTTCATTAGTTTTATGGAGAGTTTTTTATGTGCGTTTTTTGGCTTCCAAACGTTTTCATCAAAATGCTTTATTGATATGTGACGAGGATCAGCTAGACGAACTTATTTCCGGTTTAGAAAATATAGATCCTCATTATAAAATTATAGCTTATGTGAGTAATTGTATCTCAAAAGGGAAAACGGAAAGTTGTTCATCTTATGTGGAGTGTGTCAAGCCAATTAATTTAATTGCTTTTGTCAAAGAAAAATACATTACTGAAATTGTAATTGGAACCCAGAACCCAGATAGCATCACGACTGAACTGTACCAGCAATTATTAAAATTATTAGAATCAGGAAAAGTAATTAGAGAATATTCGCAGGTATACGAAGCTAAAACGCAACGCATTCCGGTGCAATATGTAGAACGCGATTTTTATCGTTTTTTTCCCTTTAGTCGAAGCAACCAAAATCAGTTGTATTTATTGATGGTAAGGATAGTTGAAGTTTTTGTTTCAATTATTGGTTTGTTGATTATGCTGCTATTAATTCCTTTTGTTTTTTTAGTAAATACTATAGCTAATAAAGGAAGTTTGTTTTATACCCAAGAGCGTGTTGGAAAAGACGGCGTCGTGTTTGAAATTTTAAAATTTCGAACAATGATTGAAAATGCCGAACTGGAAAGTGCGGTATTTGCAACATCTGAAGACAATAGAATTACCGCTTTTGGCAAGTTTATGAGGAAAACCAGAATGGATGAATTTCCTCAATTTGTAAATATTTTGAAAGGCGAAATGGCTGTAATAGGACCACGTCCTGAAAGACCATTTTTTGTAAAAGAAATTGCCGAAATCATGCCTTTTTACGAAACAAGACATGTTATAAAACCTGGACTTACAGGCTGGGCACAGGTAAATTATTCCTATGGAGAATCTATTGAAGAGAGTTTGATAAAACTACAATATGACTTGTATTATATCAAACACAGGAGTTTTTATCTTGATTTCAATATTACATTAAAAACCATAACAACCATTTTGTTTTATAGAGGACAATAAAGTTATATAATCACTTATTTATAAATCAAAATTTTGTTATTTCTGAGACTCAACTGTCCTTAGCTTCCGCAGTCGAGTGTCAAATGGTTGAAGAATACGTAAAAAGAAAATCTGTTTGAGCGTAGCGAGTTATTCGAAAACTAATTTGACCGATGAGGAAGTTCAGACTTGATTTTTTTGTTTCTTTTTTGATCAAGCAAAAAAGAAAGATAGTCTAACTATATATATATAATGGTATCATTAAATTATAATTGGAATAGCTTTCTTGTTTTTTAACACCAATTGTATCAAGAAATATCCAGACGTTAGGATCAAAGGCAATACAATAAATAAATGCGCTTTATTAATCAATATAATCAAGTAAATTAAAAGTGTGAAAAGATTAAATAGGGAAAGTTTATAAATCCAAGCCTTATTTTTCGTACCATAAAAAAAGCACAGCACTAACAATGTAGGATTGAATAAAAGCACATTGTAATTGTTTGCTAATTCTAAATGATTAGAATAAAAGCCCATAAAAAGGAAGAACATTCCCAGTATTCCCATTATAGAAAAATAAAAATAATGAATTCCTTTCTTATTTAAAATTACTAATAAACCTAGAAAAATTAAGTACGAATAAATGTTATTCCACCAAGAGCTTGGATGTGACTCCTCAAAGTGTAAAATAGTTTGGTTTTTAGGTGCTAAAGCTTGATTTTTGTACTGAATTAGCTTTAAACTTTTTTGTAACTCTAAGGGTAAAAATAACTTTGTTCCCATAGCATCTACTTTGCTGCCAAAAATAATACTGGTACCTAACTTTTCGTAAAAATGATGATCAAAATAAGGGTACAAAATACTTCTGTAGCTTAGTTCGGTATCCGTTTTCTTCGTAATTATGGTGCTTCCTAATGTTTTATTAATGATATCTACCACCATCGAAGTACAATTTTTGTCAATAAATTTATAGGTATAATGACTGTCTCCAGAAGCTAACGAAGTATTTAGATTTTCAAAAAGTTGTTGTTTTAATTCAAGAGGAATGTGGAGTTCTTGCTCATCTACAGAGCGGTTTTCATAAGCGTATTGATTGATGAAATCAGTATAAGGATTTACAACAGCAAAGTATTCTAAATCTCCTTTGGCAAATTTTGGAACAAAATTAGGCGTGTTAAAATCAAAAGCACCATAATTATAAACTGCATCTACAAAATTAACGTTGTCTTTAATTCGAATAGCAGTATGTCCAAAGAGAGAATAGGATTCGTTACCCAAACCACAAGTAATCACGCTTACTGTAGCATCTTTGGATAATTGAATATTTTGTGCCCAAAAAGAATTGAATATACTAAGAAAGAATAGAAGAAATGCCGTTTTTTTAGAAAGGAAAATATGCGCCATAATAAGTGTCTTTGCTATTTTTTTTTCAAAAGTATCATTTTTTAGCGAGCTTATTTATTTCTTGTTTTAAATAAATAGTCAATAAAACAATCTGTTGAAAATTGATGTTGAAGAAAAGTGGACTAATTTGAAATAACAAAATGTATTGTATTAAATTTGCGAAGCTATTCTTAAAATCAAATTGAAAATGAATATTAAAAAACACATCCCAAACAGCATTACATTACTGAATCTTTTTTGTGGTTGTATTGCCATGGTTTTTGTGAGCAATCAAGATTTTGAAATCGCTTTTTTCTTTGTGTTTTTAGGGATTTTCTTTGATTTTTTCGATGGTTTTTTTGCTCGTTTATTTAAAGTTACTGGCGAATTAGGTTTACAATTAGATTCATTAGCAGATATGGTTACCAGCGGCGTAGTTCCTGGTTATGTGATGTATTATTTGTTGTTGAACAGTCAGCACGAAATAACAGACTGTATGTTTTTCCCTTTTTTAGGTTTCATTATTACCTTAGGTTCTTGCTACCGTTTGGCGTTTTTTAATATTGATACACGTCAAACCGATTCGTTTATTGGTTTACCAACACCTGCTAATTCTTTGTTTATGCTGAGTTTGCCCTTAGTGATAAAATATTCGGATTCTTTATTCATTTTAGAATTGTTGACTAATCAGTGGGTTTTGTTACTCATTACGGCTTTTAGTGCTTATATTTTAAATGCCGAAATCCCTTTGTTCTCATTAAAAATTAAGAAATTTACGTTGAAAGATAATCTGCTGCAAATTGTATTCTTAACACTTTCATTTTTGTTATTAGTGTTTTTTCAATATGCAGGAGTTCCAATGGTTATTATCAGCTATGTGTTATTGTCAGTTGTAAATAATAGGTTTTCTTTAGATGGCAAAACAAAATAATCGACGCCGAACTACAACGTTTAGAAGACCAAAAAAGAAGCCTTCCGCATTACGGAAAAAGGCAATTCAAATTGCGATTATTGTTTTTTGCGGACTACTATTTTTAGGAATTGCGTATCATTATAGAAACGGCTTAGCCTATTATTTTAGTTTTAAAACCAATAAAGTTTTAGATAAAGAGGCTAAGGATAAACAAATTTCAGATGTACGGAATTATCAGGTTTTAGAGAAAAATGACGATAAAGCCATAGGGATTGATGTTTCTGAATATCAGGGAGAAATTGAATGGGATGCTGTAGAAACTATGGATGACGATTATAAGCTATCGTTTGTTTTTATACGCGCCACAGTAGGGAATGATCGATTAGATAAAAAATTTAAGGAAAATTGGCTCCAGGCCAAAGAAAATAATATAATTCGCGGAGCTTACCATTACTATCGCCCGAATGAAAATTCATTGGAACAAGCCGAACTTTTTATAAAAACAGTCCGCTTACAAAACGGAGATTTGCCTCCTGTTCTTGATATTGAAAGATTACCCGAAAATCAATCTATTGAGCGACTTAAAATAGGACTCAGACGTTGGTTGATCAAAGTAGAGGAACATTATAAAGTAAAACCCATAATCTATACGGGAGAACGTTATTATGATGATTTTTTGAAAGAAGAATTCTCCGATTATTTATTTTGGATTGCCAATTATAATTTTTATCGGGAAAAAATGAAAGAAGATTGGCTGTTTTGGCAATTTACCGAGAAAGCAACTGTTTCAGGAATAAAAGGCAATGTAGATGTCAATATCTTTAATGGCGATTTACAGCAATTACAGTTTATTACTAAAGAATAAAAAATTAGTGTTTTTGTATAATTATTGTAAAGACAACCAATGCTGCAAATAAAAGGACTCCAATCATTGCGAGTACTGATTTTGTATTAGCGAAATTAGTGGTAAATCCCATCCACGCAATTTTTTTAGGAGGAAAAATGCGTTTGTCTTTGGGGTTGTAATAAAACATTCCCCAAATCCAATTATCAGGATCTTTTGACCATTGGTCTAAGGTTTCTTGGCTTGGTTCTTCTTCAGGTTTCATTTGATTTGTCTTTTTTGTTTTTGTAATCTAAACTCTGCCTTATGACTACTGCAGTCTGAAATCTAAAATTCCAGTTTCTTTTTTCTTAATTCAAAATTTTGTCCCAAATACACTCTACGTACCATTTCGTCTTCAACTAATTCTTCGGGTTTTCCAGCTTTTAGAATTCCTCCTTCAAACATTAGATAAGTTTTATCAGTAATGGCCAGTGTTTCTTGAACATTATGGTCGGTGATTAAGATTCCGATATTTTTGTTTTTTAATTGCGCTACAATTCTTTGGATATCTTCAACAGCTACAGGGTCAACTCCTGCAAAAGGCTCGTCCAGTAAGATGAATTTTGGATCCGTAGCAAGACAACGCGCAATTTCGGTACGACGACGTTCTCCTCCAGATAGTAAATCGCCACGGTTTGTTCGAATGTGTTCCAAGCTAAATTCGGCAATCAAGCTTTCCATTTTAGCAATTTGAGCTTCTTTTGGAAGAGCAGTCAATTGCAAAACACTCAAGATATTATCTTCAATACTTAATTTTCTAAACACAGAAGCTTCTTGCGCTAGGTAGCCAATACCTTGTTGGGCTCTTTTGTACATTGGATAATGAGTAATGTCAATATCGTCAAGGTAAATGTTTCCAGAATTTGGTTTTACTAATCCAACAATCATATAAAAAGAAGTCGTTTTTCCGGCTCCATTTGGACCTAATAATCCAACGATTTCTCCTTGGTTTACTTCCACTGAAATGCCTTTTACAACACTTCTTCCTTTGTATGTTTTTACTAAATTATCGGCTCTTAAAATCATTGTGTACTGGTTTTTTGACTATCGGAATAGTTGATTTTCGACAAATTAACGAATAACGAAATGAATCACTTACTACATTAACAATTAATTATTCTTTTTCTTTTTTGGCTACAAAAACAGAAATAAAAATACTGGCTTCATAGATTATAAGCATCGGAATAGCAACAATAGTTTGACTCACCACATCTGGAGGAGTAACAATGGCTGCTATAATTAATACAATAACAATGGCGTATTTGCGATATTTTCTTAAAAAGGCGGGAGTTACAAGTCCTAGTTTGGTTAAGAAATAAATGATTATTGGTAATTCGAAAAATAATCCACTGGCTATCACAGAGGTTTTGACCATGCTAATGTAAGAATCCAACGTAAATTGGTTAACAACGGTAGAGCTGACGGTAAAAGTAGCCACGAAGTTAACAGACATTGGGATTACTACAAAGTAGCCAAATACGACTCCTAAAAAGAATAATAAGGATGAGAAGAAAATGAATACTTTAGCATTCTTTTTTTCGTTTTGATACAATGCCGGGCTTATGAATTTCCATATTTCCCATAAGATATAAGGAAAGCTTAGTATGAATCCAAAAAGGATACATATCCATATAAACACATTCACTTGACCTTCCATTTCGGTATTCTGAATGATAAAAGGCATTTCGGTAATGCAAATGCTGTCGGCAAAACCTAAGGTATGTGACAGCTCACAAAAATAAACATAGGTAAAAAAGCTAGGTCTTGTTGGTCCAAAAATGATAGTGTCAAATAAATAATCACTAATGAAATAAGTAACCATTGCCATTATAATTACCGCAATAGTGCTTCGAACTAATAACCATCTTAAATCTTCTAGATGATCTAGAAACGACATTTCGTTTATGTTTTTTTTTGCCATTATAGGATTCCTTCTTTTAGTATGTCATGTAAATGTAAAACCCCTTTGTATTGACCATTGTCAATAACAATAAGTTGGGTTATGGAGTGGTTTTCCAGAATTTGTAACGCATCAATTGCCATCGTGCTGGATTGAGTAGATTTAGGATTTCTAGTCATAATGTCTTTGGCTGTCAAATCAGTAAAAGTATCTCTGTCATTTAACATTCTACGGATATCACCGTCGGTAATAATTCCAATTACCTCGTTGTTTTCTATTACTGCTGTTACGCCAAGTCTTTTTTCGGATATTTCAAAAATAACTTTCTTTATTGGAGTGTCAGGACTTACAGCGGGTTTCTGACTGTGTTCAATCATGTCTTTCACTTTAAGTAAAAGTTTTTTTCCTAAAGCACCTCCTGGATGGTATTTGGCAAAATCCTCCGCTTTAAAATCGCGCATTTCCATTAGGCAAATAGCAAGTGCATCTCCCATTACTAATTGGGCAGTTGTGCTGTTAGTTGGAGCCAGGTTAATAGGGCAGGCTTCAGAGTCTACTGTAGTGTTTAAAACACAATCTGAACCTTTGGCTAGAAAAGAACTGCTGTTTCCACTAATGCCTATTAGTATGTTTCCGTCTCTTTTTAATAAAGGAATAAGTGCTTTAATTTCAGGGCTGTTTCCGCTTTTAGAAATGCAAATAATGACATCGTCTTTTTGTATCATTCCTAAGTCACCATGAATGGCTTCGGCAGCATGAAGAAACATAGAAGGTGTGCCTGTTGAATTGAAAGTGGCTACCATTTTTTGACCAATGATCGCGCTTTTTCCAATCCCGGTAACGACTAGTCGCCCTTTTGATTGAAAGATAATTTCTACAGCTTTTGAGAAGTTGTCATCTAAGTAATCAATTAGTTTTACAATAGCTTCACTTTCAGATAATATGGTTTTCTTGGCAATGGCCAATATATTTTCTTTGGATATCAAAACAGAATGTTTAAAATTTGTGTGTGTAAAAGAAATTTGTATCTTTATGTGATGCAAATTTATACAAAATACCAGATAATAAAGAATGAATTCAAACGAAATTGATATCCATAAAGAATTAAAGAAATATTTTGGCTTTAGTCAATTTAAGGGATTGCAAGAACAAGTGATTACAAGCTTAATGAATGAGCAAAATACATTTGTTATAATGCCTACAGGTGGAGGGAAATCATTGTGTTATCAATTACCTGCTTTAATTCAAGAAGGGACTGCAGTAGTAGTTTCTCCATTAATCGCTTTAATGAAAAATCAGGTTGATGCAATAAGAAGTTTGTCTTCAGAAAATGGCATTGCCCATGTTTTAAATTCTTCACTTACTAAAACTGAAACGGCTCAGGTTAAAAAAGACATCACTTCGGGATTAACGAAGTTGCTATATGTTGCTCCTGAATCATTAACCAAAGAAGAAAATGTCAATTTCTTAAAAAGTGTAACCATTTCTTTTGTGGCTATAGATGAGGCGCATTGTATCTCAGAATGGGGTCATGATTTTAGACCGGAATACAGGAATCTTAAAAATATTATCAAACAATTAGGCAACGTTCCTGTAATAGGACTTACTGCCACAGCCACCCCAAAAGTACAGGAAGACATTCTGAAAAATCTGGAAATGTCTAGTGCTGTTACTTTTAAAGCTTCGTTTAACAGACCTAATTTGTATTACGAAGTACGAACAAAAACTAAAAATATCGAATCGGATATTATTCGATTTATCAAACAACATAAAGGGAAATCAGGAATTATTTATTGCTTAAGCCGTAAAAAAGTAGAAGCCATTGCCGAAGTTTTACAAGTCAACGGAATTAGTGCTGTTCCCTATCACGCGGGATTAGATGCTAAAACCAGAGCCAAACATCAGGACATGTTTTTGATGGAAGATGTAGAGGTGGTGGTAGCAACGATTGCTTTTGGAATGGGAATCGATAAACCCGATGTACGTTTTGTAATTCACCATGATATTCCTAAATCCTTAGAGAGTTATTATCAGGAAACTGGTCGTGCAGGACGTGATGGAGGCGAAGGACATTGTTTGGCATATTACTCTTATAAAGATGTGGAGAAGTTAGAAAAATTCATGTCTGGAAAACCGGTAGCCGAGCAGGAGATAGGTTTTGCTTTGTTGCAAGAAGTGGTGGCTTATGCTGAAACTTCGATGTCCAGAAGAAAATTTTTATTGCACTATTTTGGTGAAGAATTCGACAGCGAAACTGGAGAAGGAGCGGATATGGATGACAATGTTAGAAATCCAAAAACAAAAGTCGAAGCCCAAAATGAAGTTGTTCAATTGCTTGAAGTGGTACGTGATACCAAACATTTGTACAAGTCTAAAGAAATTGTTTTTACGTTGATAGGACGTGTAAATGCAGTTATAAAAGCACATCGCACCGATTCGCAATCGTTTTTTGGTTGTGGTGCAAAACATGACGAAAAATACTGGATGGCATTACTGAGACAGGTTTTGGTGGAAGGCTTATTGTCAAAAGATATTGAAACTTATGGAATTGTAAAAATCACACAAAAAGGATTGGATTTTATTGCAAATCCAAGTTCATTTATGATGTCTGAAGATCATGAATATAGTGATGCTGAAGATGAAGCGATTGTAACTGCTGCAAAATCTTCCGGTACTGCCGATGAAGCTTTGATGGAAATGTTACGTGATTTACGTAAAAAAGTAGCTAAAAAATTAGGAGTGCCTCCTTTTGTGGTTTTTCAAGAACCTTCGTTAGAAGATATGGCTTTGAAATATCCAATTTCTCAAGCAGAATTGATTAATATTCATGGAGTTGGTGAGGGAAAAGCGAAGAAATACGGAGCTGAGTTTATAGCATTAATCAATAGGTATGTTGAGGATAATGATATTATTAGACCTGATGATCTTGTGGTTAAATCTACAGGAACTAATTCGGTTAATAAATTGTATATCATCCAAAATATTGATAGAAAATTGTCTTTAGATGATATTGCTAAGGCAAAAGGATTAACAATGGATGCTTTGATCAAAGAAATGGAGCAAATTGTATATGCTGGAACCAAATTGAATATCAAATATTGGATTGACGATATGCTCGATGAAGAACAGCAAGAAGAAATTCATGATTATTTTATGGAATCTAAAACCGATAAAATAGAAGAAGCTTTAAGAGAATTTGAAGGAGATTATGATATCGACGAATTGCGTTTAATGCGTATTAAATTTATAAGTGAAGTAGCGAACTAAAGTTAAATTCCAATAAAAAAATTCCAAATTCCAAGTGATCGAAATCAATTGGAATTTGGAATTTTTTATTTAGATTTTTTAAAAAGTTATTGGAATTTGGAATTTAGAAAATTGGAATTTCCTAAAAGCAATTGGAATTTGGAATTTTTTTATTGGAATTTACTCCGTGTAAAGTACAGCTCGATGCGGTTTCAAAGCATCTCGTACCTGAATCATATTTTCATCAGTAACTACCATAAAGGCAATTGCCTGCATTTCGCCCTGAACTTCAAATCCCGTGATATTAACAGGGAATTTTTCAATAGCAATATATTCTTTTAGATGAATTTCGTGGTGTTCAGCCGTTTTTGCAGCTGTAGGTCCGCGGAAATCCCAAATCAATTTTATTTTTCTAGACATTTTTTTAGGTGCAAAGTTTCAAAGAGGCAAAGGTACAAAGTCTATTTTGAAAATGGATTTTATATTAAGGAACTAATTTCGGTTCAAAGTGTTATTTTTGCAACTTCTTTTCATAAAAAGAAAAGCTAACAGCATAAATAAAATACCATGTCAAGAGAACTTTTACTTCAGGTAACGCCAAAAACAGCTGCAAACGAATTGTTGCTTAAAGATTATTTGTCTAAACAGATAAAAGTTGCTCCAGAAGAAATTCAGCATATTAGTATTTTAAAACGTTCGATTGATGCGCGACAAAAAGCGATAAAAATCAATTTGAAAGTACTTATTTATTTAAAAGGAGAACCTTTTCAGGAAAACCCATTACAGCTTCCCGATTATCCTAATGTTACAAATGCTCAGGAAGTTATTGTTGTGGGAGCTGGTCCTGCGGGGCTTTTTGCAGCTTTGCAATTGATAGAATTGGGTTTGAAACCAATAGTTGTCGAACGTGGGAAAGACGTTCGTGGTCGTCGTCGTGATTTGAAAGCCATCAATCGGGATCATATTGTTGATGAGGATTCTAATTATTGTTTTGGTGAAGGTGGAGCTGGGACCTATTCGGATGGAAAATTGTACACCCGTTCTAAGAAAAGAGGCGATGTGAATCGGATTTTAGAATTGTTAGTTGCTTTTGGGGCTACTCCTGATATTTTAGTAGATGCACATCCGCATATTGGAACCAATAAATTACCAAAGATTATCGAAGATATTCGCGAGAAAATAAAAGAATGCGGAGGTCAGGTTTTATTTGAAACCAGAGTAACTGATATTCTAGTAAAAAACAATGAAATTGAAGGTATCGTAACCCAAAACGGAGATCGAATTCTTGCTAACAAATTGATTTTGGCTACGGGACATTCGGCGAGAGATATTTTTGAATTATTAGATCGAAAAAAAATTTTTATAGAGGCAAAACCCTTTGCTTTAGGTGTAAGAGCCGAACACCCGCAATCCTTAATTGATAGTATTCAATATAGCTGTGATTATCGTGGCGAATTATTGCCGCCAGCACCTTATAGTATTGTAAAGCAGGTGGGAGGAAGAGGAATGTATTCTTTTTGTATGTGCCCGGGAGGTGTGATTGCTCCTTGCGCTACAAGTCCGGGAGAAGTGGTGACAAATGGTTGGTCTCCTTCTAAAAGAGATCAGGCTACCGCCAATTCAGGGATTGTAATCGAATTGAAATTAGAAGATTTTAAACCTTTTGCAAAGTTTGGAGCTTTGGCAGGGATGGAATTCCAAAAAAGTATCGAACAAAAAGCTTGGCATTTGGCAGGACAAACCCAAAAAGTTCCTGCTCAGAAAATGATTGATTTTACGCAGTCGAAAGTTTCTACTGATATTCCTAAGACTTCTTACGTTCCGGGAACGACTTCGGTAGAGTTAGGGCAAGTATTTCCTGGTTTTTTAACACAAATATTGCGTGAAGGTTTTACTGCATTTGGAAAATCCATGCGTGGGTATATGACTAATGAAGCCGTTCTTCACGCACCTGAATCCAGAACTTCTTCGCCAGTGCGAATTCCTAGAGACGGGATTACATTAGAGCATTTACAAATAAAAGGCTTGTATCCTTGTGGTGAAGGGGCAGGTTATGCAGGTGGAATTATATCAGCTGCAATTGATGGTGAAAAATGTGCTTTGATGATTGGTAAAGCCTTAAATAAAAAACCTCGAATCATAAGTTAATTCGAGGTCTAGGAAGGGATTGAATATTTATGTTTTTATACACGAATTACACTGATTTACACAAATAGGCTTAATTTTAATTCCACGAATCTGCTAAAGGTAGATGGGGTTCGAGTAATTTAAAGTGCTTAGAATTTGTGTTAATTCGTGTAATTTGTGTCTGTTACTTCTTTTTCAAACGGTCTTTAAAAACCTTTTCAAATTTTTCTAATTTAGGTTGGATTACCATTCTACAATAGGGTTTGTTTTTGTTGTATTCGTAATAATCCTGATGGTAATCTTCGGCATCATAAAAGTTTTTAAAAGGTTCTACTATAGTAACAATTGGATTGTTATAAGCTTTGGCTTTGTTTAAATCGTTAATGATATCTTGAGCTATTTTTCTTTGTATTTCGTTATTATAAAAAATGACAGAACGGTATTGCGTACCTATGTCAGCGCCTTGACGATTTAACGTAGTTGGATCATGAACGGTGAAAAATACTTTCAGGATTTCTTCTAAATTTGTAACGTTTTTGTCGAAAGTGATTTGTACTACTTCAGCATGACCAGTTTTTCCGGTACAAACGGCTTCGTAACTTGGATTGGCTACTTTTCCTCCGGAAAATCCGGAAACTACTTTTTTTACTCCAACAAGATTTTCGAAAATAGCCTCAATGCACCAATAGCAACCGCCTCCAAGAGTTATGGTTTCAAGGTTAGAAGAATTACTTTTTTTAGGATTGTTTTGTCCTATCATGCTTAGTGATAGAAAGAGAATTATTAGAAATGACTTTTTCATAATGTTATTTTTGAGTAGTATTGGTTTTCTGTTGTTTGCTATCAGGAATAAAATCAAGTGAAATAGAATTCATGCAATATCTTTTTCCTGTTGGAGGAGGGCCATCATCAAAAAGATGACCTAAGTGTCCGCCGCATCTTCCGCAAAGTGCTTCGATACGTTCCATATTGTATGATAAGTCGTTTCGGTAAACCACACTTTTTTTATTTTCTTGTTCAAAAAAACTTGGCCAGCCACAACTGCTAGAGAATTTAGCGGTAGAACGGAATAATAGATTGCCACAGGCGGCGCAATAATAGGTTCCTTTTTCATCGGTATTCCAGTATTTTCCTGTAAAAGCGGTTTCGGTTTCGGCTTTTCGCATGACCAGATAAACATCTTCAGGAAGTACTTTTTTCCACTCGGCATCACTTATTTTTAGTTTTGTAGTATCAGTGTTGGAGTAATACGGATTTCCAGGTTTGCTAATTTTATTATCGGGGGTTATTTTTTCTATCTCTTTGTATTGTTTGTTTTGTCCGCAAGCGGTAAAGATGAATAAAGGTAATAAAAAGAGCAAGTTGATAAAAGAGTTCGTTTTCATTGGTAACTGTTTTTAAGTATTGAATATGTTGTTTTTGCTAAAGAATCTTATACAAATATAATAGGCAAATTTCTGATATAATGTCGCTTAGTTTACAATTTAACAGCTATTTATAAGTTGTTTTACTAATTTTATTTACGGGCAAATGTGTTGTTTGGTTTTTTTATAGAGATGAAATCTGAAAAATGATTTGAAATAGTGGTTTTTTCGAGGTTTTACAGCGCTTAGTGCTTTTTAATTTATAATTCGAAAGAGAACGTTAAAGCAGGGAGGTTTCCTTATCTTTTTTGTATTTTTGCTTAGCTATAAAAAATTATGACAGAAGAAAACGTAATACTAGTTAATGAAAAAGATGAGCAAATAGGGTTGATGCCAAAATTAGAAGCTCATGAAAAAGCGGTATTACACCGTGCCTTTTCGGTTTTTGTTTTAAACAATAAAAACCAATTGATGTTGCAGCAACGGGCGCATCATAAATACCATTCTCCCATGTTGTGGACTAATACCTGTTGTAGTCATCAGCGTGAAGGTGAAACAAATCTTCAGGCAGGAAATAGAAGATTGATGGAAGAAATGGGTTTTCAAACAGAATTAAAGGAATTGTTTCATTTTATTTATAAAGCGCCTTTTGATAATGGTTTAACAGAACATGAATTAGACCATGTGATGATTGGGTATTTTAATGAAGATCCATTGATTAATACTGAAGAAGTGGAGTCCTGGAAATGGATGGAAATTGAAGCTGTAAAAGAAGATATTCAAGTGAATCCTAATGATTATACGGTATGGTTTAAGATTATTTTTGACGAATTTTATCATTATTTAGAAGCGCATAAACTATAAAAAGCTAATTTTTGAATTTAAAATTGCACTATGAGAGTAACAATAAGTAGAAAAGCACATTTTAATGCAGCTCATCGTTTGTATCGCAAAGATTGGACTTTTGAACAAAATGATGCTGTTTTTGGTAAGTGCAATAATCCCAATTTTCACGGGCACAATTATGAATTAATTGTTAGTGTTACAGGAGCTATTGATCCCGAAACTGGTTATGTGATAGATGCTAAAATTTTAGCTGATATTATTAAGGAAGAAGTGGAAGATGCTTTTGATCATAAAAATTTGAATTTGGATGTAGCTGAATTTGAAAATCTAAACCCAACTGCCGAGAATATTGTGGTGGTTATTTGGAACAAAATCAGAAAACGGATCGCTGCTAAATTTGATTTAGAAGTAGTGCTTTATGAAACTCCTCGAAATTTTGTAACCTATAAAGGAGAATAATGGCACTAAAAGTAGGAGATGTAATTCCGAAATTCATCGCTAAAGATGCAACTGGAAATCTTTTTGATAGCGAATCCATAATTGGTAAAAAAGCTGCAATTATTTATTTTTATCCAAAAGACGATACTTCGCAATGTACAGCTCAAGCCTGTGGATTTCGTGATAACTACGATGTTTTTTTGAATTTAGATGTTGAGGTTATCGGGATTAGTTCGGATGATGTTCGTTCGCACCAGGAATTTGCTAAAAAATACAACTTACCTTTTATTTTATTATCTGATTCGGATAATGCAATTCGAAAGCTTTTTGGTGTACCGTCAAGTTTTTTAGGTTTACTCCCGGGTAGGGTGACTTATTTTGTGGATAAAGAAGGAATCATCCAAATCGTATTTGATAGTCTGTTAGGGATGAAGCATGTTTCTAAAATGATAGAAAAATTGACTAAATAATCTATATAAATGATGGAATAGTACTTGTCTTAAAATGGGTGCTGTAATTACATTTGTTTCTAATAAAAAAAATATAAAAATGATAAAAAATATATACCCTTTGCAATTTGAGCCTATTTTAAAAGAGCGAATTTGGGGTGGAGAAAAATTAAAAACAGTTTTAGGTAAGTCGATTGAATCTTCTACAACTGGAGAAAGTTGGGAATTATCTACTGTTGAAGGTGATGTAAGTGTTGTGGCGAATGGAAAATTAAAAGGGTGTTCGTTAATGGAAATTATCGATGAGGCTCCAAACGAAATTTTAGGAACGGCAGTTTACAAGCAATTCGGGAAGCAATTTCCTTTGCTTTTTAAATATTTAGATGCCCGTGAAGATTTGTCTATTCAAGTGCATCCTAATGATGTTTTGGCAAAAGCACGTCATAATTCTTTTGGCAAAACAGAAATGTGGTACATTATGCAAGCGGATACTGATGCTCGCATTATTGTAGGTTTCAAAGAAAAATCGAATGCTAATGAGTATGTTGAAAATCTAAAGAATAAAACCTTACTTTCTATATTGGATGATGTGAAAGTAAAATCGGGAGATGTGTTTTTTCTGGAAACAGGAACAGTTCATGCAATTGGAGCAGGCTTGGTGGTTGCCGAAATTCAGCAAACTTCTGATATTACCTATCGTATTTATGATTTTGACAGGGTAGATGCTCAAGGAAATGGAAGAGAATTGCATATTGATCAAGCTTTGGATGCTATTAATTATGACAAGGTTGATACTTACAAAGAATATACAAAAGAAGTAAATCAATCGAACAGTGTTGTTGATTGTCCTTATTTTACAACCAATTTTGTTCCTTTAGATGGAGAAGTTTCGATTAAAAAATCAGCAGAAACTTTTACGGTTTATATGTGTGTTGAGGGAAGTTTTGAATTGGATTATAATGGAGAAAAATACAATTACAAAAAAGGAGATACGGTGTTAATTCCCGCAGCAATTGATGCTTTTGTTTTGAATGGAAAAGCTTCTATTTTAGAAATTTACATTTCATAGTAGCTAATAGAAAGTTTATGTGTACTTTTGCAGACGCAAATTAAAATTAAATAAAAATGGCAAACGTTAAGAATTTAAAGAAAGACATCAACTACGTTTTAGGAGATATTATTGAAGCAGTTTACTTGTTTGAAATTTCTACAACAGGAAAACCTACTGAAGAAACGAATGCATTAATTGACGAAGCTATTGCAGCTTTTGACACTTTAATCGTTAAAGTGAACGCTAAAAATGTTGAAAACAAGAAAGCACATTTCAAACAGATAAATGTAGAATTGGAACAAACTGCAAATCAATTGATTGCTAAAATCAACAATTTGTAGTAAAAAAAAGGGTGAAAAAAGTTTGAATTTATTTTGGAATAACAAAATACAGACTTATATTTGCACTCGTAATGAGTCGCCAGCGTAGCTCAGTTGGCTAGAGCAGCTGATTTGTAATCAGCAGGTCGTGGGTTCGAGTCCCTCCGCCGGCTCAAAAAAACCATCTATATCATTTAGATGGTTTTTTATTTGAGTTGACAAATTCATTACAAAATATTGAGTCGCCAGCGTAGCTCAGTTGGCTAGAGCAGCTGATTTGTAATCAGCAGGTCGTGGGTTCGAGTCCCTCCGCCGGCTCAAAAAGAAACCATCTAATTTTTATTAGGTGGTTTTTTGTTTTTATGAAAAAATAAATTCCAATTTTTTTTAAATTCCAAATCCCAATGGATCAGTTTCAAAAGCTGTGGAGAGACAAAAAAGAAAGAATTCTACATTTCATATACTTCTGAATTGTGATCAATCCTAAAAGTTGTAGGGGAAACAAAAAAAATGGAATCTTAATAATTGGAATTTGGGATTTTAAAAATTTGAAATTTAACAGAATTAAAAATGCCGTCTAAGTTGTTAGACGGCATTTTTAATATGTTTTTTAAAAGGAAATTATATTTTTATAGGTTTCTCGGCTGTGAATATGAAATAGAAGCCAATTAGGATAAACGGAATGCTTAACCATTGTCCTGTAGAAAGTAATCCTAACGCGTTTTCGAATCCACCTTGACTTTCTTTTACTGATTCGACTACCATTCGAACTGAAAACAAAAGCACAAGGAAAAGTCCAAATAAGAATCCTGCTTTTTTTCTAGCTTCGGTTTTCCAATACAAGAAAAACAAGATTGCAAAAACAAAAACATAGCAGAAAGCTTCGTATAGCTGTGCTGGATGTTTTACGGGAACCTGAGCTAATAAGTTAGCAAATTTAGGATTAGTTGCTATAGCGTTAAAAGCTTCCTTCGGGTTAGGGATTTGTGTTGCGTTAACGGCATCGGCTTTGCTGTAATAATCATGAATGAATTTTATACCAAAAGGAGAATTAGTTTCTTTTCCAACGATTTCAGAATTGAAAAAATTACCCAATCTAACAAAAATTGCACCACTTGCAACGGCAATAACTACGCGGTCTAAAATCCAAAGTATCGGTCTTTTTAGGATTTTTTTGCTGTAATAGTACATTGCAATTATGATAGATATTGCAGCACCATGGCTGGCTAATCCTTGGAAACCAGTAAATTCAAATTTAGGTGTGAATCTAAAAGGTAGAAAGATTTCTAGTAAATGATTTCTAAAATATTCCCAATCGTAAAAAAATACATGTCCTAGTCTGGCGCCAATTAATGTGGCTAAAACAGTCCATACAAATAGAGAATCTAGTTTTTCGATTGATTCATTTTCTCGTTCGAAAATGTTTTTTATAATGTACCAACCCAGTCCAAAAGCTACTACAAACATTAGGCTGTAATATCTAATTACAAAAAAACCTAAATCTATACCTTCGGATGGATTCCATACAATGTTTAAAGCCTGTGTCATGTATTCTTGTTTTTATATTGTAAAAATAAATATTTAAAGTAAAACCAGTACTAATTAAAGGTTAATGTTTGTGATTGCATTTTTTTTCAGGTACAGGGTCGTAGCCGCTTTTTCCCCAAGGATGACAACTAAGTATTCTTTTTAAACCCAAATAACCTCCGTAAAATAAACCGTGAATTTTTAATGCTTCAATCATATAAGCGGAGCAAGTGGGTGTGAATCTACAAGTTGCTGGCATTAATGGTGAGATTACCAATTGGTAGAAACGCACCAATAAAACAAATGGAAATATGATGATTTTTGAAAACATTTTTATGGGTTTATCGAATGGTTTTTAAATTCATAAAAAAAAATATTCTCAATATGTTATCAAAACTAGATGCTGAAACTTGTTCCTTCTTTGCTGTCTTTTAGTTGGATTCCTAAAGCAAGCAGTTGGTCTCTGATATGATCTGACATGGCGAAATCTTTATCGGCACGTGCCTTGTTTCGCATAGCGATTAACATATTTATGGTGCCTTCTAGTTTATCATTACTGCTATCAGTTGCTTTTTGATTTTCAAGGCCTAGAACATCAAATACAAAAGCATTCATTGTTATTGAAAAGGTTTTTAAATCAGCCGTGCTTAAGGTTTCTTTGCTTTCTTTTAGTAAATTGATAAAACGAACGCCTTCAAATAATTGTGCTATTAGAATTGGTGTGTTGAAATCATCATTCATTGCGTCGTAACACAACTGTGTCCAAGACGAAATATCAAGAGTACTGGTATATGGATTGCCGATGGCATCGCTTAGTTCTGAATCATTCGGTGATTTTATAATCTCTTTTAATGTATTCATAGCTTCCATTAATCTTTTGTATCCTTTTTCGGCAGCGACAATAGCTTCGTCCGAAAAGTCAAGAATGCTCCTGTAATGTGCTTGTAGCATGAAAAAACGCGCTACTGATGCAGGGAAAGCTTTGCTTAATATGGTGTTTTTTCCAGATAAAATTTCTCCTGGTAAAATATTATTTCCAGTAGATTTGGCCATTTTTTTACCGTTTAAAGTAAGCATGTTGGCGTGCATCCAATAATTTACTGGAGTTTGTCCTGTGCAAGCTTCGTTTTGAGCGATTTCACATTCGTGGTGTGGGAATTTTAAATCCATTCCGCCTCCGTGAATGTCAAAATGATTACCAAGATATTTTGTGCTCATGGCAGTACATTCTAAATGCCAACCAGGAAAACCATCGCTCCACGGTGAAGGCCAACGCATGATGTGCTGTGGTTCGGCTTTTTTCCATAAAGCAAAATCTTGTGGATTTCTTTTGTCCGATTGTCCGTCAAGATCTCTGGTGTTGGCAAGCATGTCTTCAATATTGCGACCGCTTAATTTTCCGTAATGATTGGTTTTGTTGAATTTTACCACATCAAAATAAACAGATCCGTTGGCTTCATAGCCAATTCCTGAATCAATTATTTTTTTGATAATTTCAATTTGCTCAATAATATGTCCTGTTGCTGTAGGTTCTATACTAGGAGGTAAAAAGTTGAATGCTTTTAAAATTTCGTGAAAATCTACAGTATAACGCTGTACAACTTCCATTGGTTCTAATTGTTCCAGGCGCGCTTTTTTAGCAATTTTGTCTTCTCCTTCATCAACATCATCCACGATGTGTCCTACATCGGTAATGTTTCTAACATATCTTACTTTGTAACCTAAATGGGTAAAGTATCTAAAAATCACATCAAAAGACATGAAGGTTCTTAGGTTTCCAAGATGTACATTACTGTAAACTGTTGGTCCGCAAACATACATTCCAATGCTACCTTCGTTAATTGGTACAAAAATTTCTTTTTCTCCAGAGAGTGAATTGTATATTTTTAGTGTTTGAGTATTGTAAATTGACATGTTTAATTTTTTTGGGAGCTTTTTTACCAGTTTACTTCGCTTATGTTTTCTTATCGAAGATTTAAATTACGGAGTTTTTGAATGCGAAAACGCAGCCTATTTTAGAATTTAGTTTCTAATTTGATATAGTCTAAAAATTCTCTTCTAGATTGTTCTTCTTTGAATTTTCCTCCAAATTCAGATGTTACGGTACTGCTTTCAATATCGCTAACACCTCTTGAATTCACGCAAAGGTGTTTGGCATCAATAACGCAGGCTACATCTTCAGTTCCTAAAGCTTTTTGCAATTCTTGTACAATTTGCATCGTAAGACGTTCTTGTACTTGAGGTCTCTTAGAGAAGTATTCTACAATTCGATTCATTTTTGATAAACCAATTACAGTACCATTAGAGATGTAGGCTACATGAGCTCTACCGATAATTGGCAATAAATGGTGTTCGCAAGTAGAATAAACAATAATGTTTTTTTCAACTAACATTTCGCCGTATTTGTAGTTGTTGTCAAAGGTAGAAGCTTTGGGCTTTTTGTTTGGATTTAGTCCTCCAAAAATTTCCTTTACAAACATTTTAGCTACACGGTTAGGTGTGCCTTTTAAGCTATCGTCAGTTAAGTCCATTCCTAGAGTTAGAAGGATGTTTTCGACGTCTTTTTTTATTCTGTCAATTTTTTCATCATCCGAAATTGCAAAAGCATCTGCTCGCATAGGATTTTTTGCACTTGAACCAATATGATTATCTCCGATTTCGTCGTGCAGTTCTTCGTTTTGTATCATTAAATACTACTATTATAGTGGGTGTATATTTTTAAGGCTGTAAAGATAATTAATATAAACTAAAGAATTTCTATAGCTTTTGATAAAAAATCAGCTCTTTTCAAGCTGCTAATTCATCTTGTTTTATGAGTTTGTTAAAAAAACAAAGACAATAACTTGTAATTAGTTATTGTCTTTATTGTTGTGTTTTAAAAGAATGCTAAGCTCTTATCTTGCGTTGTAAGTTACAATCGCATCTTTTAAAATATGTACTGCTTTTGTTAGGTCTTCTTTATTAAGCACGTAGGCAATACGCACTTGGTTTAATCCCATTCCGGGAGTCGAATAAAACCCTGCTGCAGGAGCAACCATAACCGTTTCTCCATTTAATTGATAGCTTTCTAAAAGCCATTGTGCGAATGTTTCAGTATTGTCAACTGGAAGTTGTGCAATACAATAAAAAGCGGCTTTTGGCAGTGTGACTAACACACCTTCGATTTTGTTTAACTCAGAAATTAAGGTGTTTCTTCTTTCTTTGTATTCTGTGATTACTTCGTCAAAATAACTCTGTGGTGTGTCAATAGCTGCTTCGCAAGCAATTTGCTCAATTGTAGGCGGGCATAAACGCGCTTGTGCAAATTTCATTGCTGCAGCAATAACTTGTTTGTTTTTAGTAACCATACAACCAATTCGAGCTCCACACATGCTGTAACGCTTAGATACCGAATCAATCATAATTACATTTTGTTCCAGACCAATAAGATTCATCACCGAATAGTGAATGTCTTTTTCGTCATATATAAATTCGCGATAGACTTCATCAGCAATTAAAAACAAATCGTGTTTTTTAACTAATTCTCCCAGTTGTTGAATTTCTGATTCAGAATATAAGTTTCCTGTTGGATTACTTGGATTACAAATTAATATGGCCTTAGTTTTAGGTGTAATTAATTTTTCGAAAGCCTCAATAGATGGTAGTGTAAAACCGCTTTCAAAACTTGAATTTACAGGGATTACAGTAGCACTTGATTCCTCAGAAAAAGCATGATAATTAGCATAAAAAGGCTCAGGAATAATGATTTCATCTCCCGGATCCATAATACTTCCTAATGCAAATAACAAGGCTTCAGAACCACCAGTAGTAATCATGATATCAGTATAGTCCACTCTTACATTTTGATTAGTGTAAAACTGGGCTAATTTTTTTCGGTAACTTTCATAACCAGCTGATGGGCCATATTCAATAATATCCATATCGATATTCTTAATGGCTTGAATGGCTATTTCTGGACTTTTTATATCGGGTTGACCTATGTTTAAGTGATATACTTTTAGGCCTTTCTTGTTAGCTATATCAGCAAATGGTGCCAATTTGCGAATTGGCGATTCAGGCATCCTACGGCCTCTTATTGAAATCTCAGGCATGTTAATAAAAATTTGCTACAAATTTGCGATTTTTTTTTCGAACTAGCCTACCGATAGTTTTACTATTTGAAAATATATCGTTCTAAAAGCAAGATTTTTATTAACTTTATGGAAACTGTGATTCATGAAGAAAATAATCCTATTTTTTTTCCTCTTTAGTTTTGCGATTCCTGTCCTTTCGCAAGAAGGATTTGAATTTGTAAAAACTAAAAGCAATAGGGTTAGAGTTCCTGCTAAAATAATCAGTAATTTGGTTTTTATTCCTGTGGAAGTTAACGGTGTGAGTTTGCTTTTTTTATTAGATTCAGGGGTTGAAGAAACTATTTTATTTGGTTTTGAAGATCCTGAAAAGATAAAGTTGAATCATGTTGAAAAAATAAAAATTAGAGGTTTAGGAGAAAGCGATGGAGCTGAAGGACTTAAGTCTTCAGGGAATACATTGACTATAGGCGACATTCAATCTAAGAACCATTTGTTGTATTTAATTACCGATCCTTCTTTTGATTTATCCAGTTTTGTTGGGATTACAGTAAATGGAATTATTGGTTATGCTGCTTTTAAAAATCATCTGGTAGAGATTGATTATCGCAATAGAGAGGTTGTTTTCTATAAACCGAATTCCAGTTTTCATAAAAAGATAGTGAAAGAATATATTAAGGTTCCTCTCTCTGTAGAAGGACAAAAACCGTATGTGAATGCATTAGTAAAAGTTGATACGGTGGAAGTTTTGGCTAAGCTTCTCATTGATACAGGAAATAGTGATGCAGTTTGGCTTTTTGATAGACTTTCAGATAAAATTAATGTGCCTAAAAAACATTTTGATGATTATCTGGGACAGGGTTTGAGTGGCGCCGTTGAAGGAAAGAGGGGGCGAATTGCCGAATTTTCAATTGCCGATTTTAAGTTTAATTCGCCTATTGTTGCTTTCCCAGATTCTATTTCGATAAAAAACATAAGTGTGTATAATAATAGATTGGGGTCTTTAGGAGGCGAAATACTAAAGCGGTTTTCGGTTGTTTTTGATTATGAAAATCAGCAACTATTTTTAAAGAAAAACAAATTGTACAATGCCGCTTTTTATTATAATAAGAGTGGGATTGAAGTATGGCATACTGGTGTACAATGGGTAAAACAAATGGTTATAGTTCAGGATAATTCCATTGTGATAGACGGCGGTAGAAATAATCCGGAAAAAAACATTGTTAATGTTAGATATAAAATGGATTTGAAGCCCATTTATGAAATTGGTTATATCAGAGAGAATTCAAATGCTGTCAAATGTGGTTTGCAAATAGGAGATATTTTAGTTGCTATTGATGGGAAAGAAGTGTTTAATTATTCGTTGCAAGAAATCAATTCTCTTTTGTGGTCAGAAGATGAAATTTGGATAGAAATAAAAGTTCAAAGAGAAGGTAAGTTGGAAACTTTTAAATTTCAATTGGTGAATATTTTATAAAAAAAAATGCTTCTTAGAGTGGTCTAAGAAGCATTGGTGTTTTTCTAAGAAATGTTACAAGCTTGTAACTTCGCCTTTTATTTTCAGTGGGATTCGACCATCATCATAATTAATGGCATTAGATTCTACTGTAATAGTTTTTCTTATTGGTCCGGGAACCATATTGTATTTAATTTCAATTTTACTCGATTTCCCAGGTAAAACAGTTTCGTTTTGTTTTGATAAAACGGTACAGCTGGCTGTTGATTGAATAGAGTAAATAATTAACGGTGCATCACCAGTATTAGTGTATTCGAATGAACGAATTCCATTGTCTTTTTGTTTGTTAATTGTTCCGTAATCGATAGTGTTATTATTCGCTTTGAATTCTATTTTAGCTCCCTTTTGAGCAAATCCAATACTGCTAAATAATAAGATTGCTATTAATGTGGCTATTTTTTTCATTGAAGTTGGTATTACATAAAGTAAATATACTTTGTTTTAATTACTACACAAATTTTTATTTCCCTTTTTATAGTGTACTTTATTATTTACTTTTGTTCCCGATATAAATTACAAAAATCAGACCAAAACATAATTTTGGTTTTTAACGGTTACTTTTTATGACTATTCCCGCACAATTTGACGCTAAAACGATAGAACAAAAATGGTATGACTACTGGATGGAGAACAATTATTTCCATTCCGAACCAGACCATAGAACACCTTATACCATTGTTATTCCTCCGCCAAATGTAACGGGAGTTTTGCACATGGGGCATATGTTAAACAATACCATTCAGGATGTTTTAATTCGTAGAGCACGTTTAAAAGGCTTTAATGCTTGCTGGGTTCCGGGAACGGATCACGCATCTATTGCTACAGAAGCTAAGGTTGTAGCTAAATTGAAAGCCGAAGGAATCAATAAAAACGATTTGACTCGCGAAGAATTTCTTGCTCACGCTTGGGAATGGACTGATAAATATGGTGGCGTAATTTTAGAACAACTTAAAAAGTTAGGTGCTTCTTGCGATTGGGAACGTACTAAATTTACCATGGATCCTGATATGTCCGCTTCAGTAATTAAATCTTTTGTTGATTTATATAACAAAGGATTGATTTACCGAGGATACCGAATGGTAAACTGGGATCCTGAAGCAAAAACGACTTTGTCTGACGAAGAAGTTATTTATGAAGAACAACAAGGAAAATTATTTTTCTTAAAATATAAAATCCTCACCCCAGCCCTCTCCAAGGGAGAGGGAGCTGAAACGCTTGACTCCCCTCCTTCGGAGGGGTTGGGGGAGGAATTTTTGACTGTTGCTACAACACGTCCGGAAACTATTTTTGGAGATACTGCAATATGTATTAACCCAAATGACGAACGTTTTGCCCATTTGAAAGGTAAGAAAGCTATTGTGCCAATTTCTGGTCGTGTAATTCCAATTATCGAAGATGAATATGTAGATGTTGAATTCGGTACAGGTTGTTTGAAAGTGACTCCTGCTCACGATATGAACGATAAAGCCTTAGGAGAAAAACACAATCTTGAAATCGTTGATATTTTTAATGAAGATGCTACGCTAAATAGCTTCGGATTGCATTACCAAGGAAAAGATCGTTTTGTGGTTCGTACTGAAATTGCAAAAGAATTAGAAGAAATTGGTGCTTTGGCGAAGACCGAAATCCATTTGAATAAAGTAGGAACTTCTGAAAGAACTAAAGCGGTAATCGAACCAAGATTATCAGACCAATGGTTTTTGAAAATGGAAGATTTGGTAAAACCAGCAATCAAATCTGTTTTGGTTGATGGCGATATTAAATTGCATCCAGCTCGTTTTAATAATACATATGCGCATTGGTTGAACAATATCCGTGATTGGAATATTTCCCGTCAATTGTGGTGGGGACAACAAATTCCGGCGTATTATTATGGAGATGGAAAAGAAGATTTTGTAGTTGCTGAAAACATTGAAGATGCTTTGGCATTAGCTAAAGAAAAAATTTCTAACTCCCAACTTCAAATTTCTGACTTAAAACAAGATGTTGATGCTTTAGATACTTGGTTTTCTTCTTGGTTATGGCCAATGTCGGTTTTTGGTGGAATCATGGATCCGGAAAGTGAAGATTTTAAATATTATTATCCAACGAATGACTTGGTAACAGGTCCGGATATTTTGTTTTTCTGGGTTGCGAGAATGATTATCGCAGGTTATGAATATGCTGGCGAAAAACCATTCACCAATGTGTATTTAACAGGTTTAGTTCGTGACAAACAACGTCGTAAGATGTCTAAATCATTGGGGAATTCACCTGATCCTTTAGATTTAATTGAGAAGTTTGGAGCTGATGGTGTTCGTGTAGGATTGTTGTTGAGTGCTTCTGCAGGAAACGATATTATGTTTGATGAAGAATTATGTAATCAAGGAAAAGGATTTTCGAATAAAATTTGGAATGCGTTTAAATTGATTAAAGGCTGGGAAGTTTCTGAAACTATTCCACAACCAGAATCATCAAAAGTAGCTATCGAATGGTATGAAGCTAAATTGCAACAAACATTGGTAGAAATTGAAGATAATTTCGAGAAATACAGGATTTCTGATGCCTTGATGGGGATTTACAAATTAGTTTGGGATGATTTCTGTTCTTGGTTCCTTGAAATGATTAAACCTGCATACCAACAGCCAATTGATAAAGCTACGTTTGATAAAGCAATCGAAATGTTGGAGAATAACATGAAGTTACTTCATCCATTCATGCCGTTTTTAACGGAGGAAATTTGGCATTTAATCGCTGACAGAACTCCAGAAGAAGCATTAATTGTTTCAACTTGGCCAGAATTAAAACCGTTTGATTCTAAATTAATTCAGGATTTTGATGTTGCATCTGAAGTGATTTCCGGAATCAGAACGATTAGAAAAGATAAAAATATTCCGTTTAAGGATACCATCGAATTGAAGGTAATGAACAATGATAAAGTAGCAACTTATTTTGATACAGTTATCACTAAATTAGGAAATGTTGCTGATTTAGAATATGTTTTTGAAAAAGTAGATTCGGCTTTGTCTTTCCGTGTGAAATCCAATGAATATTTCATTCCGATTTCCGGAAGTATTAATATCGAAGAAGAAATTGAAAAACTGAACACAGAGTTAGTATATATCAAAGGATTTTTGAAATCAGTACAGGCTAAATTATCAAATGAGAAATTTGTGGCTGGAGCTCCAGAGAAAGTAATTGCTAATGAGCGTCAAAAAGAAGCTGATGCTTTAGCAAAAATTGAAACTCTTGAACAAAGTTTGTTGAGTTTGAAATAACTGTTTTTTAGGTTTTTATAGAACAAGCCAAAGTAAATTTAAGTTTACTTTGGCTTGTTTTTTATTAAGATTTCACCGATTAAAATAAAGTAAATCCTCTTTTTTCTCACATACAAGTGCTTTTTGGCGAAGAAATTTACAGATAAACTATTTTAAGGTTTTCTTAACATTTAGGTACTGTATTTACATTTAACTTTGAGAGTCTGATTGTTAAGGTATTGTCTTTAATGGTCGATGAAATGCTTTTTTTAATCCTGACTTTTTTAAAAAAAAAGTGTTTTTTATAATTTGTTTTCAAGTTCCCCAAGCTTGTTTTTTAAACCTATATGTTGTGTTAATTTTTAGAATAAATGTAATTTTTGATAGCATATTTGGTTAACCTTAAAAGATGAATTCATTATTCTTTTAGTAATTACCTTAATTGATTGACGACTTCATACGTTTTATGAAGATTGTTTTTTTTTGCAAGTTTTCTTCCCCAAATTTTGAAAACTCTTACTTTAACCGATTTAGATTATTTTAATCATTAAAACTATTTTTAAAATAGATTTTTGGTTAGTAAAAGGATATAACATTATTCTTTTGTAAGATGGTAAACTTCATAGTTAACTTCTATGGGTGTATTTTGTAATTTTCTTTTTTACATAATAAGTTTCCCCAAATTTTTCAATTTTCTACCTAAGTAATTATATGATATAAAAATACTTTAATTCATTATAAATAATACGATTCAATTTTTTTGAATTTTTAACGATGTGATCTGTCAAAAAAAAATATCGTTGATAGTATTAGAAAATAATGTTGCTATTGCTGCGGTTGTATTTATATGTTGTATAATTTTTTTAGATTATAATTAAATACTCAATCGGTTAGTTCTTTTGTGTTTACAGAAGGAGCAAGAACTCTGAGGATGGAGATGCTACATGGCTTGTTGCATTTCCATACAACTTGAAAGAGGGGGCAATAATAACAATACTATTTTCTTTTAAGAAGTTTTTACTTAAAACTTTAATAGTGAATTAAATTTTAAGGTTATGAAAAGCATTATTCTTTCCAATTTTCATCCCATTCTGGTTGGTAAATTATTTGAGCAGGAAAAGCTTAATCAATACACCAAATTTTTATATTATCATTTCCAAAATATCCCAAAATTAGAAACTATAGGAAGTTCTGGTAAAATTGAGGATGAATTAGTCAATTTTCAGTTTATATCAGATCAGGTTGACAAGTATTCTGTCTCTTCTGAAAGTATTAGTAACAGGCAGATTATCATTTTTGAAGAAGTTAAAGATTTTATTGAAAATATAATGAAAGTTACTTCTCCTTTAGACTACCATTTTCCTGATGGATTTGAAGTTAAGGAAGGGAAATCTTTTGGCCCTAAAATAGAGGTAAGGATGGAGTGGTTTAAAAATAAAATGCGTTATGTTTTTGATCATTTTTATTCAAAAAACGATACCAGACCTGAAAATCTGATTCACGTTACTTGTTCGGGCTATTCTTCTCCTAGTGTTGCTCAAGAAGCAGTGATTGAAAGAAATTGGACTAGCGTTCAGGTTACTCATTCTTATCACATGGGCTGTTATGGTGCTTTTCCAGCCATTCGTACAGCCAGTAGTCTTATAGCTGCCAGTTTGAATAACGGAAGAGCCGATGTGGTTCATACCGAACTATTGTCTGCGCATTTAAATTTAACTGAATTTTCTCCTGCAAATACTATGATTTGTTCGCTTTTTGCAGATGGTTTTATAGGTTATTCATTATATGAGGAAGAATCATTTATGAATGATGATTCCATTCAAGAAAAAAAAGGCTTGCGTATTTTAGCTTCTCACGAGGTTATTATTCCTGATTCATTAGAAGACATGTCTTGGGATTTAGGAGAGTACAATTTTTTAATGACACTTTCTAAAAGAGTTCCTGTTTTTATTCGTAAAAACATCAAATCTTTTTTGACAACTCTTTGTGAAAAATGTGGTGTCGATCTAGACGAACAAAAATCCAAAATGTATTTTGCCATACACCCTGGAGGGCCTAAAATCATTGATTACGTGGTAAGCGAAATCGGAATTTCTAATGATCAGGCTCGTTGGTCTTATGAAGTATTGCGTCAACATGGAAATATGTCTTCTGCAACAATTCCCTATATTTTAGATAAAATTATAAACGATTCTACTATCGAATCAGGGACTAAAGTTGTAGCAATGGCTTTTGGTCCCGGTCTTACGGCCACATCGTTGCTACTTGAAAAAATATGATTTGTAATTAATGCTACGGTATTGTTTTTAAA
>JBDLTG010000120.1:0-34359 GCA_039805885.1 Bacteroidota bacterium
TTTATTATCTAATCTTAAAATTATCGTATTATGAAAAATGTGATTTTATTTTGTTTCCTTTTGGTTTGCTCTACTTCATTTTATGCTCAAGATGCTGCTAGTAGTAAAGTTTTAAAAGAGAAAAAGGAAAAAGTAGCTATCGAAAAGAAAAAAGTCGATCAAGAAGCTAAAGAAAAAGTAGCAACTGCTGCAGATAAGAAAAAGAAACTAACCGAAGCAGCTAAGGCCAAAAAAGAAGCAGCTGAAAAGAAAAAAAAGGATGTGACTAGCGATGCTAAAAAAGAGGTGAAAGCCAAGAAAGAAGCGGCAACTACTATGGCTTCTGATAAAGCGAAAACAGCTAAAGAAAAAGCTACTGCAACGAAAGAAAAAGCCACAGCGACAAAAGAGAAAGCTACGGCAGCAAAAGATAAGGTTTCAGGAACGTATAACGGTAAAAAGGTATATACGGGGCCAAAAGGAGGGAAGTATTACATTAACAAAAACGGAAATAAAACCTATATTGATAAAGAATAATTTCTGGTTCTAATTTAGAAATTGAAATAAAACAAAAATCCCATTCGCCAAGACGAATGGGATTTTTTATAATAAACCTTTAGTAAACTAAGATCTGATTACTCTTGTTTAGCCTCGCGAGGAGGGCGTGCGATAAGTGCTTTTCTTGACACTTTCTCTTTTTTAGTTTTAGGATCAACTCCTAAGTATTTCACTTGGAATACATCGCCCATATTCACTACATCGGTTACGTTTTCAGTACGTTCCCAAGCTAATTCAGATACGTGTAATAAAACTTCATTTCCTGGAGCTTCAGCATATTCTACTACTGCACCAAAATCTAACATTTTAATTACTTTTACTTCATAAGCTTCTCCCATTTGTGGTTTGAAAGTGATAGACTTAATTTTAGCTAATACTGCTTCAATTCCAGCAGGATCAGTTCCTAAAATTTCGATAACCCCTTGCTCATCCACTTCGTTGATAACGATTGTTGTTCCAGTAGCTTTTTGTAATTCTTGAATCACTTTTCCACCAGGTCCAATCAAAGCACCAATGAAGTTTCCAGGAATAGTTCTAGTGATAATTTTTGGAGCATACGTCTTAACATCTGCTTTTGGCGCTGCTAAAGTTTCGATTAGTTTTCCAAGGATATGCAAACGACCGTCACGAGCTTGTGCTAATGCCGCTTCCATAATTTCGTATTTCAATCCGTCAATTTTGATGTCCATTTGACAAGCTGTAATTCCTTCAGAAGTTCCAGTTACTTTAAAGTCCATATCTCCTAAGTGATCTTCGTCACCTAAAATATCAGACAATACAGCAAAACGCTCTCCGTCAGTAATCAATCCCATTGCAATTCCAGAAACTGGACGAATCATTTGAATACCGGCATCCATTAATGATAATGTTCCGGCACAAACTGTTGCCATAGAAGATGAACCGTTTGATTCTAATACTTCAGATACTACACGAATAGTATAAGGACAATCAGCAGGAATCATGTTTTTCAAAGCTCTTTGAGCTAAGTTTCCGTGACCTACTTCTCTTCTTGAAGTCCCTCTTAATGGACGTGCTTCACCAGTTGAGAAAGGAGGGAAGTTGTAATGTAAGTAGAATTTTTCTTCTCCTTGTTCAGATGGAGAGTCAATTTGGTTAGCTTCTCTAGAGGTTCCTAAAGTTGCAGTTGCCAAAGCTTGAGTTTCTCCACGTGTAAATAATGCAGATCCGTGTACCGATGGTAAGTAATCTACTTCACACCAGATAGGTCTGATTTCAGTAGTTTTTCTTCCGTCTAAACGTGTTCCTAAATCTAGGGTTACGTTACGAACAGCTTCTTTGTTTGTTTTGTAAAAGTATTTAGAAACTAAATCGCCATTTTCTACCAATTCTTCTTCTGTAAATAAGGCTTTTACTTCTTCTTTTACTTCTGCAAATGCAGCAGTACGTTCTTGTTTAGAAGAACCTTTACTTGCAATAGCATAAATTTTATCGTAAGCTGCTGCTTTTACTTTAGCGTAAATAGCTTTATCTTCTTTTTCTCCTTCGTAAGTGCGAACTTCTTTTTTTCCAAAAGCAGCTTGCAAACGAAGTTGAGCAGCAATTTGATTTTTGATATGTTCGTGAGCAAATTTAATTGCTTCAAGCATTTCTGCTTCTGAAATCTCTTTCATTTCACCCTCTACCATTGCGATAGAATCCATAGAAGCTCCAATCATCATATCAATATCTGATAATGCTAATTGTGCACGGCTTGGATTGATGATGAATTTTCCGTCAACACGACCAACTCTAGCTTCAGAGATTAATGTTTCAAAAGGAATATCAGACAAAGCTAAAGCTGCTGATGCTGCTAAACCTGCTAATGCATCTGGCATTACGTCTTCGTCATAAGACATTAATTGAATCATTACCTGAACTTCAGCATGATAATCATCTGGGAAAAGCGGACGTAAAACACGGTCAACTAAACGCATTGTTAACACTTCGTTGTCACTTGGACGTGCTTCTCTTTTAAAGAAGCCTCCAGGAAAACGACCTGCTGCAGCAAATTTTTCACGATAATCTACCGTTAAAGGTAAAAAGTCGATACCTGGACTTGCTTTTCTTGCGGAAACAACTGTACCTAAAATCACAGTTTTTCCAATTCTTACTACTACAGAACCATCAGCTTGTTTAGCTAAACGTCCTGTCTCGATTGTGATGCTTCTGCCATCACCTAAATCGATACTTTCTACAAATAATTGTGGAATCATAAATTTAATTATATAAGTTAAACATGGGAGTTAGTTGTGTGTTGTTGTTGCGTAGTTAATGCCTAAAACCCAATGAAAAACCAAACTTTTTAGCCCCCCACCCCCAAAGGGGGAGCTTGTACGTATATATCTTTTGATATTCCCCCTTCGGGGGTTAGGGGGCTAAAAAAAAGAGGTACTTGCGCACCTCTTTTTTATATTGACTATTTTCTGATACCCAATACTTTGATAATTTCACGATATCTGTTGATTTCGGTCTTTTTCAAGTAGTCAAGTAAAGATCTTCTTTTACCTACTAATTTCACAAGTGAACGCTCTGTGTTATAATCGTGACGATTTTTTTTCAAGTGTTCAGTCAAGTGGTTGATTCTGAATGAGAACAAAGCGATTTGTCCTTCTGCAGATCCAGTGTTTTCTGCTTTCCCTCCGTGTTGAGCGAAAATTTCCGCTTTTCCTTCTTTAGTTAAATACATGCTAATATTTTTTTAAATGATTTTTATGTATGTCAGACAGTTATTGTAAGACGGCAGCAAAAGTAATACATTATTTTGAATTGGCAATAGAAATCAATTATTTTGAATTTTTATAGGACACTATGATAGTATAGTTTTATAAACCTACCGTAATAGGAATTGTGTATAATACGCGAACATTCATACCTCTTTGTTGGCCTGGGATCCAATTTTCGTAATTAGTGATTACTCTTATCGCTTCTTCTTCAAGACCATAACCTAATGGTTTTACAATTCTTGGTTCAACAATTTTACCGTCTTTATCAATCACAAAGCTTAGGTATAGTTTACCACTAATCTTATTTTGGATAGCCTCTTTTGTCTTTGTAAAGTTTTTGCCTATGTAGTTATAAAAATCTTGAATTCCTTTTTTGGGTAAAGGTTTTTTCTCCATTTCAGAATACTCGGATTTTGTATTGTCTGCAAATGTTCTTATTCCTGAAATAAATTTTCCGTTTTCATATTTCTCTATGAATGAAGTGTGTTTTTTTAAATTTTTGCCTTCAAAAACACCATCTTTATATCCGTCTTTGTATTTTCCAGTCTCAATATAATCTACATTGTTGTCTGAAGAATAAATTCCATTTCCATCAATAATTAAATGATTTTTGTTTTCATCCCAATATTGATTGAGTTTGTAATACTTACCGGGTGTTTCATAATTGTTTGTGTATTCTCCTTCTTCTTTTAAATTTCCGTTTTCATAATAATTTAAAGTTTTTCCGATTGGACTGCCTTTAATGTAATTAGTAATGTTTTTTTTATTTCCATTAGTATAATAAGTTGTCTTTTCGCCAATATAAGAACCATTATTTTTTCCTGATATTGTTGCAGTAGTTTTTAGGGTGTCATTTTTGTAGTAATCATAAGTTTTATATTCTTTTAAATCTGAGTAATAATCTTTGATTATTCGGTAATATTGATGATTTCCTTGTGTTGTTTCTTGCCATAAAGAATCAAGATAAATTGTTTTATCATTTTTAGAAACTTGAGAAATAACTAATTTCGGAACGAAAAGGAATAATATAGAAAATAGAATTGATTTCATGAAAGGTTAGTTTTGTGTTATGATGATATGTTTTTAATTATGTTGAGTGCTTACCAACGAGAATTTGTATTTCTATTCATTTCGGAGTTGAATGTAGGTTCTAAACCTTGATAACTTTCAATACCAGAAGTGACTATGCTTATAGGTAGCGAAAAGGAAGTTTTAGAGGGAATTCCTCTCATTTTTCCAGGAATCCATTTCCCATAACTGGCTATAGCTTTAATTCCTTCTTGACCTGTACCATAACCAATATCTCTTAGGATTTTAAAATTAGTAAGGCTTCCTTCTTTGTCGATTATAAAAGTTAAGTATACTTTCCCTTTTAGTCCTTGTACGCTAGGAGTTTTGTAGTTTCTACCTATATGTCGGAAAAAATCATCCATTCCTTTTGCGGGAGTAGCTTTTTCCATCAGTTCTTTGTATGGATGTTTATTGTTGTTCTCATCGGTACTAATGCCTGAAATAAATACTCCGTCATTATAGATTTCTGTAAAACTAAATTTTTCTTTAAGAGCTTTTCCTTCCCAAATGCCTTGTTTTTCTCCATTTTTTAATTCACCTTTTGCGATGACTTGGTCGTCAGAGTACTCGTATTGATTGTTGTTGTTTGTTATAATTAGTTGCCCTTCTTTGTCCCAAGATTGGAGTGTTTTTGCAAAGTAGAGCCTGGTTTTGGTGTGCCATACTATTTCTTTTTCCGACTTTTTTACTTTGTTCTCGTACCAATCGATTTGTTTTCCGCTTAATTTATTGCCAACATAGTTGGATTCTTGTTTTTTATTCCCGTTTTCGTAATAATCAATACGTGGGCCTTCAAATCTTGGTGCATCTTTGTTGATTGAAATAGCTTTCATGCTTACCGTTCCTGATCGATAATACTCGGTGAAAAGAAATAAGTTGGGTTGGTTTTTATAATTTTCAACCACTCTGATGTATTTGTAATCGTTCTTTATTGTTGGTTCATGTAGGGAGTCTAGATTATAGCGTATTGGGGGTGTAATCTGAGAATATATAGCTATTGTAGCTAATAATAATATGCTGGTTAGTATGCTGGTTTTCATTTTTTACTAATAAATTATTTTAATTAGCTGGACTTTGAATTGCAATTGGTAAATTATAAGTTACTTTAGTCGCCATTCCTCGGTATGTTCCAGGATTCCAATTAGGAGATTTTTTTAATACTCTTATGGCTTCTTCTCCTGTGCCAAATCCAAGATCTTTTACAATTTTAATGTCTATAATTTTTCCATCAACATCAACATTAAACATTGCGTATAGTTTTGGTTTTTCGCCTGGTTTGGCTTGTACGCCACTTGGGAGTCTGTAATTTTTTCCTATGAATTGGTAAAAAGCCATCATGCCTTCTTTATATTCCGGTTTTTTGAAAAGAACTAGGTAAGGGTGTTCAACGTTATTGTTGTCAATGCTAACTCCTGAAATTAATTCTCCATTCTCATAGGTTTCTGTAAAAGTAGAGTTTGTTTTCTTACTTTTTCCTGTCCAAACTCCCTGTCTTCTGCTGTTTTTTATTTCTCCTTTTTCGGTTGTACCTCCATCGGTTTCTTCATAAAATCCATTTCCATCTATTACTTTCTGTTCATTGTTTTCGTTCCAATATTGAATGATTTGGGTAACGGTTTGTAAAGTTTTTAGATCGGTTTTTATTATTTTTTCTGATTTTTTATTTTGGTTTTCATACCACTCCACTTGTTTTCCGTTAACCTGGTTCTTTCTGTATTCTGTTTCTCGTTTTTTATTTCCGTTTTCGTAATAATCAATACGTGGGCCTTCAAATTTTGGTTCATCTTTGTTTGTAGAAATGGCTTTCATGCTAAGTTTTCCAGAACGATAATATTCTGTAAAAATGAATAAGTTGGGTTGGTCTTTGTAATTTTCAACTACTCTAGTAAACTTATAATCCTTGCTTTCTGTAGGATAATGTAAAGAGTCTAGATTAAAACGAGTAGGTTCAATAAGCTGAGAGTATAAAGCCATTGAAGCTAATAATAAAACAGTGGTTAATAGGTTGGTTTTCATTTTTAATTGTTTTTATTTACGGTCAATTTCGATTCGATTTTTAATTCATTTACATTCGGTGCTGTTTTGTAATACTACTTTTTGGAACTACAATGCTTATTGGTAATGTGAAGTCAGATTTTTGTAGTTGTCCTCTTTGTATTCTTTGAATCCATTTGTATTTCATGATGACTCTTATTGCTTCTTCTTCAGCTCCATAACCTATATTGTCACTCTGGATTTTTGGATCTATAGCTTTTCCGTCTTTGTCAATGATGAATTTTATTATAATTCTTCCATTCAATCCTTCTACATTAGGTAAATTGAAGTTTTTGGCTATGTATTTGTAAAATATTGTCATGCCGCCATTTGGTTCGGCTTTTGTTCCTAACTCGTTATAATGAGTTTTTACATTGTTTTCATCTGTAATTGTTCCAGATATAAATTTCCCGTTTTCATATTTCTCTACATATTTGTTTTCGGGTTTTATTTGCCATCCTTCCCAGATTCCGTCTTTATAGCCATTTCTTAATTTTCCAGCTCCATGGAATTCTTTAGTACTTTCTTCATAATTACCATTCCCATCAATTATAGTTTGGACATTTTCTTTGTTCCAATATTGGATGATTTTGATTTTGTTTTGCGATTCTTTTTCTTCAGGAGTATATTCGATTTCACTTTTTTTATTGCCATTCTCATACCATTCAGTTTCTTTGCCAATTAGAATTTTATTAGAATAAAGTCCCTTTTTCTTTTTGTTTCCATTTTCAAAATAAGTTGTGACCTCTCCTTCTTTAATAAATTTATCCTTGTCTTTAGAATATCCTTCTGTTCGTATAGTACCAGATTTATAATATTCTTTAATTTCATAAAGGTCTTGGTTTAAACGATAGTTTTTTATTACTCTATAAAAGCTGTTATTTTCGGCTGTAGTTTCTTGCCATTTAGAGTCGAGATAGACTATTTTATCATTTTTAGAAATTTGAGAAACGGCTATTTTTGGAAGAAATAATAGCAATAAAATAAGAGTAAGCTTTAATTTCATATTGTTATCAATGGTTTGTTAAACTTGGTATTTATAAGTTGGTATTTATAAGTTGGTATTGGTTTTCATTTTTAGTATAATTTTTTTCAAATATAACGAAATGTATTACAGTATTGTATTACAATTGTAAAATTTGTTTTGATGAAAATCATTGCTAAAATTTGTATAAATTTGAAAAAATCAAAATTTGAAAAAATACCTTATTCTATATCGCCCATTTTTAGTTTTTCTAGCTAAGTTTTTCTTAACTTATCTAGTCTTAAGTTTGATTTATCAGGGATATTTGTTGCATTTTGATGAGTATTCGGTTGATACTATTACTCGATTTGTGGGGAAGAATACAGCGCAACTTCTTGCTTTTTTTGATGTTGATTTTTATGTAAAAGAAATTTCAAAAACTTCTTATCTCATGCTGTATTATAATCAACAGTCTATTGCTCGAATGATTGAGGGATGTAATGCTATTAATGTCATTATTTTGTTTGTTTCGTTTGTGGTTTCTTTTTCAGGGGATTTGAAATCTACTTTGTTTTTTATATTAGGAGGAAGTGTTTTTATTTACATTTTAAATGTAATTCGGATTGCTTTATTATGTTCGGCTTTGTATTGGTTTCCAGAACAAGAATCGGTATTGCATGAGATTGTTTTTCCGTTGTTTATCTATGGAGTGGTGTTTATTTTATGGGTAGTGTGGGTTAATAAATTTTCAGCATATGCAAAATAAAATTTATTTTCAAAGTGTAAGACTCCTAATTATTTTAGGTTTGATTCTAGGTTTTGCTTTAGTTCGCTATTATGAGGGAGTTTTATTTTACGACCCTTTTTTGAACTATTTCAAAGGTGATTTTAATCATATGCCATTGCCTGATTTTGATGTTTTTCGACTGATTTTGAATTTGTTCTTTCGGTATGGCTTGAATATGCTGATTTCTTTGGGATTAATTTATGTGATTTTCAAAGATGGTATGATGATTAAATTCTCCTTTTTTTTATATCTCCTTGCTTTTTCTGTTTTGTTGGTTTTGTTTTTTCTAGTCATAAATTTTTATGGTGCTGATAATAATTTTTTGCTGTTTTATGTTAGAAGATTTTTGATCCAACCTATTTTTGTTATGCTCTTTATTCCAGCATTTTACTTCCAAAAACAACATTCCTAATATTTTTTACGTAACTTTAAGTAATCAACAATTTTAAATAATTAGTAATTGTTAGTTTATGAAGATTGTAAAACATTCTGGTGCAGTTGTTAATTTTAATCCGGAGAAACTTAATGAATCTCTTTTGAGATCTGGAGCTGATGCATTTACAGCAGAATCCATTATGAAAGAAATTACCAATGCAATTTATGAAGGCATTTCGACTAAAAACATCTACAAGAAAGCCTTTGCCTTATTGAAAAAACATACTAATTCACACGCTGCCAGATACAATCTTAGAGCTGCGATCGAAATGTTAGGTCCTGAAGGATTTTATTTTGAAAAATATATCGCCCGACTTTTTGAGGCTGAAAGGTATGAAACCAAAACTAATATCATTTTACAAGGTAATTGTGTGATGCATGAAGTGGATGTTTTGATTAAAAAAAATAATGTGATTTCTATGGTAGAATGTAAATTTCATGGTGGGAGAGAGGCCGCTTCTGATGTGAAAGTTCCTTTGTATGTTTTTTCCAGATTCAATGATTTGCGTGCAAATGAATATACTCTTTTCTCAAATAAAGAAAGAATAACAAATTGTTGGATTGTTACCAATACTCGTTTTACGGCCGACGCAATTGCCTTTGCCGAATGTTCAGGAATTAATTTGTTAAGTTGGGATTACCCTGAAAATAGAAATTTGAAGTCGAAAAATAATCATGATTGCTTGTATCCTGTAACTTGTTTGACAACTTTAACTAAGTCTGAAAAAGAAAAATTATTATTGTTAGATGTCATTTTGGTAAAGGAATTAGTCAATAACAGCTCGGCTTTAAAAGAAATTGAAATAAGTTCTTATAGGATTAAAAATATTTTAAAGGAAGTGTCCGATCTATGTAAGTGTCATTAATTTTAAACTCTTTGGTATGAAAATAAAATTTATAGGAGCCGCAGGAACTGTGACTGGATCTAAAACTTTAATTGAAAGTAATGGTATTCGTATTTTAGTGGACTGTGGATTATTTCAGGGAATAAAGACGTTGCGAGAACTCAATTGGGAAGACTTGCCCGTTTTGGCCTCTACTATTGATTTTGTATTATTGACCCATGGACATTTAGATCATTGTGGCTGGTTGCCAAGGTTAGTGAATCAGGGTTTTAGAGGCAAAATATTTTGTACAAGTCCTACCATTGAAATTACTAAATTGATTTTGGTTGATAGTGCTAAAATTCAGGAAGAAGATGCTCAAAAAGCAAATGAGGAAAATTGTTCCAAACATGAAATTGCCGAGCCTTTGTATACCGTAGAACAAGCCAAAAAAGTTTTTCCGCTTTTTAGTGCTGTTCAGCCCAAAACTACGGTTGCTTTAGAAACAGGAATTGAAGCCATATATACTACAGCTGGACATATTATTGGTGCTTGTAGTATCAGTTTGTCTTTAGAGGGGAAAATATTGGTTTTTTCGGGAGATTTAGGTAGAGATAATGACGTGCTAATGTATCCTCCAACCAAACCTAAAGTTGCCGATTTGGTGTTTTTAGAAAGTACCTATGGTGACCGATTGCATCCTGATACTGATCCTAAATTAGAATTAGAGGATTATATCAATAGTGCATTTAGAAAAGGAGGGACTGTAATCATTCCGAGTTTTGCTGTTGAAAGAGCTCAAAGTATAATGTATTTATTATGGGAATTGAAAAAAGAAGGAAGAATTCCTAATATTCCTTATATCGTTGATTCTCCAATGGGGGTTGGTGCTTTTGAAGTTTTTTTTAATAATACACAATGGCATAAACTAAGTTTAGCCGATTGTCAGGCAATGAGTAAGATGTTTGTGATTAATTCAGATTACGAAGAGACTCTAGCTGCAATAAATAATAAAGGAGCTAAGGTTGTAATTGCTGCAAGCGGAATGATTACTGGTGGTCGTGTTTTGAGCTATTTGGAAAATTATATTGGAATTCCTGAAACCACAATTATTATAGTCGGTTTTCAAGCCGAAGGAACAAGAGGTAGGAAGTTAATAGAGGGAGCAAAGTCGATTAAAATTTTTGGTAATTATTATAACGTTCGTGCTAAAATAGTAGAGATAAATGGTCTTTCGGCTCATGGCGATCAAGCTGATTTGCTGGATTGGTTGTCAGAATTAGAAAAGAAACCCCAGAGAATATTTTTAGTTCACGGTGAGCCCGCTGCTGCTGATGAATTGCGAATAAAAATCCGGGAGCATTATGGTATAAATTGTTCTGTTCCTTTGATGGGGCAAGAATTTGAATTTTAATAAAATAGATTTGAAATAAGAGGTTCTTTTTATCGTTAATAAAACTTTAAAAGAAATGAATAAATTGTGGTTGATATAAATTATTCTTACTTTCACGGTCGAAATATTTTGAATAAAATAAGGAAGAATGAATAGTTTTGATTGGAAGAATTTAATTGACCCACTTTTTTATATTCATTTTGATGTGAATGGAATAAAATTAGGTATTTATATAGTATTATTTATTGTTTTTGCTGAGACAGGATTGTTTGCTGGTTTCTTTTTACCAGGGGATAGTTTGCTTTTTCTTGCGGGAATTTATAATAGAGATTTGGTTGAAAACATAATGTCTATTGAAAGTGATTTTGTAAATGTAACCTTGTTGTCAACACTGGTTGCTTTTGCAGGTATTTTGGGAAATATTGTAGGCTATTGGTTCGGAGCTAAAAGTGGTTATTACCTGTACAATAAAGAGGATAGTTTTTGGTTTAAGAAAAAATACCTTGTTCAGTCTAAAGATTTTTTTGAAAGACATGGGGGAAGGGCTATTATTTTTGCTCGATTTTTACCTATTTTCAGAACTTTTGCTCCTATTGTAGCAGGAATAGTTACTATGGAGAGAAAAAAATTCATGTTTTATAATGTTGTAAGTTCTTTTCTTTGGTCTTTTACATTAATCTTTGCAGGACATTATTTATATGGTTTCTTGTTGAAAAATTATGAAATTGATTTAAAAAAACATATTGAGATTATTGTTATCGCATTGGTTTTGGTAACACTATTACCAGTGATTTTTAAATTGGCAAAAAAGACACCAGCTTCTAAAGAATAGATTAGTTAAATTTCTAAACAAAAAATCCGTCTTGAATTGTCAAGACGGATTTTTTTGTTTCAATTCCAATTTTGAGATTTGGAATTTTGGTGTTGTATTTTCTTTTTTAGAAAAATTATTACATCATGCCAGGCATACCTCCACCCATGTGACCTCCACCTGCATTTTCTTCTTTGATGTCAATTAATGCACATTCAGTAGTTAAAATCATTCCTGAAACTGATGCTGCATTTTCTAATGCTACACGAGTTACTTTTTTAGGATCGATAATACCTGCTTTTAGCATATCAACATATTCGTTAGTTTTAGCATTGTATCCAAAATCTCCTGTTCCTTCAGCTACTTTTGCTACTACTACAGAACCTTCAAGACCTGCATTTTCAACAATAGTTCTTAATGGAGATTCAATAGCACGAGAAACAATTTGGATTCCGGTAGCTTCATCAGCGTTTTCAGCTTTAAGATTAGCTAAGGAAGCTTTTGCTCTTAATAATGCTACACCACCACCAGCAACGATTCCTTCTTCAACAGCAGCACGAGTTGCATGTAAAGCATCGTCAACACGGTCTTTTTTCTCTTTCATTTCTACTTCAGAAGCAGCACCAACATAAAGTACAGCAACACCACCAGCTAATTTAGCCAAACGTTCTTGCAATTTTTCTTTGTCATAATCAGAAGTACTTACTTCCATTTGACCTTTAATTTGGTTCACACGATTTTTGATCATGTCAGCTTCACCAGCACCACTTACAATTGTAGTATTGTCTTTATCGATAGAAACTCTTTTTGCAGTTCCTAACATTTCGATAGTTGTATTTTCAAGAGTATAACCTCTTTCTTCAGAAATTACAGTTCCTCCGGTTAAGATAGCGATATCTTCCAACATTGCTTTTCTTCTGTCTCCAAAACCAGGTGCTTTTACAGCAGCGATTTTAAGGGCTCCACGTAATTTGTTTACCACCAATGTAGATAAAGCTTCTCCATCTACGTCTTCAGCAATAATCAATAATGGTTTTCCTGATTGAGCTACTGGCTCAAGAACTGGTAATAATTCTTTTAAAGAAGAAACTTTTTTGTCGTATAATAAGATGTATGGAGAGTCTAATTCCACTTCCATTTTTTCAGAATTAGTAACGAAATATGGAGAAAGATATCCTCTGTCAAATTGCATTCCTTCAACTACATCAACAAAAGTATCAGTACCTTTTGCTTCTTCAACCGTAATAACTCCTTCTTTTCCCACTTTTGCGAAAGCAGTAGCAATTAATTCGCCAATAACTTCGTCGTTGTTTGCAGAGATAGAAGCAATTTGTTTGATTTTGTCTGAATCACTTCCTACAACTTGAGATTGTTTTGCAAGGTCAGCAACAATAGCTTCAACAGCTTTGTCAATTCCTCTTTTTAAGTCCATTGGGTTAGCTCCGGCAGCAACGTTTTTCAAACCTTCTTTTACGATTGCTTGTGCTAAAACGGTTGCAGTTGTAGTTCCGTCTCCTGCTAAATCATTGGTTTTAGAAGCTACTTCTTTTACCATTTGAGCTCCCATGTTCTCTAATGGGTCTTTTAATTCAATTTCTTTTGCAACAGAAACACCATCTTTAGTAACAACTGGTCCTCCAAAAGATCTTCCAATGATTACATTACGACCTTTTGGTCCTAGAGTTACTTTTACTGCATTTGCTAATGCGTCAACACCACGTTTTAATCCGTCACGTGCTTCGATATCAAATTTTATGTCTTTTGCCATTTTTGTTTATTTTCCTCACCCCAGCCCTCTCCAAAGGAGAGGGAGACGAGGTGGATTGTGTTTGTAAATATGTTTATTTATTTTAATCTCCTCTCCGCCGAGGCGGAAGGTTGGGAGGGGATTTTTAGATTATTGCAAGAATATCATCTTCTCTCATAATCAAGTAATCTTTTCCTTCTAATTTTAGTTCGGTTCCAGCATATTTACCGTAAAGCACTGAATCACCTATTTTTACTGTCATTGTGTGGTCTTTTGTTCCATTTCCTACAGCAACAACAGTTCCTTTTTGTGGTTTTTCTTTTGCAGTGTCTGGGATGAAAATTCCTGAAGCAGTTTTAGTTTCGGCTGCTACGGGTTCAATAAGAACTCTGTCTGAAAGCGGTTTAATGTTTAATGCCATGTTTTTATATTTTAAATTATGATTTTTATTGTTGCTTTTTTGTTTTCAGAAATTGTGCCATCGCAAATAAGACTGACATATTTTCTTATGAAAAATGCCAGCTTTGACAGGCTGGCATTTTTTAATCTATTTAGAATAGTAATTATTTTGCAGGAGCTGGTGTTGTTACAGGCGCAGCTGGTTGAGCAGCTGGAGCAGGAGTAACAGGAGCAGCAGCTTCAGTGTTGTCAATAATTTTAGAATCAGAGTCGCTTAATGTTCCTGTAAAACTTAAACTTGATAGTAAAATCAAAGCGATTAAAACGATGGCTAAAGTCCAAGTACTTTTATCTAAAAAGTCTGTTGTTTTTTGTACACCACCTAACATTTGTGATCCACCAACTGAAGAAGATAATCCACCACCTTTAGGGTTTTGAACCATAATTACTACGATCAATAGAAAACAAACTATTGTTATTAAAACTAAAAAAATTGAAAATGTGCTCATTACTTAATTATTATTGTTTTGTTGTAAAATCTTAATATCTAATATGCGGTCTGCAAAGAAACTACTTTTTTCTGGATATTTCAAAATTAATATTTCATAAGCTTGAATCGCTTTTTGATATTTTTTTTGTTCCAAATATACTTTGGCTAAAGTCTCTGTCATTAACGAGCTAGTATCTTCTTTATTGATGTCAATCGTAATGTTTGGTGTACTTCCCGATTTTACAGATGGAATTTTTGGATTGCTTTCGATGAATTTATTGATGATGGATTCTTTTTTCTTTTTAAGTTCATCTTCCTCTTTCGTGCTATTTGAACGGCTTTTAGTTTCCGATTTTCGGTCTATAGGCTGTATTCTTGAAAGTTGAAGCCATTCCTGAAAAGAATGGGTTTCGTTTTTAGAGAAATTTAGAGGTTTGCCTAATTCCAGATTTTCTTCGGGAGTATTTGCTGTTTTTTTAGATTTGCTAGCTTCATCTTCTTCAATATCGATTGAAGTAGTATTTTCTAATTCTACTTTGTTTTCGTTGATTTCTACTTTTTCTTTCTGAATAATTTCGATACTATCTATTACTTTGATAGATAGTAGTTCGTTTGTTTTCTTTTCGAATAAATCTTTTTGAATGGCATTGAAACTTTCCGAACTGATGAAGTCAAATAAAATAGCTCTGTCAGTGGTATGTGCTGCTGTAACTTTTAAAGCCGAATTATACTTAAAACTATTTTCATTGTAAAGTCCTTTCAATCGCAAGGCCCTGGCGCTTTGAAAATAAGGGAATTCATCCAATACTTTCTCTAAAGCAAGGGTTTGCTTTTCGGTAATTGTATTGGGTTTGTTGATTAAATAAGTATAATCGGTTACGTTCATTTTTTTAGTATTCAGTTTACGATGTTACCATTTAGCTAATGATTCATTGAAAATATCTTGGGTAATTCTTTCAAATATCTCTTTTAAAGCGGTGTTTAAAGTAGCTCCCTGCAGTTGTGTTGTTGCAGGATAATCATAATAGAATTCGAAAGTTTTTTCAAAATCGTCAGTTTCTTTCTTCTTGTTAGTAAATCTGACATTTACTCGAATTTTTAATCTGTTTTGAGAAGCTTGCTGATCGGCTGTAGCGGTCATTGGACTTATTCTATAATCGACAATTTCTCCTTCATAAGTTAAATCGGCACCATTTTTCACCAAGTTTAAATTGGTTTGATTTTGAAGAATATCCTGAAGCGCCAGTGTAAATGTTCTATCTATTCCAGGTTCGATTAAATCGGCATTATTTTGAAAGAAATTAACTTGGAAGGTTTTGGCATCAATTTTTCCAGTTCCCGTGAAGTTGTAAATAGAACAACTGTTCAACATGAAAAGACTAATCAATGCAAAAAGAGAATGTATTTTTTTCATAAAAATCTGTAGTAAATTCCAATTTTTAAACTCCAAATTCCAATATTCGGAATTCAAAAAGTCTGTCAAAGATAGTAAATTTGGACTCGAGCGTTAGCGAACTGGCGGAGCAATTTGGGATTTTAATATTGTTTTTTTCTTTTTAAAGGTCAAATTGTTTTATTTTTCGATACAATGTTCGCTCCGAAATACCTAATTCATCCGCAGCCGCTTTTCTTTTTCCTTTGTTTTTTTCTAATGATTTTTTAATCATTTCGATTTCTTTTTGCTCTAATCGTAAAACTTCCTCTTCTTCAATAGTTTCTGCAAAAAGATAGTTGTCTTCAGTTTCTCTGTAGTTTTCGTTATGTGAGGGCGACATTACAGCGGTTACCGGTTGTTCTTCAAACTCGATTTCGCTATCTTCCTCTTTAGAACCGTATATTTTCTGAATTAAATTTGGATTAATATCCTGAGCTTTGGCAGCACCGCTTTTCATTAGTTCCAAAGTCAATTTTTTTAAATCATTCAAATCACTTTTCATATCAAAAAGTACTTTGTATAAAATATCTCTTTCAGTACTAAAATCACTTTCGGATTTATTGTTTTTAATTACTGATGGTAGGTTGCTACCTTCGGTTGGTGGCAAATAAGCTTGCAAAGTCGCAGCCGAAATATCACGATTGGTTTCCAAGACCGAAATTTGCTCAGCAACGTTTCTAAGTTGACGAATATTTCCGCTCCATCTGTATTTTTGTAATAAATGCACCGCATTTTCAGCTAATTTTAATGGAGGCATTTTGTATTTATGAGCAAAATCGGCAGCAAATTTTCGAAACAATAAATGAATATCTTCTTCACGGTCTCTCAAAGGTGGCAAAGCAATATCTACGGTACTTAAACGATAATATAAATCTTCACGAAACTTCCCTTTTTCGATAGCATTAAATAAATTAACATTGGTTGCAGCTACAATCCTTACATCGGTTTTTTGAACCTGAGAAGAACCTACTTTTAAGAATTCACCGTTTTCAAGAATTCTCAACAAACGTACTTGGGTAGTTAGCGGTAATTCGCCTACTTCATCAAGGAAAATAGTTCCTCCATTGGCTACTTCAAAATAACCTTCACGAGTGCTTGTTGCGCCTGTAAAAGCCCCTTTTTCGTGACCAAAAAGTTCACTGTCAATGGTTCCTTCGGGAATAGCACCACAGTTTACGGCAATGTATTTGCCATGTTTTCGGTGTGATAGGGAATGGATTATTCTCGGAATGTTTTCTTTACCAACACCGCTTTCTCCAGTAACCAACACCGAAATGTCAGTAGGAGCTACTTGAATGGCTTTTTCTATTGCACGATTGAGCTTTGGGTCATTCCCAATAATCTCAAATCGTTGTTTTATGTTTTGAACTGATTCCATTTTGTCATTGCGAGGCACGAAGCAATCTCATTTTTTGTTAACCGCAGATTTATTCTTTATTATTTGTCAAAGTATCTTTGACGGTATTCGTTTTTTCTGTTTTATGTTTTGGGAAATAAGTTCTAATAATATAGAAAGTAGCTCCAAATCCAATGATAAAAGTTAGTATAACTATTAGTATTTGTTTCTTTGTCATTTTGTTTTTTTATTTGTCATTGCGAGGAACGAAGCAATCACTCAAAGTGGCTAACAACCTAGTTCATTTCACTAAAACCAACCGCTTCTCCTTTTAAAGTTCCGCTAGTGCAAGAAGTGATTTTTACATTCACAAAATCTCCAATTTTGTAATTTTCTTTTGGGAAAACTACTGTAATACTTTGTGAATTTCTTCCTGAGAATTCTTCCTTTGATTTTTTAGAAACTTTTTCGACCAAAACTTCTACCGTTTGTCCAATGAATTCTTCTGAGCGTAACCAGGCGTGTTTTTGTTGTAAATCGACAATTTCTTGTAATCTTCGGGCTTTAGTTTCTTCAGTTACATCATCTTCCATTTTTCTTCCTGCCAAAGTTCCCGGACGTTCGGAGTACGAATACATATAGCCAAAATTATATTTCACATATTCCATTAGACTCAAGGTGTCTTGATGATCTTCTTCGGTTTCTGTCGGGAAACCGGCAATCATATCTTGCGAAATCGAACTGTTCGGAATAATACTTCTGATTTTATCAATCAAAGTCATGTATTCTTCACGGCTATGCAAACGATTCATTTCTTTCAATATTCTATTGCTTCCTGATTGTACAGGCAAGTGAATGTGTTTACAAATATTAGGATATTTTGCAATAATGTGTAAAACACTTTCGTGCATATCTTGCGGGTTAGAAGTCGAAAATCGAATTCGCATTTTAGGAAAAGTAACCGCCACCATTTCTAACAATTGATCAAAATTTACTGCAGTTGCTTTTTGCATTTCAGTTGCGTTCTCAAAATCTTTTTTCAATCCGCCGCCATACCATAAATAGCTATCCACGTTTTGACCTAAAAGTGTGATTTCTTTAAAACCTTTATCCCATAAGTCCTGAATTTCAGCTATAATACTTTGTGGTTCACGGCTGCGTTCACGACCGCGGGTAAAAGGAACCACGCAAAAAGTACACATATTGTCGCAACCACGAGTGATGGAAACTAAGGCTGTAATTCCGTTGCTCATCAATCGCACGGGAGAAATATCACCGTAAGTTTCTTCTTTTGATAAAATAACATTAATGGCATCACGACCTTCTTCAACTTCGCTCAAAAGATTCGGCAAATCTTTATAAGCGTCAGGGCCAACTACTAAGTCTACAATTTTTTCTTCTTCTAAAAACTGACTTTTCAAACGTTCCGCCATACAGCCCAAAACGCCCACTTTCATTTTTGAATTGATGCGTTTTACCGCATTGTATTTTTGTAAACGCTTGCGAATAGTTTGTTCGGCTTTGTCACGAATCGAACAAGTATTTACTAAAACCAGATCGGCTTCTTCTAAAATCGTTGTTGTATTGTATCCGTTACCAGACAATATAGAGGCAACTATTTCGCTATCCGAAAAGTTCATCGCACAGCCATAACTTTCAATATATAATTTTTTAGTATTCTCTGGTTTGTTTTCCAGTACAAGGCTTTCACCTTGTTTGCTCTCTTCAATAATCTTTTCCATTCTAGTTGTTTCAAAGCACAAAGATAAGAGAAATCAAACGGATATGACAAGATGTCAGATGAAGAATTAACAAAATTTAAAGGATTTAGAATTGAAAATTACTAATTTGAATATCTAAACAAATATAGTTACACTTCAATTTAATATCATTTGAAGCTATTTCCCGCTTTCCATTTCAAGTCCTCGTCTTGTTGTTTGTTTTTTATAAAGTGTCACAAGAGCTTCCTTTGGTCGCTTTGTGACACTAAAAAAAACAGCACAAAAAGACTCCGGGCTTTTCACTTCAATCGGGGCTAAAATCAAGAAAATTGAACATCATATATAATTAAGGTAGTTGCCAAATCTTTCAAAAAAAGAATCTAAAGTCTTTGTATTTAAAAAAAATAGATACTTTTGTCTCAGAAAAATATAGCAATGGCAAAGAATTTAGTAATAGTTGAGTCACCTGCAAAGGCAAAAACAATCGAGAAATTTTTAGGAAGTGATTTCCAAGTAGAGTCAAGTTACGGGCATATTGCCGACTTACCTTCAAAGGAAATTGGGGTAGATGTAGAAAATGGATTTAAGCCTAAATATGAAGTTTCTCCTGATAAAAAAGCCTTGGTTACTAAATTGAAATCTTTGTCTAAAAATGCCGAAACGGTCTGGTTAGCAAGCGATGAGGACCGCGAGGGAGAGGCTATTTCCTGGCACTTGGCGGAAGAATTAAAATTAGATAAAAAGAAAACGAAAAGAATTGTTTTTCACGAAATCACTAAGAATGCTATTCTTAAGGCTATCGAGAATCCACGTGAGATTGATTATAATTTAGTCAACGCACAACAAGCGCGTCGTGTCTTGGATAGATTGGTTGGTTACGAATTGTCGCCAGTTCTTTGGAGAAAAATAAAAGGCGGACTTTCGGCAGGTCGTGTACAATCGGTATCTGTTCGTTTAATTGTAGAGCGTGAGCGTGAAATTCAGAATTTTAATGCTGTACCAACCTATTCTGTAGTAGCTGAGTTTACTAACGAAGCAGGAAAAACGTTCAAAGCGAAATTGCCTAAAAATTTCAATACTAAAAAAGAAGCCGAAGATTTTTTAAATAAAAACATCGGTTCTACTTATAAAGTTTCGGATTTAGAAACGAAACCAACAAAAAAATCACCAACATCCCCATTTACCACTTCGACTTTGCAACAAGAAGCCGCTCGTAAATTGTATTTGCCTGTTGGAATTACCATGCAGCTTGCACAACGTTTGTATGAGGCGGGATTGATTACTTACATGAGAACGGATAGTGTGAATTTGTCTAAGGAAGCTATGGATGCTGCGGAAGCGGAGATTATCAAATCCTATGGTAAGGAGTTTTCTAAACCGCGAACATTTGCAAATAAAAGTAAAGGGGCGCAAGAAGCTCACGAGGCGATTCGTCCTACAGATATGTCACGCCATACCGTAAATATCGATAGAGATCAAGCGCGTTTGTATGATTTGATTTGGAAAAGAACCTTGGCTTCACAAATGAGTGATGCGCAATTAGAGCGTACCAATGTTAAAATTTCGGCTAATAATCACAGTGAATTGTTTACTGCTTCTGGAGAAGTATTGCTTTTTGAAGGTTTCTTGAAAGTGTATTTGGAAGGTCACGATGACGACGAAGAAGAGCAAGAAGGGATGTTGCCGGCTATGAAGGTGAACGAAAAATTACAAAACAATTACATCACAGCTACTGAGCGTTATTCGCGTCCGGCAGCAAGATATACTGAGGCTTCTTTGGTTAAGAAACTGGAAGAATTAGGAATTGGTCGTCCGTCCACTTATGCACCAACTATTTCTACAATTATCAATAGGAATTATGTGGAGAAAGGGAATTTGGATGGGCAAGAGCGTAATTATACACAACTTACTTTGCAATCAGGAAAAGTAGGAGAGAAGTTGTTGAAAGAAAATACAGGTTCGGATAAAGGAAAATTAGTTCCTACTGATATTGGAACAATTGTTACCGATTTTTTAGTTAAGAATTTCGGAAATATTTTAGATTATAATTTTACTGCAAAAGTAGAACAGGATTTTGATGAAATTGCCGAAGGAAATATCGAATGGGCAACGATGATGCAGGAGTTCTACGATAAGTTTCATCCAATTGTAAAAGATGTTGAGGCTAATGCTGATAGAGAAAGTGGAGAAAGAATTTTAGGAACTGATCCAGCAACAGGGAAACCGGTTTCGGTGCGTTTAGGTAAATTTGGTCCAATGGCTCAAATAGGTGATGCGGAAGATGAAGATAAAAAATTCGCCAGTTTGATGGCGGAACAAAATATTGGTAATATCACTTTAGAGGAAGCTTTAAATCTGTTTTTATTGCCTAAAAATCTAGGTGAGTACAAAGAGGCTGAAGTAGAGGTTAGTAATGGTCGTTATGGGCCTTATATTCGTCATGGTGCTGCATTTATTTCTTTGCCAAAAGGCGAAAATCCTTTGGATGTCGATTTGAATCGTGCCAAAGAATTAATTGATGAAAAAGCGCTAGCCGATGCTCCAATAGCAGTTTATAAAGGCGAAGGAGTTCAAAAAGGAACAGGGCGTTTTGGTCCATTTATTAAATGGGGCGGAATATTTATCAATGTGAGTAAAAAATATGATTTTGATAATTTATCACAATCGGATATTGAAGCTTTGATTGAAGATAAATTGCAAAAAAATATTGATAAAGTAATCCACAATTGGGAAGACGAAGGCATTTTAGTTGAGAAAGCAAGATGGGGACGTTCAGTAATTACGAAAGGAAAAATCAAAATTGAACTGAGCAAAGATGTAGATGCTGCAAAAATGACTTTGGCTGAAGTTCAGGAAATGATTGCTCTAAAAACACCTGCTAAAAAGGCACCAGCCAAGAAAGCAGCTGCTAAAAAACCAGCAGCAAAAAAGACTACAACTAAAAAGAAATAACAATAGTATTTTCCTTTTATTCTTGGGAAGCAAAAAATCTAGAATAGATAAAAGTTATGATGGGATTTGATTTTCTGGAACCAATAAATGATGAAATCTTAGTAGTGCTTAAGTCCTTAAGCTCTCAACAATTAGGGAGTAAAGTGGTTTTTCATACTAAAGAAGAATTTCCGGATTTAGCTAAAGTGAAGATCGCTTTAATAGGGGTTTTAGAAAATAGAGGAAGCGAAACCATCGAAAATTCGGGAGATTTATCTGTAATAAGGCAGGAATTGTATAGTATGTTTCCCGGAAATTGGGATGCTACAATTGCTGATTTAGGAGATATTTTGCCAGGAAATTCAAAAGAAGATACTTATTTTGCTTTGCGAAAAGTAGTTTCTGATTTGATTAAAAATAAAATAATCCCAATAGTTGTTGGAGGTTCTCAGGATTTAACATACAGCATGTATCGTGCTTATGATGAATTGGAACAAATGGTAAATTTGGTTGCTATTGATAGTAAATTCGACTTTGGAAAAGAAGATGAGTTAATGTCGAGCAATTCTTATTTGTCTCAAATGATAATTGATGAGCCTAATAATTTATTTAATTTTTGCAATCTTGGTTACCAAACCTATTACAATTCACAAGAAGAAATTGATTTAATCGAAAAGCTATTTTTTGATGGGTATCGTCTTGGAGAAGTTTCGAATAATATTGCAATTGCCGAACCCGTTTTTAGAGATGCTGATATTGTTAGTTTGGATTTAAATGCTGTGAAATCGGCTGATTCCGGGAATTTTGTTTCTTTTGCTCCTAATGGATTTAATGGTAAAGAAATTTGTGCTTTAGCAAGATATGCCGGAATTAGTGATAAGGTTTCGATGTTTGGTATTTTTAACCATCATAATTCGCGTCAGGAAGCGATTTTAATTACACAAATTATTTGGTATTTTATTGAGGGTTTTCATTATCGTTCTAATGAATATCCTTTTGGTAGTAGAGAAAATTATATAAAATATAGTGTGCCTATTGAAGACGAAACACTGGTTTTTTACAAAAGTGATAGAACCGATCGTTGGTGGATAGAAATACCTTTTATTTCTAATGGGAATAATAAATTAAAGCGAAATACGTTATTACCTTGTTCTTATGAAGAGTATTTAGGTGCCTGTAATCAGGAATTGCCTGAGAGGTGGTGGAAAGCACAAAGAAAGAATGTGCTTTAAAGCATTTTTTAAATGAAATAAAATGTTTTAGAAATAAGTTTTACGTTCTGGTTATTGTAGTTCAAAAACTACTTTTAGTCGGATAAATATGCTTTTAATCGTATTTTTTTGCGTTTTGTCGATAAAATATTTTTTTTATAGTTTAATTAACTTTACATTTGGATGAATATTTAATTAAAGGAAAAAAATATTGTTTTATTAATAAATAATAAATACGTTTACAGACTTAAAAAATAAAGAATATATAACCCGAATTTATATGAAGAAGTTCATTGCGTTTACGGCAATTTTGTCCCTTTTAATAAGCTGTGGTAAATCAAGTGATAAAGGTGAGTTAGTGGGTGTTAAAGGTGCTAAATGGCATCCTGAAAAACCTTATGGCATGGCTTTAGTACCAGGAGGAGCCTATATTATGGGGAAATCTGATGAGGATGTAGCGGGTGTTCAAGATGCACAAACAAAAACAGTAACGGTTCGTTCGTTTTACATGGACGAAACAGAAATTACTAATAGTGAATACCGCCAATTTGTGGAATGGGTGAAAGACTCAACAATACGAATGAAATTAGCTATTTTGGCTGATGAACAGGCTATTAAACCAGGCGATGGTAAAGGGAAAGGTAAGAATGCTGGAAGCATAGGTGATTTTGCATTTAATGATGCTGATCCTGAAAAGATGACTGCTTATGATAAGTACATGTATGATAACTATTACAGTATAGGTACTTCTGACGATCAATACGCTGGTAGGAAATTGAACAAAAAAGTTAAGTTAATCAAAGATCCAAAACAATATCCAGATGAATATTATGTAGAGGTAATGGATTCAATGTACATTCCTATTGAAGAATCTTATAATGGTTTACGTAGTATTGATGTAGATAAATTGAAATTCCGTTATTCATGGATGGATATTCAGGCTGCAGCTAAAGCTAAGGTGGGTAAAAGAAAAGATTTTATCAGAAATGAGGAAGTAAAAGTATATCCAGATACAACAGTTTGGATTAAAGACTTTGCTTATTCGTATAATGAGCCTATGCACAATGATTATTTTTGGCATAAAGCTTACGGAGATTATCCTGTTGTAGGAGTTAAATGGACACAAGCTAAAGCTTTTTGTGCTTGGAGAACTTTAAATAAAAATACTTATATCAAATCTAAAAAGAGTGGTCGCGACTTGATTAATTCTTTTAGATTGCCTACAGAGGCAGAATGGGAATATGCGGCCAGAGGAGGTTTAGAATCTGCTACCTATCCATGGGGAGGGCCTTACACTAAAAACGACAGAGGTTGTTTCTTAGCTAACTTCAAACCAAATAGAGGAGATTATGCTGCTGATCAGGCTTTGTATACAGTAGAGGCTAAGTCATATGAACCAAATGGTTATAATTTATACAATATGGCCGGAAATGTGTCTGAATGGACTGATTCTTCTTATGATCCTAATGCTTATGAATACGTATCTACAATGAACCCAAATGTTTTAGATGCATCAAATAAGCGTAAAGTTGTTCGAGGAGGTTCTTGGAAAGATGTTGCCTATTTCTTACAAGTAAGTACCAGAGATTTCGAATATGCTGATTCAGCAAGGAGTTTCATTGGATTTAGAACTGTTCAGGATTACATGGGTGTACAAAACACTGGAAATGGAACTGGAAAAGCAAAAAGAAATAGATAAAAAATACCCTTAATAAATTAATAAATAAAACCTACACACTAACTTAAAAACTAAGATTATGGCATTATTAGGCAAAAAAGCAATGAATTTTGCATACGGAATGGGAGCAGCAGTTGTAATTGTTGGAGCTCTTTTTAAAATTACTCACTTTGAGATTGGACCATTAACAGGAACTTTAATGCTTTCTATTGGATTGTTGACAGAGGCTTTTATTTTCGCCCTTTCGGCTTTCGAACCTGTAGACGCTGAATTAGATTGGACATTAGTTTACCCAGAATTAGCTAGTGGAACTCCAAATGCTAATAGAAAACCAAAGGCAGAATCTCCAACTGAAGCTCAAGGATTATTATCACAAAAATTAGACGCTATGCTTAAAGACGCTAAAATTGATGGCGAATTAATGGCAAGCTTAGGAAACAGCATTAAAAATTTCGAATCGGCTGCTAAAGGAATTGCTCCTGCTGCTGACGGAATTGCTGCTACAAAAAAATACAGTGAAGAGTTGTCTATGGCAGCTGCACAAATGGAATCATTGAATAGTTTGTACAAAGTACAATTAGAAAGTGCTTCTAGAAATGCTGAAGCTAACAAAGAAATTGCAGAAAATGCATCTAAATTAAAAGAGCAAATGCAATCGATGACAGCAAATATTTCTTCATTGAACGCTGTTTATGGAGGTATGCTTACGGCTATGAATAATAAAGGTTAATAATTAGGCTTAAAAATTATTGAAAAAAAATTACTAAACTAATTATTAGAAAATATGGCAGGAGGAAAACTTACCCCTAGACAGAAGATGATTAACCTAATGTACTTGGTTTTCATCGCTATGTTGGCAATGAATGTTTCAAAAGAAGTAATATCAGGTTTTGGATTAATGAACGAAAAATTTGAAAGTTCAAATGTAAATTCAAAACAATCAAATGAGCAAATGTTAACTGCATTAGATACCAAAGCAGCTGAGGCTAAAGGTGAATTTGCTGTAGCAGCACAAACAGCTCACAAAGTAAAAGTAATAACCGATAATTTCTTTAATTATATCGCTTCTTTAAAAGAGCAAGCAACTAAAGGTTACGAGGTAGACCCGGAAACAGGAAAACTACCTTATGAAGAAATGGATAAAGGTGACAATATTGACGATTGGTTTACAGGTGAAGGTTACGGTAAAAAAGGAAACGAAATTATTGCAACTATCAATCAATACAAAGCAGACATGAAAGCTGCTCTAGGGACTGATAAAAAATACGCTTCTATTATAAGTGAAGTGGAGACAAAATTTGATGTTTCTGATGTTAAAAATAAAGAAGGTTTAAAAGATAAATTTTTAGCGTATCATTTTAAAGGTTTTCCAGCTATTGCTTCAGTAGCAAAATTGTCAACTTGGCAAAATGATATCAATAAAGCACAATCAGATGTTTACAGTGCGGCATTAGGAAAAGCGGCTGTAGCTGCAGCTTCTTACAGCAATTACCAAGCGATTGTAGTATTAGATAAGAATGCTTATTTTCAAGGTGAAGCTGTTAAAGGTAAAGTGGTTTTAGGTCGTTATGATGAGAATACTAAACCAACTTCTTTTTCAGGTCCTGGTAAAATTGTTAACGGACAAGCAGTTATCTCTTTAACAGCAGGTGGTGTAGGTGAGCAAACTATTGGAGGTCAATTTACTTTTGTTGAAGATGGAAAAACAGTTCCATTAAAATTCACGGGTAAGTATGTTGTAGTTCCAAGACCAAATTCAGCAACAATTTCTGCTGATAAAATGAATGTAGTATATAGAGGTGTTGTAAACCCTATATCAATTTCTTTTGCTGGTATTGCTGACAATAATGTTAATGCTTCAGCTCCAGGTTTGTCTAAAACTGGAAATGGAAAATACAATATGAGTCCACAAGGTGGAAATGAAGTAGTAATTAACGTTTCTGGAAAAATGGCTGACGGGAAAGTGGCTTCAGATAAAAAAGTATTCAGAATCAAAGGAATTCCTGGACCTACAGGTACAATTAGAGGAGAAATGGGTGTTGTAAAAGGACCTAAATCTAACTTAGAAATTGCTACTATTGGTGCTAAACTAGTTGACTTTGATTTTGATGTTAATTTAAATGTTGTTGGGTTTAATTTAAAAGTTACAGGTCAACCTACAGTAGTAGTTTCCGGAGATAAATTGAATGCACAATGTAAAGCAGTTCTTTCTAAAGCAGTAAGAGGAGATCAGGTTACTATTTCTGAAATTAAAACTAAATTAGCTGGTGCTGGTAGTTATTTATTGCCTAGAACAGCTCCGGTTATTTTTGAAATTCAATAATAAAAATGTTTTGCCCCGAAGGTTACGTCAATTCTTATTAATGACACTATGATGAATATGAGAAATTTTTTGATAATTGCAATCTCTTTAATTGGAGGAGTAGCTTCTTATGCTCAGTCTAATCTGTTGAATGCTAGAATTCCAGAAGAAATTGGACTTAAGACCACTGCTCAACTTAATTCAGACAACGATAAGCCGCTAGCTTACGGTTATGTTCATGATAGAGATGTACTGATGGGTAAAATGGTTTGGGAAATAATTGATTTAAGTGAGAAAATTAATTTTCCTCTTTATTTCCCTATTGATACGGCTAATATTGGTTCTAACAGACGTTCGTTATATGACGCACTAACCAAAGCCATAAAAAATGGAGATATTACTGAAGTTTATTCTGATAGTTATTTCAATACCAAAAAAACATTTAAAGACATTCAAGGCTCATTGAGTCGTATTGATACTACTGATGCTGGTAAAGAGCAAATAAATGCAGGACAAAAAGCGGTTTCTCAAGAGTATATTTTGAAATCGGATTTAACTGCTCAAGATGTTACTCAATACAAGATTAAAGGATTTTGGTATTTTGACAAACGTCAAAGCGAATTGAAATACCGTTTGCTAGGCATTTGTCCTGTAACACCTGATGTGTACACGATGAATAACGAGGAGAAGGATTATATTGAATTGTTTTGGATTTTCTTCCCAGATGCAAGAGAAGTTTTGCATGAAGCCAAAGCTTTTAATGATAAAAATTCGGCTATGCCAATTTCTTTCGATCAGATCTTAAATTCAAGACATTTTAATAGTGTGATTTACAAAGAAGAAAATGTCTACGGCGATAGAGAAATTAAAGAGTATATGAAAGACAATGCTCAAAGTCAATTACTCGAAGCTGAACGAGTTAAAGATAAAATCCGTAGTTTTGAATCGGATATGTGGAATTACTAATTTCGATTAATAAATTATATAAAGACTCTTACCTGATGGTAAGAGTTTTTTGTTTTCTGTATTTTTGTTTTTTATTTAGATAGTATGATTGATTATTTAATAGTAGGTTGTGGATTGGCTGGGATTTCGTTTTCTGAAATTGCTTTAGCAAACAATAAGAATATTTTAGTTGTGGATAATGATTCACAAAATTCTTCCAAAATAGCGGGTGGTTTATATAATCCGGTTATATTAAAACGTTTTAGTGAGGTTTGGCAAGCCAGGGAACAGCTGATTTTGATGAATCAATTTTATGTTGATTTAGAACAAAAACTCCAAGTGAAAGTAGATTTTAAAAAACCTATTTTGCGTAAATTCTTCTCTATCGAAGAACAAAATAATTGGTTTTCCGCCTCCGATAAGCCTGCTTTAGCGCCTTTTTTATCTACTTCAATAATCACAAAAAAATACTCTGGAATTGATTCGCCCTATAATTATGGGGAAGTTTTACATACGGGTTATGTAGATACTGCTTCTTTATTGGAACACTATAAAATGTATCTTTTGCAACAACAGCTTTTGCTTCAGGAATCTTTTGATTATGATGCACTAGAAGTTTTATCGGATAGTATTCGATATAAAAACATTGAAGCCAAACACATTATTTTTGCTGAAGGTTTTGGTTTGCACGCAAATCCTTATTTTAATAATTTGCCTTTGGATGGAACAAAAGGTGAACTTTTTATTATCAAAGCAGCCAAATTAGATTTGGACGTTATTGTTAATACTTCTGTATTTATCCTTCCGCTTGGTGATGGATTGTTTAAAGTAGGGGCTACTTATAATTGGAAAGATAAAACTGATTTGCCTACTGAAGAAGGAAAGCAAGAACTAATAGATCGTATAAAGGAAATTATTGATTGTGAATTTGAAATTATTTCTCATTTTGCGGGCGTTCGTCCTACCGTAAGAGATCGCAGGCCATTAGTAGGAACACATGCTGAGTATAAATCCGTTCATGTCTTAAACGGATTAGGAACAAGGGGTGTTATGCTAGGGCCAGCAATGGCTAAAGCATTGTTTGATTCAATAGAAAATGATATTCCTTTAGAAAGAGAAATTAATATAAAACGATTTGAACCAAAGAATAAGAGATAATCTTAAGTTTTGGAATTGGGGTCGTAACTTACAAACATATTTATGTATAGATTTCGGGAGGCTCTAAGTACAATAGGGTATAGTATAATTAAAGCGCTTACAATGGCAACAAAAGAAGTTCCTGTAGAGGCATGAAAAAAGACATAAGAAATTATAAAAACAGCAATTCCTATTGCAACATTTAAGCCATAACTAACATACATGGCTCCATAAAAAAAGGAAGGTTCAATTTGATACTTTAATCCGCAATGGCTACATTTTTCATGCATTTTTAGCGTAGAAAGTAAATTATAGGGGTTTTGGTCTAAATACATACTCTCATTCTGACATTTAGGACAAGTTCCTGTTAAAATACTATTTAGTTTGGATCCTTTTTTTAACATTTGCAAAAATTTTTATCAAAGGTACATTTTTTGAAAAAGTACCAATGTAACATTAGTCACAAAATATGCTTAATATACACAATTTATCGGTTTCGTTTGGTGGTACTTATTTGTTTGAAGAAGTTACCTTTAGATTAGGAGCTGGGGATAGAGTCGGTCTTGTAGGGAAAAATGGTGCTGGAAAATCCACGATGCTAAAAATGTTGGCAAGGGATTTTGCTCCTGATTCGGGTGTGATTTCTCAAGAGAAAGATATTCGAATGGGATTCTTGCGTCAGGATATTGATTTTGAAAGAGGAAGAACCGTTCTTGAGGAAGCTTATGAAGCTTTTATCGAGATTAAAATTGTTGAGAAAAAACTGGAAGAAATCAATCATCAATTGGTTACCAGAACCGATTATGAAAGTGACGAGTATAGTAAAATAATTGAAGATTTATCTGATTATACCCATCGTTTTGATTTATTAGGTGGTTATAATTATGTAGGAGATACCGAAAAAATTCTTTTAGGATTGGGTTTTAAAAGAGAAGTATTCGATAATCAAACTGAAACTTTTTCAGGAGGTTGGAGAATGCGTATCGAGTTAGCCAAATTATTATTGCAAAATAATGATGTTTTGTTGCTGGATGAGCCTACGAATCACCTGGATATTGAAAGTATTATTTGGTTAGAAAGTTTCTTACGTAATTATCCGGGTGTTGTGGTGATTGTATCGCACGATAAAATGTTCTTGGATAATGTGACCAATAGAACTATCGAAATTTCGCTTGGAAAAGCTTACGATTTCAATAAACCGTATTCGCAATATTTAGAATTGCGTCACGAAATCCGTGAAAAACAATTGGCAACTCAAAAAAATCAAGCCAAGAAAATTGAAGAAACCGAAAAGTTAATCGAAAAATTCCGTGCCAAAGCTTCTAAAGCTTCGATGGCGCAGTCTTTAATTAAAAAATTGGATAAAGTAGAGCGAATTGAAGTAGATGAAGATGATAATTCAGTAATGAATATTTCCTTTCCTGTTTCTAAAGAGCCGGGAAAAGTAGTTGTCGAAGCCGAAAATGTAACGAAAGCCTACGGTGAAAAGACAATTCTAAAAGAGATTTCTTTATTGGTGGAACGCGGAAGCAAGATTGCTTTTGTGGGACAAAATGGACAAGGAAAATCTACTTTTATAAAAGCCTTAGTAAACGAATTTGAATACGAAGGAAATATCAAATTAGGTCATAACGTCCAATTGGGGTATTTTGCTCAAAATCAAGCCGAATATCTTGATGGTGAAATTACCTTGTTGCAAACCATGGAAGACGCCGCAATGGACACCAACCGTTCGAAAGTGCGAGATATGTTAGGTTCGTTTTTGTTTCGTGGAGACGATGTGGAGAAAAAGGTAAAAGTCCTTTCAGGGGGTGAAAGAAACCGCCTGGCCTTATGTAAATTGCTTTTGCAGCCTATTAATGTTTTGTTGATGGATGAGCCTACAAACCACTTGGATATCAAATCTAAGAACGTTTTAAAGGCCGCTTTGCAAAAATTTGGAGGAACCTTACTGTTGGTTTCCCACGATAGGGATTTCTTGCAAGGGATGTCTAATATTGTATATGAGTTTAAAGATCAAAAAATAAAAGAATATTTAGGAGACATCAATTATTTCTTAGAGCAACGCAATTTGGAGAACATGCGTGAAGTAGAGAAAAAAGATGTAGCTAAAGCTGCTGCGCCTAAAGAAAGCAAAAAAGCCTCTTACGAAGATCAAAAGAAAGGTAAATCTTTGCAGAATCGTTTGAGTAAGGTGGAAAGCCAAATCAAGCAATTGGAAAAAGACATTCAGCATGACGATAAAATGTTGGCTTCTAATTATGACAAACACATCGAAGATGCGGCCTTTTTTAAAGCCTACAACAAAAAGAAATCCGATTTAGACCAGTTATTATTAGATTGGGAAATTGTTCAGGAAGAAATAGATAATTTGTAATTAGTCTATTGTAATTTCACGGAGATTCTCAAAGAAGTCTCAGAGATTCGCTGAGTTTTTATTTTAAAATGCTCGGAGGACATATTAGATTGTTTTTTTGTGTATCTCTGTGTTTTACTTTGCGAATCTTTGTGTAATTGTTTTTTATTTCAGTTTTCCTAAATCAAGCCTATTTTTTTCGAATGAGCAATAGCCTCATTACTTGTCTTAAAATAACAAACCTCTACCGAAAGACTTTCCAGATTTTGAAGTGCTTTAATGACTTTCTTTTTTTTGTTTTTGGCAGTTTGTCTAATATAAATTGCTTGAATCGTTAAAGGGAAAATTTTAGCAATGGCTTCGTATAAATAAGGATCTTCCTGAGAATCATCGCCAATAAGGACATATTTTAAATTAGGGTAAAATTCTAATATGTGTTTTATTTTTTCAAATTTATGATTGTGGCTACCTCTTCCAGTCCAGAAAAAATTAGTCAAACTGGTTTTAATATCTTTCAATAGTAAAACAGCTTTTGGTAATTGATGAATTTCGGTAAACTTGACAATAAAACGGTATAAATTCCACTCGCTACTGGAAACATAAAAAAAGACATTTAATTCCTCATTGGAGTTTCTGCCTGATTGACTCAATGCTTGATAATGTACAGTAACATCTTCAAAAACCTTACGCCGATTCACATTTTTAAAAAGTAGGTTGTACATCTTTTTTAAAGGATTAAGCGTATAAGAAACTAAAAAGGTATCGTCAATATCAGAGATAATGCCCAAATGGTCAATTTTTGGGCGAATATAACTTTCTTTTGCAGCAATGGTTTTGTTGTCGTATTTTAGACTTACCTCATAGTCTACCCAGCCATAATCTATTTGATCAAGCGGAATGCAGAATTTAAAATAACCATCAATAAGTGTTTTGGTATGAATTACTTTATGGTTGTGCGTTAAATAAATATCGGCGTTAGACCAGGTTTTCATTCGGTACATTCCAATTATGGAGCTCGCGTTTTTGAAATTTTTATCCTGAAAATCGTAATCTACTTTTTTTGTGGGCAGAAAAATATGTCCCATTACAATTAATTCTTGTTCGTTGGCATAACCACGATATAATTTTATGATGGGCTTCATTTATAGTGTTTCTTTGTATTGTATTCTAAATTAGTTATTTTTAATACAAATATGGAGTAAAATGGAGAAAAATAATGTGATGATGGTGGTGAATCCCATTTCGGGAGGGGTTGATAAAGCTTTTTTGATTGATCAAGTGTCCCATTACGCCAAATATTTAAATCTGAATTTGTATTGTTTAGAAACCACCGGAGTTGATGATTTGAAAAACATACGGGAGTATTATATTCAAAATCATCCAGAGCGTGTTATTATTGCAGGAGGAGATGGAACAATAAAATTAGTTGCCGAAGCTTTAGAACTGCAAGATGTTGTTTTTGGGATATTGCCGGTAGGTTCGGCCAATGGATTAGCAACCGATTTGGGTTTGATGAAATCTCAAGAAGAGAATATTTCCATCGCTTTTCAAAATCATTTTGTAGCCATTGATTTTATAAGTATTAATAATCGAATGTGTATTCATCTTAGTGATTTAGGCTTAAATGCTGATTTGATTAAAAATTACGAAAAAAGTGCCATTCGAGGAAAATTAGGCTACGCTTTGCAAGTTTTTAAAACCTTATTGCATGAAGGGAAATCATTTCGGGTGAGTATACAAAGTAAGGAGCAACTCATTGAAACCAAAGCACAAATGATTGTTGTAGCGAATTCTCAAAAATATGGAACAGGAGTTGTGATTAACCCAATAGGGATTATGAGTGATGGTAAGTTTGAATTGATTATTTTGAGAAGGATAAATTTTCGTGTTTTTGCCAAAATTATCATGGGAAAAATTCCAGTTTCATCTGGAGATGTTACTGTTATTTCTACTGAGAAAGCCTTGATTAGTATCAATAAACCAACAAGTTTTCAAATTGACGGAGAATATTGTGGTAAAGAAACCAATTTGGATATTTCGATATCAACCAGAAAATTAAAAATTGCAACACTCAAAATTTAGCCCTTTTATTTGAAAGGATTTCGTTCTTGCCATTCTATTTTGGGTTCAAAATAATGAAACGTTTTGGATACAAATAAATTCAAAAATGGATTGTTGTGTTTGATAAGTCCAAACATATCTACTGCTTTTGCACCTACCGAACTTTTTATTTCTAATGCTGTTCGGGCAAAAATAATTCGATCGTATTTTTTATTGATAGAATAGCCTATCATGTCATACAGCATATTCAAATAGAGCATTTTTTCTTTTTGGCAATTCTCATCGTAACCCAGGAAATATGTGTCAATATCCACGCCATTTTTTATTAAGGTATTAAAGCCAATTAATTCATTGTTTTCGAAATAGCCATAAAATAAAAATCGGTCTTTTAGATTTTTTTTGAATGTTTCAAAGTGGTTTTTATCCAAATAAAAGGTGTTAAAAGCTGCTTTTTGAGCTACATTTAAGTATAAATGATGAATGCGGTCTTTGTGTTTTTGAATGTCTTCGAGACTTAGTTTTTGTTTGCTTATATCACTTGTTTTTTTTCTGGCTCTTTTGTATTGATCGCGGTATTTTTTGTTCTTATCAGCGATGTAGTCATCAAAAATTTGCCAAGAATCTTTGATGTTAAAGATCATATTGGGTTGGGTAGAAAATCTATAGTAAGAATCATATTCGGGGTTGTCAAAACAGTTGATTTCTGCTTTCGAATAATCTTTAAAAATAGTAAGATGGGGTTTGTTTCCTTGTTTTTTATACTCTTGTTCTAATGCTTCAGTAGCTTTTTTTAATAATCCAAAAATCGTTTTTAGGGGTGTTTTTTTATCAAATAAAATACCGTTTTGTCCCGTTAACATGTTATTGCCGATGATGAGCACTTTGGAACCAAATCTTTTGAAAACAAAATTCCGAATTTTAGTCCTTAAACAATTGTCTCTTTCACCAAAAGAAGGTATTTGGCTTAAATCTAAAAACTGAGAAATACTGATCCCAATAATTTCTTCGTTTTGAAATAAAGCAATAAAACG
>JBDLTG010000121.1:0-59121 GCA_039805885.1 Bacteroidota bacterium
GCTTTGGCATCGTGTTCGTTTTTTTCGCGCTTGCGATAGATAATATATCCGTAGATTGAGACTACTAAAAAGTAGACGATAAATACTGCATAATCTGCAAATTCGAGACTTGAGCTCATAAGAAAATGGGTTTTTAGTTAATTAATTATAGTTTTTTGTTTTTAAATACAGCTTTTTGTTTCAAAATCAATGTAATCGATTGTCCTTTGGTTATTGAGAATAATACACCTCTAGGATTTATCACTTCAGAATTTCATTAAAATACTTGTTATAAAATAGTACATCAATTATATTTCAATACTTTTTTTACGAAAAACGAAATCCAAAAGTAAAATAAAAATACTTATTTACATCATTTTTTTAAATGTAAATTAAACATTTATAACCAAGAAACAACATAACAAACTACAAAACAAACAATTAACCCTTTATTTTTGTTGTTTATTTTTTCATAATTAAGCTAAAACAATAGAAAATACAGCTTAAAATTGCTTGAAAAAACTAAAATCAAGCCTCAATAAAGCATTTGAATTTCTTTAAGGCCATACTCAACTATACTATCATCTTCTAAAAGAACAATTAATTTTCCTGCTGTAGAAACTCCTTGGATAATTCCCATAAAAGCTTTTTCGGTTTCTTTTTTAAAAGGCATTGGAACCCCTCTTTTAAACAAAACTTCTGTGTATACTTTCCATAAATAATGAGGATTAGAATTAACAAGTTCCAAATTAACTTTTAATCGTTCTACAATTAAGACAACCAGTTCTTCTTTATCAAAACTAGAATTAGCAATAACTGCCATCGAAGAAGCTTTAGGTAAATTTTCAAAGTTTGTTTGATTCACATTTAATCCAATACCGATGACCGAAGAAATGGTGCCATTACTTTTAAAACTATTTTCAATAAGAATGCCAGCAATTTTCAAATTGTCTGACATAATGTCGTTAGGCCATTTAATCCTTAAATTCTGAATTTCAAAAGTTTTTAACACCTGAATCAATGCTAAAGCAGTGGCAATATTTAATTTGTAAATATCCTCTACACCTACTAATAAATCCTTAACAAAAACACTCATTATTAGATTCTTAGACTTTTCAGAATTCCAAACAGCTCCCATCTGACCTCGCCCTTTAGTTTGATTTTCAGTAGTAACCACAGTGTAGTTTTCTAACTCCTCAGTAGCCGCCAAGCCTTTAAGAAAATCATTTGTAGAATCTATGGCATCGAGTTTGATTAGTTTCATTAGCAATTATTTTTGAAACATTATTTAATATTATGTTAAGGTTCAAAAATAATCACAAAAAATGGTAACTTTACACACTTATTATAAAAATAATTCATGGCAAAAAAGACTGTAAATAATGATGACCTATTGGCAAACATTATCAAAGGAATAGAAGAAGTAAAAGGAAATGACATAGATATTCTCGATCTTAGAGAAATTGATACCGCAGTTTGCGACTATTTTGTTATCTGCAACGGAAATTCAAATACCCAAGTTAACGCAATTGTTAACTCCATTCAAAAAATTGTTTCTAAAGAAATCAAAGACAAACCTTGGCATGTTGAGGGAACTGACAATGCCGAATGGGTACTTATGGACTATGTTAATATTGTAGTTCACGTTTTCCAAAAACAAATTAGAGAATATTACAATATCGAAAGTTTGTGGGGTGATGCGAAAATCACTACAATTGCAAACAAATACTAAAGAAAGATAGAAAACAATGGCAAAAGATAACAATCCTAATCCTAATAAATTCAGGATAAGCCCTTGGTTAGTGTATACTACCATATTACTTATTTTCTTATTTATTAGCTTTGTAACTGGCAGTTCAAGCTTACAGGAACCATCTCAATTAACTTCTTCTAAATTCAACATTTATTTAGAAAAAGGACAAATTGAAAAAGTAATTGTTTACAACAAATCAGAAGCTGAAGTTTTTTTAAAACCAGAAGCATTAAAAGAAAAAGAGCATCAAAGAGTTGCTAAGGATATTTTTGATCGTCCTAACAAAGGACCTCAATATACTTTTGAAATTGGTAATGATCAAATTTTTCAAACCAAATTAGAAAAAGCAGTTGCTGAAGGCAAACTAAAAGATTTTGATTTTTTAGCTAAAAGCAACTGGTCTGACATTCTTATTAGCTTACTTCCTGTAATCATCATCATTGGGGTATGGATTTTTATCATGCGCAAAATGTCAGGTGGTGGCGCTGGTGGTGGCGGACAAATCTTTAACATTGGAAAATCAAAAGCGAGACTTTTTGATGAAAAAAACGATGTTAAAACTACTTTTAAAGATGTTGCTGGACTTGAAGGGGCTAAAGAAGAAATACAAGAAATTGTAGAATTCTTGAAAAATCCTGAAAAATACACCAATTTAGGTGGTAAAATCCCTAAAGGAGCGTTACTTGTAGGCCCTCCTGGAACAGGGAAAACCTTATTAGCAAAAGCAGTAGCTGGTGAAGCTCAAGTTCCATTTTTCTCATTATCAGGTTCTGATTTTGTCGAAATGTTTGTTGGAGTTGGTGCTTCGAGAGTACGTGATTTATTCAAACAAGCCAAAGAGAAATCACCTGCAATCATTTTTATTGACGAAATTGATGCGGTAGGTAGAGCTAGAGGAAAAAATAACATGTCAGGCGGAAACGACGAACGTGAAAATACTTTGAACCAACTACTAACCGAAATGGATGGTTTTGGAACAAATACTAATGTAATCGTTTTGGCAGCAACAAACAGAGCCGATGTTCTAGACAAAGCTTTAATGCGTGCCGGACGTTTTGACAGACAAATTTTTGTAGACTTACCAGACATTCGCGAACGTGCTGAAATTTTCAAAGTACACCTTGCTCCTTTGAAAAAAGTAGAAGGTTTAGATTTAGACTTTTTAGCCAAACAAACTCCAGGTTTCTCTGGTGCTGATATTGCCAATGTATGTAACGAAGCTGCCTTAATTGCTGCACGTAATAACAAAACTGCTGTTGACAAACAAGATTTCCTTGATGCTGTTGATAGAATCGTTGGTGGTTTAGAAAAGAAAAACAAAATCATTACTGCCGAAGAGAAAAAAGCAATCGCAATTCACGAAGCTGGTCATGCTACAGTGAGCTGGATGCTGGAACACGCTGCCCCATTAATAAAGGTAACTATAGTTCCTCGTGGACAAAGTTTAGGTGCTGCTTGGTATCTACCTGAAGAACGCCAAATTGTACGTACAGACCAAATGCTGGATGAAATGTGTGCTACTATGGGTGGTCGTGCTGCCGAAAAAGTAACTTTTAACCGAATTTCAACGGGTGCTTTGAGCGATTTAGAAAAAGTAACTAAACAAGCTCGTGCAATGGTTACAATCTATGGTTTGAATGACAAAATAGGAAATGTTACTTATTATGATTCATCCGGACAAAGCGAATACAGTTTCTCAAAACCTTATTCTGATGAAACTGCAAAAATCATAGATACCGAAATATCAGCACTTATCGAAAGCCAATACGATAGAGCGATCCAAATCTTAGAAGATAATAAAGACAAATTAAATCAGCTTGCTGATATTCTTATCGAAAAAGAAGTGATTTTCAAGGACGATTTAGAAACAATTTTCGGAAAAAGAAGCTTTGATAAAAATCTTGAAGAAGTAGTCTCGTAATTAGACACTTGAGATAAATTATTTAAAATCTTAATTCAAAACAGCGTTTTGAATTAAGATTTTTTTATCTTTGGACGGTTACAAACAATATATCAAGTACCTTACAAAATATGAGTCTCTTTAGAAAAATTTTCGGATCTAGTATTTCGGCATCAGATGAGGAAAAAGAAAGTAAAAACAATAATTTCTTTCCTGATAATAATATATCTGTTGACGAACGATTTATCTACAATTTTAAAAAAAATGGAGGTAAATTTTTATACTGTGAAAACGCTAAGGAAGTAAAAGACCAATTTGAAAATATCCTGGAAGAAAACGACTGGTTTGAAAGTGAAGTATTGTGCTATGACACTAATTTGTTTGGATTATTAGATGAAAACAAACTTACTTATAACAAACCTGCAAACCCTAAGTTTTTATTATCCAGCTGTGAAAATTTGATTGCCGAAGAAGGTTCTATTCTTTTTTCATCTAAACAAATCAAACAACACAAACCAAACGAATTACCGACTAACATTGTAATTCTAGCAACTACAAGCCAAATCCTGGCTATGAAAAGCGATGGACTTAGTGCTATAAAAAAGAAATACGAAAGAGATTACCCTACCAATATTACAGCTATTAAATATTTTGAAAAAGCAAAAGAAGAAGACTTTACACAATACGGCAGTTCTGCTAAAAATCTTTATTTATTGCTTTTAGAAGATCTTTAAAATGAATGAAACTCTAAAAAGATCAATATCGGGAGCGGTTTATATTGTATTACTATTAGCTTCTATTTTATTTTCAACCGAAAGTTTTTTTATACTCTTTGGCTTATTTTTAGTCATTGCTATATATGAATTCTGCAATTTAACCCATGTAAGCAAAGCACTACCGTTAATTGCTGGTACTTTATTGTATTGCACTATAACATTAATCAGTCATTACAATAAAATTACTACCGAAACTATCAATCAAATTTTTGATACTAATGTTGAAATTACTATCAACATTGAACAACTGAATATTGTTTTACTGGCAACAACCTTAGTTGTATCTATAAAATGCATCCTATTTTTATTTTATGATAATATTCAAAAGATAAGTACATCATCAAAATACCTCTATTTATTTGGCTACATCATATTACCTTTTATATTTATCACCAAAATTTCTTTTGGAATAAAAGACTACAATCCTAAAATTATAATTGGGTTATTTCTGTTAATTTGGACTAACGATACTTTTGCTTATATCGTTGGAAAATCAATTGGAAAAAACAAACTATACGAACGCATATCGCCTAAAAAAACCATCGAAGGCTTTGTGGGCGGAATACTTTTTGCCGTTTTAGCGGGTTATTTAATATCAAAATATTACATCAAAGCCAAACCTGAGTTTAGCGAACAATCCATACTAATATGGACCTCAATCGCCACTATTGTTGGTATATTTGGAACAATAGGGGATTTAATCGAATCCAAATTCAAACGAATTGCCGGAGTAAAAGACAGCGGAAGTATCATGCCTGGACACGGAGGTGTACTAGATCGACTAGATAGTGTTATATTTGTAGCACCAATTATATTTTTATTTTATCAAATTTTAAATTATGTTTCATAAAGAAGGAACCAAGACTATTTTATTAGGAATTATTTTCACTGCTGCAGTTTTATTAATTTCTGACAACTTCATCGATATAATCTGGCTACAAAAAGGCTTACAAATCTTTGCCTTTTTGATTTTGATTATCATTTTGCAATTCTTTAGAAACCCTAAAAGAACTGTAATTATCAACGAAAATCAAATTCTGGCTCCTGTTGATGGAAAAGTTGTAGTTATCGAAGAAGTGTATGAAGGAGAATATTTTAAAGACAAACGTTTACAGGTTTCTATCTTTATGTCTCCAATAAACGTTCACGTTACGAGATATGCTATGAACGGAATTATAAAATTCAGCAAATACCATCCTGGTAAGTTTTTAGTAGCTTGGCATCCAAAAGCCAGCGAAGAAAACGAAAGAACAACCGTTGTAATAGAAAACAATACTTTTGGTGCTGTTTTATACCGTCAAATTGCCGGAGCATTAGCGCGTCGAATTGTAAATTACGCAGAAGAAGGAATGCAAGTCGTTCAAGGTACTGATGCCGGATTTATTAAATTTGGTTCTAGAGTAGATTTATTTTTACCTTTAGGAACTCCAATAAATGTGGTTCTTAACCAAAAAGCTATTGGAGGAAAAACTATTATTGCAACAAAATAATAATAAATGATTGAAAAAGATTTAGATACTAGGTTTAAAGAAGCGGTTAAAAAAGCCTCTAAAATGACTCAAGCATCTTTACCTCAAGATGTTCAGTTGCGTCTTTATGCCTATTACAAACAGGCTACAATTGGCACAATGGAAATAAGACAAACCTCTAAATTTCATTTAAGAGACGCCTTTAAAATCAATGCGTGGATGCAAATAAGTCATATCACAGCTGAGGAAGCCAAAGAAAACTATATCGAAATCATCAATTCTCTTTGAAACACAATAGTTATCCCAATGAAAAAACTTTTTTATACCATCACAAGTCTATTCTTATTGAGTTTTTTAGTTTCATGCAACAATAAAAAACTAACTGAAGTTGTCGAAGTTCCGCTTCCTACGGCTGAAGAAAAAGTAACACTTGGATTCCCTGATGATGTAAAGGCTGAACCAGGTTCATTTTTATTAGAGAAATTACCTTATTCTTATGACGCTCTGGCGCCTGCTATTTCAGCTCTAAACTTAGAAGCGCACTATTCTAAACACTATCTGACGTATACCAATAATCTAAACGCAGCCATAGCTGGAACGGAATACGAGAATATGTCAATCGAAAATATCTTAGCTAAACTGGATATCAACGATACCGAACTTAGAAACAATGCAGGAGGTTATTACAACCATTCTCTTTATTGGAAATCTATGGGACCTAATGCCGGCGGAACTCCTAAAGACAGCATTGCAGGAGCAATCGACAGAGATTTTGGTTCTTTTTCCGATTTTAAAAATGCATTTAAAGAAGAAGCAAACAAACAGTTTGGTTCAGCTTGGGTTTGGTTAATTGTTGACAGAGCAGGAAAACTAAAAATTACCAGCTCTCAAAACCAGGACAATCCTTTGATGCGAAATGCTGCTGTACCAGGAACTCCTATTTTAGCTTTAGATTTATGGGAACACGCTTATTATTTAGGACACCAATACCGTCGCGCAACCTATATCGAATCGTTCTTTAATGTCATCAATTGGGCAAAAGTGGCCGAAAATTACCAAAATACATTCATAAAGAAATACTAACATTCTTTTTTGAAACACCTAAAAAAGCTGATGCACTACTCCATAGTATTCGTCAGCTTTTTTGTTTAAAAACCAAAAGCCAACAACCGAAAAATATAGCGCTTCAAAATCATAAATAAATAGTAATATTTATTGGGATTGTTTCCTTTTTCATAAATTTGACAAAAATATACACCCTTGAATAAATCGCTATTTTTCATCTGTTTTGGTTTGTTTTTACTTACTTCAATAAAAGTAAACGCACAAACACCTAAAAAAATAATTGTTGAACATTCTGATTTCGCTGATGTAAATCAAGCCGAAATGCCCGATGCTTTTTTACTAACCGGAAATGTAGTGGTAAATCATGACGGCGTGGTGTTAACTTGCAATAAAGCCTATTATTTTCAAAAAGAAAACTATATTAAAGCTTTTGGAAATGTACAACTGGTACAAGGAGATACACTATATTTAAACAGTAAATATGCTGAATACAATGGAAATGTAAAAAAAGCATTTGCCACTGGAGATGCCGTGATGAGTTCACCGGATGCAACTTTATCAACAGATACTATCAGTTTTGACCGAAACACTCAAGAAGTTTTTTACAACAACAAAGGAACAATCATCAACAAAGAAAACACCTTAGTCAGTAAATCGGGGAAATATTATGTTGCCGAAAAAAAATTCCAGTTCCTCACAGAAGTGACTATTACTAATCCAAAATATGTTATAAAATCCAATCATTTAGATTATTACAGCAATTCGGGACATTCCTATCTGTTTGGACCATCCACCATTACCAGTAAAAACAACTATATTTATACCGAAAAAGGCTTCTATGACACCAAGAAAAACCTATCCCATTTTCTCCGAAAATCATATATCAAATACGACAACCGTTTGATAGAAGGAGACAGTTTGTATTATGATCGAAATCAAGAATTTGCCTCGGCTACCCGAAATGTAAAAATTACCGACTCCATCAATAGAGGAATTGTAAAAGGACATTATGCCGAAATATTCCAGAAAAAAGATTCGATGTATGTTACTAAAAGAGCTGTAGCTGTGAATTTTGTCGAAAACGATTCGGTTTACATCCATGGAAAAAAACTAATGCTTACCGGAAAAGAAGGCGATCGAATTATTAGAGCTTTCAACAACGTTCGCTTTTACAAAACCGATATGAGCGGCAAATGCGATTCGATACATTCCAGCACCAAAACAGCCTTAACCAAACTTATTGGAAATCCGATATTATGGAATGGAAAAAGCCAAATTACAGGCGATATTATGCACCTCATTGGTAATAGTGCAACAAAAAAACTCGATTCCCTCAAAGTCCTCAATAACACCTTCATCATCTCCAAAGACACCTTAGGAACGGGCTATAACCAAATAAAAGGATTGAATCTTTTTGGCAAATTCGAAGATGGAAAACTCCATGATGTTGACGTTATAAAAAATGCCGAAGTAATTTATTATATGCGAAATGATGCCAAAGAACTCATTGGTATCAATAAAAATGTGAGCAGTAAAATCAATATTCTTTTCGACAAAAATACTATTGAAACCATTACTTTTTTCAAACAAGTGGATGGAGACATTTTCCCCGAAGAAGAACTGGACGAACACGATCGAAAATTTAAAGGTTTCAAATGGCGTGGGGATGAAAGAATAAAATCAAAAGACGATATCTTTAGTAAAGAAGATAATGAGTACAATGATAAGATGGTTGACGAAGGTAAAAAAGAAGAAGCTAAGGAAAATGTTCCTATGAAAATCAGGAAAGAGACTTTAGATTACGATAAAAAGAAAAAGAAGTAATCAGTGATCAGTTTTTAGTATTCAGTTTTAATCAATACTTATAAAAAACTCCATGAACTTTGCGTGTCATCCTGAGCTCGTCGAAGGACTTTGCGAACTTTGCGGTAAATAAACAACAATCAAATAAAAAATTCCGCGAACTTTGCGGTAAAAAAAAACGTGAATAACGATTTTATAAAATACCAAGCACAAACTTCACCTTATCCATTAGGTATGGAAGTTTCACACGCCATAGGTTCTTACATCTACGACACTAATAATAAAAAATATTTGGATTTTGTTGCAGGTGTTTCGGCCTGTACCTTAGGACATCAACCGCCAAGAGTAAATCAAGCCATAAAAGACCAATTAGACAAATATTCGCATGTGATGGTGTATGGCGAATATTCGCAAAGTCCTGCGGTAGAATATTGCAAACTAATGGCTTCGCTCCTACCCGCTCCTTTAGACAAAACCTATTTAGTCAATTCAGGAACCGAGGCTATTGAAGGATCCTTAAAACTGGCTCGTAGAGTTACTGGTAGAAGCCAATTGATTTCTTGCCATAATGCTTACCACGGAAACACCATGGGGTCTATGAGCGTAATGGGTTTTGAAGAACGCAAACAAGCTTTTCGCCCATTGATTCCTGATGTAGAATTCATTACTTTTAATAACGAAGCCGATTTAGAAAAAATAACTACTAAAACCGCTGGAATTTTACTCGAAACCATTCAAGGTGGTGCAGGATTTATAGAACCACAGAATGATTACTTAAAAAAAGTACGTGCCCGCTGTACTGAAGTTGGCGCGATGATGATTCTCGACGAAATCCAACCTGGTTTTGGAAGAACTGGAACTCTATTTGGTTTCCAAAATTATGATGTTGTTCCCGATATTGTTGCTATGGGAAAAGGCATGGGAGGCGGAATGCCTGTAGGTGCTTTCACCGCTTCATCGGCCATGATGGACTTATTGACTGAAAATCCTAAATTAGGTCATATCACTACCTTTGGCGGACATCCTGTCATTGCGGCAGCCTGCTTAGCTACTTTGAAAGAAATAACCGAGACTAACTTAATGGACGAAGCTTTAGAAAAAGAAAAGCTTTTCAGATCGCTTTTGGTACACCCTTTGATACAGGAAGTTAGAGGAAAAGGATTGATGCTTGCTGCTATGACTGCAGATGCCTCCATCACGAATGAAGTAATTTTAAAATGTCAAGACAAAGGACTCATATTATTTTGGCTACTCTTTGAAGGATGCGCCATCAGAATCACACCGCCTTTAACCATTTCTAACGAAGAAATACGTGAAGGTTGCACAATAATGCTAACAGTAATGGATGAAGTATTGGCTTCACAAAAAAAATAAATACAAAACTGAAATTAGCTTAGTTCCTTTGTTAATTAAATTGTTCACAATAATTCATTTTTTTCTTCCAAAACGACCCAAGGATGCCTAACTTTAAGGTAGGCCAAATTCTAAAAAATAGAAAGTATGCAACTAAGCAACGAAGAAGAAGATTATAACTTATCTCTATCCAAATTTGAGTCTATGTTGAAAACCAACAAAGTGCTCTTTTTTGACTCTGAAGAATTTGAAGAAATTATACTTCATTATCTCGATACAGGTAAGGCCGCTTTAGCAAAAAAAGCGCTTAAATTAGCATTAGACCAACACCCTAAGTCTACAGGCTTAAAACTCGTTCAAGTTGAAATGCTCGTTTATGATGATAAATTGGATATAGCTGAGAAATTACTCAACGAGCTATATGCCATCGAACCCAATAATGAAGAAATTTATATTCAAAAGGCAAACATCTACTCTAAAAGAGACCAACATGAAAAAGCCGTTGAATTACTAAAAATTGCTTTACAATATACCGATGATTATGCCGATGTGTATAATTTAATAGGAATGGAATACTTATTCATGGATAATCTGGAACTAGCTAAAGAAAGTTTCATCAAATGCCTGGAAGAAGATATCGAAGACCAATCGGCCTTGTACAATGTAGTGTATTGCTTTGAGTTTTTAGACCAAAACGAAGAAGCCATCACCTACTTAGACAACTATATTGAGAAAAATCCATATAGCGAAATTGCCTGGCACCAAAAAGGAAGATTGCATTACGGACTGAAAGATTATGAAAAAGCCATTCGCGCTTTTGACTATGCTACGCTCATAGATGATGAATTCTTAGGTGCTTTTATGGAAAAAGCCAAAGCCCTGGAACGTTTAGGCAAATATGACGAAGCGATTGAAAGCTACAATAGAACCATCGAATTAGACGATGCCACTTCGTATGCCTTGCTTCGAATAGGTAAATGTCATGAAAAATTAGGTAACAAAATTTTAGCACTCAAATTTTACAATGAAACCGTACACGAAGATCCACTTTTAGACAAAGGATGGATTGCCATTACCGATTTCTATATGCGTGAACAAAATTTTCAAAAAGCCTTATTTTATGTAAACAAAGCTTTAGCAATAGACAATCAAAATCGTTTGTACTGGAAAAGATATGCTTCAATCAATAAACAAATGAGCTTTTTTGAAGAAGCTGAATTTGGTTATAGAAAAGCGGTTGAATTTGGTGATACCGAACTGGATACTTGGTTATTCTGGGTTGATATTTTACAATTTTTAGGCGAATTTGAAAGTGCCATTCACACCTTATTACAAGCAGCGGATTATTTCCCTGAAGAAAACGAAATTGAATACCGTTTAGCTGGTCTTTACTTCATGATTCAAGACAATAGAAAAGCCAAATTTCATTTAAGCAATGCGCTACGATTGAATTTTGACAACTACATCTTGATTGAAGACTTATTTCCTGTAGTTTGGACAAAAAAAATGGTACAAAATTATATCGAAAAACATAAAAAATAATAATGACCCAAAATTCTAAAAAGCGCTTCGGGCTACTGGGGCGCAATATCAGTTATTCCTTTTCTAAAGGACATTTTACAACTAAATTCGAAAAAGAAAAATACCAAGGTTACACCTACGAGAATTTTGACATTCAGGAAATCAATGTATTTCCTGAAATCATTAAAAATACCGAGCATTTAAAAGGCTTAAATGTCACTATTCCATACAAACAAGAAGTAATTCCTTTTTTAGATAAATTATCCAAGAAAGCAAAAAAAATTGGTGCGGTAAACACCATTAAAATCACTAAAAAAGGCAAACTAAAAGGCTACAACACTGATTATTTTGGATTTTTAAAATCCTTAAAGCCTTTGTTGCAAGCACATCATAAAAAAGCATTAATCCTGGGAACAGGTGGCGCTTCAAAAGGAGTTGCTTTTGCTCTGGAAGAATTAGGTATCGACTATACTTTTGTTTCCAGAAATGCGTCTGAAAAAGCCATTGATTACAGCCAAATCAATGCCGAAACATTTCAGAAATACCAAATCATTATCAATTCAACACCTATAGGAACGAGTCCCAATATAGAAGCTTGTCCCGATATTCCCTATGAATTGTTTACAGAGCAACACATTGCTTACGATTTGATTTACAATCCTGCCGAAACGCAATTCTTAAAAAACGCTGCAGCACGAGGAGCTCAAACAAAAAACGGTTTAGATATGCTGATTTTTCAGGCAGAAAAGGCTTGGAAAATTTGGAATAAATAACAAATCCTATCATAAGTTATTTATTGTTGTCAATTTGAGGCATTATTTTTTTAAAAAAAGTAATTTAAAATTACGTTTTACTATCATGTTAAATTATAAATCAAATTGTTATTATTTACATGAATCAATAGTCCTTAACTTCCGCAGTCGAGTGTCAAATGTTTGAAGAATGCGTAAAAAGAAAAGCTGTTTGAGCGTTAGCGAGTGCTGCCTCTTTTAGCATTCGAAAACTAATTTGACCGACGAGGAAGTGCAAGACTTGAAATCGAAGATTCATGAATACAAAAAAACAATAAAAACGCATGAATATTTTTTTGTTTCTTTTTTGATCAAGCAAAAAAGAAAATTAGTAAACCATAATTTCATTTTTAATAAAAACGTCATTGGTAGAGCAGTTGAAAACCTGAACATTTTTCAAAAAAAATTTTGACTGTGCTCGTTGTGGCACTATTTATGAGTTAAAGCATTAAAAAAACTTCTTTTTACAATACATAACTTATGAATTTCAAAAAATACTTATTCCTATTAAGTCCTTTCGTATTATTTACTTCCCCACTTTTTAGCCAAATTACACTCCCTAAAATTCTGGGACATAATATGGTTTTACAACAGCTAAAAGCAGTACCCGTATGGGGAACCGCTACTCCTGCCGAAAAAATATCAGTTGCTTTTGCTGGACAAACTAAAACTACGGTTGCTGATAAATCCGGAAAATGGTCTGTGAAACTTAGCCAAATGAAAGCTTCGTTTACACCACGCGAAATGACGATCAAGGGGAAAAACACCATTGTATTGAAAAACATTTTAGTTGGTGAAGTCTGGCTTTGTTCAGGACAATCCAATATGGAATATGCAATGCGAAAATACAGCAAATTCCAGACAGCGGTAAAAGGATACAAACCACCCGAAGACGATTTAAACAACGCTAATAATACCAATATCCGTATTTTCTTAGATCGTCGAAAATACATGGATCCAAGTCCTGAGCATCTTGGTTGGGATGCTGCAATGGGAAAACCATTGGTCGATTTTTCAGCTGTCGGTTATTATTTTGCAAAAGATTTATATACCAAATTACACGTACCTATCGGAATGATTTCGGCAGCAGTACCTGGTAGTCGAATTGAACCTTGGATTCAAGCTTCTAAGATGGAAATAGAACCTAAATTAAAAAACGGGAAAATCCTAAACAAATTAAGTGCTGATGGCGGCGATATAGGTAAATTTTACGATACTATGATACAACCGCTTATTCCTTTTGCCTTGAAAGGAATGCTATGGTATCAGGGAGAATCAAATTGTTTTCTAAACGAAAACATCCGTTATGCTTATAAACTTAAAACATTGATCGAAAGTTGGCGTAACGATTGGAAAGATAATAAAATGCCTTTTTATTTTGTCCAAATAGCTCCTTACAACTATTCGGCTTCTAAAGACCGTCCACTTAGCAATGAAAATCTTCCTGAATTCTGGGAAGCACAAAAATTAACATTGCATTTAAAAAATACAAATACAATAGCAATTACTGATTTAGTAGATAGCATCGCCGATTTACATCCCGGATACAAATGGGAAGTTGGCCGTCGTTTAAGTCTGCTAGCTGCAAATAAAGCTTACGGACAAACTAATGTAGTTTGGTCGGGACCTACTTATCAAAAAATGAAAATTACAAACAACAGCATTGAGGTTACTTTTTCAAATACAGGAAGTGGTTTAAGCAGTCGTAATGGTAAACCGCTAAGCTGGTTTTCTATTGCTGGAGCAGATGGCAAATTTGTTGCTGCTAAAGCGGAAATAAACGGCAATAAAGTAATTGTTTCTGCTCCCGAAGTCCAACACCCCTATTCGGTGCGTTTTGGCTGGAATGAAGCTGCACAGTCTAATTTCATTAATAAAGAAGGACTTCCCGCAGTTCCTTTTAGAAGCGACAATCCTTGGGAAAAGCTTTTTTAATAAAATCATTTCACAATACTAAAAAATCCCATTTTGGACAGAAGTTCAAAATGGGATTTTTTTCATCTAATAAATGGTATTCCAAGAATAAAAGCATCACTTATTTCACAACAAAATAAGAATTTTCGTAAAACACAATCGTTTTATTCGTAAGTTTATAGTAACAAAACAACTATTTTATGCTTAAAAAAACTATTTTAATTGAAAATAAGATTGCTCTTACTACAAAAAATCAACAATTAGTTTTAAAATCAGAATTGAAGGAAAAAACAATTCCCATAGAAGATATAGGATTTCTGGTCATAGATCATCCTGAAATTTTCTTAAGCATTCCTGCAATGAACTTACTTGTTGAAAACAATACTTCTGTAATTATTTGTGGAAAAAATCATCTTCCTAATGGTATGTTTTTAAACCTCAACAGTCATCATATTCAACAAGAAATCTTTAAAAATCAAATTAACGCTAGTCTTCCCCTCAAAAAGCAATTATGGCAGCAAACTATTATAGAAAAAATTTCTAATCAAGGGATTTTGTTACAAAAAATAACAACTAAAAAAAATAACTTTGATTTTTTAGCCTCAAAAGTATTAAGTGGAGACAGTTCTAATATGGAAGGTGTTGCCGCTAATTTTTACTGGAAAGTCTTTTTTGAACAAAAATTTAAAAGGGAACGTTTTGGAGATTATCCGAATAATTTTTTGAATTACGGATATGCAATTTTGAGAGCTGCAACCGCTAGAGCATTATCCGGAAGTGGATTATTAAATACTTTAGGAATTCATCATAAAAGCAAATACAATGCTTTTGCTTTAGCTGATGACATTATGGAACCATTTAGACCAATAGTGGATGAAAAAGTTGCTGAAATTATGCAAATCTATAATGAACAAGAATTAAACACTGCCATAAAATCAGAACTATTACAAATCCTTACCCGAACGGTATATTTCAAAGAAAAAAAAAGTCCATTGATGGTTGCACTTCAAAAAACCGCCAGTTCATTACAGCAATGTTATACAGGCGAACGGAAAAAAATTAAATATCCCAAATTATGGAACTCAATGGATACCGAATAATGTGGTTGTTTGTCTTCTTCGATTTGCCTACAGAAACCAAAAAAGACCGAAAAAATGCTTCTGGTTTTAGAAACAACCTCCTGAAAGACGGTTTTTCGATGATGCAATATTCTGTTTATGTACGTCATTGTGCCAGTAGCGAAAGTGCCGATGTACATGAAAAACGAATCCACCAACTCCTGCCTCCCTTAGGAAAAGTAAGCCTTTTAAGAATTACAGATAAGCAATTTGGCAATATTTCAAATTTTTGGGGTAAAGCAGAAGTCCCTAAAGCACCTCAACCCACACAATTAGAATTATTTTAGAAATAAAAAAATGCCTCAATATTGGATTATCAAACCAATAAAGAGGCATTTTTTTAAACGACACTTACCACTAATCAATTGAATACCAGTAAACAACAAGCCGACTAATATCGTGTTTTCTAATCTTTAATCAAACCACAACTATTTATCAATTATATTATAATCTTTTTTAATATCGTGTTTTCTAATCTTTAATCAAACCACAACGCAAGCATCAAAATACTACACCGTATTTAAAATATCGTGTTTTCTAATCTTTAATCAAACCACAACTGATAGAATGAAGTATGTTATATCTTCAGTAATATCGTGTTTTCTAATCTTTAATCAAACCACAACTAAAGTTAAAGCATTATTGCGTCGATTAAAAATATCGTGTTTTCTAATCTTTAATCAAACCACAACACCCTGGTTACTCGGGAAGCAGCACTGTTAAATATCGTGTTTTCTAATCTTTAATCAAACCACAACAACTATAGTTGGTGGGTTAATAGCGTCTGTAATATCGTGTTTTCTAATCTTTAATCAAACCACAACTATGAATGTGAATAAAAACACAATTAACATAATATCGTGTTTTCTAATCTTTAATCAAACCACAACTATTTTTATTAGCTTGTTCCAACCCATCAAATATCGTGTTTTCTAATCTTTAATCAAACCACAACGTCGGGGTGCTCTTCCAGCAAAGACCCGAGAATATCGTGTTTTCTAATCTTTAATCAAACCACAACTTGTACTTCGTCGCGGAACTTGGCGCCTACAATATCGTGTTTTCTAATCTTTAATCAAACCACAACCTTCCACCAGGAACGTACAACCCAACGCTTAATATCGTGTTTTCTAATCTTTAATCAAACCACAACCGATGTCATTGGTTCCCGCCCTGTTCGTCTAATATCGTGTTTTCTAATCTTTAATCAAACCACAACCGGTTCATTAAACTAAACATTATGGCTAAGAATATCGTGTTTTCTAATCTTTAATCAAACCACAACCGAAATGCCGAGTAACCCCGCAGTCGAGAAAAATATCGTGTTTTCTAATCTTTAATCAAACCACAACTGCCTCCAGTAATCACATCAATCAAAATTGAATATCGTGTTTTCTAATCTTTAATCAAACCACAACTACACAGGTTTAAAAGACAAAAATGGAGTGAATATCGTGTTTTCTAATCTTTAATCAAACCACAACCCTTCTAATTGTAGTGTGTATTCGGCATTTAATATCGTGTTTTCTAATCTTTAATCAAACCACAACTCAATTCCTCTCTATGAGCTAAAACCAAAAAATATCGTGTTTTCTAATCTTTAATCAAACCACAACCCATGCCCAGCGACAAACAAATGAGTAAGAAATATCGTGTTTTCTAATCTTTAATCAAACCACAACTTTATAAGAGAACGCATAGATTGTTCAAATAATATCGTGTTTTCTAATCTTTAATCAAACCACAACTGAAAGCTACTACATCCCTTCTGGGCAGATGCCATAGCTTTCAGTTGTGGTTTGAGATGTTTAAGAGTTTGAAAAACTTATGTCAAAGAACTTTTTAATATTCTTGTCTTCCAATAATTACAACTATTTCAACCAAATCATCACTAATAATTCTATAAAAAATAGTATCGACACCACATACACAATACCGATATCCTTTATTCAAATGTACTGAACTTGGAAACATAAACGGATCAAAAGCTATTTTATCAAAACATTCAAAAAACATTTCATAATACTTATCTGCTTGAAGCATTCCAAACTGAGCAACACCATAGTCATGTATTCTTTCTAAATCATCTTCAACATTTTTTGTTAAGACATAACTATACATTCGTGTACTTACTTTTAATTTTTTCTAAAAGTTCTTCTTTGGTCAAAGTACTAAGACCACTTTTTTCTGCTTTTTCAATTTTAGCGCGTACAAACTCATAATACTCTTCTTGTGAACGCGCTTTTTTAATTAAATAATTTATAGCTTCACTTTTACTAGTAAATTCTTCTTCTGCAACTTGCTTTTTTAGCCATTCATCATTTTGATTAGCTAAAGTGATACTTTGACGTGTCATAACAATAATTTTAGTTGGTGTAAATTTACACCAAACTTTTTAAAATAAAAAATCTATGTTTCCACTTGGCGAAATTTTAAAATCTCTATTTTCAATACAAGCTTTAAAATTACTTAAACTCATCCTTAATTTTTGTGCTGGTTTATCAAAATCTAACGATGATTCTTTTACTAAATCTTTATCCGCCCCACCTTGTTTATGATGTCGTAACTGAATTCTTCCATCATCGCCTTCAAATTGAGTAATTTTATATAATCTTTTGCTTAATTCTGAATTAGACAAACTTTTAATTTCTTCTTTACTATTTTCATAAAATAAAACCATTTGATTCACTTTTAAAACATAAGAAAGCGGAATTAAAATTTCAGATTTTTTTCCTTGATTCTTAATTATGTTTTCTTCTATTGGAAGTTCAATTGTTTGTCTGCCTTGATTGTATTTTGCTACTTCAAAAGCTGAAATTGTTTTATGAATTCTTTCCGCTTTACCTTTTTCATTTAAAGTTTCATAAACTGCCATTGCAAAAATATTTTCCAATTTGGCATAATAATTTTCTTTATGTGGCTTTTTGCTTTTTTGAGAAACATGACTTTGCTTTTTGATTGTTGGCAATTGTCTAAAATTAGTTTTTATTCTAACTTTTTTAATCAACATACTTTTCAGATTATTTTCTTCCGGTAAAAGAATAAATCCTTCTTCAGTCTTTATATTTTTTATTCCATGTCTATTTATTCTTTGTTTTATTCCTTCATCAACAATATTTTCTACATCCTTTTCAGTAAAATTATTATCAACATTTTTACGAATAACAAACCAAATTTCTTTTTCATCTTTTTCATTCACTCTTTCAATCGCTCCGTAAAAAGTATCTAAATGTAAGGAACTCCTAATTCCTTGCCCTTTTTCATAAATTACATTTCCTGATTTATCGTATTGAATTTTGTTTCTGATTTTTAACTTTCTTTTGGTTTGCTTTAATAAATTGTCTTTATGATTGTGTACTACTAAAATTGATTCTTTTAATTTATCAATATCTTCTGTAAAAGTTGACCAAGGTTTTGGAACTTTAAATTTTTCTATTTTACCGAGCAATTCGGATTCATTGAATGCTTGTGCTAATGAATCTCTAATACTTTTGTCCATACAAGTAAGCACAACCGCATCAATAGCGTGATGATAATGTAACGTTCTGTCTTTTTTAGGCAAACCCCACGATTGACGAATATCTGCAACCATTGTTCCTTTAGCAGGGAAAATATTATTGAATAATGATCCTAAAAATAATTTCGAGTATTTAGTGATAATTCCAGTATCAACCAATTGACTATTCTTAAATTTTGGATTTATTTCCTTATCGATAAAACGTTTGTATTTTTCATTCCAATAATTAAACTCTAATGACAAATAGTGTCTTTGCTGAATTGCTCTGTCTTTTTGTTCAACAGTTGAAGCTACTTTTGAAAAATACTTTTGTTGTTCGATTTTCTCTTTTAAATCTTCTATTTTTTCAAACCAATCTTTCGTATTGATTAACACATTTTGAATATAGATTTCATCCAATTCTTGTGGAATTTTATTTCCTTTTAATTGATTAAATGACTTATCAGCTAAAGTTTTATTAACTATCGAATTATCAAAAGATTTACTTCTTGGAAACGTATGTTCAATATCAAATTTTGGATTGTCTCCAAATAAATTTTCAATACTTATGGGTTTATTTGTGTAAAGGCATCGTTTGTTTTGTTCCTCCATCAATCGATATTTTAAAATATCAATATCAGTTACTTTATATCCTTTTTCAATAGTATATTCTTCTAATCTTTCTTTTATTTTTTTATTTTCATTCTCTCTTTCACGTTGCCACCTTTCAATTGCTAGTCGCTTATTCTTATCATTTAATTCACGGGCCAATTCAATAATAATCGTTGTATCAGAACTGATTTTCTTTTCTTTCAATAACGAATTGACCAATTTTCTTAAATAATGAAGAGTTCGCATTGCCATCGGATTTCTCACTGATGCCGTAAACGGACTTCCTAATAATCCGTCGCTACTTTCCTGATAAGTATCAATTGCTGATGGATGATATAGTTTATTAGATTGTGCAATAGAAACCTTGAAATCATCAATTAAAAATTGCTTGATTATCTCATCCAACCTTGGTTTAGGTAAATGATAACCTCCAAATCGTCTTTTTTGTAATTGTATTTCAAAACTAAAAGCTATTTCAGATTGTATCTGATTTTGCAATTCTACATTAAACTTATTCCATCTGTCTTTTCCGTAAAATGCAATTATCTTTAATAAAACATTTTTTTTGTCAATTTCATCTAAAACATATTCAGCATCAGAATTATCATATTCTTTTACGAAATCTTCCAAAAGAGAATTTACAATATCTATTTTTAATGTCTCATCTTTATAACCATCAATAATATTGGAAATATTATCCTGAATATATTGTTTGTTTTCCTTCCATTTTTCCTTCCCAATTATTTGAGGAATATTGGCATAAAAAACAGCGTGGGAATAAATAATACTTTGTTCTAAAAAAGGAAGAATATTTATAATTGCCTTTTTGCTTAACGATGCATATCCTTGTTTTAGATTAATTTTTTCGTACTTTTCAACTTGCTCTTCAGTAATGTCATATCTGCTTCTGATGAAATGTTTTACTTTTTCAGAAGTAACATCATTTACAAAATCACCTGAAAAAAATAAAGTATGCCACAATTCATCTATCAACTCATCGGTTGATTTTTTATCAGATAGTTTATATTTACTGCGAATTATCTCTTTGCAATTTCCCCAATCATCTGCATCAAAAACGTCTTTTAACAAACTCATAGTAGGATTACCAACTATTGGATATTTGTCATTGTAATTAAATTCAAAGTATAAATTATTCTTTTTTGCTTTTGTGTTAACAGCTTTAGATATTTCAGAAAACTTAAAACTTGGTTTGCTTTTCCTAAAAAATAATTCCTTGGTTAAACCAAAATACTCGGGATAATCTGAAAGAAAACGGAATTTATCCTGATTTCTTTCTTTAACTTTTATTGAATTCAAAAATTGATACATTCTAAATTCTTCAAACAAAGGATGGCTTACCGCACAACGAGGTTTACTTGTTTCTAAAGTACACTTGCCAATACTTCCTTTTTGAGATTTCAACGGTCGTTGAAAAAATATTGCTTCAAAAAGTTTATCAGCTAGTTCAGTAGTTAGTTTTTGATTCTTTATTAAAACATTAAACTCTTCTATATAACTTATTCTTGAAGAATTGACTTCATTCTCATCTGCTTTGTATTTAGATTTTCTAACTTTTTCACCTTTCTCTAGTTGCCCATAAAGATATTCTCCTAACGTTTTGTTTCCCGCTTCTTCTCTTTTTTCTTTTTCTTGCAGATAAACAACTAAATCTTTTCCAGCATCAGCATCTTTTCTTCCGCTTTTAAAACCTCTTCGTTGACAAATGTGATATAATGCCCTCCCAAATTCTAAATTAGATACAGAACTATTAGAAACTTTATTTCTAACTTCATAAGGATTAATTTTTAACCATTCTCTAAATTCAAAATTTTCAGTTGGATAAACAGAAGATTTTCCTTTTGTATAAAAAGCCCAACTATGCAATTCATCAATTGTCAATGGACACATTCCATTTTCAATTAACAACTTTAATAAATCAGATTTTCTTTGTTTTCTTCTGGAATATAATTTTCTTGAAGCTCTTTTTTTAGTTCTTTCGGAAGCTAAAGAAAACTCTACACCTTTTTCTTCCCCAACTCCTTGTGGAAAAACAATAACTCCAGAATCTAAAATTTGATTTTTATTATCTATATTATTATCCCTAATTGCCCAACCAATTGAGTTCGTCCCTAAATCTAATCCTAATATTTTTGCCATACCAATCTGTATTTTGTAAGAATTTTTAAAACTACGGAGAAAATAATTACCCTTCTTACGGTTTTCCATATTCAAACTAAAGTTTTTTTTACATAAATTTGTAACTGATTAAAATTTCTAATCTTTAATCTTATCACAATAAGGCTATATGCCGTTGATGAAAATCTTTAGTCCTGCTTCGGTGGGACTTTTCATTTTTACGAAAGTCTAGAAATTGTAAAATAGGGGAAGACAAAGGATCAATCTTTTTTTTTTTGATAGATCCAAAAAAGCAAATTTTCGAATTTTCAAAAATTCCCTCAAAATTAAACGCACAAAAAAAGCCTCTTCTTTCGAAGAGGCTTTTGCATTTTGGGTGGATGACCGGGTTCGAACCGGCGACCCTCGGCACCACAAACCGATGCTCTAACCAGCTGAGCTACAACCACCATTTGCTTTGCGGTTGCAAATATACAACGTTTATTGACTTCTGCAAACTATTTTTTCAAAAAAAATCAATAAAATTACAGCAAATCCGCTAAACTACTGACAGCCAAACATCTTTCAACTGTAAAACCTTCGGCATAATCTACCCCTACTAGCCTACCTAAGTCTCTGGAACGATAATTTAAGCTTTCAAAGAAGTTTTTAGACGTTATTGGTGATTCTGGTTCTGTAGAATTGGGATCGTAAAATTGAGAACGATAGGCCAAAATAGCTTCGATTTTCTTATCAGTAAATCCTGTGATGTCCACTACAAAATCAGGTTCGATATTTTTCCACTGAATATAATGGTATACTACTTTAGGTCGCCAGGCTTTTTGCTGCTCTCCATCTAACTCCGTTTCTATTTTCATTAAGCCAGATAAAAAACAAGCATCAGAAACTAATTTACTTCCCTTTGCATGATCAATATGACGGTCATCAATGGCATTGCATAAAACAATTTCAGGTTTATATTTCCGAATCATTTTAATGATTTCCAATTGGTGTTTTTCGTCATTGACAAAAAAACCGTCTCTCATCTCTAAATTCTCTCGAACTGAAACCCCTAATATTTTGGCCGCATCACTAGCTTCTTGATCTCTAATTTCTGCCGAACCACGGGTTCCCAACTCTCCACGGGTTAAATCTACAATACCGACTTTTTTCCCTAAGGAAATTTCTTTTAAAATAGTCCCCGAACACCCCAATTCCACATCATCGGGATGTGCTCCAAAAGCTAATATATCTAGTTTCATTATTGTTATTTTTCCTCCCCCCGCCCCCTCCGAAGGAGGGGGAGACTGTACGGAGTTTTATTGCGTTATTCCTTATATTCTAATTTTAGCATTCTGAAATCTGTTTTTTAACCGCTAAGAAAAAAAGTACTTCGACAAGCTCAGGATGACACGCTAAGTACACAAAGTTTTAAATTCTGTCTTCTCTATTCTAAAAACTGCTTTCTGAATTCTGCTTTCTGCCTACTTCCATCTCCCTACTCCCATCTCCCTACTCCCTACTCCAAACTCCTATCTTCCATCTTCCCGCTCCCAACTTCTAACTTCTAACTTTTTAAAGCACACTTTTCATCGTCATGGATTTATTGACACTTTCGTTCCATTCTTTTTCTGGAATACTTTCCTTTGTAACGCCGCAACCCATATACAAATGCGCTTGTTTATCTTTTATTTGCATACAACGTAAATTAACATACAAATCAGATTTTTGTTTCTTCTCAGCAAAACCCTTCTTATTCAATTCTCCTAAAAAACCAGTATAATATTCTCTATCATAGCCTTCATTTCCTAAAATAAATCCTTTAGCCGTTTCTTTGGGCAAACCACAAACTGCTGGTGTAGGATGCAAAACCGAAACCACCTGATTCAATTTGGATGTCTTATTAATAACCCCTTCAATATCGGTTTTAATATGCAGCACATTTCCTGCTTGAACCGTGTAAGGACTGGAAATAGCCACTTCAGAAGTTAGTCCTTTCAGGTTTTCCAATATAAAATCGGTAACAAATTGTTGCTCCTCTATTTCTTTTGCGCCCCAAACTATATCAGTAGTGCCGTTAAAATTTTGTGTTCCTGCTAATGCCATCGTACAAAACTTTTTTCGGCTTGCTTTTAACAATCGCTCGGGTGTTGCACCCATCCACAACCCTATTTTAGGATGATACCAACAATAACAGAAAACTGTTGGAAAACGCTGGATTAACCGTGTAAAAACAGTAACCAAATCAAAATTGGGTACTTCCAGAATTTCTTTTCGAGATAAAACCACCTTGTTAAAAGCCCCTTTTTCGATAGCCTCTATTGCTTTTTGAATAAGATGCTCAAAACGTTCTTTTTCTTGCTGATTTTCTGATTGTTTTAAACTTTCCAAATGATTTTCACCAAAAGAAGTAACATCCGATTCCCAAATAACCGATTGATTTTTTGGAATCAATATCATCTGATTGCCATCAAATGGAGCAAAGACAAAACCCGTTTCGTCTAAAGCTTCGGCAAAATACAAATGATCATTTTTTTGAAAAAAACCTCTCACTTCTGTTTTATACGGTTTTTTATAAATAACAAAAGGTAATTTTTGGGCTTCTTGTTGCTTAACTTTTATAAAAAAATCAATCATATATTAATTTATTAAAGGTTTGTTTTTCTTCAAAAATCTAATGGGCTTTTTTTCTTTTTGGCAAAACCATATTAGTCAATTTACAAAGCGAAATCAGATTATCTCTTTCGTCCACAATGCGAATTTCCCATAAATGTATACTTGCGCCTTGGTGAATAATTTTTGCTGTAGCAGTAACCACACCTTCTCGCTTGGCTTTTAAATGATTGGCTGAAATTTCTATTCCACGTACTTCGCTAACTTCAGGATTGATGAATATAAAGGAAGCGGCACTACCTACACTCTCGGCCAAAGCTACCGAAGCACCTCCGTGCAACAAGCCCATTGGCTGATGAACGCTCGGATTCACTGGCATTGTCGCAGTCAAAAAACCTTCTCCCGCATCCACATATTCAATATTTAAGGTTTCCATTAAGGTATTTTTAGAAATACGATTGCAGTATTCCAATATCTTTTCTTTATCGAATGTCATGAATTTTATTTTAATCGATTGTAAAAATAAAGAAAAGAATAGAGACTATGTATTAAATAGCGAGCATATTCTGCAATCCATTTTAAAATTAAGGGCTAACAAATAAGATTTTTTCTATTTTTACAAAAAAACAAAACCCATGCGTCCTTTTTCGCTATTAATTATTCTCGGAATCTTATTTTCAATCTGTTCTTGCCGTACCGATTTTTCTACCGTACCTAATGATGGAAAATTAGTTTTTTCGAAAGATACCGTTTTTTTAGACACTGTTTTTTCGACGATAAGTTCGAGTACATATTTATTGAAAGTGTACAATCACAGTAAAGATGACATTAATATTCCAACGATTAAATTTAGCAAAGGACTCAACTCTAAATACCGCATGACCGTTGACGGAATGCAGGGCGAAAACAACAAAATTTTCAATAATGTCACCTTGTTAGCCAAAGACAGTCTGTATGTTTTTATCGAAACCACACCCAACATCGCCGATGCGAATCCCAATTATTTTTTATATACCGACGACATCGAATTTGATAGCGGAACTAATTTACAAAAAGTGGCTTTACTGACTTTAGTTAAAGATGCTGTTTTGTTATACCCAAAGCGTTTAAGCAATGGTAAAACCGAAACCGTAACTTTTGACAATAACGAATTAAGTGGTTTTTATCTGGACGAAAACGATGCTGTAAATGGCAACGAGCTGCATTTTACCAATCAAAAACCTTATGTAATTTACTGTTATGCGACAGTTCCCGAAGGCAAAAAAGTAGTTTTTGATGCAGGAGCCCGTGTTTATTTTCATACTAATTCGGGTTTGATTGTACCACAATCAGCTAGTTTGGAATGCAACGGAAGTGTTTCAACTACCAATAAACAAGAAAACGAAATTATTTTTGAAGGCGATCGTCTCGAAGCAGATTACGCTAATGTTCCAGGACAATGGGCTACCATTTGGCTTCGTAATGGCAGTACGGCTCACAAAATAAATCACCTGACGATTAAAAATGCTACAATAGGTTTACGAATTGACAATCAGGATCAAACTACTGTTTCGATTAAAAACAGCCAAATTTATAATTCGTCCAACTATGGAATTCTGGCTCAAAACGCTAAAATTCAAGGCGAAAACATAGTTATCAATACAGCCGGAAAAGCAACTTTAGTCTGTACTTATGGAGGAAATTACCAGTTTACACATTGTACTTTTAACAACAACTGGAACAACGCACAACAACTCGCTTTAACAATAAACAATTACAAAACGGGAGCTAATCCTGAAACATCCAATTTAACCAAAGCTACTTTTAACAATTGTATTATTTATGGCGCGTATTCAAACGAATTGAATTTGGATAAAAACAATGCAGCTCTTTTTGAATACCAATTCAACAATTGCCTGTTAAAATTTGAAGCCAATAGCACGAATCCACTATATAATTTTAGCAATAACGTTCATTACAACAACATAGTTCTGAACCAAAATCCTCGTTTTTTCGCAATCGAAAAGAACAAACTCAATATTGATAATACTTCTGCCGCTTTCGTAAAAGGAAATCCAGCTTATTCCATTCCGTTAGACATTAATGGAAAAACCAGGACTTTGCCTCCTGATTTGGGTGCTTATCAGAGTATGATGTTCCCTAAAGAAAATTAAAATTAAAAGACCGCAAATTCGCAAATTATATTCCTTTAGAATCTATGAAAATTTGCAAATTTGCGGTTATTTTTTAATTCTTTGATTTTGTCAAATAGTTTGCATTTCACATTTGCTCGTACTATATATTTAAACTAAATTTGCATCGCAATTCATCAAATACAAAACAATGATTCATTTCTTTGAAAACCAAAGCAACGCAATTTTTGCCGTACAAACACAAGGCGAAATTTCGGCTCAAGATATTTCTAAACTGAACTGGCTTTTTGCCAATGCAAATAAAATAGAGAAATCCGTATTGACGGATTTTTTTGTTGGTCCTCGCGCTACTATGATTACGCCTTGGAGTACCAATGCCGTAGAAATTACTCAAAACATGGGGATTTCTGGAATCATTCGTATCGAAGAATTTTACAAAGCAACAGAAGATTTCACTGATTTCGACCCAATGCTTTCTCAAAAATACAGCGAATTAAATCAAGATATTTTCACCATCAAAGTACAACCAGAAGCAATTTTGGATATTGACGATATTGCAGCTTACAACAAACAGGAAGGTTTGGCTTTAAGCTCAGAAGAAGTAGAATATTTAGATAATTTGGCAACCAAATTAGGTAGAAAACTAACTGATTCTGAAATTTTTGCTTTCTCACAGGCGAATTCAGAGCACTGTCGTCACAAAATTTTCAACGGAACTTTTGTCATTGACGGAGTAGAAAAAGAAACTACTCTTTTCAAATTAATCAAGAAAACATCTCAGGAAAATCCTAACGATATTGTTTCGGCTTACAAAGACAACGTTGCTTTTGTAAAAGGACCAAGAGTGCAACAATTTGCTCCAAAAACTGCCGACAAACCTGATTTTTACGCAATAAAAGAATTTGATTCTGTTATTTCATTAAAAGCAGAAACACACAATTTCCCAACTACGGTAGAGCCTTTCAACGGAGCTGCAACAGGTTCTGGAGGAGAAATTCGTGACCGTTTGGCTGGAGGACAAGGTTCGTTACCAATGGCTGGAACTGCTGTCTATATGACTTCTTACTCAAGATTGGAAGAAAACCGTCCTTGGGAAGATGCAGTAGCCGAAAGAAAATGGTTGTATCAAACTCCAATGGATATTTTGATCAAAGCTTCAAATGGAGCGTCTGATTTTGGAAATAAATTTGGACAACCGCTGATTACAGGTTCCGTTTTGACATTCGAACACGAAGAAAATGCTTCGGCAGGCTCAGCACAGGCTAGAAAATTAGGTTACGACAAAGTAATCATGCAAGCGGGTGGAATTGGTTACGGAAAATTAGATCAGGCTATCAAACACAAACCACAAGAAGGCGATAAAATTGTTATCCTTGGTGGAGAAAATTATAGAATCGGAATGGGTGGAGCTGCGGTATCCTCTGCTGATACAGGAGCTTTTGGTTCAGGAATTGAATTAAATGCGATCCAACGTTCGAATCCGGAAATGCAAAAACGTGCTGCCAATGCCATTCGTGGATTGGTAGAAAGCGATAACAACCCAATTGTTTCTATTCACGATCACGGTGCTGGTGGACACTTAAACTGTCTTTCGGAATTAGTGGAAGATACCGGAGGATTAATCGATTTGGACAAATTACCTGTGGGCGATCCTACCCTTTCGGCTAAAGAAATCATTGGTAACGAATCTCAGGAAAGAATGGGATTGGTTATTGGTAAAAAAGATATTGACACCTTACAAAGAATCGCCGACAGAGAGCGTTCGCCAATGTATCAGGTGGGAGATGTAACTGCTGACCACCGTTTTACTTTCGAATCAAAAACTACTGGTGCAAAACCAATGGATTATGCTTTGGAAGACTTCTTCGGAAGTTCGCCAAAAACGGTTATGACCGACTCAACTGTTAAGTACAATTATTCTGAATTAGAGTATAATATAAAAAACATCTCAAGCTATTTAGAGCAAGTATTGCAATTAGAAGCTGTGGCTTGTAAAGACTGGTTGACCAATAAAGTGGATCGTTGTGTAGGTGGAAAAGTAGCTAAACAACAAACTGCAGGACCATTGCAATTGCCATTGAACAACTGTGGTGTAATGGCTTTGGATTATCAAGGAAAAGAAGGAATTGCAACATCTATTGGACACTCTCCTATTGCTTCTTTAATTGACCCGGTTGCCGGAACAAGAACTGCTATTGCCGAATCTTTATCGAATATTGTTTGGGCTCCAATAAAAGACGGGATGAAAGGAATTTCCCTTTCAGCTAACTGGATGTGGGCTTGTAAAAACGAAGGTGAAGACGCTCGTTTGTATGCTGCTGTTGAAGCTTGTTCTGACTTTGCAATCGAATTGGGAATCAATATTCCAACAGGAAAAGATTCACTTTCGATGAAACAAAAATATCCAAATGACGAAGTAATTGCACCGGGAACGGTAATTATTTCGGCAGGTGGTAACTGTACTGACGTTAGAAAAGTAGTAGAACCTGTTTTACAAAAAGACGGTGGTTCTATTTATTATATCAATTTATCTCAGGACGAATTCAAATTAGGAGGTTCTTCATTTTCACAAATCTTGAATGCTATTGGAACTGAAACACCTACAATCAAAGACGCTGCTTTCTTTAAAAATGCGTTCAACACGATCCAGGAATTAATCTTAGACAATCAAATTGTAGCGGGTCACGATATTGGAAGTGGTGGTTTGATTACTACTTTATTAGAAATGTGTTTTGCTGATGTGAATTTAGGAGCAAAAATTGATTTCTCTGTTTTCGAAGAAAAAGACATCATTAAATATTTATTTGCTGAAAACATCGGTCTTGTATTCCAAGCAAAAGAAGATGCTGCTTTAGAAAGCAAATTGAATGCTAACGGAGTTTCGTTCTACAAATTAGGAACAGCAACTAGTGAAGCTACTTTAGATTTTGGTCCATGTAAATTAGATATTACTAAATACAGAGACGTTTGGTTTAAAACTTCATTCTTATTAGACCAAAAACAATCTAAAAACGGAACAGCGCAACAGCGTTATGACAATTATAAAAACCAAGCCTTATACTTTAGTTTCCCTGCTCACTTTACAGGAAAAAAACCTGAAGTTGATGCTTCTAAACCAAGACCGAAAGCAGCTATTATTCGTGAAAAAGGAAGTAATTCGGAACGCGAAATGGCAAATGCGATGTTCATGGCAGGTTTTGATGTAAAAGACGTTCACATGACCGATTTGATTTCGGGACGTGAAAATCTGGAAGACATTCAATTCATTGGAGCTGTTGGTGGTTTCTCGAATTCAGATGTTTTAGGTTCTGCTAAAGGTTGGGCCGGAGCATTCAAATACAACGAAAAAGCCAATACTGCATTGAAAAACTTCTTTAAAAGAGAAGACACTCTATCTGTTGGAATCTGTAACGGTTGTCAATTGTTCATGGAATTGGAAGTAATCAATCCTGAGCATGAAGTACACGGAAAAATGTTGCACAACAACAGCCACAAACACGAAAGTATTTTTACCTCGGTAACCGTACAGGAAAACAACTCCGTAATGTTATCTAGTTTAGCCGGTACAACTCTTGGAGTTTGGGTTTCTCACGGTGAAGGTAAATTTAATTTACCAATGGGTGAAGAAAATTACAGCATCGTAGGTAAATACGGTTATGAAGGATATCCTGCGAATCCAAATGGTTCTGATTTCAACACAGCCATGTTGTGTGATGCTACAGGACGTCACCTGGTAACGATGCCACACATTGAACGTTCTGTTTTCCAATGGAACTGGGCTAATTATCCAAGCAATAGAAACGACGAAGTAACGCCTTGGCAAGAAGCCTTTGTCAATGCCAGAAAATGGATTGAAAACAACTAACTTTTAGTTTTTAAATAATAGAAAGCGTTCTCGAAAGAGAGCGCTTTTTTTGTGAATACTAGTATCTGAAGAATGAAAAAATAACACTATAAAACAATTTCAAAATCAGAAAAACACTTAATACTACAAATGGGTATTCCTTCTGCACTCTTAAAAATCACTATTTAAATCTTTTTCTATAACAAAATAATATTTGCAAAATAAAAATTTGATATTAAAATTTATCTTACATTTATTGTTAATTATTTCGGAATAAAATGTTAAAAAAATAAAGCGAAAAATATTCATCAAACACCAATTAATTATGAAAAAAATTACTCATAAAATTGCATTAGTAATAATGATAATACTATTAACTTTTACAAATTCTATTTTAGCTCAAGTAAAAAAGAAAGTTAAAACAGATGAAGAACCACCTACACTTATTGTGAAATATGATTTTCAAATGGGTGCTTATATTACGGGTAAATTAAAACCAAAACATAATCAACCAGTAGTATTAAAAATAATTAACATCAACAAATTCGCGAATTTTGTTGAAATTGTGAATAACGATGTTAAAATAAGTAACAATTTAGAATCTGACGAAGAACAAGTAAAGGCTATTTTAGAAAATAATAAACCGAGTGAAGAGATAATCCCAAAAATATTAAACACAGAAGTTACCGTCTCAACTAAAAGTGGCAGCAATGTTACGCCTCCAAAAGACAAAATAAGTTTTAATACAGCACTAGAAGAAAAAATAAAGAAATTAGTCGAGCAAAAATCTACTCAAGAATCACTATTTAATGCCTCATCGATAACTATCATCGATAATCAAAAGGCTCTAAAAACGGCTAAAGATAATTGTGAAGAAGAATCAAACAAATTAAAAAATACACAAGAAGAGTCAAAAACAGAAATTGAAACTAATTTGAAGCAGTTAAAACAAAAGTTAGATGAAGCTGAAAAAAAACTTCTTGCATCGGAAAAAAATAGAGAAGATATTCAAAAAAAAATAGACGGTATAAACTATGAAATGAATTCTATTCAGAAGCAGTTAGATATTTATGGTAATATATCTGAAAATTTCACGAAGAGAACTCAAAAATTATTAGAGAATTACAATAATATTCAAAATTGTTTGATTGATGTTAACAGAATAAATGCTGCTTATAATAATTATGTGGATTTTGTTATTAATCCAAATTTAACAAATAGTCAATATGTAAATGATTTGCCTAAAATTTGTATAATTTTAGACAAAGACAGAACATCAGAGTATCAATCCTTTATTAAAACATACGAAAAAACATATAGAACATTTATAACTGAATATAGTGATACTTTCAATAGTGATTTGTTTTATGAAATAACTAAAAATGATAAAACTTATGCCGACTTAGTAAAACTTAAATTTGACAATGTAAAAATAGAGGTTGAAACAATTAATACTTTAGTAAATACTTCCGAATTACGAAAAAAACTAAATAATGTAGAATTAATAGATCATGTATTAAAACAAGAAAACGCTTTCGAAGTGGTTTCAAACCCTATACAGCCATTAGAAGATTATATAGAATTTAAAGTAAAAATAACCCCTAACAAAGATTTAGGAATTTCAGTTATTAAACAGCAAGTACCTAAATACTTTACTTATACAGAATATGTTAAAGGAGGGGTTCGTTGGGATTTTAGTGCAGGTACTGTCTTCGATTTTGGTATTAAAAACCAAGAATACGAAGTAAAAGCAATAACATCTTCTACTTATAAAATTGTTGAAAATAATACCTCCCAATACACTCCAACTATTGCGGGATTATTACATACCAGTTTTAGGAGTAATTCTATGTTTGCTTTTGGATTCTCATTAGGTGCATCCATTGATTTGACGAGTTTAAACTTGAATTCGTTTTTCCCAGGAATAAGTTTATTAATTGGTAAGAAAGAAAAAACAATTTTTACAGTTGGTCCAGCTTTCAAAAAAGTTAAGCAAATAAAAAGTATTTATGATACCAATACTACATATGATACCCAAATAGCTATTACTGATATTACAAGTGAACAATTCAAAATTGGCTGGTTTGTGGGAATATCCTATAATTTGACAAATAAACAAAAATCAAAAATTAAAGTCGTTAATTAGTTAAGCATATCCAATTTGGCTATCGATTCTCTATAGGAGCAGGTAATGTAAAAGCATAATAAATTAAAACACAAAACACTATGAAAAAACTCATCACCATTTGCCTTGTTATGGCATCTACATTTGCGTTGCAGGCACAAATAAAACAGCAAGAATGCCCGATGTGTTGTTGGGCTTCATGTATTCAAAGTTGTTTAGTGCAGGCAAATATATATCAAGAGCAAAGCGAAATTGTTTCAAAAGTAACGGGAGGTTTACCCGCAAATATTCCAGCTAATGCGAATCAAGTTGCTAATGTTTTAAAATATTATCACTTTAAAGCTTGGGTAATACCTTATCCAGCAAATGAACAAGTTTTACTAAACACATTAGCTAGTGGTTGGAAAATTATTGCTTTTGTAAATCCATCAAATAATCCAAACATTGGACATTTCATCATTTTACAAGGGGTAACACCATACAAACAAATCATCATAAGCGATCCATCAAACGGACAGACTTATGTACAAAGTCCATTACAATTATATAATTTATGGAATTGGGGCGGTTCAGTTGTAGTCGGAACACCAAACGGAAATTAATTTTAGCTATGGCGTTTCAATAAATAGACATCTTATAAATTTTAGAATATTAACTGTAAACACAAACATCATGAAAAAAAACTTCTACACCTATACACTAATAGGTCTAATTACAATTACTTCAAACCAACTCTATTCTCAATCAGAAAGGAGTATAGATGAACTACAAAAATTGGCTGATAATAATGACCCGGAGGCTCAAAATGATTTAGCTTGGAAATATACAGACGGAAAAGAAACTAAAGCTGATTTTGATAAAGAATTTTATTGGTTCAAAAGAGCCGCAGAAAACAATAACATAAAAGCGCAATGTGCTTTAGGTTATTGTTATGATAATGGCGAGGGAACTCCAATTGATCTTCAAAAAGCATTTTATTGGTACGAAAAAGCGGCAAATAATAATTTAGCTAAAGCCCAAAGAAACTTAGGTGTCACTTATGAGTTTGGCAATAAATTAATTCCCATAGATTTAAAAAAAGCTTTTTATTGGTATGAAAAAGGGGCAATAGGAAATGATAACGTTGCTCAATATAATCTAGCACTTTGTTATAAATATGGCAAAGCTACTACAATAGACCTTGAAAAGGCTTTCTATTGGTTTCAAAAATCTGCTGAAGCTAATTATCCAGATGCACAAAATAATTTAGCTCAAGCATTCAGAAAGGGTTCAGGTACTGCTGTTAATCTAAATAAAGCATTTTATTGGTATCAAAAATCTGCTGAAAATAACGTAGCATCTGCACAGATCAACTTGGGGCATGCTTTTCAAAAAGGTCAAGGAACAGCTATTGATGTTACTAAAGCTATCTATTGGTATCAAAAAGCCGCAGAAAAAGAAGAGTCAACTGCACAATTTAATCTTGGAATTATATATGAAAACGGAGAAAACGGAAGTGTTAATTACGAAAAAGCATTATACTGGTATGAGAAAGCGGCAATAAAAGATGCGGATGCACAACTCAATCTTGGCGTCATGTATTATAAAGGAAAAGGAGTTTCAGTTGACTTAAAAAAAGCATTGTATTGGTATGAAAAAGCCGCTACTTTAAACGCTACTGCACAATGTAATGTTGGCGTAATGTATTATCACGGATATGGCACTGTTGTCAATCTTAATAAAGCATTTTTTTGGTATCAAAAAGCAGCTGACAATAATTACCCACAAGCACAGTACAATTTAGCTACAATGTATTATGAAGGTAAACTAGGCATTAAAAATTATGATAAAGCATTCTATTGGTATACAAAAGCAGCGGATAATAATTACTTAGATGCAATGACTAATTTATCAACCATATATCAAAACGGACAAGGAACAGCTGTTGATAATGAAAAAGCATTTTACTATGCACAAAGAGCGGTAAATTCTAATAATCCCATAGATTTTAATAGCCTTGGTAATTTATACTATAAAGGAATTGGAACACCTGTTGACTATGCAAAGGCAACTGAATGGTATTACAAAGCGGCAAAAGAAAATCATCCAAGAGCCCAATATAATTTAGGAGTTTTACTTTATGAAGGAAAAGGTGAAAAAAATTCTTCATTAGATGGTGCAATCTGGATTAAATCATCTAAAGATTTAGGCGATCCGTTTGCTAAAATATATTTTGAGCAACATTTTTTGCAGGATTTTATAACTAAAGAATTCCAAGCAAAAGCAATTGCTGATGAAAACGAAAAGCAATTGAAAATCGCAAAGGATGATTGTTTAAAACAGTTTGAGAAAGATGTAGAAAGAGCAAAAAACAAGTATGCTACAGCATATGCCGCAAATCATAACCGAAAATATGTTGAATATGGTGAGTTATCAGAAGCCGAAAGACATGCAAGAGAAGATTACGACCAGTTAAGGTTTAGTCATCCTTGTGATGGAATAGGTAATTCAGAAATTCAGGCTAAAAATGAAAGAGATAATAAGAGATATTTGGATAAAAAAAATGAAGAAATAGAATTTTTTAATAAAGCAGCTATAAGACAAGCTGAAAGTGATACAAGAGCAGATAAAAAATATAGAGACAATCAACAAGCAATATCCAATCAACAAAAGAGCTATGATAATATGAATAAGACACTAGCACAAGGACAAATTAATGCAGCCGCTAATCCAAACTCTTATGATGCAAGAATGCTTGCCGCCGAAGCACAAGTAAAATATGAAGCTATGGAGAATCGAAACTCAAAGAGCAATATTTCATCAAGCTCAAGTAGTTCTTCTTCGAGCAACTCCTCCTCTGGAAATACTTCAGATGGGAAATTGAGTTCTAACAATTCTTCTAATGAATACAAACCTAAATCAAAACGTTGGACGCAGACTGAAAAGCATGCTTCAATGGGCTATTTTTATTCAGAATCAGAAGCTTGTGAAGACATAAAAAGAGTTGTTGCTCAGCATACAAAAATGTATAATGCAAAATTGATTAGTATCAGTATTTGTAAATGTAAAGATGTTACCAATGAAATGGGACCTGATGGTTTTAACCCTCGAAAAAAGAAATTTGCTTGTGAGGCAGAAGCCGTTTTCGAGAGTATAAATAAATATTGATTTGTTCTATGTGAAGTTGTAATTTTAATTAAAATAACTACTTATAGAGATCCTTATTGCAAAATAAATTTTCAATATCAAAATAAAAAACAAGTTTTATAAAATGGGAGTAACACTAAGTACTCCCATTTTTATTAATAGTAAACCTAGATAATCAATGAAAAAATTAGTGCTACTTCTTTTGTTTTTTGTCAACGCGCTAACAGCGCAACAAAGATTCTATTCCTTTGATACGGCACTAAATCAGCCAGAGCATCAGTTTACGAAACAAGAAACCATCGATGCTATAAAATCGTATTATGACGGATTCAAAACGGGTTCTTATGTCTTTGCCGAAGAAAATGGAAAAGCAATTGCAGGCTCTGATAATTACACCAAATTTACCGATAATTATAGTGTAGAAATCACAGATTGCATATTCAAAATGACTTTTGATGTGCATGATATGGACAATAATGATGAAATTGAAAATACAACCACAATTGAGTTCAATTTGAGTGATGTCAAGAGTTTTAAAAAAGGCCGTCAGGAAGTGACAAACAAAAACATATTGTTTCAAATGATGAAAAACAAAAAAATAAAAGTCTCTCAAAAATTTAAGGAGGAAACCATCCTAAAAGAATTAAGCCATTTTGAAATCAAAATACATCCTAATTATGATGCCTATCCCAATCAAAAACAGCTCGATTTTGAAGACACCACGATAGTGAATTATTTCAACCAACTCATAGCATTTTGTAAAATGAATAAAATCTAAATCAATGAAAAAACCAATCTTATTATTGCTTTTATTATTTTCAATTGTTACAAATGCACAAGAAAGCAAATTGACCAAACAAATGGCTTTGGATTCTATACAATCCTATTACCAAAATTTTAAAACGGGTTCTGATATGTATTCGGATGCTTGGGAATTAAACAAACCCGGTTATGAAAAAGAGTTTAGATATGTAACCAAAAATTACAAAGTTGTTTTTGATGAAAGTAAATTTAAAATGGTGTTTGAAACTTATGATTTTCCGATGAATAAGGAAAAAAGCACAACAACAATTGAATTCGATTTGAAGGATATTGACAGCCTAGACCAAGGCCCAGAAACGGATATAAGAACAGAACTAAACGAAAATGATGTATTTGTAACTTTAAGCAAAAGCATTAATTTTTATGCTTCTAAAAATAAAAACATAACTGTTGTTCGATATAAAGAAGGCAAAATAAAGACTGATTTATATGATAGATATGACATTCCATATGTAAATTATTATGAGGAGAAAATATCTTTTTCAGAAACTGAAATCGGGAAATATTTTAAGTTTCTTGTCGATTATTTCAAGAAAAAATGATTTAATTATTTCAAAACAGGCACTTAAATAAATATACAGCCTATGAAAACGATTTTTAAGACTTCATTGTTAGTAATAGCAGTACTTTTTATTAGTTCTTGCACTCCTAAAACAACAAAAAAATCCGAAACTAAAGATTTTGACACGATCGACTGTCCTGAAGCAGAAATAATAGAAAAACCCAAAGATATTAATCAAGATAGTATTTTAAAAAAAATGGGGTATAATGTATCTTTAGACAGCATTTTTGTTGTTTCTGCTAAGGAGCTAAGGAATAATTCAATTCCGGATTGGGTATTTAAATTAAAAAAACTTAAAAAACTCGCAATTATGGGTATGCATTGCGAATATGAACATGGAGATTATGGCGATTATGATATTAAAGGCGATTGCTTTAAGATTCAAGAAATTCCGCCTCAAATTGCAACTCTTACGAAATTAACATCCTTAAGTTTGCCTAGTAATGACATCCAAGCCATACCCATCGAACTCACTGTACTGAAAAATCTAAAATCAATTGATCTTTCAGATAATCCAGGACTTCTTAATGTTAATAATATTGAAAAAATAGTTAGCCTTGAATTTTTGTCTTTTTATGGATGTCATTTAACCGAAATGCCAGCTAATATTGGCAATCTAAAACATTTAAAAGAGTTGGACTTAGAGGGCAATTTGATTAATAAAAAAGAACAAATTAGAATAAAAAGAGCATTGCCAAATTGTAGAATCAGGTTTTCACAAACTCAATAATATAGAATAGAAATAATTAAATTATGAAAAGTTCAATTTTTTCAATACAAGTCACTTTAGTTCTGTTTTTGTTTTTTACCATTTTCAATCAAAATGCAAACAGCCAAACAAGCACAAAACAAGATCCTAAAATCAGCATTGTCGGTAATTACGTAGGCAGCAATTACAAAGGAAATTTTGTTTGGTGTGGAGTAATGAATTTGGCTTGGAATGAGCTTAGTGAAAACATCTTGAAAGAAAAATTAAAGCTAAATTCCCAAGACAAAACGGCTTTGGAAATGATAGAAAAACTTAACAATCCTATATTTTCAAAAAACGATTTGGATGAAAATAGCTATTACATCAAAAGTGGTTTCGGGCAAAAAACCATTAATGCCATAAATCAAGAATCAAAAGTAAAATTCCCAAATAAAAGTTTTAAGGATTTGAAAATAGAATTAGAAGACGATGGACTTGTCTCCTACGCCTATTTTAATAAAGCAGTAGCCTATCTTTATGAATTTAACACCTCAACTGTTACTTTTAAAGGTAAAGAAGTAAAAGGTTTTGCATACAATCCAAAGGTAACAGAACAATTGTACAATATAGAAATTGTGGATTATACCAATGACGACAAATTCATCATCAAATTAAGGCTCAAAAACGAAAACAACCAAGACGACGAATTGATTTTGGCAAAAGGGTATGCTATGTATAATCCAGATGTCGTAATTAAAATAATAAATGCGAGTAATCCAGAGGAGTATCATTCGTTAGACAAAAGAGATCAATTTGAAGCACCAAAACTAAACCTCAATTTTCATAGAGAATACAAAGAAATGATGAACCAATTGCTAAAACACAAAGGTTTTGAAAAAACGTTTTTTAGCCAAATGTTCGAAAATCTAAAATTCAATATGGATGAAATGGGCGCAACTGTCGAAGCCGAAGCAGTGATAGCTATCGAGTCTGGTGGTAGCAGCAATTCTGGAAAATTTATTCAACGAAATTTCATACTAAACAAACCGTATTGGGTGATTATGCAACGAAAAGACTCTAAAAACCCCTATTTTATTTTAGGAATAAATAATACAGCGTTGATGGAGAAAGTGAACTGAGAAACATAAATCAACAATATTACCAAAAACAGAGGGCAAAAAAGTGATTTTATATTGAATTTTATTACTTGGTAACAATGCCACACATTGAACGTTCTGTTTTCCAATGGAACTGGGCTAATTATCCAAGCAATAGAAACGACGAAGTAACGCCTTGGCAAGAAGCTTTTGTCAATGCCAGAAAATGGATTGAAAACAACTAACTTTTAGTTTTTAAATAATAGAAAGCGTTCTCGAAAGAGAGCGCTTTTTTTGTTAGTTATATCTGAAGAACGAAGAAACATGCCATAAAATAATTTTAAAGCCAGAAAAAACACTACATATATATTCCTTCTGCACTTTTAAAAATCACTATTTAAAGTTTGTTTTCTAACAAAATAATAAATGTAAAATAAAAATTTGATATTAAAATTTATCTTATATTTATTGTTAATTATTTCAGAATAAAATGTTAAACCTAAAATACACAACAAAGCAAAAACATTCATAAAAACACCAATTAATTATGAGAAAAAAAATATTAATAGTTATTGCCGTATTTATTTTTTGCAACTCCTCTTTGCTATCTGCTCAAGAAAACTTAACTAAAATAGCTGTAAATCAAACTGATTCAAGAATATATGTCGAACTAGCTCATACTAAAACTGCAGGTTTAGGGTTTCAATGGGTTAATGTCCATATAACAAATAAAACTTCCGATATTTTAAGAGTTCGTCTCGAATTTACAGCCAACAGTACAAGTGGAGTTGGTGAATCTATGAGAGTTGGTGGTTTTGGTAATTCAGATGACTATTTAGACATTAAACCAGGCCAAAGAATTGGCGGTGACCAAAACAATTGCCAAATCCAATTTTATGGAAAGTGTAAAGGAAAAGAAATAAAAGTAGATGATGGAATTTCTTGTATACAAAGTGTTTCATATAAACTAATTAATATTGAAAACCTTTCTGAAAAAGAAAGAAACGATGCCAAACAAAAAGCCAATAAAGAAAAGCAACAGCAAGAACTTGCTCAGAGAAATGCACAGGCAAAACAAGACGCTTTAGCAAAACAAGCATCAATAGATGAACAAAAAAAAATTGCAGAAAACGAAGCAAAAATGAGGCAAGAAAAAGCCAAACAAGCAAACGAAAAAACAGAATCGCAAAATAATTATGCACAGCAAGCAGCAAATCAACAAAGAGAAAGGAAAGAAGCACAAGATGAAGATTACAGAAACAGAGTTGACGCTGAAGCTAAAAGAAAAAGAGATTTTGAAGATGAGCAAAAAAGATCAACAAATAATTACATAAATCAACAAAATGCAGCGGTAAATTCAACTTTGAATGCAATGGATGAAGCCAAACGAAAAATGTATGCAATAATTGACAGTAATACTTCTAAAAGTGATGATGACGATGAAGCAGAAGATCGAGAAAGAGAACAACGAAGAGACAATGAAAAAAGAGTAAGAGAGGAAAAAGTAGAACACGACGAATTGGTTTCCAACCGGAAATCAATGATAACAAATTTACCAGAAGGTAAAATGCCTCTTTCATCCCAGACAAAAAACGCTAAAGAAGTCTATTTTTTTATGTATAGCTGTGACATTTACTCATTAGAAAGTAATCCTGTAATTTACATGTCAAATATTTTTACAATAGCAAAATATGCCGATGATACTTGGCCTTTTAAAGACAGAGTTATGGAAAAAATAGCTCAAACCAACAAAGACCGCACTTATAAATTATCCGGTTTTTATATGACTAAAGAAGAAGCCGAAGGGCAACTCCAACAATTGGTCAATAAAGCGTATAAATATGGCTTTACCATCAAAAATGTTTTCTACATGAGCAGTAAGGCGACAGAAACAGCAAATTCAAATATAGATTTTTGGGGTAACCCAACTAGTAAAAAAGTGGAACAGTCAAAAACAGAAATACCAAATACAAAAGCTAAAGTAGAATATGATGATTGGGGAAATCCAATAACTAATAAAACAGAACAAACAAAAAAAGCCATTCCAAAAAAAGCCGAACAACCTAAAACAACAGCAACTGCTAAAGTCGAATATGACTTTTGGGGAAATCCAATAAAAAAATAAAATTTAAATCTTATAACTATGAAAAAACTACTCCTATTCACATTTTTTATATGCATCACAATGCAAACAACCTTTGCACAACAAGCCATTGCAAAAATAAAATTTGAAGAAGCTGAAGAAGCTTACACTGCCAAAAAATATGAAATTACTGTAACAAAATTAGATGAAGTAGAAGCAATATTAAAAAGTACAAACCCCAAAGTAATGTACTTAAGAATTATGGCGCAATCAAAAAGTATTGAAAACAATCCACTGAATGATTATAAAATAATTGATAATACTAGAAAATTATGTTCGAAATATTTAAAGGATTACGAAAATGTACCTGACAACGAAGATAAATATAGAGATATTTATAAAACATTAGAAAGTTTAAAATTGCAACCCGAGAACGAAGGCATGTTTTTTAGTAATAAAGGACTCGAATCCATCAAATTAGGAGATTATCAAAATGCTTTAAAATATATTATTTTATCGGCTGATAAAGGAAATATACAATCAAAAGCGAGTTTAGGATCTATGTACAAAAACGGTTTTGGAGGAAAAGTGACAATAGACCTTGCTAAAGCCTATATTTATTTGAAAGATGCAGCTGACAACGGAAACCAAGAGGCTCAATATAACTTAGGGCGGTCATACTATTTTGGGACTGGTGTAGAAAAGGATTATATCAAAGCTAAAAAGTTGTTTGAATCTTCATCTGATAAAGGCTACCTCTATGCTTTTAATTTTTTAGGATATATATATGGGAATGGTTTTGGAGTAGAAAAGAATGAAAATCAGGCTATTAAATATTATCTATTAGCGAAAGATCAAGTAGATTTATATGCTTTGGGTGCAACTTATTTTTATGGTGGTAATAATTTAGAAAAAAACTACCAACTAGCTGAAAAATATTTGATTTTAGCAGCAGATCGACGTAATTATACTACGGATACACAATCTTTATTAGGTAAAATATACTTTACTGGAGGTTATGGAGTTGAGAAAGACTATACTAAAGCATTAAATTTTCTTCAAGTATCAGCAGAACTGAAAAACGGGTATGGTCAATCTAATTTAGGATTAATGTATTATAATGGATGGGGAGTTAAAAAGGATTTTAAGCAAGCTTTAGTTTTTTATCGATTATCAGCAGAACAAGGAAACGACGAAGGTCAGTATAATCTAGGACTATTGTATTTAAATGGTGAAGGTGTAAAAAAAGATATAAACATTGCAAATGATTGGTTCACAAAAGCAGCAGCTCAAGGAAATGAGGATGCTAAAAAAATGATAAAATAAACAAATCCATATAATCTTTACTTCAATGAAAAAACTACTCCTAATTGCATTTTTACTATTTACAACATCACAAACAGTCTTTGCACAACAAGCCATTGCAAAAATAAAATATGAAGAAGCCGAAGAGGCATATTCCGCCAAAGACTATGAAACAACAATTTCAAAATTAGACGAAGTTGAAGCAATTTTAAAAAGTACAAACCCTAAAGTAATGTACTTAAGAATTATGGCGCAATACCCAATAATTTTAAAAATAAGACCTTTCGATTATGAAATTATATACAATTTTAAAAAATTATCTACGAAGTATTTAAAAGATTATGAAAACGTTCCAGATAATGAAGATAAGTACCGTGATATTTATAAAATATCTGAAAAATTTAATGGTGTATTTAAAATGAATGATATGGAATTGTTAGAAAATATAGGCTATCAATACAAAGTTAAAAAAGATTATAAAACAGCAATAAAATATTATACAGAAGCATCATCATTAGGTAGTGTCAAATCAAAATCTTATTTAGGTGGTATTTATTTCGATGGCGCAGATGGCGTAGTGTCAGATTATAAAACAGCATTCAAATATCTTAAAGAAGCTGCAGATAATAATGATAGTATGGCACAATTATATTTAGGGGGATGTTACCTTTTTGGATTAGGAGTTGAAAAAAATAAAGAAGAAGCCAATGATTGGTTCAAAAAATCAGCAGCCCAAGGAAATGAAGGGGCTAAAAAAATGATAAAATAAACAGAACTCTAAAATTATGAGCCATACACCACCAATATTCATTAAATACGGCAAAAATTCTTCTGCTTTTCTTACTCTTGACAACCCAAACAATTTAGTGATTTTCGTTCACGGTTTTAATGGGAATGCTACTGGAACTTGGGATGAATTTCCAAGTATAATCAGAAACAACAATGATTTTGTAAACTCTGATGTGATTTTCTATGGTTATGAAAGTTTAAAAGGACAAGCAAATAATAATGCGGTTAAGTTTTATAATTTCCTTAAATCTGTTACTGAAAATAGTCCAAACAAACTTGGCTTTACCCGTGAAAATATTGATAAAGATTTCACTTATGAAAGAATTATAATTGTGGCTCATTCACTAGGTGCAATTATTGTTCGAAGAGCTTTGTTATACGCTAAATCTGAAAACAAAAATTGGCTTGACAAATGTAGAATGGTTTTATTTGCTCCTGCGCATAGAGGTGCTAGAGTTCAAAAAATAGTAGCAAGCTTTCCTGTTATTGGACAAATAATCGCAGGTTTAGGTTTATTCGTTAAGCCAATTTTGGACGATTTACGACCTGACTCTCAGACAATTTTAAATTTAATTTCCGATTCTCAAAATCACCTGAACCAAAATCAAGGAAGCTTTACCATTGCCCATAGTGTGGTTTGGGCAAATAATGAAATTATAGTTCATAACGATACATTTTGTGATGATCCTGTCGCTAGCATTATTGACAACAAATCTCATACTTCAGTTTGCAAACCCAAATCTGGAACATATCTTGAGCCATACACAATTGTTCTAAACGCTTTATAACATCATATTATGGACAACAAAGAAATTAATCTTGAAATCATTACAAAACAATTCCGAAAAAAAGGAGCTGCTGCTAAAGGTTATGCTACAGTAAACAAACTCCTTAAGGAAAACGAGGATGTAAATTTAAAAATACTGCTAAGGAACCACAAAACAAACCCTGTAATTTCTTTTTTAGAAGTTAAGGAGAGAGACAATATTGATTTCTTAATAGACTATTATAGTATTCTTGAAATTGGATTAATTTCGGGCTACTTACCAAATCCGTTACCTCTAAAAATAGAAAATGAAGCAAAAAAAATATTGACAAATGAATTTCTAAATAAATATTTCACAAAACATTATCCACTCCTATTGCCTCAATTATTAGTGAAACAACTGACAAAACATTCGGGTCAACCCTATTTTGACAAAAGCTATTCTACAAATTCTTCTACAATTTATGATCGTTTTCTTATGCTAAGGCAGTTTATAAAAGATGACACAGATATAGATCAATTCTTATGGTTTTTAGATGATGGTTACACTGCTGGTTATACAATTTTAGATTTGTGGAATATACTTGCCGACAAAAGCCTAATTGAATACAAATTAGGCCGCAATAATAAACATCCTCTTAACAGTGCGTTATGGGGTTTTGTAAAATACATCCAATTTCTTTCCGACTTTGCTGCCTTATTAAGAGATGCTGAAAAAGACACACTTCTACAAGCAGCTCTTTGGCATCATCAATCCTATTGGTTTGAACATCTAAAAGAACGAGTAGAAGATATTATAAATATTGGGATTAAAAACATTCGAGAATCAATGAAAAACATTAACTCAAATGAAATAATTGCGGATAAAAATTCATTTCTAAATTCAGAAGAAGATATAGCTTTGTGGCAGAATAACTCATTACTACTAAATGGTATTGAAGACGATGTAAATTATTTACTAAATAATAATTTAGGACAACCTTTGATTAATTATTTCAATGAGTTGTAGAGAAATATAATTATTGTAAACTGCAAAGGTGTAAAAAAGTTGAAAATTGGTTTAAAAAATTAATAACCCAAAGAAAAGATAAAAACAAATCTAGAAAGCGTTCTCGAAAGAGAGCGCTTTTTTTGTGAGATAATTTTTATTGGTAAATTATAAATCCTTACTTTTAAACCCTATTTTAATCATTAAACTAACCATGAAAAAATCACTTCTAATTCTAAGCTTCTGTGTACTTTCACTTTCAGCAAATGCACAAAGCACTTCAAAAAGCCAAAAAATAAATCAACTCCTTGAATTAACGGGTTCGGGAAAAATGGCTATACAAATGATAAACCAGATGACAACTAGTTTTAAAACTTCCTATTCTAAAGCTGGTGACAAATTTTGGGAAGATTTTAAAAACGAAATAAAAGCAGAAGATCTGGAAAAGATGATTATCCCTATTTATGATAAATATTACACCGAAAGTGACATTGATCAATTAATTGTTTTTTACAACTCCCCTGTTGGAAAAAAAATGATTAGCACCATGCCTCAAGTAATGCAAGAATCTATGATTGCGGGACAAGCTTGGGGAAAACAAATTAGCGAAAAAGTTCTAGAACAACTTAAAGCAAAAGGTCATTTGGAAAAGTAAAATAGTATAGATAGCTTTGCCAAAATCTATCAAACAAATTTTATAAATTTATTAAATAAAAAAATATGCCATCACCAGTTTCTGAATGTTTGTATTGCCAGGAAAACGAGACATTACATAAGTTAATGATTAAAATTACCGACTTGAAAGTATCGCAATTATTCTTATTCAAAGAGCAATCGTACACAGGTCGTTTGAATGTAGTATACAAAGATCACGGAGTTGAATTCCATGAGCTAAGCAACGAACAACGCAATGCTTTTATGGACGACGTTACTACCACTGCAAATGCCATTGCCAAAGCCTTTAATCCTGACAAAATCAATTATGGTGCTTTCTCAGATACTTTGTCACATTTGCATTTTCATATTGTTCCAAAATACAAAGACGGTTATGGTTTTGGAAGTGTTTTCGAAATGAATCCAAACAAAGTAGCACTTTCAGATGCTGAATACGATGCTATAATTGAAAAAATTAAAGCGAACTTATAAAAAGTCCTCAAACTTTACAAAACGAAATCCTCTTTTTAAATCCGTTTAAAAAGAGGATTTTTTTATTCCCTTGCTTTCTATCAACACAAACTGTACCCACAAACAATACTGTTTCTGTATCTGTACTTGTCCTTTAAGAATAGATAATTTTACTTTCTAAATATGAAAGTATGGAAACAATTATCAAACAACAGCAAAAACTAAGCTTCAGAGCAGCTACAATTTCTGATATGAATACAATTGTAAAGCTTTACCAACAACAAAAAACAACATTGGATTCAGCATTAACCAATCACTTTGGTCTACCTTTTTATGTAGCCGAAATGGATCGTAAAATTGTTGGTTATTCTTATGCAACCCCAACAAAAACTAACAATTACCATCTTAATACCCATATAGATACTAATTTTTATAATGATCAAATTGATGAAAGTTTAACGCTAGAATCAGCACTATTTTTTGAAAAAGAATGGCAAAATAGTCATTATAAAAACCTATCCATTTCTATAGCACATTTAGTTAATTGGTTAAACAACTCGAATTCCTAAAAGGCAAAAAGGACACAGTTGTATTTTTTATTATTTTTATAAGACACAAATTAAGCTTTACTAAAATGTCGAGAGAAATTTTATATCTGAAAACTGCAAAAATAATCGAAGAACAAATAGCATCTGGAACCCTAAAAACGGGAGAAAAGCTGCCATCTATTCGTACCGTACAAAAAATCTATAACATCAGTATCAATACGGTAAAACAAGCTTTTTTAGAACTAGAAAGTAAATCGCTAATAGAATCCCGACCAAAATCAGGTTATTATGTTAGTAAAACTTTCAATACCAGACTTGCGCTTCCTTCGATAAGTAAACTCCATTTATCCGACAAAGAAAAAACTCCTGAAGACTTAATCAGTAAGGTGTTCAATACTTTAACGAATAAAGATTTTACTCAATTTGCTTTGGGAGTAACTGATAAAAGTATGTTACCAATTGCGAAACTCAACAAAGGAATTGTAAAAGTGTTAAGAACTTTAGAAGACAGCGGAACGGGCTACGAACCCGCCCAAGGAAATATCAATTTGAGAAGAAATGTGGCCAAATGGTCTTTTACCTGGGATGGAAATCTAAACGAAGCCGATATTGTAACCACTTCGGGAGCTCTAAATGCGCTGTTTTATTCTTTAATTACAGTAACCAATCTAGGAGACACTGTGGCAATTGAAACGCCTGTTTATTTTGGTATTTTACAAATGATAAAATCCTTGGGACTCAATATTATTGAACTCCCTACGCATCCTGTAACTGGTGTTTCTATCGAACATTTAAAAAAAGTATTACCTAAAATTAAGGCTTGTTGTTTTGTTACTAATTTCAATAATCCTTTAGGAAGTTGTATGCCCGATGAAAACAAAAAAGAACTCGTCCGATTACTAACGTTACATAATATTCCGTTGATTGAAGATGATTTGTATGGGGATCTTTTTTTTGGCGCAAGCCGACCAAAACCCTGTAAAGCATTCGATGAAGAAGGAATTGTCATGTGGTGCGGTTCGGTGTCTAAAACATTAGCCCCCGGTTACCGAGTGGGCTGGGTTGCTCCTGGTAAGTTCAAAGATAAATTGATTCGGAAAAAATTATTACATACCATGTCTAGTCCGCCATTGTATCAGGAAGTAATTGCTGATTTTATGGAACATGGCCGATACGAACATCATTTAAGAGGATTGCGAAATACGTTATATAATAACTATTTGCATTTTCAACGTACTATTGAAGAATATTTTCCGGAAAACACAAAGATTTCAAAACCCCAGGGTGGTTTTGTATTGTGGTTAGAGTTAGATTCAAGAATAGACACAGCCGTTTTATACGATATTGCTATACAACATAAAATAGGTTTTGCTCCGGGTAGAATGTTTACGCAACACAATCAATACAACAATTGTATGCGATTGAATTTTGCCATAAAATGGGATGAAAAAGTCCAACGCAGTCTTCAAAATCTAGGATTATTAATTAAACAACAATTATCAAAATGAGGATATATCAAATTGACGCCTTTACTAAAAACGTTTTTTCCGGAAATCCGGCTGCCGTTTGTCCGTTGGAACAGTGGCTAAGCGATGAAATCATGCAAAAAATTGCCGCCGAAAACAATCTGGCCGAAACTGCTTTTTATGTAAAAAATGGCGATAAATATGAAATACGTTGGTTTACTCCTCAAACTGAAGTGGATCTTTGCGGGCACGCAACTCTAGCGGCAGCTTACGTTTTGTTCCATTATGAAAATCACAACGACACGATTGTTCAATTCTACTCTCCCAAAAGTGGTGATTTGACGGTAACTAAAGATGGTGATTTACTTTCATTAAATTTTCCAACGGATATTTTGGAACCAATAACATTGACAAATGAAATATTGGATGCCTTTGATAGCAAACCACAATTGGCTTTTAAAGGAAAAACCGATTATATGCTTCTTTTTAATACTGAAGAAGAAATACTGAATTTAAAACCCAACTTTGATAAGATTTCAAAACTGAATGTTCGTGGTGTCATTATAACTGCTAAAGGCAATACGACTGATTTTGTTTCTCGTTTTTTTGCGCCTCAATCAGGAATTAATGAAGATCCTGTAACGGGTTCGGCACATACCACTCTAATTCCTTATTGGGCAAAAGAACTCAATAAAACAAGCTTAACAGCTATCCAACTTTCGGAACGAAAAGGCTATTTAGATTGTGAATTATTGGGGAGTAGATTTCGCATTAGTGGATACGCAAAATGCTATCTAATTGGAAATTTGTTTTTATAAAAAAGAAAAGCCACTTTAAAACTAAAGTGGCTATCTATAAAAATTCATCAAACCCTAAAATGACAAATTCTATTTTTATATAATGTATTAATCTATTTCTAACAGAACATTTTCCATGAAAATTTCCGGCTCTCTTTCGGTGTGCCAATACTCAGCAAGGATACTCAAAACAACATCTTTTAATCCACTGAAAGAACTTTCAACTTGATGTTCTTCGTCTTTGATTACTTCAATAATCAATTCATTTACTTTCTTAATTTTATCTGAATTTGTCATCTTGTCAATTGTTAATTATAAAATTAATTTTCCTCTTATTAGGCGGAATAAAAGTATATATATTAACATTTTACAGCAATACCCACTTTTAGTGATTTTTTTACAACAAATGAATAGAAAACCAAGAATTATCCTATTTCAAATCAAAAAATGCTCTTATTGTCTCTTGAAGGGCACCTAATCGCTTTGCCCAAACCTGATACAAAACAAATATTTGAATAGAAAAAACAACCAAAACAAACAGCAATAAAAAATACTTTGTAGTTGTAAAATGAATATTATAGGTAAAGAATAACAATAAACCACAAATAAAACCCATTCTGGAAATAATTGTAATGAAAGCATATTTTTTTAACCTATTATACAGCTGTTCTAAAGCCACCTTAACATTCGAACCATCTGCTAAATACTTATTATAGTAATAACCGTAAAAACTATGAAGTATTGGCATTAAAAGAGTAATTATCAAAACTAAATTAACCCAAAGAGCCTTTGTCGCTCCATCAAACATCGAATAATAAACTATCAAGAAAAGTGACCAAGCAGTAACTTCAATCACAATTTGTTTTCGAATTGATTTTAAAACGGGATGCATATTTTCTTTTAACATAAACAATAATGTTTCCTCGTTTTTTGGAATGGACTGTATTGCATTCCAATCGGATTTTAAATCGTCTATTTCCATGAGCTATTTATTTAGTAAAGTTTTAATTTTAGTTTTAATACGATTGAGTTTTACCCCAACATAATTTTCATTGACCCCCGTAATTTCAGCAATTTGTTGATACGACAACTCTTCAAAATACAAGGCTATCAAGGCTTTTTCGCTATCGTCCAATAATTTTAAAACAGCGAATAATCGCTCTTGCCTTAATCCGGATTCATCACTTGGCTGCTCTTCTGCAAAATCAGGCAATTCAGGAGAATAATTAATTGTTGTGGTTTTCTTTCGAAAAGAAGCTATCGCAGTACTCAAAGCAATGCGATACATCCAGGTACTTATTTTTGCATCTCCTCTATAATTTGGATAGGATTTCCAAAGTTGGAAAACAATTTCCTGAAACAAATCTTCACGGTCTTCGACTCCATCCCGGTACAAACGACAAAGCTTATGAATCATCGCATTGTACTGAGATAAATTGGCTAAAAAATCTTTTTCAAGCGCTTCCATACTTAATTTATTTCTTTTCGAATACAACCAAGATAAACTAATTTCATTTATTTTTTAGATTTAATTCTTTCTTGATCAAACGAATATCTTCCTGAATTTGTTCATTTTGAAGTTTTAAACTATCCAGCTGTTCCTGAAGATTTTTATCTCTAATTTTTGATCTTCCCTCTGGTGATGATTCTTTTCCGCAACTCACCACTATAAAAAGTAGCATCATAATAACTGTTTTCATAAGTTTTGATTTTGATACATTAGTTGTCTTTATTTTTAAAAACTTACAGCTTGCTGTAAAAAATATTTCTCACAACAAATAAGCAAGCCTTAAACAACAACACAAACAACTAACATTCAATATTTTAAACAAAACAAACATCCCTGATTTAAAACAATCGGGAAGATTTTTTTGTAAATTTATTATTGAATAATAACTGGAAAATCAGCATTAAACTTAGTCTTCAACTAACAAAAAAACACATTAAAATAAGGTTTAAAATCTATTTACAACTAAAACAAAAAAGACATGGAAGCACAACTTGAACAAATTCGGGAGCAACAAAAAGACTCCTGGAACAAATTTTCACCTGGTTGGAAAAAATGGGACAGCCTGATTATGGAATTCTTACAACCCATAGGTGATAAAATGATAAAACTGCTAAACCCAGAAGAAAACGAAACCGTACTGGATGTAGCATCAGGAACCGGGGAACCTGGAATTAGCATTGCCCGAAAAATAGGAAACGGCAAAATAATATTTACCGATTTATCAAACGGGATGCTCGAAATAGCTGAAGAAAACGCCAATAAAGCTGGAATCCCAAATTTTGAAACTCAGGTTTGCGATGTTTCTGAACTTCCGTTTGCTGATAACAGTTTTGATATTATTAGTTGCCGTCTGGGTTTTATGTTTTTTCCTGATATGCAAATGGCCGCCAAAGAATTAGCCAGAGTACTGAAACCCGGAGGTCGAATCACAACTTCTGTATGGAGTGGAGCGGAAAAAAACTTTTGGGTAACCGCCATTGGAGGAACAATAAACAAAAATATGGAAATTGCTGCTCCAGCTGAAGGTGCTCCGGGTATGTTTCGATGTGCTAAACCCGGTTTGATTGCCAATCTCTTTAAAGAAGCCGGATTGAAAAACATCTCAGAAACTAATGTCAAAGGGGCTTTAAATTGCGGTACTGCCGAAACGTATTGGAATATGATGACAGATGTTGCAGCACCCTTTGTAGCCGCATTAAGCAAAGCCGATGACAGCATAAGAGCAAAAATTAAAAAAGAAGTTTCTGAATTAATCAATGAAAAATTTCTCGATGGTAATGTTTCAATTCCTTCAAGTGCATTCGTTATTTATGGAGAAAAATAATATTTAAATATTCCTCTGAGTCATTTTTTCATTAGAAATATTAAAAAAAAATGACTCAAAAATTTGCGCAACCAATTAATTGCATTTAAATTTGCAACTAATTGGTTTCTTAATTTAAAATAAAATGAGAAGAGATATCTTTCAAGCCATTGCCGATCCAACAAGAAGAGCCATTATAGGTCTCATTGCTGTTCAAGCCATGACGCCTAATGCCATTGCAGAACATTTTGAAACTAGCAGACAAGCCATTTCTAAACATTTGCGGATTCTTTCGGAATGTGAATTAATCCAACAAGAACAAAAAGGACGAGAAATTTTTTACCAACTTGAACTCAATAAACTGAAAGAAATAGACCAATGGTTAGCACAATTCAAAGCCATTTGGGAAAACCGATTTAACGAACTTGATAACATATTAGCAAACCTTAAAAACAAAACAGATGAAAACGAATCTACAATTTGACTTCATTGTCAACAAAGAAAACAATACCGTAAATGTAAAAAGAGAATTCGCAGCCCAATTGCCTTTGGTTTGGGATGCATGGACAAAGCCTGAAATATTAGATTTATGGTGGGCACCAAAACCGTATCAAACCAAAACAAAATCGATGGATTTTAGAGAAGGTGGTTCTTGGTTTTATGCGATGGTTAGCCCTGAAGGCGAAACACACTGGTGTAGAAACGATTATTCTAAAATAGAAATCTTGAAAAACTTTTCGGGATTAGATGCTTTTTGTGACGAAAACGGAACCATCAATACTGATTTTCCACGTACGGTTTGGAACAATACTTTTACTGAAAATGGAGAAACTACAACTGTAAACATTGTGGCTCAATATGAAAAACTAGAAGATTTGGAACAAATCATTTCTATGGGATTCCAAGAAGGTTTTACTATGGCATTAGGCAATTTGGACGATTATTTAAACGAAGCTACTAAATGATTGTAACTAAAAAAAACAGTTTACTAATTGCTATTGTTCTTTTAAGTCAAATCAGCTTTAGCCAAGTAAATTTAAAAATTGAAAAGAATCAAAGCTATTTTACAGAAGGCAAAGACAGTATTTTAACGTACCAGACTGCTGAAAAATCAAAAGAAGGGAAATACATTCGTTCGAATTATATTCATCCATTATATACTTTGGATGGTACAATACTAACCGAAGATTTTCCTGTAGATCATTTGCATCATCGCGGAATTTTCTGGGCTTGGCACCAATTGTATATTGGCGATAAACGAATTGGCGATGGTTGGGAAATAGAAAATTTCAATTGGGAAGTCACCGCTGTAAAGGAGAAAAAACAAAAAGATGCCAGCAAAGCAATCCAAACTACTGTTCTTTGGAAATCGCCTTTATGGAAAACCAAAAATGGTAACGAAAAAGCTTTTGTAAAAGAAACAACAATTATAAAAGTTTATCCTAAACAATCGCATTATCGTCTCATTGATATTGAAATTGCATTATTAGCATTGGAACCGAATATGAAAATTGGTGGCTCCGAAGATGAAAAAGGCTATGGTGGTTTTTCGCCTCGAATTCGTCTTAGCGATGATGTGGTGTTTACTGATCCAACCGGAAAAATCACCCCTACGAACCTCCCTAATCCTGCTAGCGAATGGATGGATATTTCGGGTTCTTTAGGAAAAAATGGAAATCAAGCGGGACTTACTATATTATGTAGCCTTAAAAACCCAGGAACTAAAAATCCTTGGATTTTACGTGCTAAAAAAAGCATGCAAAATGCAGTCTACCCTTTTCCCGGAGCAAAAGCAGTTCCTTTGTCGAATAAAAAACCAACTGTGTTGCGCTACCGATTAATTATTCATGATGGTGATGCTAACAATATTCCGATTGATGAAATTTATCAGGATTATACTAAAAGTTGAAATTGACTTTTGCTATTGTCATTAATTAGAAACCACTGTATAAGTAGGATCTTCCATAATATTCACCTCAATAATTCCCTGTGCATTTTGCAATAATTGATGACAGTCTTCGCTTAAATGACGTAAATAAACCGTCTTCCCTACTTTAGCATAACGCTCGGTAATTTTGTGAACGGCATCAATAGCACTCATATCGGCAATTTTACTTTCTTCAAAATCAATAACTATTACATTTGGATCATTCAATACATCAAATTTTTCAGCAAAAGCAGTAGTGGAAGCAAAAAACAAAGGACCATAAATTTCGTAATGCTTCACTCCTTTATTGTCCATGTATTTTTTGGCTCGAATGCGTTTTGCACTTTCCCAGGCAAAAACCAATGCCGAAATTATAACTCCTATCAATACGGCTAAAGCCAAATTGTGCAACACAATAGTAATAAGCGCTACTGTAATACCTACAAAAATATCGTGTTTTGGCATTTTGTTGATGATTCGAAAACTAATCCATTCAAAAGTACCAATTGCCACCATAAACATCACACCTACTAAGGCTGCCATTGGTAATTTTTCAATTACAGGAGCGCCAAATAATACAATACAAAGTATCGTTAAGGCCGCAACAATTCCAGACAAACGTGCTCTGGATCCTGCAGATAAATTCACTAAAGTTTGCGCAATCATTGGGCAACCGCCCATTCCAAAGAAAAAACCATTTAAAATATTGGCACTTCCCTGAGCCACACATTCTCTGTTTCCGTTTCCTTTAGTTCCGGTAATTTCGTCCACTAAGTTTAATGTCAACAAACCTTCGGTCAATCCCACACAAGCCATAATCAAACCATACGGAAGAATCAATTGCAAAGTTTCTAAATTCAAAGGAATATTCGGAATGTGAAAAGGTGGAAAACCGCCGCTTACTGATGCAATATCGGCAACCGTTTTAGTTTCGATTCCAAAGCCTAAAACCAACGCAAAAACAACCATAATGGCGACTAAAGAAGTAGGAATAGCTTTGGTTATCCTTGGTAAAAAGAGTACAATTCCAATAGTTAAAGCCACTAAACCTAACATAATATACAACGGACTTCCTGAAAGCCATACACTTTCGCAATTAATTACAGTCTTAAACTGCTCTAATTGCGACATAAATATTACTACCGCTAAACCATTTACAAAACCAAACATAACAGGTTGTGGTACTAAACGAATAAATTTTCCGAGTTTAAACAAACCTATCAAAATCTGAATTACTCCTGCCAATGCCACTGCGGCAAAAACATAATCCAAACCATGCGATTTCATTAAGGCAATCAACACAATGACGGTTGCTCCCGCTCCACCGGAAACTAAACCCGGACGTCCACCAAAAATTGCCGTTACCAAGCCCATTATAAAAGCGGCATACAAGCCTACCAACGGCGGAAATCCAGCCAAAATAGCAAAAGAAAGTGATTCCGGAATCATGGTCATAGCGACCGTTAATCCCGCTAATATTTCGGTTTTATAATTTACTTTTTGCGAAAAATCAAATAAGTTAAAATACTGTTTCATTCTTTGGTGAAAGATTATAAGATTAAAGTCAGCCAAATCAATTTCTAAGCTTTTTCAAGAATTGCAAAAATAAGTTTTTTTAATTTTTCAAGCATTACGTTTATATGCTGCCACAAAAATTTATTAGACAAAAAAGAATTCATAACTTTACAAAAAAGATTTTTATTATGAGCTATACTGATAAACATATTATTGAAAATTATTCGATCTTATTTGAAGGGCTAAACTCATTAACTAAAATTGAGTTAATTGAAAGTTTAACTAAGTCTTTAAAAAGAGAAAGAAAGGCAAAAAAAGACCATTTTTTTGAATCTTTTGGTGCTTTTGGCTCAGAAAAACCTGCTGAAGAGATTATTAAAGAAATTAAAGCTAGTAGAAATTTTAGCAACAAAGAAATTAAATTCTAATGCAATATTTATTAGACACCAATATTTGTATTTTCTTTCTTCGTGGAAAATTAAATTTAGACGAAATTATACGTGAAAAGGGAAAAGAAAATTGCTTTATTTCCGAAATAACTGTTTTTGAACTTCGTTTTGGTGCTGAAAATAGTGAAAACCCTTCTAAATCACACAAAGCTGTAGACTTATTTGTAAGTGGAATAGCTGTAATTCCAATTTTTGGTTCTATCAAAAAATATGCACAAGAAAAAGTTAGATTACGTAAAATAGGAAAACCTATAAATGATGAATTTGACTTACTAATTGGAATAACTTCGGTTGAAAACAAATTAATCTTAGTTACTGACAATGCTAAAGATTTCGAAAATATTGATGGAATTAAAATTGAAAATTGGTTTAGAAAATAAATTTTACAATAAAAATCCCCATTAATTAAACAAACCTTAACAACAACAACTGTTTATCCAATGGAAACCAACGATTTTTTTAAAGACACATTCGAATACAACTATCATTTCAACCAGGAACTCATTCAATTATTCGAAAACAACAAACAAATCATTCCCGAAAAATCCATCCAACTTTTGAACCATTTGATTAATGCGCAACAAATTTGGAATGAACGCATTCTAAACGAAAAAAATACTGTCGATGTTTGGGAGATTCGATCCTTAGAAAATCTAAAAAATGTCAACCAAAACAATTACAAAAAAAGCTTAAGTATTTTAAACAGTACCGAATTAAGCAAAAAAATAACCTATAAAAACTCCAAAGGAGATGTCTTTTCTAATTCGGTTCAGGATGTTATTTTTCATGTAATCAACCATTCTACTTATCATCGGGCGCAAATTGCAAGCGATTTAAAAGCCAATGGAATCGACCCCATCAATACAGATTATATCTTTTACAAAAGAAAATAATACTTAGAGCACTTTTAAAATTTATCAAAATTAATTTTCCCAAACCCTAAAGAGTATAATTTTGATGAATTTTCAAGAAATTTTTCACCCTTTAGGGCAGGGGAAAAAAATTTCTTTTACAAAAGAAAGTAAGCACCAACCTATTCTAAATCATCCTTTTTTACTATTTAAACCAAAATATGGGATAGATTTTTTAACTTCGTTGCCGCAATGAAAATAAGTACATTCATATTATCCCTTTTAATACTTTTTTTATCTTTAAAACCTTGCTCCGACGGAAATAATGCCGAAGACCTGAAAAAAGATAGCATTAGTCTTAAGCATAATCATCAGGAAGACCATGATGATTCTTGCCCTGTGACTTGTTTTTGTAGTTGCTGTGGAATGTCGGTTACATTTGAAAGTATTAAAATCTATACTTTTAGAGTCCATAAGGAAATTTCTAATGTAGTATTATCTTCTTATCAATCAAATTATCAATTTGATTCTGTTGCTGCTATTTGGCAACCTCCTCAATTAATTAGTTAAATATCAAGACAACTCGTCCTATTTTAATTAATTAAATTTCATTTCAAATGAACAAATTTATAATGAGCACCATGCTCATACTATTATCATGCCTTGCGGTTAAGGCACAAAAAAGCGATATCCAAATACAGGTAGTTTCTGAAAACGAAGCCGTAATTGGTGCCAATGTATACCTCGAATCAGAACAAAAATCGGCTGTTACCGATGCTGATGGAAAAGCCCAATTTTCAAATATTTCCAATGGAAAACAAAACATAATAATTACTTTTTTAGGTTTCGAAACCTTAAAGAAAACCATTCAGATTCCCAACCAAACCGTTTTTATTTTTCAATTAAAACCCAATGAAAACGAACTCGAAGAAGTAGTTTTACAAACTTCCCGTAGCAGTAGAACGGTTAGAAAAATCCCCACCCGAATTGAATTTATTGATGGCGAAGAATTAGAAGAAAAAGCCACGATGAATCCAACGAATATTTCGATGGTATTGCGCGAAAGTACAGGAATTCAAATGCAACAAACTTCGTTGAGCAGCGGAAATTCGAACATTAAAATTCAAGGACTTGATGGACGTTATACCCAACTTTTAAGAGATGGTTTCCCTTTATATTCGGGTTTTTCCAGCGGATTGAGTATCATGCAAATTCCGCCTTTGGACCTAAAACAATTTGAAATCATCAAAGGAAGTTCGTCTACACTTTATGGCGGTGGTGCTATTGCGGGATTAGTCAATATGGTTTCAAAAACGCCTGATGAAGAAGCCGATTTGGATATTATGCTAACTCAAACGCATGCTTTAGGAAGTACAGCTAATGTTTTTTACAGCAAGCGAAATGAAAAATTTGGAACAACACTTTATGGTTCGGCACATTATCAAAAAGCCTATGATCCGGAAGACGACGATTTTAGTAATCTACCGCAAACAAAATCCATTTCTTTTAATCCAAAATTCTTTTATTATCCTTCCGAAAAAACTACTTTTTGGCTGGGTGTCAATGGAACCTACGATGACCGAATTGGAGGCGACATGACCAAAATTAAAAGTGAGCAAAACGGTATTCACCAATATACCGAAGACAATATTTCAAAACGTGTCAGCACCCAGGCGGTATACAAAACCCAGCTGGATTCTCTAAGTAATTTTAACATCAAGAATAGTATTTCTTATTTTGACCGTACGCTCAAAGTACCTGATTTTAGCTTTAGCGGAAAGCAAATCAACAGTTTTACTGAAGTAAGTTACGAAAAAGCCACTGCTAAAACCGATTGGATTTTGGGGGCGAATATCTATTCCGTAAATTTTGACGAAGCTGATGAAGCGGTATTGCAACGCGATCAAAAAGAACTCACCTATGGTTTGTTTGCCAATAGCATTTTTGATATTAGCGAAAACTGGATTTTAGAAACGGGCTTACGTACCGATTACAATCCTGATTGGGGATTTTTCCCTTTGCCAAGAATCTCTTTGCTGTACAAAAATGAAAATGGTTTTTCAAGCCGAATTGGTGGTGGATTAGGCTATAAAATCCCTGATATTTTTACCGAAGAAGCCGAATCGATTAACTTCGAAAATGTATTGGGCATTGACAAAGACAATCTAAAAGCCGAACGTTCTTATGGTGTGAATTATGATTTTAATTACCAAACCCAATTGGGAGAAATTGGATTCTCAGCAAACCAACTTTTTTATGTTACCGCTATTCAAAACGCGCTGTTGCTAAATAGTTCGAATACTAATTTTAAATTTGAAAATGCCCCTGAAATTATTTTAAGCAAAGGTGCCGAAACCAACATCAAGTTCAATTACAAAGACTTCAAATGGTTTTTAAACTATGCTTTTATAGATGCACGATTGCATTATTTAGCTGGAAATCCACAAAAACCACTGACTCCAAGACACAATGCGGGCAGTGTAATTATGTATGAAAATGAAACCTGGCGCATGGGTTTTGAAACCTATTATACAGGAAGACAACTTTTATCGAATGGAACTAAAACCACCGATTTTACCACCATGGGATTTTTGCTGATGCGAAATTTCAAATGGGGAGCACTCTTTGGTAATTTTGAAAACTTTACTGACAGAAGACAAAGTCGTTTTTCTCCTTTGGTTTACCCAACCCATGACAATCCTAGTTTTCCGGAAATTTATGCTCCTACCGACGGATTTATTTTCAGTCTGGGAATTATCATAAAGCCTTTTGGGAATAAAGAACATTAAAAAATTACCGCAAATTCGCAAATTTTAAAACAGCTTATAAATCAAATAATTTGCGAATTTGCGGTAAAACAATTTTAAAAACAAAAAAACACTACCATTGACGTTTTTATTAAAAAATGGTTCTCGATACAAATTTTCTGAAAAAGCTTTCGCATTTTCTGAAAATTCACTCGAACTGACGAGAAATTGTAACGTCGTTTTATATTATTTTTAGAATAAAAATCACTCCTCAAACT
>JBDLTG010000122.1:0-4750 GCA_039805885.1 Bacteroidota bacterium
ATCAAAAATAGCTTCGTAATTTGTTAATGGTGTTGTTTTTAAGGTAGTTTCGTTTTCTAATGTGTTTTTAAAAGCCGAATTGATTTCAGTTGTAAAATCGTTTTCTGTCCAAGTCATAAATTGTTCATTTATACTTGCGGTGTTTGTTCTGCTCCTAATAGTATGATTGTTTCTATTAAAATAATCATTCAAACATTTGGCATAAACCAAATTCAAAATTGCTTTTGAAGGGATAGTAACTAGGTTAATGTTTGTTTTAAGATTGTTTACAATTTTGGTTTGTGCGTTTTCATCAACTACTTGTAAGTATTTAGATTGATAGAAAAAGCATTTTATAATTTGGGGTTCATCCTTATGAGTAACTGCTTTGTTGTAAATTCCATCTACAATTTTACTTGCCGATTTTATCTTTCCTGATTTTTCGTAGGCTATTACCTTATCCCAGTTTTTTTGGAAGTTTTGTGCAAAAAATGAAGTCGAAATTAATACAAGAAGTAAGAAGAGTTTTTTCATAAGGACTATTTTTATCTATAGAGAACCTTTTACTGGAAAAGGTTGGAAATGATGTGAAAAATAGTGCTAAAAATAGATTTTTAATTTGAATAACTGATGTTATTTGTAGGTTTATTTTTAGTTATAGCCGAATTTATTAGTGCTTACTGATGATATAGTTCGCAAAATGCTAACCCTTTCAGAGTTCAAACTCTGAAAGGGTTTTTTGTTATATAAATCAAATTTTCTCTTATTGCCTATAAGTATCAAACAAAAATTGCAATGTTTCAGGAATATTATTGGCTTGCATTTTTGGATAGATAATATCCTGGTTGAGCCAATTTCCTATGATGAGTTCAAAATTTTTCCCGACTTCATGAACCACAGGAACGCCCATTTTTTTCAGTGCAGCTGCATTGCATTCTTGTTCGTAATGGTTTTTGATAGGAATAGAAAGGATTTTTTTACCCAAGTGTAAGGCTTCAGCAGGAGTTTCAAAACCACCGCCCGTGATGATTCCTTCGCAAGAAATTAAACTCTGGTTGAATTTTTTTTGATTTACCGGGAAATAGGTAATATTTCCAATAGTGTGTTTGAGTTCTACTCCTTGTAAAAACCAGTGAAATTGCACGTCTTTTACTTTGTTAAACGCTTTTTCAAGACAGTCTTTATCGAAAGAAGGCAAGTAAACCGTAATGTGTTTTAAGTTGGTTGGTTCGGCTTGAATAATTTCATCTTTGATGATGGGAGGAAGTATAAAAGAATCGTATTTTTCAAAATGCAAACCAATATTTTTAGGAGAAGGCGCATAATGTTTCAGAATCATTTCGCCCATTAAACTCTTTTTCTCTGGTCTTGGAGTGTTGGCCGATATAAAACTCGCCTGATGTCCTAGCTGAACCGAATGTACTTTTTGCATCTTGCAAGCAAGTGAAGTAATGGAATCAAAATCATTGATGATAACATCATAGTTTTTTAACGGAAGCGCATCGGCATCTTTGTATATTTGGCGCGGTTTGATGTTTTTGACAATGTCCCAATAGTCTAATCCACCACATTTGCTATAATGCAAACTACAACCTTTGCTTTTGTATTTTATAGGTAATTTAATGTCTAAAGTAGCATTGTTTCCACTTAAAAAGAAATCGACAGTTCCGAATTTTTGTAGATAAGGATACAATTGTGTTGCTCTACTTATGTGCCCATTTCCTGTTGCCTGAATGGCATAGAATATTTTCATATTTGCGACTTAAAATGTAAGAATTAACATTTTTGTTTGTTTTGGAAAACAAATCAGCATGGATTCAGTTTTCATCTACGAAAGTAAATCGGAGATGTTATTATAAGGTTGTTTTAAGATTTCTATTAGGTTATTATTTATGCTTTTTATAAGAGATAAAGTTTTTATAATCCTTTTTAATTTCCTTATTTTTGGAAAATGAAACACATTCTGCTTGTATTTTTTTTATTTCCAATATTGGTTTTTTCTCAGGTAAATTTTGAGAAAGCCCAGCAGTTATTTGAAGAGGGTAAAATAGAACAGGCCAAGCCCATGTTTGAAGTGCTCTTGAAAAAAAATCCATCCAATGTAAAAATCATGGAATATTTAGGAGATATTGCGGGTCGTAGTAAAGACTGGGATGATGCGCTGTTGTATTATGGGAAATTAAAGAAAGCAAAACCTTCGGAAGCCAATTTTTATTTTAAATACGGTGGGGTTTTAGGAATGAAAGCTTTGGAAGGTAGTAAATTCAAGGCATTAGGAATGATTGATGATGTGCGAACGAATTTTGAAAAAGCAATACAGTTAAATCCAAAACACATCGAAGCGAGATGGGCTTTGATAGAATTGAATCTTCAATTGCCGGGGATTTTGGGAGGTAGCGAAAAAAAAGCCATTCAATATTCAAATGAGTTGTTGCAAATTTCAGCAGTTGATGGTTATTTGTCCCGAGGTCATATTGATGAATATTTTAAAAGATATACCAAGGCTGAACAACATTATAAAAAAGCTATTGCTGTGGGGAATTCGAGAAAAACCTATCAAAAATTGGCTAATTTGTATGCCAATAAAATGAAATCGCCCGAAAAAGCACAAGCGGTTTTAGAAGAATTTAAAAAGAAAAGCGAAAATTAATTAAGGAAAATCAACTTACGCATAAGCGAATATCTAATATGAAAACACATTTTATAGCTATTGGCGGAAGCGCCATGCACAATCTGGCTTTAGCGCTACACAATAAAGGATATCAGGTTACAGGAAGTGATGATGCTATCTTTGAACCTTCGAAATCCCGTTTGGATAAAAAAGGAATTTTACCGGCAGAATTAGGTTGGTTTCCTGAAAAAATAACTGCTGATATTGAAGCAGTCATTTTAGGAATGCACGCCAAAGCAGATAATCCTGAATTGTTAAAAGCACAGGAATTAGGATTGAAAATTTATTCGTATCCTGAGTTTTTGTATGAGCAATCTAAAAACAAAACTCGGGTGGTTATTGGCGGTTCTCATGGAAAAACAACCATCACTTCGATGATTTTACATGTCATGCATTACCACGATATTGAAGTAGATTATATGGTGGGGGCACAATTAGAGGGTTTTGATACGATGGTGCATCTTACCGAAGAGAATGATTTTATGGTTTTGGAAGGCGATGAGTATTTATCTTCGCCAATTGACAGACGACCAAAATTTCATTTGTATCAACCCAATATCGCTCTGATCTCTGGAATTGCCTGGGATCATATTAATGTGTTTCCAACGTATGAGAATTATGTGGAGCAATTTGAAATTTTTATTGATAAAATTACCAATGGCGGAATTTTAGTTTACAACGAAAATGATCCGGAAGTACGCCGTGTGGCAGAAGCAGCAACAAATCCGATTCGAAAAATACCTTATTCCACGCCAAATTACAGAGTAGAAAACGGAACAACCTTATTAGGAACTCCCGAAGGTGATATGCCAATTGAAGTTTTTGGAGCGCATAATTTGAATAATTTGGCTGGAGCCAAATGGATTTGTCAAAATATGGGAGTAGATGAAGCCGATTTCTACGAAGCCATTGCTAGTTTTAAAGGAGCTTCAAAGCGTTTGGAGAAAATTGCAGAAAGCAAAACAAAAGTAGCTTACAAAGATTTTGCACATTCGCCATCTAAGGTTTCGGCAACCACAAAAGCGGTTAAAGAGCAATATCCAGATAGAACAGTTGTGGCTTGTTTAGAGTTGCATACGTACAGCAGTTTGAACGCCGAATTTTTGAAAGAATACGAAGGTGCATTGGCTTATGCTGATACTGCAGTTGTTTTTTATTCGCCAGATGCGGTAAAAATTAAGCAACTCGAAGAAGTGACTTATGAGCAAATAGCTAAAGCCTTCAATCGTGAAGATTTGATTATTTATACTAATCCTGCTGAGTTCAAAGAATATCTTTTCAATTTAAATCTGGATAATTCTGCATTATTATTAATGAGTTCAGGAAATTATGGCGGATTGAATTTTGATGAGGTGAAAGGGTTGATTGGATAAAAAATATTCCTACGGAATGACAAGTTTGTGTTTAAAAGATTTAGTATTATATTTACTATACGCAAGTTATTACTAACTGAATCTTTTGCTATGGAAAACAATCATTTCCCCATTACCAATTGGTCTGAAGACGATAAGCCCAGAGAGAAATTAATGCTCAAAGGCAAAAGTGTTTTAAGCGATGCCGAGTTAATTGCTATTTTGATTGGTTCCGGAAGCAGGAACGAGTCGGCGGTGGATTTAAGCAAAAGAATTTTGTCTAAAGTAGCTAATAATTTGAATGCCTTGGGCAAATTGTCTATGGCACAATTGATGGAGTTTAAGGGAATAGGTGAGGCAAAGGCTATTTCGATAATTGCTGCAATGGAATTGGGAAGGCGAAGAAGAGCAGAGGAAGCTGTTGAGTTAACTAAAATTACTTCGAGTAAGACGGTTTTTGAAATCATGCAACCCATTATTGGCGAATTGCCACATGAAGAGTTTTGGATTTTGTATTTGAATAATTCCAATAAAGTAATTTCGAAAGTACAAATAAGTGTTGGAGGAATTACAGGAACCATTGTAGATGTGCGTTTAGTATTTAAAATGGCACTCGAAAAAGGAGCAACAGCTTTGATATTGTGTCATAATCATCCGTCAGGGGCTTTGACGCCAAGTGATGCCGATAAACAAATTACTAAGAAATTAAAGTTGGCAGGAGATAGTTTAGATGTTAAAGTTTTGGATC
>JBDLTG010000123.1:0-20930 GCA_039805885.1 Bacteroidota bacterium
TTTTTAATTAATGTGGCGTTTTATTTATGGAAAAAATTATACTTTCTCTTTTTTTAGTGTTTTTTAGTTATTCTTTATCGGCTCAAAACAGCATTATTGTAAAAGGTAAATTGTTAGACAAGAAGTCTCAACTTCCTATTGAGGCAGCTACGGTTTATCTTTCGGCTACCAAAGATTCTACCCTGATTGATTATACTATTTCGGATAAAAATGGAGTTTTTAAATTGGAGACTAAAAAAATCACGAAACCCTTTTTCTTGAAAATTTCCTATTTGGGGTATCAATCGTTGAAGAAAGAGATGGATGAGCTTGCCGAAAATAAAGATTTTGGTGCTTTGTATTTGATAGAAAATGAAAATATTTTAAATGAAGTTGTCGTTAAAAGTGAGGCGCCACCTATTCGAATTAAAAAAGATACTTTAGAATTTAATGCTTCTTCTTTTAAAGTTAGACCAGATGCTAATGTGGAGACTTTATTGAAACAATTGCCAGGAGTTGCTATTGACGAAGAAGGAAAAATTACCGTTAATGGAAAGGAAGTAAACCAAATTTTAGTGAACGGAAAACCATTTTTTGATAAAGACGGAAAAATTGCCCTGCAAAGTTTACCAGCTGATATTATTAATAAAGTTCAGGTGAGCGATACAAAAACCAAACAACAAGAATTAAATAAACAAGCTGCTACTTCTAATAGTGCAAGTATTAATTTGACTATTGATAAAGATAAAAATAAAGGGCTTTTTGGAAAAGTCATGGCTGGAATGGGAACGGATAATCGATATGAAAGCAATGGTTTACTCAATTATTTTAAAAATAAAAGAAAGGTAAGTATTCTAACTTCTTCCAATAATATTAATTCTCCGGGGTTTTCGATGAATGAAATTTTTGATAACATGGCAGGAGGAAGAAGTAGGAGTGGGATTTCCTATGGAGGGAATTCTTTTTCGACAAATGGAGTGCGTTTTGGTGGAGGAAATGGAATTACGAGGTCAAATATGCTGGGTTTAAATTATACAGATGAAATAAATAAAAAAATGGATGCCAGCGGTAGTTATTTCTTTACCAATTCGAATACTGAAAATACAAGTTCAAATAGGTCAACTACTTTTTTACCAACAGGGAATTTGTATTCAGAATCGAATGGGAAATCCAATAACGAAACAAATGGGCACAATCTAAATCTTGAATTTGAATATAAAATAGATTCTACAACTACCATTGTGGTTTCACCAAAGTTTAATAAAACAAAAACCAACAATTGGAATGAATCTTCTGGTAAATCGTTTAATACCAATGGAGATTTAGTGAATGAAAGTACAAGTACTTATTCAAATGATTCGGATAATAATAAATTTTCGAATTCTATTTTTTTGAATAAACGATTCAAAGGCAACAAGCAGTTTTTAGCTATTCATATTGATAATGAAAACAATAAAGAGGAATCTTATGGGGTAAAAACTGATACGATTTTATTTACGACAGCTACTGAAGAAGATATAAAAAGAAATCAAAATGTGATTAGTAAAAATACAACGGATAATTACCATGCTAATTTGGAGTTTTCTAATAAAATAACGGATTCATTAAGTATTGATGTTGGATTTGATTTTAGAGCTAATTCTAATTTGACCGAAAGAAAAAACTATGATTTTAATACTACTACAGGAGAATATACCAATTTTAATGCCGCGCAGTCCAATTATTTTACTTCTGATAATATCTTTTTGCGACCTCAGTCGGGAATTAAAATTCAGAAGAAGAATTTTAATTTCAATTTAGACGCAGGTCCGTCTATCATGAGGCAAAATGCTTATTCGAGTTATCTGGGTCAAGATACCAATTTGAAAAAAAACTATGTAGTACCTTTTGTTAATTTTAATTTTAGATACACCTTGTCTAAATCAAAATCAATAGGAATGTATTATGATTATAGGGTTGATTTACCTTCGGCTAATCAAATTTTAGCAGTAAGAGATATTTCAAGTCCATTGAGTATTTTTATAGGGAATGAATATTTGAACCCTAATAAATCACATTCGGTAAATATCAATTTTAATAATTACGATTATGCAAGCCGCTCCGGTTTTTATCTGTATTTATCAGCTAATTATTTTGACAATCAATCCGTTTATTCAGTGATTTATGATAAAGTAAATCTTAAAACTTCCAGTACCTATGAAAATGTTTCGGGAAATTATTCGATTAATGGAGGAGCTAGTTGTGATAAAACCATAAAAAAAGAGAGTAATATCTATAAATTTAGTCTAGGTAGTTATGGTGGTTTCCGATTCAATAAAGGATTTATTGATGGTGAAATTTTTGAATCTAATACAGTGTCGTTGTATCCAAGAGCTAGTTTTACGTACGAAATAGACAAGGTTTTTACACTTACGACAAATTACAATCCTACTTATAATATTTCTAAATATGTTAATTATACCATCAATTCAACTTCTAATTTTGTACATAAAGTAGAACTGCAAACCACTAATTATTGGGGTAAAAATTGGGTTTTTGCAAATGATTTTTCCTATACCTACAATTCTAATATAGCTGATGGTTTTAAAAAGGATTTTTATTTATGGAATACCAGTTTGGCTTATAGTTTTTATAAAAGTAAGCTCACTGCAAAAGTAAAGGTGTATGATATTTTAAATCAGAATCAAAGTGCTACAAGATACATTTCGCCTAATGGTATTTATGATTATGAAAATACGGTTCTAAAACGTTATCTCATGTTTTCATTAGCTTATAAGATTAGCAAGTTTGGAGGTAAAGAAAAGAAATACAAAGAACAACGATTTTAAGGGATAGTATAAAATAGATTTAGGTTTGAATTAATTCAATGTCCATTTTTAACTTAAGGGATTTTTGAATGAAGATTAACGATTCTAGATTTCAGAGGTATCAGTCTCTGGAAAAACAGAACGATTTTTATTTACTAATATAAAAATCTAAAATTTAGAATCGTTAATCAAAAATCTGCAATCAAATTTATAGTTTTACCAACTTCCGCTGGAGCCACCGCCAGAGAAACCTCCGCCGCCAAAGCCACCACCGAAACCGCCTCCGCCAAATCCACCGCCAGAAGAACCGCCTCCGAAGCTACCTCCTCCAAAACTACCTCCGTTTCCGCGACCAAGGCTACTTAAGATAATTGCATCTAATAAGCTTGGTCCGCCGCCACCGTGATTTCCAGAGTTTCCGCCACCACCTTTGTTTCTTGAAATTAAAATCAAAATAAAAACAATGATGATAATAAAAGGTAAAATAGGGAAATCTTGCTCTTGTTGAGGTTGTTTTCGCGTGCCTTTATACTTGCCTTTAAAAACGTCAAATAAGGCATCGGTACCTTTGTTGATTCCGTTGTAATAACTACCCGCTTTAAATTCAGGAAGGATAATGTTTCTAATGATTTCACCGCCAATTCCAGCTGTCAATCTATCTTCTAAACCGTAGCCAGGATTAATGGCAATTTTTCTATCGTTTTTAGAGATAAGAATAATTACACCGTTGTCGTCTTTGGCTGTACCACCAACTCCCCAAGTATGTCCCCATTTGGTTGCTAGTTGGCTAACATCTTCGCCTTTTAAACTTTCTACTGTGATGACTACAATTTGTGTTGTAGTAGTGTCGGCATAATGAATGAGCTTTTCTTCTAATTGCGTTTTTTCATTGGCATTAAAAAGATTAGCATAGTCATAAACCGATGTTTGTAAACTGGGCTTTTCAGGAATTGTAAATTGTGAGAAGATGAAATTACTTGAAAAAAGTACCATCAGTAAGAATGCAAATTGAAAAATTCCTTTGGAATTTGAGTTTTTCTTTGTTGGAATTTTCATTATTTATCCTTTTGATATTTCGTTAGATAATTCGTTGCTGTCGCCTTCTTGCCAAGGAAAATATTTTTTGAGTTGTTCTCCTGCTCTTAAAATTCCGTCAACGAGTCCTTGTTTGAAATGGTCTTGTTTGAATTGAGTCACCATGGCATCTCGAGTGCAATTCCAAAAATCGGCTTCAACAACATCGTTGATTCCTTTGTCTCCGCAAATAACAAATGTTTTGTCTTTTACAGCCAAATAGATTAAAACGCCATTTTGCAATTGGGTTTCGTCCATTTTTAATTCGTGGAAAATTTCCATAGCACGATCATAGGCATCCAGCGAGGTTGTTTTTTCTATGTGAACTCTAATTTCGCCAGAAGTATTTTTTTCGGCTATTCGAATAGCTTCAACAATTTCTTGTTCTTCCTCTTGAGTTAAAAAATCTTCTACTTTTGACATGGGAATTATTTTTGAATGAAGATTAACGATTTTTGATTGAAGAAGTAATACCGCTGCAATGCTTCGCCAGTTCGCTATCGCTCGTGTCAAAAATCGTTAATCATAAATTTGAATTTTTGGCTTTAGAATTTTACTTCAGGTGCTTTTTCTGATCCTGCTACCGCTTCAAAATAAGGTTTCTCTTTAAGTCCATACATTCCCGCTAAAATATTTCTTGGAAATGTGTTGATATTGTTGTTGTATGGTTTTACAGCTTCGTTAAAACGGGTTCTAGCTGTTAAAATTTGGTTTTCAGTACTAGCTAACTCATCCTGTAATTTCATAAAACTTGCATCAGCTTTTAGATTTGGATATTGTTCAACGCTTACCAACAATTTAGATAAAGATGAAGATACGCCAGATTGAGCCGAATTGAATGCAGCCAATTGTTCTGGTGTTACTTTGGTTGGATCAATAGTTACTGCAGTTGCTTTAGCTCTTGCTTCGATTACTGCTGTTAATGTGCTTTTTTCATGTTCTGCATACCCTTTTACAGTGCTAACTATATTTGGTATAAGATCATTTCTTCTTTGGTAAGCTGTATTAACATTTCCCCAACTTTCTTTTACTTCTTGTTCAAGTGTTACAGCTTTATTATAAATTCCAGAAGCCCAGCTATAAATTCCAATAAGTATTACTGCTCCAATAATCCAAGGTAAAAATCTTTTAAAATCCATGTTTCTATTTAATTTAAAGTTTAATATTTATTGTTCTAATTTATTTATTTCAAAATTGATATTGCAATTGTTTTTTTGAATTTTGCCATTGAAATCTTAAAGTTGATTTTTAATATTAGTCAACTGTACTTTTATGGTTTCCAGTTTGCTAATGATTTCAAATTTATCCAAGGTTTTCTTTTGCCCTTCTTTCAAATGAGTTTTGGCTCCTTCAAGTGTAAATCCTCTTTCTTTTACCAAATGGTAAATGAGTTGGAGGTTTTTGATGTCCTCGGGAGTAAACATTCTGTTTCCTTTGGCATTTTTTTTAGGTTTGAGAATATCAAATTCGCTGTCCCAAAAACGAATTAGAGAAGCATTGACGTCAAAGGCTTTCGCCACCTCGCCGATGCTGTAATATCTTTTGTCAGGTTGTAATTCTATATGCATTTTTCTTTATTTTTTTCTGAAATCTAAATTCTAAGTTATGCAATCTGAAATCGTTAATCAAGAGACTGATTCTCCTGGTTCGCTAGTTTTGAAATAGCAACGTATTCCACCGCCGAAATATTGCCGTAATAAAAATTAAGCGGATTGACCACTTTTCCATCTTTGTGAACTTCATAATGTAAATGTGGCGCTTCTGATCGTCCTGTACTTCCTACATACCCAATGATGTCACCGCGTTTTACTCTTTGACCCGCTCTGCAATTGTATTTGCTCAAGTGTCCATATAAAGTTTCGTATCCATAACCATGTCTAATTACAATATGGTTTCCATATCCCGAAGCCGTATTGTCAGCACGTGCAATTACACCATCTCCCGTGGCAAAAATAGGCGTTCCTTTTTTAGCTGTAAAATCCATTCCTTCGTGCATTTTTCTGGCTTTAGTAAATGGATCCGTTCGATAACCAAAACCAGAAGCCATGTGTTTTAAATTTTCATTTCTCACAGGTTGTATCGCAGGAATTGCGCCCAATAATTTGTTTTTTTCCTTGGCTAATTTTAAAATATAATCTAATGATTTCGACTGAATAGCCAACTCTTTTGTTAATACATCCACTCTTTTGGTAGTTTGTAAAACCAGCTGGGTATTGTTGTAGCCTTGAAGGGCTTTGTATCTATTTACGTCTCCAAAACCTGCTTTTCTTTCTTCTTCAGGAATAGCTGCTGTATTAAAATAAGTGCGGTACAGGTTGTTGTCGCGTTCTTCAATGGCTTCAATTACATTGTCTACCTGATCCATTTTTTTATTCAAAAAAGCATAATTCAGTTTTAAATTCTCTATTTCCCGCATCAAAAGACGGTCTTTTGGAGTGTCAAAATAAGGTGTGTTTAAAAGAATAACGAAACTGATAAAACCAAATAAAGCAGAAGCCAGTATAAACAAGGCGGCAAAACCAAATTTCCTCCTTTTTTTTACTTTAATTTTTCGATATGCCAGATTTTCAGAATCGTAATAATATTTTACTTTCGCCATATTTTAAAATACCCTATTTTTGCAGCTGCTAAAAAAGCACATTGCAACAAATTTAATAAATGTTTTAGTTGTTCGACCCTTTTTTTAGTATTAAATATAACATAAAATTGATTGAAAGATTTAAAAATTCAATGATTTAAAAATTGTTGAATTTAGGAGTTTTACAAAAAAACAAATAAAAACTTTGTGCCTTAGCGCCTTAGTGGCAAAAAAAAATAAAAATGAAATCACAAGACATTCGCAAAGCGTATTTACAATTCTTTGAAAGTAAAGGACATTTAATTGTTCCTTCGGCACCTATTGTTCTAAAAGACGATCCAACCTTGATGTTTAACAACTCAGGAATGGCACAGTTTAAAGAGTATTTTTTAGGAAACGCCACACCTAAAAGCAATCGTATTACTGATACGCAAAAATGCCTTCGTGTTTCAGGAAAACACAACGATTTAGAGGATGTAGGTTTTGATACTTACCACCATACGATGTTCGAAATGCTAGGAAACTGGTCTTTTGGAGATTACTTCAAAAAAGAGGCTATTCCGTGGGCTTGGGAATTTTTGACCGATGTGTTGAAATTAGATAAAGACCGTTTGTATGTTTCTGTTTTTGAAGGAAACGAAGCTGAGAATGTGCCTTTTGACCAGGAGGCTTTTGATATTTGGAAACAATTTGTATCTGAGGATCGCATTATCCTTGGAAACAAAAAAGATAATTTCTGGGAAATGGGTGATCAGGGACCTTGTGGACCTTGTTCAGAAATTCATATCGATTTGCGTACTGATGCTGAAAGAGCTGCAGTTTCAGGTTTTAGTTTAGTAAATGCCGATCATCCGCAGGTAGTGGAAATTTGGAACAATGTATTTATGGAATTCAACCGTAAAGCAGATGGTTCACTGGAAAAATTACCCGCACAACACGTAGATACCGGAATGGGATTTGAGCGTTTGTGTATGGCTATGCAAGACGTAACTTCAAACTATGATACTGATGTTTTTACACCACTAATTGAAAAAGTGGAGCAAATTACAGGATTAAAGTATACTTCAAATGAAGTAAAAAACGTATCTGAGGAACAAAACAAAACCAATATTGCTATTCGTGTAGTAGTAGATCACGTTCGTGCCGTAGCCTTTGCTATTGCCGACGGACAGTTACCATCTAACACTGGAGCAGGTTATGTAATTCGTCGTATTTTGCGTCGTGCTATTCGTTACGGATTTACTTTCTTGGGTACTAAAGAACCTTTTATCAATCAATTGGTGGCTGTTTTAGCAGATCAAATGGGTGAATTTTTCCCTGAAATCAAAAAACAACAGACTTTGGTTACCAATGTAATTCGTGAAGAAGAAGCTTCTTTCTTAAGAACTTTAGACCAAGGATTACAATTGTTGGATAACGTAATTGCAACAACCGAAGGAAAAGAAGTAGCAGGAACAAAAGCATTCGAATTGTATGATACTTTTGGTTTTCCAATTGATTTAACGGCGTTGATTCTTAGAGAAAGAGGGTTTAGCTTAGACGAAGCTGGTTTTGATAAAGCCATGCAAGAACAAAAAACGCGTTCTCGTGCAGCTTCAGAAGTTTCTACTGACGACTGGAAAATTCTGGTTGATGGAAACACAGAATCTTTTGTTGGTTATGACAAGGTAGAAAACGAAGTAAAAATCACTCGTATTCGTAAAGTAGATTCTAAAAAAGATGGTGTTTTGTATCAAATTGTTTTAGATGCTACGCCATTTTATCCAGAAGGTGGTGGACAAGTAGGAGATAAAGGAAGTTTGATTTCGGCTAATGAAACGATTGAAATTATAGATACAAAGAAGGAAAATAATTTAATCTTACATTTTACTAAAAAACTGCCGGAAAATGTAAATGCCTCTTTCGTAGCTAAAGTAAATACCGATTTAAGAGCAGCGACTTCTAAAAATCACTCGGCGACACACTTGATGCACCAGGCTTTAAGAAGCATTTTAGGAACACATGTGGAACAAAAAGGATCTTTGGTAAACCCAAAAAATCTACGTTTTGACTTTTCGCATTTTTCTAAAGTAACGGATGAAGAATTGCAACAAGTAGAGGATTTTGTAAATGCCAGAATCCAGGAGCAATTGCCATTAATCGAAAGAAGAAGCATTCCGATCCAACAAGCTTTAGAAGAAGGAGCGATGGCTTTATTTGGAGAAAAATATGGTGATAATGTGCGTGCGATTAAATTTGGAGACAGCATGGAATTGTGTGGTGGAATCCACGTGAACAATTCGGCTGATATTTGGTCTTTCAAAATTGTTTCTGAAGGAGCAGTTGCAGCTGGAATTCGTCGTGTGGAAGCGATTACTGGTGATGGTGTAAGACAATTTTTTGCTTCGCAGGAAGAATTGTTAGACGAAATTAAAACGGCATTGAAGAATCCACAAGATACTGTTAAAGCAGTGGTTTCTTTGCAAGACGAAAATGCCAAATTGAAAAAACAATTAGAAGCTTTGTTGAAAGAGAAAGCGAAAAATATGAAAGTGGAATTGGCTAGCGAACTTCAAGAAGTAAACGGCGTTCAATTTTTAGCGAAACAGGTCGATTTGAATGCAGAAGGCGCAAAGGATTTAGCTTATGAACTGGGGAATTTAGGAAATAATTTGTTTTTAGTTTTGGCTACAGCTGAAGAAGGAAAACCAATGTTAAGTTGTTATATTTCTAAAGAATTAGTGGCTGAGAAAAATTTGAATGCTGGTCAGGTAGTTCGTGAATTAGGTAAATTTATCCAAGGTGGAGGCGGAGGACAGCCGTTCTTTGCTACAGCTGGAGGTAAAAATGCAGCTGGAATTTCAGAAGCTTTGTCAAAAGCAATTGATTTTGTGAAGTAAATTTTAGCTTTATAAAAAATAAGAAACCCTTTTAGTCTGCCAAAGCATTCTAAAAGGGTTTCTTCGTTTGGTTAGGGTTTGAAATTTTATTTTAGGAATGGCTTATGTCAATTCCGTTTTCTTCCAGAATATCTAATAGATAGCTGTTTTGTATGGGGTCGTATTTTTCAATTCCGCTTTGATACCATTTCACTAAAACGCTTATTTGAAAATGGGTATAGCCTTCGGTATCAATGTTAATGCCCAGTAAGCCAGCCATTAGAAATTCTTCTAAAATCTTTTCGGTTATAATCCTTTTCGGAATTCCGTTAAGGATATTACCATTTATAGTTTCGTAATCAAGTCTACCTGAGTTAAATCCGTCATTAAAAGCAGTATTAGATGTACTGTTTTTTGATTTTGAATACGGATTTAGACCATTAGAATATCCTTCTAAATAATCTTGTCTGTAAATAGGGTTGAATATGTTTTTCATGATAATTGAAGTAGAATTCATGTCAAATGTAAAAGCAAAAAATTAGTTCACCATTTAAAATCGTTGAAAGGACAAAATACTCTTTAAACCGCTAGCCGATGGTTTTTTATCGGTAAAAAGTAGGAGTTAGTAGATTGCTTTGATTAGGGATTTATCAGGAATAGTTAAGTTTAATTGTTGTTTTTTATCGTATTTATAATAAAAATTTAATTATTCATATAATTATAGGAGAGGTTTGTATTGATGTGTTAAGTTGTTGTATTAGTGCGTTTTATCAAAGTTATTGAATAAAATCGTAATTTTGTTATAGTGTTACTATCTAGTATATTGTTTAATTTTAAATACTGGGAATTATGAGAAAGAATATGTTAATAGTAGTGGAAGGAATTTTATTTTTTTTACTATGTTCATTGAATCTACAAGCTCAGATGATGAATAATGAAGGTCAGGTTGGGCGTGATTTGGCTAATTCTAAATTGATTCATGCATCAGAAGTTACACTTAAACCAGGAAAAAAAACGATTATGCACACGCATCCTGCACATTTTTATTATGCCTTAACCGATGTGAATTTAAAAGTACACTATCAAGATGGTAAAAACGAGGTGTTTAAAATGAAAGCAGGAGAATCTGGAGTAAGTGGACCAGAACGCCCACATATAACCCAAAATATAGGTGACAAAACAGCTAAATTTTTGGTTGTAGAATTAAAAGAACATCCTTACAAAGCGCCAAAGTAAATTAATAGTAGCACATAAAACGTATTAAAATTGAAAATGAGTCTTTTTATAGACTCATTTTTATTGGATGAATAGTCCATTTAAACGAGTTTTTAGGTCGTTAAGCCTATATAGTTGGTTCAGCTGTATTTAATATATAGTTTTGAAATCCCAAGTATATTAAGTTCAAAATAACCTAATAAGATCATGAAAAAATTAATTAGAATATTTTTTTTCATTTCAATAGTTTCTCTTTTTTTAACGTCTTGTTCAAATGATAAAGACGATAAGGGCAAGAATTTTATTAAAATAATTGAATCTACTGAGAATGGTATTTCTGAAAATTCAGTTTTCAGCTATCATGAAAATCAAATAATAAGTGCTGATAATTCTAAAGAAAAAATAGATTATACTTATGACAATGGACTAATCACTAAGATAGTCAAGTATAATAAGCAAACTCAACTTAGTGTTACATTAGTATATACCTATCTTCAAGGAAAATTGATTAAAGTAACGTCATCGCAAAACTATGTGGTTTATTATACGCATAATACTGATGCAACGGTTTTGTATGAGAAATACAAGACAGATTCTCAAAATCAAGAGCATAAAGCATATCACGGAACTTTGTTTTTTAAAAATAAGAATTTAGTTAAAGACGAACGAGTTTTTGATAATGTCAGTGAAAGCGTAGATTCTAGTTCTAAAATAACTTTTGAATATGATACTTACAATAATCCCTATTATAGTATTTTAGGATACGATAAATTATTGGACCGTGGTGTATTAGCGTCTAAAAACAATGTTGTTTTAACGGTTGTAGAATCAACACTTATGGTTAATGACGAAACGATTACTTCTGCGAATATCTATAAAACTACTTTTAAATACGATGCTGATGATTATCCTACGGAACAGGTTTCAGAAGCTAGTATAGGGAATCCAAATTATTCCAAAATCCAGTATTTGTATTAATATTATAATACTTATTTTTGGTAAAAAACTACCATGCAGTTTCGTACGCCAATACCCATTTCAGAAAGTATTTTTCCTATTGATTATGATTCTAAAATTATGTCTGTAGGTTCCTGTTTTGCTGTAAACATGGCCGAAAAATTTAATGATTTTAAATTTCAAAACAGCTGCAATCCTTTTGGGATTATTTTTAATCCTGTTTCAATTGAAAGATTAGTAGAAAGAGTTGTAAATAAAGAGCTGTTTACGGAAAGTGATATTTTCTTTCACAACGATTTATGGCATTGTTTTGAAGTACATTCGGAACTTTCGAATCCCAGTAAAGAAGCTTTTCTGCATTCATTAAATCAATTACTTGATTCAACAAATCAACAAATAATTGAATTAACGCATTTCCAAATTACCTATGGTACTGCCTGGGTGTATCGAAATATTGAAAATAACCAAATTGTTGCCAATTGCCATAAAGTCCCTCAAAAACAATTTGAAAAACAACTGTTATCGGTTATTGAAATTGAAGAAAGTATAGCCAGAACGATTCGATTACTTCAATCTATAAATCCTGAAATTAAAATTATTTTCACGGTTTCGCCAGTGCGCCACATCAAAGATGGCTTTGTCGAAAATACCTTGAGTAAAGCGCATTTAATCTCGGCGATTCATTCAGCTCATAACTCACAACTCATAACTTATAGTTACTTTCCGAGTTACGAAATCATGATGGACGAACTACGGGATTATCGTTTTTATGCCGAAGATATGTTGCATCCTAGTCAAGTAGCGATAGATTACATCTGGCAACGATTTAAAGAAACTTCCATTTCAAAAACCGCTTTTGCAATAATGGATGAAGTCGAAGGGATTCAAAAAGGTTTGTCTCATCGCCCTTTTAACCCGCAGTCCGAAAGTCATCAAAAGTTTATAGCTAAACTTCAAATAAGAATAACGAAATTGCATTCGGAATATCCATTTATGAATTTTTAATTATGATAAGAAAAATAGTTGTTGGCTTAGTAGCTTTAGTTATTGTTGTTTTACTTTTTAAGTTTTGTGAATTTAAAAAAGGGGATAACAGTACATTAGATTACAACACCAATTTGATTCAGCAGCAAATTGTAAACGTTGGAAAATTAGTCGTTACCGAAGGGCATTTCTCAGAAGTAATTACCTATAAAAATCAGGAAAAATATTTAATGAATATGCTTTCATTCGAAAAGAAAGCACTTATTGTGGTCAATGCCGATGTGACGGTGGCTTATGATTTGCACCAAATGAAATACGATATTGATGAGAAAAATAAAACCATCACGATTGTAAGCATTCCAAAAGAAGAAATAAAAATCAGTCCCGATATTCAGTTTTATGATGTGCAACAAAGTAAGCTGAACCCTTTTACTGGAGACGATTATAACAAAATCAATAAATCAGTAAAGGCCAATTTAGCCAAGAAAATAGAAAAATCAACGCTAAAGTCCAATGCTCAAAACCGACTCATAAGTGAACTTTCTAAAATACTGATTCTAACTCATACCATGGGTTGGAAATTACAATACGAAGGCAAAGTCATTGAAAATGAAAGTGATTTAGGTAAGCAGGTGAAAATGTAGTTCTTGAATCTTATATTTCAGATAATCGTACAGACAAATTTGTTTTCAAAAAATAGTATCTTTACAATACTAAATGAAAGATAATGAACATTGAAGCCCATAAAAATCAGATCATTAAAAAACTAATAGATGTTGAAGACGAAAATCTATTAGAACAAATAGATGCGGTTTTAAACGGCTCACTAACCGTTGCGTTTACAGCTGAGGGCAAACCCTTGACTACATCTCAATATATTGCTCATATAGAATCCATTAGCGATGCTGTTGCTGATGGTGCAGAAACTTATACTTCTGAACAAGTTCGTGCATCTATTTTGTCAAAGAAAAAATGAAAGTAGTTTGGTCACAAGAAGCTAAGAACTCTCTTTCTAGTATTTATTTTTATATTCTTGTGGATAGTCCTCAAAATGCTATGATGGTTGTAGATAAAATTATAGAACTGGCAGAAACATTACAAGACGAGCGTTTTGAATATTCAAAGGATCCCATTATCAATAAAGAAAAATTCCGCCATATCAGTATTTGGTCATATAAAATAATATATGAACGCACTGGGAATAAAGTTATTATTTTGGATATTTTCAACGGCAGGCAAAACCCGGATAAATTAAAAAAATATTAAATGGGTCATTATCTTTTTAAGCTGTCTATCTGCCGACAGCTTTCAGTACCAAGAAACGAACAGCTTAGTTTTCGAAAAAATTTCGTCCTCCGTTTCTGAAATACTCAATTTTATAAAAGAACATCTCTGCCATATTTTGGGCTCTGAGTTTGGCTTCTTCAGCAAGAGTTCCTTCGAATAAAGTATTGATGGTTTCGGTAAAAATTTCCATCCAACGATTGAAATGTTCTTTTGCTACTGGTAAATGCTTGTGTGGAGGAAACGGACTGCCTGAATAGGTGTGTTCTTCTAATAAAATAGTTTGCCAAAAACGATACATTCGCTCTAAATGTGCTGGCCATTGATTGCCTATCTTTTCATTAAAAACGGGACCAATCAAGTCGTCTTCCCTTACTTTAGTATAAAAAGTATCTACAAGTAATTTGATGTCGTCAAGGGTTTTGATGTCGGTTAAAGGACTCATGTTTTCAGGTATATGGATTGCAAAGATAAAGAAATGCGATAGTCTTTTTAGCCAATTAGTTGATTGAATAAATCTTGTTTTTCGTTCAGGTATTTGTATTCAAATCCTTTGTTTTCCATTTTTGTTTTTATCGCAATGATGTCGTTTTTATTTTTGAGTTCCAAACCAACAACGGCAGGACCCACTTCGCGGCTGTTTTTTTTGGTAAACTGAAAATACGTAATGTCGTCATCAGGGCCTAAAATATCATTTACAAATTCTTTTAAAGAACCGGGACGCTGCGGAAATTGAATCATAAAATAATGCATCAATCCTTCGTAGAGTAAAGAACGTTCTTTTATTTCGGCGGTGCGTTCAATATCATTATTACTTCCGCTAACAATGCAAACAACGGTTTTTCCTTTTATTTTTTCTTTATATAAATCCAGTGCCGAAATGGTTAATGCTCCTGCAGGTTCCACTACCATGGCTTCTTCATTGTACAGTCGCAAAATGGTCGTGCACACTTTTCCTTCAGGAACAAGGATAATATCGCTTAGGTTCTTTTTACAAATGTCAAAAGTTATTTTCCCTACTTGTTTTACGGCAGCTCCGTCTACAAATTTATCTATGTTTTCTAAAATGGTGACCTTTCCATTGTCAATAGAGGTTTTCATCGAAGAAGCACCTTCAGGTTCCACTCCAATGATTTTAGTATCGGGGCTTAAATGTTTAAAAACTTCCGAAAGTCCCGAAGCCAGTCCGCCACCGCCAATGGGAACAAAAACATAATCAATAGGTTTTTTATAGCTTTCCAGAATTTCGAGACCTACAGTTCCCTGACCGGCAATAACTTTTAGATCGTCAAAAGGATGAATGAAAGCCATTTTGTTTTTGGTGGCATCAGCCATTGCAGCTGCATAGGCATCGTCAAAAGTGTCTCCTGTAAGCACAATTTCGACAAAGGAACCGCCAAAAAGATTAACTTGTTTTACCTTTTGTTTCGGAGTAGTTTTTGGCATGTATATTTTGCCTTTTATTTGAAGCAATTTACAAGAATAAGCTACGCCTTGCGCATGGTTTCCAGCGCTGGCACATATTACACCCTGCTCTTGTTCTTCGGCACTTAGTGTACTGATTTTATTATAAGCACCTCTAATTTTATAAGAGCGTACGGTTTGTAAATCTTCTCTTTTTAACAGAATTCGGGCAGCAAATTCATTAGATAAATTTAAGTTTTCCGACAAAGGCGTTGCCATTACCACATCTTGCAATTGTTTCTTGGCTTCTTGTATTTGGCTAAATAGATTCATGTTTTATAGGTATAAAAAAACCTCCCGTTGTGGGAGGTTTGATAAATGGTATCTTGATTACTTATTTACATAACACTCCGTCATTATTATTGAATAATAATGTTAATTGCGATACGTATGATAATAGTGTTGTTCATCTTTTATGATTGTATTACAAATATACAGATTCTTTAGTTATGGATAAAAGATTTATTTTTTTGTTTCAGTAGGAGGGAATTGTGCCAGGATTTTAGCAACAAACTCATTGATTTGTTTTTCTTTCTCTTTTCTGTTTTCGGTTAGAATTCCCATTCCTTCTCCTTCCCAAATTAACTCTTTTTTCTTAGCATCGATTAAATCGATATAAAGTGTTCCTTGTGTTGATGAAGTAACGTAGCTGTTACCGCCCCAGAAATAAGGATTCCATCCCCATCCCCAACCGTATCCCCAACCCATATTGAATTGGTTTACGTCAATTTGTTCTCTTTCTTTGGTGAAGATATTTACCAGTAAATCAGGATTGTCGCTTTTGCTCATTCCTTTGTTGGTCAATTCATTATCGATGGCGTGTAGAATTCTTTTTTTGTCTAATTCAGATAAAGCAACTCGGTCAATACCTTTTTTGTGGAAAGCATAGGTTTTGTATTGACTAAAATCAACACGACTATCGTAATCCGAGTTAACTCTTATCGAGCTACAGGCACTCAATAGAAAAAGAAATAATAGCGGTACTATTTTGATTGTTTTCATGATTCAATTATTTGATTACTAAATATATAAATAAAATGGGTTCTGTTTTTATATACGATAAACGAAAGAGAAAGATTTACATTGAATTGTTTTTTATAGTGATTTTTTGTTTGTTCCTGTTTTCTTATCAAATCCATAAGGACAATGACGGCAACCACTTTTACAACAATAACCTCTTTTTAAATGATACTTTTCTGTAAAACATTTGTATCCTTCAGGAGTATAATAGAAATCTTCGCCTTCAATTAATTTATTTTCATTACTTTGTTCAATCATATATAGATTTTATTTTTTGCCTTTGCAATTCCAACAACAACAGTCAATTTTTACAAATTTATAAATTTAAAAACCAATGTTTTTTGTTGTTAACAAGTATTTAATACCAAAAGGTTTCCGCGGATTGACGGCTTATCCCTTTGTGTTTCTAAAATATCGGATTGATAAAGAAAACCCTGTTTTTATCAATCACGAACGCATTCATTTACGACAACAATTAGAACTATTAATACTTCCTTTTTTTATTTGGTATTTTCTGGAATATCTGGTTCGCTTATTGCAATACAGCAACAAAAATCATGCCTATCGAAATATTTCGTTTGAAAGAGAGGCTTATACGAATGAATCTAATTTGGATTATCTAAAAAAGAGACGCTTTTTTAGTTTTTATAAGTATTTGTTTCGATCAAAATAATAGAATTTTACCGCAAAGAGCAGAAAGGTTTTCGCAAAGATTTGTTAAGTTTTTTTAGTTCAAAGATTTGAAAAATCATTCGTGAACCTGCCTGTCGGCAGACAGGTTAGTGGCTGAAACCAGTTTCATCGGTGTTCCCTTATTTATATCGGTATAAGTTTTACCTTTGCTAAAAATAGTTGTCTTGAATCAGAAGTTACATATCCAATTTCCTAATTTTATTTCGCTTACCATCAAAAGGGAAGATTTAATTCATCCTGTGGTTTCGGGAAATAAGTTTCGAAAGTTAAAGTACAATTTGCTTCAGGCGAAAGCTGAAAATAAAAAAACGCTGCTCACTTTTGGAGGTGCTTTCTCCAATCATATTGCGGCAGTTGCTTTTGCAGCAAAAGAAAATGGTTTTCAATCTATCGGGATTATCCGTGGCGATGAATTGAAAGATAAAATTGCAGCGAATCCCACCCTGCAGTTTGCTCAGGAATGCGGAATGCAATTTGAATTTGTTTCTCGGGAAGCCTATCGGTCAAAAAGTGAACCTTCCTTTTTAGAGGAGTTGAAACTGAAGTTTGGCGATTTTTTCCTGATTCCCGAAGGCGGAACGAATGCATTGGCTATAAAAGGTTGTGAAGAGATTTTAACAGAGGAAGACCGTGAGTTTGATTATATTTGTTGTGCAGTAGGAACAGGCGGAACCATTTCAGGAATTATTAATAGCGCGTTACCACATCAAAAAGTTTTAGGATTTCCAGCTTTAAAAGGCGATTTTTTACAAGATGAAATCCGTATTTTTGTGCAAAATGATAATTGGGAGTTAATAACTGATTATCATTTTGGAGGATATGGCAAGGTAAATGAAGATTTGATAGATTTTATCAATACGTTTTATAGTGATAATCAAATTCCGTTAGATCCTATTTATACTGGAAAGATGGTTTTTGGCGTTATAGATTTGATACAAAAGAATTATTTTCCGGCTCATTCTAATATTTTACTCATTCATACTGGAGGCCTTCAAGGAATTCGAGGAATGAATGTGAAATTAAAAAGCAAACAATTACCAACAATAGCTATCAATGTTTAAGAAAAGCTTACTTTTATTTATTGCCTTAACTCTTATTAGTTGTCATGCTACAAAATCTCCAATTGTAACAACTAAAAAAGGAGCTACGAAAAATACCTATTCCCAAAAAACAAAACAAAATAAGACTAGTAAAAGCCGAATTGAAGTGATACAATCGTCCTCAAGAACGGTGGTTACCAATGATGTAGTTAACAATTATGTGTTGCAATACAAAGACATTGCAATGAATAATATGAAGGCGTATGGAATTCCTGCCAGTATTATTTTGGCTCAGGGGATTTTAGAATCAGGAGCAGGAAGAGGCAATTTAGCGGTGAGTGCTAACAATCATTTTGGTATAAAATGCCATGCCGATTGGACAGGAGATACTGTAAATCATGATGATGATAGTAGTCAGGAATGTTTTAGAAAATACAATAAAGTATCTGAATCATATAGGGATCACGCCTTGTTTTTAACGGGTAAGGGCAGATATGCCAGTTTGTTCGAATTAGATAAAGACGATTATCGTGCTTGGGCAAAAGGCTTAAGAAGAGCAGGTTATGCCACCGATTCCCAATACCCGGATAAATTGATTTCGTATATTGAGCGTTATAATTTAGGCCAATATGATGCTCAGGTTTTAGGAACGAACTATGTGCCTGTTGATAATCAGAATAGAAGAATTATTGCGATGGATTCCAGAGGCGATGGTTTTTACGAAGTGCAAAAAGGAGATACTTTATATTCTATTTCAAAAAAATACAATGTATTAGTTGACGATTTAAAACGAAAAAATAAACTATCAGATAGTACCCTTTTTGTGGGGCAAAAACTGAAAATAAATTAGTTTTGCCAATATTAAGTTTCAAAAATATTTTAATGAGTTGGAAAGAAATCAAGGCTTAAGTTTGTAATTTAAATCTGAATTCTAAAATCTGAACTCTAAATTCTAAAATTAAAAATGTTATACCAAAGAAGTAGTCAGCTATTTGCTGAAGCAGAAAAAGTAATTCCGGGAGGAGTAAATTCGCCAGTTAGAGCATTCAAATCAGTAGGAGGAACGCCTATTTTTGTAAAACAAGCTAAAGGTGCTTATTTGTATGATGAAGATGGAAACCGATTGATTGATTATATTAATTCTTGGGGGCCAATGATTCTTGGGCATGCTTTTGAACCTGTAGTTCAGGCGGTAACGGAGAAAGCTAAACTGGGAACTTCTTTTGGGATGCCAACGGAATTAGAAACTAAAATAGCTGCTTTGGCGGTATCGATGGTTCCTAATATTGATAAAATTCGTTTTGTAAATTCAGGTACTGAGGCTTGTATGAGCGCGGTAAGATTAGCTCGTGGATTTACTAAAAGAGATAAAATTATAAAATTTGCTGGCTGTTATCACGGACATTCTGATTCTTTCCTGATTCAGGCTGGAAGTGGTGCAATGACATTTGGAACACCTAATAGTCCTGGTGTTACTGCAGGAACGGCCAAGGATACTTTATTGGCTAAATACAATGATTTAGAGAATGTACGAAGTTTAATCGAAGCTAATCCTAACGAAATTGCTGCTATCATAGTAGAACCTATTGCGGGAAATATGGGTTGTGTGCCACCAAATAAAGGATTTTTAGAAGGCTTACGCCAATTGTGTTCTGAGAACGATATTTTACTGATTTTTGATGAGGTAATGACTGGTTTTCGATTAGCTAAAGGTGGTGCTCAGGAATTATTGAATATCAAAGCTGATATTGTTTGTTTTGGAAAAGTAATTGGTGGCGGATTGCCGGTAGGTGCATTTGCTGCTCGTGAAGAAATCATGAATTATTTGGCTCCACTTGGACCGGTTTATCAGGCGGGAACTTTGTCAGGAAATCCATTAGCGATGGCTGCGGGACTAGCAATGTTAGAATCTTTAAATAATGACGCAGCTATTTTTCAAAGATTAGAAGAAAAAACAGCTTATTTAGCAGCTGGAATTGAAAAGGTTTTAAAAGCGAATAATATTGTTTTTACAATTAATAGAGTAGGTTCAATGATTTCGGTACATTTTGACGCGAGTCCTGTTGTTGATTTTCAAACTGCAGCTAAGGGAGATAATGTAACGTTCAAGAAATTTTTCCACGGATTGTTGCAGGAAGGAATTTATATTGCACCTTCAGCTTACGAAACTTGGTTTATAACCGATGCTTTGACTTATGAAGATTTGGATTTTACTATAAATGCAATTGATAAAGTTTCAAAAACGTTATAATTTAAAAGAGCAAAAAAAAGCTTCGAGAACTACTCGAAGCTTTTTTTTTAGTTTTCCATATTGCCACCACCACCTTGTGGTCTGTCGCCCATTCCGCCACCTTGTCTATCACCCATTCTCTCTTGCATTCTTTCTCTCATTTTATCTTGGCTAGCTTTCCACTTTGTCAATTGTTCAGGAGTTAAGATAGCAGCCATTTTTTCTTCTGTTGCTTTTCTCTGCGCCTCCATATTTTCTCTGCCTTGATCTTTCTTGTCTGTTGCATTTGCTCTTTGGGCTTCTCTAGCCTTGGCTTGTTCAGCGTAAAGTTGTTTTAGTTGCTCTTGGTGTTTAGCATCCAGGTTTAGATCTTTAGTCATTCTTGCGATACGCTGTTCTGAACGCTGCTCAGGAGTCATGTTTGATCTTTGTGGTCGGTCAGTGTTGTCTTGAGCAAAACTGGATACTCCAACAACTAATAATGCGGCAATAATTAATTTTTTCATTTTTTTCTTGATTTATGTTAAAAGTTATGGTTATAAGACAATAAACAGAATAAAAGGTTTAATTATTAACAGAAAAAATATCATTTATTTTTTTAATCCAAATAATTTGAATTTACTAATTTATAAATAAAATAATCAAGTTAGGAATTTTTTTTAGCAAAGGAAGGAGTTTCGAATTTTACAAAACCACCGCGATTTCCTTGTCTTTCGATGGATTGTGATACAATCAAAGTTCCAATAG